>DKIT01000046.1 GCA_002454415.1 Sphingobacterium sp. UBA6711
TATTGCTGGTATTGACTGCGATCATTTTTTGATCAGGGTGCTTACGGCCCCCTTGAGGTGGTACATTTACCACTGTGCCTTCTAGGATCTTCAACAAAGCCTGTTGAACACCTTCGCCCGATACATCTCTGGTGATGGAAGGATTATCGCTTTTCCGTGCGATTTTATCGATCTCATCGATATAAATAATACCGCGCTCCGCGGATGCAACATCATAATCAGCAGCCTGAAGCAAACGTGTCAATATACTTTCAACGTCTTCGCCTACATATCCTGCCTCTGTCAATACCGTAGCGTCAACAATACAGAATGGCACATTCAATATTTTGGCAACAGTTTTGGCCAAGAGGGTCTTACCTGTACCAGTTTCGCCGACGATGATCAAATTGGATTTTTCGATTTCAATCTCATCTTTGTCCACTTTTTGATTTAGACGTTTATAGTGATTATAAACCGGGACTGAAATTACCTTTTTCGCATCATCCTGACCGATCACATATTGAGCCAAATGAGTTTTAATCTCCAGGGGGCGGATTAATTTTAATGCAGTCTGTAAAGTTTTGCTTTTGCGTTGTTTTAATTCTTCTGCCAAGATTTCACCAGCCTGTTGGATACATCTGTCACAGATGTGTGCTCCATTGCCGGCAATAAGCATCTGGGCTTCATTTTTGCTTATTCCACAAAACGAACAGTGAATGTCTCTATCGTTATTCTTAGCCATCTTTATTTAATAATCTCCTTCTTAGGAAGTAAAATCTCATCAATCATGCCAAATTCTTTAGCCTCATTGGCTTTCATCCAGTAATCGCGATCAGAAGATTTTTCTACCCATTCGTATGTTTGTCCAGAGTGATCTGAAGTAATTGTATACAACTCTTCTTTTAGCTTCATCATTTCACGTAAGTTGATTTCCATATCAGCTGCTACTCCTTGAGCACCGCCAGAAGGTTGGTGAATCATCACACGAGAGTGACGTAAAGCAGCACGCTTCCCTTTAGCTCCAGCTACAAGGAGAACAGCTCCCATCGATGCGGCAATCCCTGTACAGATTGTTGCTACATCTGGCGTGATGTACTGCATGGTATCGTAGATTCCCAAACCAGCATAAACGCTACCACCTGGCGAGTTGATGTAGATTTGGATATCACGCTGTGCGTCCGTTGACTGCAAAAACAAAAGCTGCGCTTGGATAATGTTTGCTACCTGATCATCGATACCGCTCCCTAAAAAGATGATGCGATCCATCATCAGACGTGAAAATACATCCATTTGAGCGACGTTTAGCTGACGCTCTTCAACGATGTAAGGTGTAAGGTTTGTTGGAATACTTGTCTCTGTACGAGAGATGAAGCTGTCAACATGTTGACTTCCAATGCGGTGATGCTTTACAGCATATTTTCTGAATTCGTTTTTATCTATATTCATCTTTTTATTTTTTCTATTTTGTAGGACTAATATAAAACTATATTTTAAAAATCAAATAAATTGAAAAGATGTTTTACATCAACTTTACATTTTTTCAATGCCACTTTTTATAGCGCTCTAAGCTATTTTTTCCGGATGGCTTACGTTATTTATTTCAGAGAGAACTTCTTAGCCAATATCATTATAATTCGGAAGCTCTTCCAGAAACTCGTAAGATGCTTGATCAAAGTCTACTTTGCAATAATAATGATTTATTCCATTGCTCACCAATAGGTATGGAATACGATGGACTGAATTATAATTGGCAATTTGCTCGAATACTTTTTGTGTAATCTTTATATGCGGANNCAAGACAACTTTAAATCCCTGATTATTATAAATCAGCAAATCACTGCGCTTTTGAAGGCTATTTAATTTTAAACCACCTTCAATGTTCATAAGTGACTTGGGATAGTTTTTTATGAGTGATAAATAATTAATCCAGTGCTGCCTAACCCATTCTTCCGGTGTCAACACCAATTCCTTTTTTCTAAGCTCGTCAAAGATGTAAATAGCGTTGTTCTTTCTGGATATCTTAGCTTTAAATGGCGGCAAATTCAGTGGAGTCAATGAAAACATACACAAATATACTAAAATTGTAGCAAAATAAGCTAATTCTACTCGCTAGAAGCAACCTATTTTTTTGTTTAGTATTGGCTTGCTCGAAACCAATTTTCTTCAAGCGATTAACGGAAATAGAACCTATATGACACCAACTTTGATGAGTTTACTGCTGTTGGTTTACGGCTAAAATCGTATTTTCGCTAAATGAATATAAATCCGATCTTATCCGATATTAAAAACAGATCTTTTAAACCTGTCTATCTACTACAAGGAGAGGAGAGCTATTTTATCGATACTATTGCTGATGCGCTCGAAGCGACAGTATTGAACGATGCTCAGAAAGGCTTTGACCAGTCAGTTTTTTACGGAAAAGATATTGATATGTCAACCATCGTCAATTCGGCTAAGCGATATCCTATGATGAGTGATTATCAGGTTATCATCATTAAAGAGGCGCAGGAGCTGAAATGGAAAACGGATACCGAAGAACTATTGACGAAGTATCTTGAACATCTCACGCCCACGACTGTTCTTGTGTTTTGTTTCAAGCACGGTAAATTTGACAAACGAAAAAAAATATATAAAGTTTTCGAGAAAACAGGTTTGGTTGTCGATGCGGCCAAATTATATGATGATAAAGTCGCGCCTTGGATCGGCACGTACTTAAAAGATGCTGGTTGGCGTATTCATCCGCAGGCTACTGTAATGATTGCCGACTATCTCGGTAATGACCTATCCAAAGTTTCCAATGAACTGGATAAGCTGATGCTAAATGTCCCTAAAAACCAGGAAATCACGCTAGATGATGTGGAGCGAAATATTGGAATATCGAAGGATTACAATGTTTTCGAGCTCAATACAGCTCTGGCTAAACGTAACGCATTGAAGGCCTATCAAATCGTGGATTATTTTGTAGCCAATCCTAAAAATAATCCCCTAGTGATGATCATTGGTCAAGTTGCTACCTACTTTACCAAAATTCTGAAATATCATTATCTTATTGATAAGTCCGCTGCTGCTAAAGAATTAGGCGTACACCCTTTCTTTTTGAAAGAATATGAACTAGCAGCAAGAAACTACAACCGTAGGAAAACTTTCGACGTGCTCAACGTATTGAAAAATACGGATTTGAAATCCAAAGGTGTTGATGTTCCGAGCAATTTTAGCAGCGAAGAAATCTTAAAAGAAATGGTATATAGGATACTGNNACACCAGAAATGGTGTTTTTTTTACATAAAATTCATAATTAAACATTTGTTTAAATTAAACGTTTGTTTAACTTTGTCGCGCATTTAGTGAGAACAGACATTCTCGGTAGGCATTTATAGGTACCTATAGAAGATAAAAGGTTAAAAATGGAATTTAACGACAAACAGGTTGACATCCTTCTTGCAGCAGAACGTCTTTTTGCGGTGAAGGGATTTGATGGAACTTCCGTTCGTGATATCGCCAATGAGGCGAATGTAAATGTCGCGATGATCAATTATTATTTTGGATCAAAAGACAAGTTGCTGGATACCTTTTTTGAATGGCGTGTTCCAGATTTTATGATCAACGTAGATGAGCTTGCACTTATTGACAATGCGTTGGACAAAATCGATGCGATGGTGGATAGGTCGATCAAATCGATGAACTCGCATCGAAAACTATATCACATTATTACTATTGAGAGCTCGTTAAAGCAGCGGATGCTTATTTCTGAAGCTTTTAGAAAACTTAAGTTGCACAATTTAGAAGTGATCTCTTCGGTCATCAATGAGGGTATCGAGCAAGGCGTATTTAAAGCCGGCTACGATCCGATCTTGATCCATTCGATGATGATGGGAACTTTCATGAATTTCCAGATGAACCATCGTTTTTTACAGGATCAGTTGCGTATTGATAACGATGCAGCATACGCACATTATATAGAAACAACTTTAACAGAATTTATACAGAAAACAATTAAAGCTTTATTGACATATGAAAAATAAGTTGGCCAATTTGAGTGCCTTATTGCTTTTAAGTCCCATGGGTTTGTTGGCACAGGACAACAAACACATGACTTTGGAGGAAATAATTCACTTGGCTGCAAATCAAAGCGTGGAAGCGAAGTCTGCCGATACCAAGATATTCGGTAGAAAGCTTGAGGTGGAAACGGCAAAATCGAAACAGCTTCCTGATGCAAAATTGAGTGGACAATACATGGCTATGACCACTCCTAATGTGAATTTAAAGTTGGCTTTAGGTGAAGGGGGCTCAGCTCCAGATATTGCTGCAAATCAATTGTGGCTTGGACAAGCGTCAGTGAGCATGCCGATTTATACAGGCGGGAAAATAAAAGGGGGAATCGATATTGCCAAAGACGTACTGAAAGCCGAAGAGTGGAATGCTGTAGCAAGTAAGGAACAATTGGCTATACGTGCAGTTAACCTTTATTTAAGCCTTTACAAGGCGCAGCAAACCAATTTGCTGATTGCTGAAAATATCAAACAATCCGAACAGCGTGTTTCCGATTTTAAGGCGATGTTGGATAATGGCTTGATCGCACGTAATGACTTATTAAAAGTAGAACTGCAGCTCTCAAACTATCAAGTATCACTTCAAGAAGCACAGAAAAATATCAAGGTGCTTAATTATCAATTGGCTAATTTTTTGAAAATTGATGAGGATACACAATTGGATCAGATCAATCTTGCGGAGGTAAATGGTGTTGATTTGGGCTTAAAAGCTTCTTATGACGCTGCGAAGTCTGCACGTTCGGATGTAAAGTCTTTGGAGTCGCAACGTCTGGTTGCTGAGGATCAACTGAAGGTGACAAAGGCGTCGACATTGCCATCGGTTTCTGCAACGGCAGGTTACAATGCTTTTGGTCTCCAAAAGGTGGTCACGGTGACCAACGCTGCCATGGTAGGCGTGGGCATATCTTATGACATTGGTTCACTTTATAAAAACAAAAGAGAAGTGAATGTAGCAAAGAATCATATCAAGGAAATTGATGAGCATTTGGAACTACTGAACGATAAGGTGAAAGTGCAGGTACAGCAGGCCAATGAAAACTATATGTTGGCACAAAAACAGGATGTCGTGTATCATCAGGCAGTCGATCAGGCGGTAGAAAACTATCGTATTACTAAAGATAAATATGATAATGGTATCGCAGATACTGACGACTTGTTGACGGCCGATGTTCAACAACTTCAAAGTAGAATCAATCTTGCGATAAGCAAAGCAAACACAATCGAAAAATACTATGACCTTCTATTGGCAAATGGGTCTTTAAACATCAAATAGCAATTAATCTAGACATGGAAAATACAGTAGAAAGCGCACCTGAAAAAAAAGGTACAAATAAAAAATTTACAATTGTTTTGGCTGCATTGGTCATCTTCGGAGGGGCATACGGTGGTTACAAATATATGCATGGTCAGGCACATGAAACTACGGATGATGCGCAAGTAGAGAAAAATATGAGTCCGATAATCCCCCGTGTTGGTGGATTCATTTCGAAAGTTTACGTGAAGGACAATGATTTGGTCAAAAAAGGGGATACGCTGTTCACAATTGAAAGCCAAGATTATCAAGTTCGTGTGGATGAGGCATTAGCGGCATTGGCTGCTGCTCAAAGCAGTTTGGATGTATCTAAAGCGGATGTATTTGCTTCTTCGGCAAATGTAGCCATCTCGGACGCTACTATTCAATCCAATTTGGGAAGTATCGATGCAGCTCGTATTCGTGCTAAACAGGCAAACAACGATTATATTCGCTACCAAAACTTATACAACAACCAGTCAATTACTAAACAACAGTATGAACAAGCATTAACAGCTAAATTAGAAGCTGNNGACGACAGTTGCTTCTAAGCAGACCTCCGTTGCTGAGGCGAATATAAAAAGAGCGAACGCACAGCTCGAAGCTGCAAAATTGAATCTTTCCTACACGGCGGTCTTAGCCTCCGTAGACGGTCAGGTATCCAATATCAAAGTGCAGCCGGGACAGATGGTTAATCCAGGCCAGTCTTTATTTTACATTGTAGATAATATTGAAACTTGGGTTGTGGCTAACTTTAAAGAAACGCAGCTTGAAAAAATGAAACCAGGTCAAAAGGTGGGTATCAAAGTGGATGCTTATCCGAATATTGAGTTTGAAGGTGAAGTAAACTCTTTCTCTCCAGCCACAGGTTCGCGCTTTTCGTTATTACCTCCAGATAATGCGACTGGTAACTTTGTGAAGACGGTTCAACGCTTACCGGTAAAAATAAAACTGACAAAAGACAATAAAACAGAAAACATAGCTTTGCTCAGACCGGGCATGAATGCTGATGTAGATGTGCATGTTCAATAACTATGGAAAATTTAAATCAACAAGATAGTCTGGTTGAATATGGTTTCCGACGCGTTGTCATCACGATAACAGCGGTGCTCTGTGCACTGTTGGAGATTGTTGATACCACGATTGTCAATGTCGCTCTGAATGACATGAAAGGTTCACTTGGAGCTACGTTGACAGATGTGGCATGGGTTATTACGGCTTACGCGATCGCCAATGTAATTGTAATTCCGATGACGAGTTGGCTGTCCCAACAGTTTGGACGTCGAAATTACTTTGCCGCTTCTATTATCATATTCACAGTATCTTCATTTTTGTGCGGTAATGCAACCAATATGTGGGAGCTTGTAGCATTCCGCTTTATACAAGGAATGGGTGGGGGAGCCTTATTGGTGACTGCCCAAACCATTATTACAGAGAGTTATCCCAAAGAAAAGCGTAGTATGGCTCAGGCTATTTACGGTATGGGAGTCATCGTCGGTCCAACATTGGGCCCACCATTGGGTGGATACATTATTGATAATTTCTCCTGGCCTTATATCTTTTACATCAATGTGCCATTGGGGATTATTGCGACACTATTGACATTGTCTTTTGTACGTAGTCCAAAATACAGCCAAAAACAATCCGCTAAAGAGGTGGACTGGTTTGGAATGATATTTTTGATCATGTTTATCGGTTCGCTTCAATTTGTATTGGAACACGGACAACAGGACGATTGGTTTGACGATCCTTTGATTTTGGGATTATCCATTTTATCCGTTTTTGGCTTGTTGTTTTTTATCTGGCGGGAACTGGTATACGACAAACCGATCGTTAATCTGCGTGTATTGAGGGATAAGAATCTGCAGGTAGGTGTGGTGATGAGCTTTATTCTTGGTTTTGGTTTGTTCGGATCGACTTTTATTATCCCAATCTATACGCAGTCCATATTGGGCTGGACCGCAACAGAAGCAGGTTTGCTTTTGTTACCAAGTTCGATCATGACTGGTATTATGATGCCTTTTATTGGTAAAATGATTCAAAATGGTGTCCCACAAAAATATATGGTAGCTGTCGGGCTCAGTATCTTTTTTGGCTTTTGTTTTTGGATGTATGGTTTAATGACCAATGATACGGGATCAGAACATATGTTTTGGCCATTAATTCTCCGTGGAGTGGGATTGGGGCTTTTGTTTGTTCCTGTTATGACACTGTCTTTATCCACATTGCAAGGTCGATCTATTGGCGAAGGAGCTGCCTTTACGGGGATGATGCGCCAATTAGGCGGTTCTTTTGGTATTGCGTTGATTACGACATTTATTATGNNCGCAAAAACATCGTGTTGATCTGGTCGCAAATTTGGATCCAAGTAAATTTGATGTACAACAACGGGTGCAGCAATTGCAAATGAGTTTTCAGGCAAAAGGATTTTCGCCAAATGAAGCCTTGGCCAAAGCGCATCAAATATTGGACCTGAGTGTGATGAAGCAAGCGACGGTTTTATCTTATATGGATGTATTTTTATATCTCGGGGTCGTATTTTTAATTTGTGTGCCTTTTGTACTCATGATTAAACAAGGTAAAACACAGGTGGATATGTCCAATGTACATTAGTATTGGATTCGTCCGTTGCGCTGTTATCATAGTGCACCATCAGTGAAGAACAATTTATCGTTCAATAGAAGTCCTCAAAAAGTTAAACACTTTTTGAGGACTTTTTTGTCTCTGATTTTTAATGGAGAAAAATGAAATTCATGTGTTACCAATAGCTCTAACTCCAGTTACTTTCCTTAAATACAACAAACAAAAATAATCATATTAAAGACAGTTTTTTGTTATTGTCCGCATAGATCGACAAATGCTTGGCAGTAAGATCTCGCCATAATGTCCCAGCTATAATGCGCTAAAGTATGGTGCTTAAATTCTACACTTAGTTTTTTATAATGGTCAGGTGTATTTAAAATTGCCTGAAGTTGTTCAATCCAAGCAGCATGATTTTGGCTCGCAAGTAGCAGGCCATTGCGATTATGCTTAACTGCGCTGGTAATACCTTCTAATTCAGCGGCAACTACAAGTGTGCCCGCAGTTGATGCTTCAAGGCAAACGAGCCCAAAACCTTCCATATCACCAATTACTTCAATATTGGGCATCAGGAAGGCATGTGCGTTGGCAAGAAGGATACTGAGTTGGTCGAAGGAAACTTTCCCAAGGTGCTGAATCTTATCAGGATATGTTTTTAGCAATTGTCTCATTTCATTCTGATCAGTCGGAAACCCCAGGAATAATGTAATTAAAGTGTTTAGTTTCTTTGGCAAGAAATGAAGTAAACGTTCTTTCCAGCTGGGATTTTGATCGAATGGACCAACCATTAGTAGTTTAAAATCTCCTTCAATGACGGGAATCACATGTTTCATCAACCAAGAAAAGCCCTTTCGTTTGACAGGTCGTCCCAATGTTATAAAATAGGGTATATCCTTCTTATTGTCTTCGTATTGTGTTGATTTGGCTGGAGCACAAAGATGGATAGGGTCGACACCATTGGGGATAACGGTAACTTTAGATGGTTTTATACCCCTTNNGTCTAGTCCATGAAGGGTTACGGCTCGTTTTAAATGCGGATATCCTTTGTGAAATGAGGCTGCAGCAGCAGCCAATCCATCGTTAAAGTGTATCACTTAGATACTCGGGTTGGCCTTGATTTTAGATATAATACGACGATTTAGATGAAAGAAAAAAGTTAAGATAGATTCGTTGTTATCGTATACCAGTGTATGGACCTTTAAGTAAAGAGCCGAAGAATTGATAAGTTCAAAACTTTGTTTTTCCATTCCGCCGATTTTTGGTGGATACTTATGGCTTACAAATAATATCTCTATTTCAGACGATGACATGAATGGGTTTTCTTTTGATACATAAATAAAAAATAAATCCTAGGCCTATCCACACGAGTTGTCTCGCGCGGCGCAATATCGAGGCACTGAGCCAAATACTTCCTCCTGTGATGCCGATCATGTTAAGTAATAGCTTATTAGCAATTTCTTCGACGCCGAGTTGCCCTGGGATAAATGCTCCTATGCTCTTAAGTACAATGACACTCATATCCAGAATTAATCCATGAATAGGTTGGGCAGCGATACCCAAAAATTTTAAGATAAAATAGAATTCGAGACTACCGATAATCCAATGTAGTGCAAAAAGCAGGTACGAATACCAAAAAACTTTGTTTTGTTGTTGATAAAAGTCTTTCACACTCCAAAGCATTGACTGAAAATGTGTTTTTACTTTTCCAATAAATGTTGCTTTTGGTAAAATAGCTACTGGAGAACTCTTTGCAGAAACTAGCCAGTAGAATGTAAAAGTTACCATCAAAAGTAAAAATGTGCAGACGATATAAATTGCAGTTCCTGTATAGCGTAAAACTTCATCTTTAATGGGAGAAAGCATCAACCAAAGCATAGCGATTAAAAACAGTGACAATTGGGACAGTATAGCGGTAATACGCGATATGGCGACAGAATTTAATCCGTCTTTTAATGGTATGTTGTAGCTAGTCAGTATTTTAGCTTTCAATAAATCGCCGCCGATAATACTGGTAGGATTAAACAGTCCAACAGTTTCGCCAATTTGTCGGATCGCAAAGAGATCAGTCAGATTGACCTGTTTTTTAGCAGGACCCAAACAGATCCACCAAGCCAATGTTCCTAATAGATAAGCGACAAAAGTGGAAAGCAAAATATAAATAAAGCGATAGCCAACTGTAGAAAGTTCTTTTTTTAATGCACTTAAGTCACTTTTAGCTAAGAATACTATGATCGACAGAAGAATCAAAATTAGAAAGACCCATTTGATTACCTTGCCTGNNTGCCCATGCGAGATCTGTCTCCTGCGTTTTGTCTGTTAGTTGTTCCACGTCATTGAAGTAAGATTGGGATAGTCTATTCCAATCCAATTGACCGGCATAGTCGAGACCTGCATTTATGAGATTTTTTCTCAAACTGTTATCGGAAAGAATTTTTTTGAGGTAATAGACATATCCGGCGGCATTCTCAGGTTGGCATTTAAATCCATTCTTTCCATGTTGTATCAGTGATGCGGAACCCCCGCCATCGGCGATAACGCATGGAAGCCCCGACGCGAGTGCCTCGACCACGACATTGCCATAGGTTTCCGAGACTGAAGGAAAGACAAAAGCATCCGCAGAAGCATATAAAATAGCAAGTTCTTCATGGTTTTTTTTACCCAAAAATATGGCCTTCGGCATCTCCTGTTTCGCTGTCGTTTTGGCCGTCCCTTCGCCGACTACTATGAAATTATAGTCAAGATTTTGTGCCTGTATATGTTGGTAAATTTCTATGAGGGTCTCAATATTTTTTTCCCATACAATACGGCTGACAAAAAGTATAGTTGGCCTGTTATTTTTTGTAATGGTCCGTAAAAAATCGACATTCTTTTTCTGTGGATTAAACAACGTTGTATCTATTCCTCTCTGCCATATTTTTAATCCTCCCTGTTGTAAGCCTATTTGTTGTAATTCATCTAGAATAGATTTAGTCGGTACATAGACAATATCACATTTGTTGTAAAAATTATTCATAGCCTTTTTTATCCATTGTTCTGTTGGCTTGACCAATGGTAATATATTCTTGAAATAGTAAGCAATGTATGAAATGAAATGGGTGTGATAAATCGTGAGTACTGGGATATTTTTCCTTTTGGCATAATTCAATGCAAAAAAGCCTAAAAGGGAAGGGGTAGCAATGTGGATCATATCTGGTGCAAATTCATCTAAAGCGAGCTCCAGTTTCTTTTTTATGAGCTGTGGAATTGCCAGGCAGTAATCGTCGTTGACCGGTATTTTGAATGTTGGCACCTTATAGGAGTGAAAATTTCGGAATTTTGAGGGGCCTCCGCCATAGACAAAAAAATAGCTGAATTTATCCTGGTCGATGCGGTTGATCAGCTGAAACATTGTACGAGATGCGCCGTCAAAATCTGCGACAAGTATCTCTGTAAAAAATGCCACCTTTCTCATATTTATTCTTAATTAGGGGTTTCATAAAAATATGGGGTAATTGTAAATCCTATGCTATACGGGTATTAACCTTTTATCATTATAGTGTTTATGAAATATGAGTTATTAACAATTTGTGCATGTTTATGAAAAATAGAATTAATTTAATCTTATAACGGAGCTAATGTAGAAACCGTAGTTTTGGAATGAACAAATTATTCAGTCCATGTTATTAGATCTATTGTTCGAAAAAAGATCCAGGCCAAAAGGCTTTCGAAAGATTCTCATTCTATTGGTTTGTGCTTCTGCGGGTGTTATGTTAGGATTTAAGTTAAAGCCAAAACAACAACCAAAATTTAATAATATAATATACACAGCTATGCCTGATGCAAGTTACGGCCAGCTTAATCTATTAACTTACAATATTGCGGGACTTCCAGCGTTGATTTCCAGTGCGGCAACCGAACGATCTTCGAGTATTACTTCGATAGGAGAGCGAATCAATGGATTTGACATCGTCAATGTGCAAGAGGATTTTAATTATAACAAGTTTCTATATAGTAGGAATAAACATAGCTACCGGACAACTGCTATGGGGGGAGTGCCCTTTGGAGATGGATTAAGCACATTGTCCAAATATCCTATTGTGGATTTTGAGCGAGTAAGCTGGACAGCCTGTAATGGTGCCGACTGCTTGACGCCCAAAGGTTTTTCATATGCGCGAATTCAACTTGCTAAAGATGTATTTATTGATGTCTACAATGTGCATGCAACTGCACAGGATGATCGTGAGGCAACTATTGCCCGCCAGCAGAATATGAACCAATTGAAAGCCTATATCAAAAAGTATTCTGCGAATAAGCCGTTGTTAATCATGGGAGATTTTAATGCTCATTATGCCTATGAATTGGATAATATCGGCTCGTTCCGTCAGGATTTGGGCTTAATAGATGCCTGGGTAAGCTTGCGAAATAGGGGTGAAATTCCCCGGTATCAAGAGAATTTTAAGTCGAAAGCCGCCCTGGATTTAACGGAGGACTGCGAAGGGATCGATAAGATCTATTTTCGTAATGATAATCATATTGTATTTGAAGCGAAAGGTTATCAGGTTCAAAAGAAACTTTTCCAGAATGAGTATGGTCAGGACTTATCGGATCATTGTGCGGTATCTTTACAGTTGGGCTGGCGTATCATTAAATCTGCTGTTCAGTAAAATAACAACAAAACTTTCTCAATTCTTTCATATCAATCGCGATTAGCACTGATCCCCTTCAGTGCTTTTTTTTTTATTGAGTATTAAAAAAGCCCCATAAAATTAATTATGGAGCCTTTATAAAATTGGGATAAATTTTCTTATCTATACATTTCTTCACGCTGTGCTTTCACAACATCGCTGTTAATGTATTCGTCGTAGGTCATCAATTTGTCGATAATACCTCTAGGTGTCAATTCGATAATTCTGTTGGCTACGGTTTCAGTCAGTTCGTGGTCACGAGAAGTAAAAAGCATGGACCCTTTGAAATCGGACATTCCATTGTTTAATGCCGTAATTGATTCTAAATCCAAGTGGTTGGTAGGTTCATCGAAGATTAGGAAGTTAGCTCCTTGTAACATCATCCGAGAGAACATACAACGCATTTTCTCGCCTCCTGAAAGCACGGATACTTTTTTCATAACCTCTTCGCCAGAGAAGAGCATTTTTCCTAAGAATCCACGTACGAATTGTTCGTCTGCGTCAGGGTTAGTTGTGTAATCTCTCAACCAATCGACCAGATTTTCATTTTTTCCTTCGAAGAATGCGGCATTTTCAATTGGCATATCAGCAGGAGTAATCGTAATACCCCATTTAAATTCACCTGTGAAATCTGTATCTCTACCGGTGAGTATATCATAAAATGCCGATGTCACTAGCGAATTTTGCCCCAAAACAGCGATTTTATCACCTTTATTAATCATAAATGTGATATCCTTGAAGAAGACCTCCCCGTTGACTGTTTTGCTCAATCCTTCTACGTGAAGTGTCTGATCACCCGGCTCCCGATTCATCGTATTGAACATAATCGCTGGATATTTACGGTTGGAAGGTTTGATCTCGTCAATATTGATCTTATCCAAGGCTTTTTTACGTGATGTCGCTTGTTTAGATTTGGAGGCATTTGCTGAGAAACGACGGATAAACTCCTGTAGTTCCTTCACCTTATCTTCCATTTTCTTGTTTTGATCGGAGCGTTGTTTTAAAGCTAATTGAGAAGACTCATACCAGAACGAGTAATTACCCGTGTAGATTGTCATTTTACCAAAATCAATATCCACAGTATGCGTACATACAGCATCGAGGAAGTGACGGTCGTGAGATACAACTAGGACTATTGCCTCGTAACTCGCCAAAAAATCCTCTAACCATGCAATGGTATTGATATCCAAATCATTGGTAGGCTCATCGAGAATTAGAATATCAGGTTTTCCAAATAGCGCTTGCGCTAAGAGAACACGTACCTTTTGATTACCGTCGATTTCGGATACTAATTTATAATGCAGATCTTCTTTGATGCCCAAGTTGCTTAGTAAAGTTGCTGCATTAGATTCAGCATTCCAACCGTCCATTTCAGCAAAAAGACTTTCCAGTTCACCTGCGCGTTCACCGTCGGCATCTGAGAAATCCTCTTTCAAATAAATTGCATCTTTCTCTTTCATGATTTTGTAAAGCTCTTGGTTACCCATCATGACAGTTTCCAATACCGTAAATTCATCGAAAGCATAGTGATCTTGACTCAATACAGACATGCGTGCACCCGGCGTAAAGGCCACTGAACCAGTTGAAGGATCAACTTCCCCAGAAATAATTTTTAAGAAGGTAGATTTACCTGCTCCATTAGCGCCAATAATACCGTAACAGTTTCCAGGTGTGAATTTTAGATTGACATCTTCGAATAGTACACGTTTACCAAAACGAAGGGATAGATTTGACACATTAATCATTAAATCCTGATTTTTATCAATTTTTGATTGTAAATATTCTGTTTATCAACGTTTTATGTGGCTTAAGTAAGTAGTTCTTTTGAGGTGCTGTACATGTTTGTACAATAATATTTGTGTATATTTGAAACATATAATTTACAAATCATTTACAAAGAACGATGGCTACTGTTGCAGCAGTTATACTCAAACACCATAAAAAACAAGACGGCACTTTTAATGTAAAAATTAGAATAACCCATAAGGGGTCTACTGTTTACATGGATACGAGTATCTATGCCGGCAAGTCTGACGTCGATACAAAGATACGATTAAAAAAAGTATTTATCGATACTTACTTGACTTCCACTGTGAATGATTACCGCAAAAAACTTAATGCCTTAGGACCTAAAGTTGACTACATGTCAGCATCCGATATTAAGGAGTATTTTTCGTNNCGATTTTTTAAAGTTTGCTGACGAGAACATCCAGGTATTGATAAATAGTAGTCGAAAGAGTACTGGATTAAGAAGAAAAACGAGTGTAACATTTTTCAAAAGATTTTTAAATAAAACCCAATTTAGCGTTGATCTGATCACTTCTAAGCTTCTGCGTGAATTTGAAAAGTATTTATTCGATAATGAATATGCCGTCAATACAGTCAGAAATACCATGGCTGAGATTAGGGCGATATTCAATGAAGCAAAAGATGTATATAATAATGAGGAGTTGGGTATTGTCAGAATCCACAATTCCCCATTTTCGAAATATTCGCCGCCTGAAACTCCTGAAAGTCGTAAAAAGGGACTAGAGATTTCAGCACATACAATAACAAAAAATTCGAAAAAGGACGTAATAGAGTTGAAGCAGATTGTGGATACCATAAAGTTAATTAGGGATGTAGAAATTGAAAATGCTGCTGATTCGCTCGCGAGAGATTTGTTTATGCTGTCATTTTATATGTGCGGAACAAATGCTAATGATTTCCACGCTTCATTATTAGATAAGAATATTGAAAGATTTGGATATAATAGAAATAAAACCAGAGGAAAGAGAAAAGATAAGGCTTTCATCAGTCTTAAAGTTACGGAGGAAGCAAAGCCACTTGTCGAAAAATATGCTGGTTATCTTCAAGAAAGATATGCGCTTCCAAAGGCAATAAATAATAGGCTGTCCGAGTCTTTCAAACTTCGATTAGGGAAGATCTTTGGAATACCCAATTTTACATATTATCATGCTCGGCATTTCTTCGCTACCTTAGCAGGTTTTTGCGGTTATGACGATTTTGATATCCAAAGGGCGTTAAATCAGAAAACAAATACGATGGCAGCTGTTTATACAGCTCGGGATTGGTCTAAAATAGACGAGATCCAGCGTGCAGTACTGGATCTACTCAAGGATGAAAAAAGCATCCAAAATGATATGTCAGATAAAAATTAGCTTAGCGATTTGATTCCTGCAGCTTTCTCAAGTTCTGATAGTCTTGCTTCTGCCAATCCTAAACGTGCTAAAATCTCGGAACTGTCTGAAGTTTTCTTCTTTGTAGTAGTGCCGGTTAATAGCCAATTTATATCCATTGAATATTTATTAGCCATATAGATTAGAATTTCAGGATTTGGAAATCGGTGACCGTTTTCTATTCTGGACATTACTACCGCATTACCAACTTCTTTCAAGTCTTCCTGAGTAATTCCTTTTTCTTTTCTGAATTGTTTAAATCTTTGACCGATCAAAGCTAAATTACTATCTCTATTTTCAGTCTGTGTAGCCATATATCTTGAATTTATTATTTAGGTTCTTATGTATAACTTTGAAACAATTATTTCCCCACCAAAGATATGGTGAACATTTCCTTGTATCTTTTATATATGATTTGAAATACAAATTGCTGAGATACGATTGATCAAATAAATCATATATGAAATCATTTACTTCATACACAAGATCTCTGTTATCGTCTTGATAATTTATATTTACAAACATCTCAATATTACTGATTCTGGTCGCTCTATTCGATCCGAAGCAATTCAATTCAAATAGCTTAAGTCGTAAATTTTTCNNATTATATGTATGCCGCCAGCCACGATTCCATTTTCTGATAAAGCGCTTTCAAGAATATGTTTCTTTATAACTTTGAAAACCTTTAATTCAGTAGGGGAGTAGTTTGCATTATAAGGCATTACCTGAGCTCCCTTTTTATAACGTTATAAATCTGTTCGATCTCGTCCATGAATACCTGAATATCCGGGTATTTGTCTTTATCGGGATTAAGTGATCTTAAAATCAATTGTCCTGTTTCAAGATCCTGGTGAGCAATCTGTTTTGCGACAATACCTTCAGTTCTATGGACGAATATCCAATTAGGCCATTGATGATTATGTAGTTTACTTTTCCAAAGTTCACGTTTAACTTCTCTCCCTGTTGCAATGGTCCCGTCGGGCATGGCTTCTTTTACATCTCCATTATCCATGCTGTGACCACTGATCTCGAATGATCTGTATTTTCCTCGAACATACTTATCAACGGTTATATAATGTTTCGGCAACTCTTCTATAAATTCTTTATCGGCATATCCTGTTAAGTATCCAGCTTGAGCATATACAGGTACAAGTTCCGTCCCCATACGGTACCGCCCTGGTGAGATTTCCGTGAATTTCTGATCTCCGTCTTCATCATAAATTTCAGGATTCCCTATATCTTTTGCATTAGAAATAGATTTATGGTTGGAAACAGTTCCAAAAACCTCTTCCTCTGTAGTAGCGAATTTTGTAAGTATATTATTTACTGTTTCTCTCTCTAATGATTGAGATTTAAAATATTGGTACACGGTCTGTCTGCTAACACCCAATGCTTCACCTGCTTTTGCCGCGCCAATACCTTTAAGTTTTAAAAATTTTTGAAATTTTTCTCCCTTATAATCAGGCATATACAATAATAAAAATAAATGTAAGTAAATTACATATTGACAGTGTAAATATTATATTTACATTTGTACCATACGAACAAAACAAAGGTAATACAATAGTTTAAAACAGGCAATCCCAAAATAGTACCAAATGAGTAAACAGCGAATTATAGGAGGGATGATCGACAAAAAAGTCGAAATATTTGAAGACATCGAAACACGTATCCTTTACTGTAGTCATGATATGCGTCAAACGATGTGGCCTAATTTCCCGAGTAATGTAATGGAAATGATTAAGCAAGATATGCTTAACAATCCAAAGAAACTTGAGCATTTGGCGAAGTGGCCAAATCTAAGACAGGATCAGCAAATAAAGCAATACACGCTTTGCAACTTCGGAGGACTAGATGACTCACCAGACTTTGAAGAAGATGGTACAGTTCATAGATCGGAGTTTTATGACTGTGGACGTCGAGGTGTCTGCAAATTTGAAGGCAAAATTTGTGATTCTATTCAGGTGAAAAATGGATATCTGACAAAGTCGGAATTAGAAGTTCTGAGATATATCCGTCTTCCGGATAAGTCGATCGCAGAAAAGCTGAATCGATCACCTGAAACAATTTCATCGCACTTACAGAACATCCGAGAGAAAACGGGGCAGTCCGACAAGTTGAATCTGGCACTCTTTGCAGCGGCAAAAGGAATAACACTTTATAAACCCAATAAAAAATAAACAATGGAACTACATACGATTATCAAGATAGACAAACAGCCAACCGTGACAGACCATATCGAAGAGATGGTTGCCGGTAATGTTAAAAGATTTCACTTGCAGCACATGAAAGCTGTCCGTGAAGCTTGTGGCCGCAAAATGAAAATTGATAAGCCATACATGCGGTACACCACAGTTGTAAATGCTGTTGCAGGCTTTATCGAAGTGAAAGCTGAATTAAAAGAAGATGGAGGTAAAAATGAACAGGTTCAAAACAATTAACATCGTAGAACCGGAGTTGATTTCCCTTCTTCAGGAATCTGCTGAACTAGGCGCAACTAAAGCCCTAATTTCTGTGGGAAAGATGTCTCAGTTCATTTCGAATCAAGAAGCATATCGAAGGATAGGGAGCAGGAGGAAAGTTGATAGGTGGATTCAGGAGGGAGTTCTTAATGTGACAGAAGCCGGAATCGATGTAACTCAGTTAAACGCCATAGCAGCGAGTGCAAACTTGGCAACATACGTACATACCAAAACTAAATGAGCATGAATTTCTTAGCGAGTACACTAGAGGATCTAGGATTTTCTAGATATGAATGGAAGGATGAAGAAGTGGGCACAGTGATCGATCATAAGTTTGAAAACGAAAATTTTGCAATTGAAATTACCAACCTTCAAACTGTTGAGATCACGACTAAAGGCCAATATGTCGAGCTTCCCAGTATCAATAACGATCAAAAATTGCAGCAATTAATAAATCTATTAACAAAATAAATCTGTTCAAAAATGAATATCCTAATCAAAACAATTTCAATCATCAATTTCAAAGGAGTCAAGAACTTCAAAATTGATTTCTCAGAGGTGACTAACATCTTTGGTGCAAACGCTACAGGTAAGACTACAATCTTCGACGCTTTCTTATGGCTTCTCTTTGGTAAAGATTCAAACGATCGAAAGGACTTCAATATTAAGCCCCTCGATCTGGAAGGCCAAAAAACTGACAAATTGGAAAATGAAGTCTCCGCAATTATTGTAGTAGACGGAGAAGAAATTAGCATCCGTCACATCCATCGGGAGAAATGGACCAAAAAAAGAGGAGAAGCAATTGCCGAGTTTACCGGAAACGAGCACCTTTATTACTGGAACGAAGTGCCATTACAAGCAGGAGAGTTTCAAGCTAAAGTAAATGGACTGTTGGACGAGAAGGTCTTCAAGCTAATTACAAATCCACTTTACTTCAATTCCATGCCATGGCAGGATCAAAGAACCGCACTATCTAGTATTGTTGGAGAAATTACAGACGATTTCCTTTCTTCAAAGTATCCAGAGCTGAAGGTACTCTTAGAAAATCTTGCCGGAAAGTCATTGAAGGAGTTCAAGGCTAAAGTTGCATCCGACAAAAGATTGCTGAAAGATAATATTGAGCAAATACCTGGGCGTATTGACGAACTTGAACGCTCCAAACCTGAATTGGTTAGCGAAGAAGGCCTTAATGAGCGTATTGCCGAATTGCAATCCAAATACGATTTATTGGATAAACAGATTACTGACCGGAATGAGGCTTACAACGCTGCCAATGCTCAAATCAATAAAGCTATTCTTGATAACCAAAATGCTATTCACCAAGCTAAGATTGAGAAGCAAAATATCGAAGCTAATCACAAAGCAGCTTATAATTCTGAACTGAACAATAGTCAGTCAGGCATTAATGAAGCGAAGTCACGTGTGACAACTCTTGAATCTCAGCTATCTGTTCAAACGCAACAATTAGACTCACTGGTTAAAACGCACTTTGATCATTTAAAAAGACTTGAGAAAGATAAAGAGGATATTGGATCACGAATGGATTCTTTGCGCGAATTATTCAAGTCTGTCAATGGTCGGGAGCTTAATGAAAATGATACTTGTTGCTCAGGTTGTGGTAGAGAGTTTGATCCTACAAAGCTCGAAGAGGTAAAGGCTGCTTTTGTATTACGTAAGAAAAATGAACTTGATGGTATCAATATTCAGGGGCAAGGATTGAAAAAAGACCTTGAGCGGAGAAATGAAGAAGGTCGTGCGGCGATAGAACAATTTGAAACAACTAAGAATGCTTTAGATGCTTCTATCATAAATATTCAAAATTCCTTAGCAGAAGCTAAAACTAAATTGGAAGCATTTGCTGGTATCACATCAACAAATATCGAAAGCGTCGAGAGCCGTCTTTCAAAAGATCAATTATTCCAAGTGGTCTGTGAAAGAATATCATTGCTGGAAAATGAGGTATTTGATAAACCTGAAATTGATCTTGGCGATTTACGGGTTCAAAAAGCTACTGTTAATGCAGATATCGACGCTTTAAAACGCCAATTGACTGTTGGTGATCAAATTGATCGCGCTAATGCACGTATCAAAGAGTTAATGGAACAAGAGCGCGGATGGTCCCAACAATTGGCTGATCTTGAAAAATTGGAGTTTTCTGCTGAGAAATACGAAAAAGCCAAAGCTGAAGAATTGGAATCGCGTGTTAACGGACTGTTCAAATATGCCAAGTTTACTTTATTCAGCAAGCTTAATAATGGTGGTGAAGAGCCAACTTGTAAAGCTACTTTCAACGGGGTGCCGTTCTCTGACTTAAATACCGCAGGTAAGATTTTGGTAGGAATTGATATTATCAATACACTTTCAGCTCATTACAAGGTAACGGCTCCGGTATTCCTGGACAATCGAGAGTCTATTTCGGTTATTCCTGAAACAGCTGCACAGGTTGTAAACCTTATTGTTTCTCCATTCTCAAAATTGAATGTCGGACTGCCTTTATATAGTCCTGAGTTCCTTGCCGAATTCGAGAAATATAAGGAAGAGACTGGAAATTCTTTCGATGCATTTATTGATCGAAAACTAAGCGAACGTGCTGCGTAATGGCTAAAAAGATTTCTGCACCACTTCAATCATTTGGTTTGGTATCATGTGAGGAGTGCATTTATAAATTAAATGACGATGGGGTATTGATGTGGTGCAATAAATCAAGAATGCCAAGGCCTACCAAACAATTAAAAAACTGTATTTACAAAACAATTAAAGAAAATAAAGATGTCAAATAACAATCAAAAACCGGCGACAACAAATAGTAATTCAGACGTTGCCGTAGCGCAACCATCTCAATCGGAAAGATTCACTCAGGCAGTAATGAAAGAATTTACTGCAAACGCAGGAGATGTGCAACTTACTAATTTCCAAAGGAAGCTTATCCAAAATTACTTCATTAAACTGGATATGACTTTGAAAGAGAATGAAGTTAAAAGAATTAGCAAGTCTGACCAGTATAGAGATCCACTTGAGTTTATCTGGAGGAATGTAAATATGTCACAATTAGCATTGGACGTAGTAGCATATTCTAGTATTGGTCTAGACCCTTTACAAGATAACCATATCAACCTTATCCCTTACAAGAATAAGAAGACAAACCAATTCGATATCGGATTTATTATCGGGTACGAAGGAATGAAAATCAAAGCTGTTAAATATGGTTTTGAGGTTCCAGATGACGTAATTGTCGAGTTGGTTTATTCTAATGATGTCTTTAAATCTCATAAAAAGAATAAGGATAACCAAGTTGAATCATATACGTTTGACATTGTCAATGATTTTGATCGAGGTGAAGTTATCGGTGGGTTTTATTATCATGTCTTCCGCAGCAATCCTGAAAAGAACCGCTTGAAGGTAATGACGATGAAAGATATTAACAAGCGTATTCCAAAGAATGCATCTCCTGAATTCTGGGGGGGTGAAAAGAAGAAATGGAATTCGGATGAAGTTGAGCAGATTGACGGTNNTGAGAAAATTGATGACCATTTAGTCAAAATGATGCAGGCGGAATCTCTTTCGCTTAACGGAAGTGACCAAACCTTGCTCCAGGTTAAATCTGAAATTTCCAATAATGCAAATAAACAGGAACTGGGATTTTCGGACGCTCAGGTGATCGATATTCCTCACACGGAGGAAAAGAAACCTGATCCAATTCCGGCCAATCCTCCAGTGAGCGCCATTCAGCCAAACGAGAATCCACAAGATGATGGACAGGTTGCAATTGGATTCTAATGAGATTGCATATTATCAATAGCAATAGTGAAGGTAATTGCTACCTATTTACCGACAATGAGGGGAAAACTCTCATTGTCGAATTAGGTGTCAAGTTCGATGAAGTGAAGAAAGCTTTGAATTTCGATCTGTCTAATGTCGTAGGATGTTTGGTAACTCATGAGCACGGAGACCATTGTAAAGGCGCTGAGAACGCTGCAAAATATGGTTTAGATATTTACGCATCTGCCGGGACTATTGAAGCTTTAAAATTTCAGAGTTACCGCTTGAAAACGATCAAAAAAGGTGAAAAGTTTTCAGTAGGGCCATTCGATATTATGGGCTTTGATGTACATCATGATGTTAACGAGCCTTTGGGATTCTTAATTCGTCACCCAGAAATGGGAACAACACTATTCCTAACGGATACTATCTATTGTGACTATAAGTTCCCTGGGCTTACAAATGTATTGATTGAGGCTAATTATTCTCAAAACATCATCGACGAAAAGTTACGTGATCAATCATTCCTAAGAAATCGGGTTTTGAAGTCACACATGAGTGTTGAAACGGCTATCAAGACATTAAAAGCAAACGATCTCAATAAAGTAAACAACATCGTTTTAATACACTTATCAGATCGCAACAGCGATTCCCGGTTATTTAAGAAGATCATCGAAGAGCATACTTTGAAAACCGTCACCATTGCTACAAAAGGATTAATCATTGAAAATTTTAACGATACACCATTTTAAATTTAACTTATATGTTTTTTCATCAAGACGCAACTTTTCAAAATCTTTCCATCCATAGAGTTGGAAACAGGGCACAGGATGAGTTCTATATATTATCAGAACAACCTATAGACCTTTCTCAGTCAGAAGATTTACCTCCTCTTTTGATGCAGTATTTTATGCATCCATTCGCCAAAATTAAAGAAGTATATAACTTTTATCATGCTTCTGGAGATTTGATTTTAAATGAAGTCTTTGCTTTAACTAAGCGTTTCTTCGAAGGCAGAGTGGAATTCCACCAATATTCTGAGTCGATTGCAAAATTTTTATATGAGGTGAGTAATCACCCTAAAATTAGAGGAGGTGAATTATATATCGTTGAGCTAAATAATGTTCAAATAGAAGGCGAAGAGCACAATGCTATTGGGATATTCAAATCCGAAAGCAAGGAGCCTTTTATTAAAATTGAACCCATCCATGGGAATTTCCAAATAGGATACGATCGTAACGGGATTAATATCGATAAGCTCGATAAAGGAGTAATTATTATAAATTCCGAAGTCGAATGCGGATATAAAGTTCTTGTAACAGAATCAAAAAATATTCAAGACAGTGTTTCATGGAAAGATGATTTCCTTAACATTATAGCCAGAAATGACTCCTACCAACAAACAGCCAACTTACTTTGGGTCGCCAAAGAGTTTGTATCTGGAAAGCTAGATGAAATATATGAAATCGAACCGGCGGCGAAAGTTGAACTCCTTAATAAGACAATCAAATATTTCAAAGAAAATGAAACTTTCGAACTGGAGGAATTCAAAGAGGAAATTTTTGGAGATGAGCAAACTAGTCAATTGTTCTCAGAATTCAAGGAAAACTTTGAATCAGAGTATGAATCGGAAATTCCAGAAACATTCCAAATCAACGATTACGCTACCAAAAAAGCTCAATCTTCTTTCAAAAAGGTGATAAAGCTTGATAAAAATTTTAAAGTTGAGATCACTGGAAAGTCTGATTACATAGAGAAGGGATATGATGAAGAAAAGGGAATGAATTACTATAAGCTGTATTTTGAGTCAGAAACCTAATCCACGGATATTATGGAGAATCGAACTATTAACAGAAATTTTTATTATTTCAACTTATCCATTTGGATAAGTTGAAATAAGTTTTTACATTTGAAGTGTTAGTCAATTGCGACGTCTCACTTTAGCGCAATTCAAAGAAATTATAGCCCTTATTGGGATGAACCGGAAGTGAGACGCTGGGGATTCCTGATAAGGGCTTTTTTAATCTTAAAGCTATGTTAGTCGAAATCAAAAAGGTTAAAATAACCAAATCAATATTTAACCAGATACGAAAAATAGACCTATCTATCTTAAATAGTGACCGAGATCTAGAAGAAAATATTATTTCCCTCGGATGGATTTTCGCAGATCATAAATATGTTCTATTGCAAAATAAAGGTACTAAGGACCTTTATAAGTGGCTTGTGATGCAAACCATTTGCATTGATGAGAGTNNATTACTCAATTTCTGGGAGATTTGGAAGTAGGAGGTTTTTGTCGGAACAGGAAGCTACAAACTTCTTTAGAACAGTTCTCGCCATCCAAAAAGATGCGAAAGTAAAAGGTCAATTATTCATTTAAACAATTATAAACCATGCCAAACTATCAAAAATTGCTCAGGATCCACAATAGAATTGAAGCTGCCAGTAAAACGCTTAACCAACCAGAATTCAGCAGTGATTATAAATCAGGATTCGAGCACGCGGTGAAACTTTTCAATGTTGCCATGAACAAGGAGTTCGGCGAATCTATTCGAGTTGAATTTAATAAGCACCATGAGCTTAGGGAGCAAAAAAAGGAGAATGAGAAGCTCTCCAACAAAATCTATAACCAAAAAAGGTATATCACCCACCTTGAAGCTGAAAATAGCAATTTCAAAAGCATTACGCTTCCAAGGTCAAAACGCAACAAGATTATCCGTTCAATTGCTGAAATGACTGGATCTACTTATGAGGAGATAAGAGAAATNNATGACTAGAAAACAATTAGAAGGAATATGCCGCTTCGTACTAACCTTTGAATCGGATATGCCAATTGAAGAAGTGAATAAGCAATTTGGTTTAGAACTGAGTGATGCTGATTCCCATGTGCATGCTCTGACATCTTATCTCGAAAAGAATAATATTCCTTTGGATGGTGAATCAAAGAAATTCGATTCCAAAGGCGGCGAGTTACTTGCAGAACAAATAATTCAGAAAGATCAAAAGGATAACATGTTAGAAAGGAATTGCAAAAATTGCATTAATTCAACTATCAATGAGGTTGTTAAAAGTGGTAAATACAGAAATTTCATCTGTGGTTGCACAATTTTTAAGCATTATACATTTCTTGATCACTGGAAAAATACTGCTGCTATTCACTGTGATAAATTTCAAGAAAAGATAATAAAATCATGAAAGCATTAAGCATAAAACAACCATGGGCATCATTGGTATGTACCCCAAGGTTAGATAACCCGTTATTGGGTATAAAGGATATTGAAAATCGAACCTGGGCGACCAAGTATCGTGGCACGATCTATATTCATGCCAGTAGTAAGCCTGCATTCACCGGAAGTTACAAAGATAATTTGCCAAGTAAATTTTGGGACAGTTTATCCGAAAAAGAAAAATGGGCCGCTATTGATTCTTTTCAACATAGAGGCGCCATTATCGGTAAAGTCGATATTGTTGACTGCGTTATCAACCACGGTAGTATTTGGGCTGAGCAATCTGAAACGTATGTAAGGTCTCATGTTGGAATAATATCAAAACCTCCAATCTACAATTGGGTACTTGCCAATCCAGTATTGTTTGACAAGCCTATTTTGAATGTAAAAGGCAAGTTATCATTGTGGGAATTTGATGGTAAGGAGGTTACCAATGAATAAGCTAACAATAGAACACCTTGCGCCTTATTTACCTTATGCAACACGAGTGTGCATAGGTAAAACTGAACGTAATTTAACGGCAATAAGCCTTGATTCCCCATTTGTATTTGTGTCTGCATGGAAAGGAAGTAGAGAAAAGGAAATGGTATCAATTGATGATATAAAACCGATCCTTCGACCACTATCTGACCTTACAAAAGAGATAGATCATCACGGTGAAAGGTTTGTGCCTAAAAACCGAATAGACCAATACACTCAAGTTGGTGGCGATGGAAAACTCTATCTCCTGGTTGATGGTGCGCATTGGAGCTGTAATGCATTGTCATGGGATTATTCAACTGTCGTTAAACTCATTTCATGGCATTTTGACGTATTTGAATTGATTGATAAAGGCCTAGCGGTTGACATAAACACTTTGGGAAAGGAGATTAATCTATGAGCGACTATAGTTATAAAGGGAAAAATGGCATACAGGTCAAAGTAGTGACTTTTGCATCTATGCCAGACTACATTTTTTCAATAGAGCAGTGGTATGATGCCGGTGGATGGAAAGGACTTATAAAAGACGGATCTATTCCTCTTCGTGAAGTAAATAAAGTAATCGATGGAATTATGTCCCCGAAAGAATTTAATTCACTTGAAGCCTGGGAGGGATAACTAATGGAAAAGCTGATTAAAATCGGAGCGATCCTATATATTTCTATATTTCTTTTGGGTCTATTTTTAATGGGTATAGCGATCTTATTTATGACGATCGGTCTATTCCTTACCCTCGAATTCGATAAGGCAAAGAGAGGGTTTAATTTTATGCAACGCACAGTTTTGAGAAGGAGATAATAATGGCAAAAGAATCATTCTATTTCAGCCATGACTATGGGTCTAGGAACGATCCTAAATTGGTCAAAGTATTGATGAAATTAAAGCAGGAGGGGAAAGGTGTATACTGGGACCTAATTGAAATGTTATACGAACAAGGTGGGTACCTAATGCTTTCGGATTGCGATAGCTATGCGTTCGCATTGCGCACAAGTGAAGAGTGCATTAATAGTTTGATAAGTGACTTCGGTTTATTTGAAAATGATGGTGAGAGGTTCTGGTCTGAATCAGTTTTAAGAAGGATGAATCAACGAAATGCTAAGTCAGAGAAGGCAAAGGAAAGTGCGCTTAAAAGATGGAATAAGCCCGATTCTAATGCGAACGCATCCAAAAAATATGCGAACGCATTGCCAACGCAAAGCAACAGCAATGCTATAAAGGAAAGGAAAGAAAAAGAAATAAAAGAAGAAATAGATAAAGAAGAAAATTCTTCTGCTACTTCTGCTCCGTTGAACGTTTTCAAAAAAGCATTTGATTCGATGGAGGAGGTAAAAGATTCGATCATCAATGATGAAAATTCTTTGATGGATATTGGAGCAGTTGCAAAGGTTCCAGATCCAAAAGATGTCAAGAGTAAAATTGAGGTNNGAGGAATTCTTTACTTTCCAAAAAGCAATCGACAAATACCATACGGACCGATCTGAATTCAAAAAGCATTTCTTCTCGTGGTATGCGAAGAAATATCCGAATACGGGCACAGGATCACATTTGATCCATTCGGCAGCAACCTTGGCAGACCCTTCCAATCCTCCGGATAATTCAGGGAAATGGATATGGCTAAACAACGGGTGGAGAGATACCACAAAATTCACTGATCATCAAAAACAGAAACACGGACTGAAATGAAAAGCAAAATTGAGGGAAAATTACCACCGCAAGCAGGCGACTTGGAAGAAGCGGTTTTGGGCGCATGTATCAGTGAAACGAATGCTTACATCTTCATAGCGGATATTTTGAGACCTGAAATGTTCTATCGAGAATCGCATCAGATTATTTTCAAAGCTTGTCAGGATATCTCTGTTTCGGGCAATCCATTGGATTTGATGTCGGTCATGGGTAAACTTCGTCAGGAAGGAAATTTTGAAAAAGTTGGAGGAATGTATTTCCTTACGGGGCTTACTGATCGTGTTGTTTCTTCCGTAAACATGGAATATCACTCGCGGATTATTGCTCAAAAATACATGCAGCGCGAACTGATCAAAGTTTCTCATGATACTATCGATAAGTGCTATGATGAAACCAACGATATTTTTGATATTCTTTCGAGCTACGAAACGAAAAGGGACGATTTGGTGAATCATGTCACGACCAAAAAAGAGGTGAAACAGGCAGATGCTCTGGAGGAATTATTCTCTGAGATGATGCGAAAAGCTGATCTGGGAATTCAGGATGTGACAGGGGTAAATACCGGTTTTCAAAACATCAATGAAGCTACTGGTGGTTGGCAATGTTCAGATTTGATAATTATCGCGGCAAGACCTGCCATGGGAAAAACTGCTTTCGTCTTGAAGCAAGCCGTGAACGCAGCAAAGTCAGGTAAACCCGTGGCAATATTCTCTTTGGAGATGTCAAAGAATCAATTGTTAGAGCGGATGATTTCCTTTGAAACAGAGATTGATTTGACCAAAATTAAAAAATTGAACCTCGCAGATCATGAGTGGCATAAACTCCATTCGAGGAAAGAACAATTGAAATCCTTACCGATTCATTGGGATGATACCCCGGGATTAACCTTGGTTGAATTATCTGCCAAAGCAAAAAGGATGAAGCGATTGCATGGCGTTGAAATGATCGTGATCGATTATTTGCAGCTTATCTCTGTTCCTGGAAAGTCTCGTTTGGATGAAATCAGCACGATATCTCGCGGTTTGAAGATCCTTGCAAAAGAATTAAATATTCCTGTGTTGGCCCTGTCTCAGCTCAGTCGCGCAGTAGAGTCCAGACCAGGAATCAGCAAACGTCCGATGCTGTCAGACTTGCGCGAATCGGGTTCTATTGAGCAAGATGCCGACATTGTTGGATTTTTGTACCGCCCAGAATATTACGGAATTACCGAAGATGAAGAGGGAAGATCAACAGCAGGCATTGCTGAATTCATCATCGCGAAGAATAGAAACGGATCCGTCACAACTTGCGAAATGGGCTTTGTTGGCAGGACGACAAATTTTAAAGAGCTTGAAGATGATTTTCAACCAAGTGGGATGATAACTGACTTTTCATTTGTCGATAATCCAGAACCGCTACCAAGCAACGACATGTCCAAGTTTGCAAATTGGGATAGTCCAAGCTTACCCGACGATGGTCCTTTTTGATTTTTAAAACTTATACATTTGGATAAGTAAAAATAAGTATTTAGTTTTGTTTCCATGGATAAGATGGTTTTGAAATTGGTTATGAAGAATAATCCTGAGATTGATTTTGATGGGTACCGCAAGGCATTAGAGCCACGGTCACTTGATCTTTCAGTTGTCGATCAGATCTTCGAAGATATCCAACCATCCACCAGAAAAGCCAATTCTGAACTTGTTTTCACTGCCGCAATTCTTCTCTTGTTTTCTCCAAAAGCTATTCTTCTTTCGGAAAAGTCGGAATATGGAGTTGCCCAGATTATTCAAAAAAANNTGAAGCGTCATCAGCAATCATCTTATCGGATTAAAACTGCCCGTGAACTGTATGAGGTGGATAAGGTGTTTAAACATATAGTTGACCAAGTTGTCGAAGGGAGGTCTTCATGAGTGAAGAATCTAAAAGCACCTTAACCGCTAAGCAACAGTTGTTTGTCGATGATTACTTGATCCATTTCAACGCAACCAAAGCCGCTAAGACAGCAGGATATTCGGAAAAGACAGCATATTCTCAAGGGCAAAGACTGTTGAAGAATGTTGAAATTTCGACTCTGGTCAACGCGCGATTGAAAGAATCACGGATGGACTCCGATCAGGTCATGAAAATGATGAAAGATATCGCTGGTTCCAACATCAACGATTACATGAAGATCGTTCAGCGAGAGAGGACGAAAATGGTTCCAAAATCATTGCACCTGTTGATTGAAAGAAAGAAGCTAGATATCAAACGTCATGCGATGTACCTTGATCGGAAAGGTTTAACAGATGACCTACGTGACAAGTATATCGAACAAAATATTCTCCCTTTGGAAGACTCTATTCTTCGTGCTGAGATTGATTTAGAATTGGATCCAACCGCAACATTCGATGACAGTGAAGTCGAAACCTATGAGTCAGTTGAGATCGATTTGGTTAAGCTTGCGAAGGATAAAGAAGGGGGTAAGATTAAATCATTTGAGTGGAAAGAGTTTGGTCCTAAAGTCGAAATGTACGCTGTTGACGGAATGCTCGATAAACTTGCCCGGGTCAATGGAATGTATTCCGAAACATTGGTTGTGGACGATAAAAACAAGATCGATCCTGATTCCCTGAGTGATGATACGATTCGTGAACTAATGAACGCTAGAAAATCTCAATAGATGAACGAAGTCGATGCTATATTGTCCAATCTTGATGTGAGACAGCTTCAAGGAATATCCTTCAAACGAGGGATATTTGACTTTATAGTCGAAACTCCCAAAGGCCGACATGAAAAGCAGGAAGAAGCCCTGAGGATCCTGACTGATAATGAAACAGAAGAATTTCTTTACGGTGGTGCTGCCGGTGGTGCTAAGTCATGGACCGGCTGTTGTTGGTTGATGTTCCAATGTTGGAATTATCCTGGTACCAGATGGTTTATCGGTCGTGAAGAGCTCAAGCGTATTACTGAATCAACACTGATCACATTTTTTAAAGTTGCAATGGCCTATGGGCTCCGCAATGGTGTTGATTTCAAATACAACGGACAAAAGAACTTTATTCAATTCAAGAATGGAAGTCGTATTGACCTTCTAGAATTGAAATTTCTTCCGAGAGATCCAGTGTACGAACGTTTTGGTTCAACTGAGTATACAGGTGGTTGGATTGAAGAGGGGGGAGAGATCGATTTTGGAGCTTATGATGTCCTTAAAACTCGTATTGGACGGCAGTACAATGAGAAATACAATTTAATTGGCAAGCTCTTCATCACCTGTAACCCTAAGAAGAACTGGATGTATAAAACATTCTATCTTCCAAATAAAAAGGGCACACTGCCCCCGATAATGAAGTATCTGGCAGCCTTCGTTCAGGACAATCCTCACATCGACAAAGGTTACGTTGAACGTCTAAAAAGGACCAAGGATAAAGCGAAGAAAGAACGTTTGCTTCATGGTAATTGGGAATATGATGACGATCCACCTGCAATGTGTAAGTACGACGATATCATCGCAATGTTCAGCAATACTCATATCTGTACGAGGTACAATGAAATGGTCGCAAAACCTAAATGGTATATCACTGCCGACATTGCTCGATTTGGATCGGATAAGGCCCGTATCGGTGTTTGGTGGGGATGGATACTGATGGAATGCCATTCATTCGAAATGTCTTCAACTTTGGATATCCAGGCGTGTATCAACGCTATGCGCGCTAAATGGAGTATCCCTGCCCATCACTGTATCGCGGATGAAGATGGAGTGGGTGGTGGAACAGTCGATGTATGTGGCATCCTTGGCTTTGTAAATAATGCTTCAGCAATAATCACAGATGAAGCCAAAGAAAATGAAAATAGATTCTACGGTGATAGTCGTGACGATCTGCCACAAAAGGAAAATTACCAGAACCTTCAAACTCAATGTGCATATCTCTTAGCTGATGATATCGCAGGTCATCAAATATTCCTTAAATGCATTGAATCGGAGTCAGAGCAACAAGAAATACAAGAGGAATTCTCCTGGCTAAAAACTTATAAATCTGATGATGAGAATAAGCTTAGGATACTTCCTAAGAAAGAAGTTAAGAAGGAGATCGGACGGTCACCAGATTGGCGCGATTTGATATTGATGAGGAAATACTTCGATCTAGTTTCAGTTGAAGAGGAGACCAATGATGAAGTATTCGATTTATTTTAAAACTAACCATTAACTATACTAAAAATGGCAAAAGAAAAAAGCACAACCGTATCCATTCAACCTGCTGTTCTTCCAGCTTTGGTGGATGCTATTGGTACAAGTTTAGCTCCTGTCTATGACAAAGCAGCTGCAGAATACGATGTAACTCAACATGAGATATTCGATGAAAATATTCGTCCTAAGAAGAGGGTAAAGCGTGTTGTCAAGGATGGGGACGGAAATCCAATACTTAAAAACGGACAACCTCAATATAAAACTGAGCGGATCGAAGTTAATCGCATCGGCATTCCTCTTCAAAAGTTGATTGTTAAACGTCGTGTGTCCTTCATGAATGTTGGAAAGATGCAGCTTGAAGCAAATCCTGTTGACGATCAAGAACAACGTTTGCTGGACATGGTTAAAAAGATCAGAGAGGATAATAAGCTTCAATTTTTAGAAAAAGAGGTCGCTCGTAGACTGCTAAGTGAATTACAGGTAGCAAAGCTTTGGTATTCTGAACCAGTTGATCCCGAATATTGGAAATCTATTGGAGCGAAAGGCAACTTTAGAATGCGTTGTAAGATCCTGTCGCCGCAACTTGGATATAATCTTCTACCTGTGTTTGATGATCTTGGAAACATGGTTTATTTTGGTGTGGCATACGAGTCAGCGCTTGGATTATCCGAGCTTTCAGGGATTACTGACACTACAGAATTGGCTCAAAAAGCAAAGGAGAAGGATAAACGCCTTGATATCTATTCAGATACTTTTATTCTAAAATTCCGCCAAGCGCGTACTGGAGAGCAAGCAGATAATGATTCAGGATGGATTCTCGAAGATACCATTGCACATTCATACAAGAAGATCCCTGTTGTTTATTATTCCAGACCAGAGCCGCCCTGGGCAGATGTTCAGAAGTCAATATCTCGACTTGAAACGCTTCTCTCCAATTTCGGTGATACCAATGATTATCATGCTTCTCCTGTGTTTGTAATGATGGGTAAAGTTGGGGCGAAGGTTCTGGAAAAAGGTGAACAAGGAAAATCAATAGAGATAAAAGGGGAAGGAGGTGATGCAAAATACGTTACTTGGGAACAAGCTACCGAAGCCGTAAAACTGGAAATCGATACTCTTGTCAAATTCATTTTTACATGTACCCAAACGCCCCAAATGGCAATGGAAGACCTTAAGGGACTTAGTGCAGAATCTGGAGTTGCGTACGATCGAATTTTTATGGATCCTCATTTAGCTGCTCAAGATGAAATAGATGGTGAATATGGTCAATGTACCCAACGTGACATCAATCTCAATAAAGCTTTTGCCGCCGCTATCGATACGTCCTTAGTAAAAGCTGAGCAATCATTGTCCATCACTTATGATATTCCAATCTACCGCATCAATGATGATGCTGAGACTATTGGTTTACTTCAAAAGGCAGCAGGTGGTGCCAAGGTTCTTTCTCAAAAGTCTGCTGTCGGTTATTCTCCATATACCAAGAATGCAGATGAAGAGCTTAAACAGATCGAAGAGGAAGAAAAGGCATCTAGTGATTTGAAGACTTCTGAAGAAGTTGCATAGTTATGGAAAAATACGAAATAGATGTAGTTTCTTTTGGTGACGGGTTGTATAATCAATCCGTCATTTCTTCTTTGACTGGATTAGATTTCGATGAATCGGATAAAGCTGTGAAGGAAGTAAAGAGGTTGCATTGGTCCGGGCAAACTTATGTCCAGGTATTTCGAAAACTAGGATTCAATACTAACCCACGTTTCATTAAGTTCGATACGGAAAGTACATATCCTTGTATCATGCGATGCATAAACGATAGAAAAGGAGTCTGGTACTTGTTCATGTATCACCAAGGTATGGTTTATGATATTCATGGAAATAGCTTCCATATTACTGACACAAATGAAGTGTCTAAAATAAATGGGAGCTATTTTTTAAAATTTTATGGAATGAAGGTTACCTCTATGTTGCAGGTTTGGATCTAGATATTAAGACTCATTTTGTACAGCTTCTTCTGGAGTTCTACCTATCTCATTCGAGTAAATACTTTGGCTACTTATTTGTTTTCTAAGATGCAGTATCACTGATATAGCCTTTATTTTAGATTCAGGTAAATCTGTTTTTGATTCCAATATACATGGTTCGGCCACATTTCCTCCGTATGATAAGTAATATGTTTCACCAACTATTAAATCAAATGGAATTCTATCTTTTCTTGGAATTCTGTTTATTGAATTATCAACTTTGATTTTGTATTTGTCTTTGCTCATATTGTTAAGGTTTAAACAAATATACGAAATTTTTAAAAAAGCTTTTTTTGATCAATTTAATTATGCTAATGCCCTATTCGCATAATAGTTTGATTATCCAATCGGATAACTTAATATAATTTTGTGATTATAAGTTTTAAACGAGGCAGGCACGAAATAGCTACTCGGACTTGACTCACAATCACAAAATTATGTCACTTAAATCAAAGATTATCGCAAAATTGAAAGCTAAGGCAACCGCCGTGGGTGCTGCAAACCTTTCAAATGTCAGAATCAACGGATTTGCGGACAAGCTAGATGCTATCATAACTAGCGAAGACGAAATAGACGGTGAAGTAGACAAACTAGACCAAATTTTTAACTTAAAGGAATTGGCTCTATTGGATGACGTTAAACGCAATGCGGATAACAAAAAAGCTGGAGAAGAAGACGAGGCAACAAAAGCAGCTCAAGCGAAAAAGGAAGCAGAAGAGAAGGCTGCAGCTGAAGAAGCTGCTAAGGCTGCTGGTAAAACAGGTGATCAAGCCCCNNTACTTACGTTGAAAATCAAAATAAGGTTATTGAAACCCTTACAAACACAATTTCCTCAATCCAAAAAGGCTCAGTTGCCCAAACTAGACGCCAACAACTTGAAGCCAAATTAGACAAAGCCCCCGAACGTTTTAAAACCCGTACACTTCGTGATTTTGATATTTTGAAATTAGAAAGCGACGAGGACTTTAACAACTACTTAGCGAATATCGAACAAGATGTTGCTGATGAAATTCAGGCCGCTTCGGATGCTGGTTTAGGTAATGATACTCCTTCTACAGGTGGCAGAGGTGTTAAATTGAAGGATGACGAGGTGTCTCCTGCAATGCAAGAAATTGTTAAACAGCGCGAAGCGGATGCTAAGGCAAAAGCTGGCGCACAATAACCTTTTAAATGGGATTACAAGGAGTAAAAAGATCAGGTACCCAAGGTTTCAATAAGGTCGTTTTCGAAAACGTGATTGATACTCTTCCTGGGGGAATGACACTCAACGTAGCTAAAGCAGATTACCCTGATGGATATGTTCCAGAGGGCTCTTTGGTGGGTCGAGATGCATCTACTGGAATAGGAGAAGTATTGAATGCTGTAGGTGGATCAATCAAACCGTTGGGTTTTACGCACAGGGCATCAGAAGTATCTGATGGGAATACCCTTGCAAATGGAGTAGTTATCAGTGGTACGGTTAGGATTAAAGCATTATCAGCAGAATTGCAAGCAATTGCAGCTGATCTGGCTGAAGCTCTTCCAAGAATCACTTTTGTTTAATTAAAGTATAATCTATCAAATGATAAATGTACAAGAATTGGTGCCTGAATTTCGTAAGGCAGATGCTCAAGCTTATGTGTCTACGTATCCATTTGATACGTTGCAATATCAGAGCGTTTTCCCTTTAGAATATCAGCCCACTTTAAAATGGTCAGCCATAGAAGCGCAATTTGGAGCTAAAGTTATGGCATCCGTTGTTGACTTCAACAGTGCTGCTCCGCGTTTTGGACGGGATTTGCCGACTACACTAGAAGGAGACATGCCAAAGATCGAGATTGCTCGTGATAAGGTTGAAACTGACTTCAATACTCTGCGTGAGCTTGAAGATTCAGTTAAACGTTTACCGGCAGGCGAGACGCGAAGAGAAGCAGCGAAAAGAATCTTAGACTGGCATTATGAGGACCAAGTTTTTGTTCGTAATGGTATTGAGGCACGGAATGAGTGGTTAGCGAAGCAAATTGCATCAACCGGTAAATACAAGCTTACTCAAGTAAACAATGAGCAAGGTATTCAGACAACTCATGATGTTGAATTCGCTTTACCATCGGCTAACAACATCAATGCATCTAAAAACTGGACAGATCCAACCGCAGATATTATTGGGGATATCAAAGCTGTAAAAGCACGCTATAGAGCAGCGAATTTACCTGCACCTAATTTTGCTTATTGTGAAGAGGATACAATTTCGCTAATGGCAATGAATCCTGGTGTACAAAAGTTTACCGCAACTTATATTGATAACGCATTGGATTTGCAGCAAGAGCANNTGTCAGTGGTTGGGAGTTAGGTAACGTTACTTTTTCTATTACAGAGCAATTGGGTGCGACTCAGTACACCCTTTCTGCTGACGAGTATGTACAAGCAGGCGTTGCACAAAAAACTAAGTCAGGTATTGTATTGATCAAGACTTGGGGACTTGAAGATCCTATCACTGTTGTGACTAAGGGTACTTCTTATGACACCCCGGTTTTATACGATGCAAAATCAAAAATGATTCTAAAAACTATTTTACCAGGTGGATAATATGTCGGCTGAAGGAACTAAAGTTGAGGGTGCTGGGGCAAATGCTCCAGCCGCTTCTCCTAAAGTAGGAGGAACTCAGGGCGGAGAGCAACCGTCGGAAA
>DKIT01000020.1 GCA_002454415.1 Sphingobacterium sp. UBA6711
GCCCCGACAACAGATTGGCGAAATCGCTGGACGGAAGAAAATCCTTCAACCACGATGCCACGGATTTATTGGGGCTGGGATGCGCCGCAGAAATTTTCAAGACCTTCATCTTATTTTCTGCGTGATGCCAGTTATATACGTCTGAAAAATCTAACCATCGGATATACTGTCCCGACAGAGATGTTGGCAAAAGCAGGAATCAACAAACTGCGGATATTCGCTTCTGGTGATAATCTCTTGACTTGGACCAATTATCCTGGGTTGGATCCGGAGCGTGGAGGCAGTGGAACCTTCTTGAGGTATCCACAAAATAAAATCTATTCATTTGGTGTTAACCTACAATTTTAAAGACGATAACCATGAAATATAAATATTTATTCTTTGCATTGGCTCTTTCCCTTTCGAGTTGCAATATCGACCGTGACCCGCTCGATCAACTCTCACAAAATCAATTCTGGAAAAGCCAAAACGATTACGATTTGGCTATGACAGCAATCTATGGCAAATTGCAAACAGGGATGTTTTCAGCCGGAACACCCGATTGGGATCTGATTACAGATAATGCCTACGGGCAGCATAATTCAAATAACTGCCGTGACATCCTGACAGGTGAAATAGCAACCTCAACTGGAGGATTTATCTCCGGAGTATATGCCAATGCCTACTCGGGTATTGCACGGGTAAATATCTTTTTAAAGCAATTGGAGTCCTATAATGGTAATTTTTTAAGTCAAACTACTATTGATTCTTATGTCGGCCAGGCTAAATTCATGCGCGCTTACTATTACTTTATGCTATATGCATGTTACGGTGATGTACCTTTGGTCAAAGAACCCTTAGATCTGGATAATTTTATTCAGCCAAAAGCTCCCGCACAGGAGATTTTGGATTTTGTATACGAAGATCTGGATAATGCCATCAGATTATTGGAGACATCGACCTATGCCAATGGTAAAGGGCGTGTCGTCAAATCATCAGCTCAAGCCTTAAAACTAAGAGTATTGATGTATGCCGGCTATGGTCTAAACGGAACAGCAAATGTAGCGGTATTGACACAGGCACGTGATCTCGCCCAGGAAATTATAAATGTAGGCTATCAATTATCGCCAAAGTATGAGCATATTTTTAGGGATAGTGAGCAGGAGGGTAATCCAGAAATTATATTTTCGGTTAAGTTTTTGGCGCCCAATAATTATACAAGCATGGATCAATGGTATGGTGATTGGGTGGGGGTGAGCCCTTTACCAAGCTTTATCGCTTTGTATGAACAAGGAGATCTACGTAGGGATGCAAGTATCTTTAAAGATGTTGTTGATTTTGGAACGGGAAAGACACATCGGCCATCAAACAATATGCCTACAGGATATGGTATGAAAAAATTTCTGACACCAGAGAACATACCTTATGGTTATGCCACTCGCAGTGCACAAGATTGGGTTCTGTTGCGGTACGCGGAGGTATTGCTAAACTATGCAGAGGCGGAAAACGAAATTTCCGGTCCAGTACCGGCAGTACATAATGCAATAAATGCTATACGCAAACGAGCGGATTTGATAGACTTGCCCACTAATCTTTCAAAAGAGCAGATGCGTGAAGCGATCCGTAAAGAGCGCCGTATCGAATTGGCCTTTGAAGGTATTCGATATTTTGATCTTAAAAGATGGCATATCGCTGGTGAGGTGCTCAATGCCGTCACAGATGGTATAATTAAATACAGGTTTGAAGATAAATTCTATTTATGGCCTATACCACAAGCTCAGATCGATAGAAGTCAGGGCGTTTTAATACAGAATAAGAATTATCAATAAGAGATATGAAATCACTTGCGAAATTGGCGTTAATACCACTTTGCTCGGAATGTTATTAGTTTTCTTTAGATGCCCGTGTACTTAGGTATACGGGCTATTTAATATCGTATTTTATAAAGGTAAATACGCGAAGTAAAATCTTTGATATCATATATCGATAACTGCTCTTTAATTTGTGATAACTGCGCTTTAATTAGTGATAATCGCTCTACGATTTAAAACGCTGATTTTCGACCCCGTAAGAAAAAGTGATTTAAGGCCATACACTTCTTTAAAAGGAAATGTTCGTAGTAGATGTGATTTTTTTTAATATCAAACATTCTCTATATTTACTACCATACAATTACCCCGTGAAAAGCAAAGAAGAAATTTCAGATGAAGAGCTTTTCGTCATGTTTCAACATGATGACCGGGGTGCTTTTTCACAACTTTACAGTCGTCACTGGACCAATCTGCTTAAAAAAGCTTTGCATAAACTCTCGGATCAAGTCGCTGCAGAAGAAGTTGTGCAAAACGTTTTTGTTAACCTATGGAAGTGGAGAGAGAATATCGTGTTAAAGGGAGAACTTAAATATTACCTTTATACGATGTTGCGAAATGAAATATTTCGCTATATGGAACAGCGTTTTAAACAATCGAACAATATTTCTATCGATGAAATTGCATCTCCTAGATTTGTTTCCATGGATAACGATGGCCATGAACGCATAGAGTATGTTGAGCTTCAACATAAAATTACGCAGATCGTAGGTGGGCTCCCAGAAAAATGTCGATTGATTTTTCAGATGAGCAGAGATGAAGGGCTGACTGCTAAACAGATCGCCGACCAACTTAATATCTCCCATCGTACAGTCGAAACCCAAATAAGCAAAGCAATTCGTGCGCTTAAAGATGCAATCCGTAAGGTTACTACATTGCTATATTCCTAAGATTTAAATCAATTTATTAAACAGTTTACGTGTTACAATGAAAAAAAATAAAAAAAATATTTTTTTTGAATACGTAGCTTAACAATTTATTTACTCTATAGTAATAGACGACTTGAAAAGCCGATCTCATCAATGGAACATATACCCGAAAATATTAAATTTTTAATTCTGAAACGTCAGAATGGATTACTTACAGACCGAGAAAAGACAATTCTGGACAACTGGTATAATGAGGAGCTTCCAGATGAACTTTATTGGTATGGCGATACAGAAGCGGAATTAAAAAGTCGGATAGAAACAAATGTGAAGTTCCGCATAGCATTGGAAGAGAGTACAGGATCAGCAGTAGGTCGGTCATTTCTCCCTAAAGCTCTAGTAGCTTCCATTGCGGCGTTTTTTTTACTGTGTTTTGCCATATGGTTTTATATCTGGAAAGGGCAGGGAGATTTGATCGAGCCTATTTCCATACTGTCTAAAAATAAAGAAATCACCAAAGTCATCTTACCAGACCAAACTATTGTTTGGTTGAAAGGTAATGGCAGATTAAATTATCCAAGCCATTTTAGCGGCAATACTAGGGAGGTAGAATTAGAGGGGGAAGCCCTATTTGAAGTAGCAAAAGACAAAACGAGGCCATTTATTATTCACGCTGGCGATTATACTACACGTGTGGTAGGAACCAGTTTCAATCTAAAAGTTAGACCAGATGAGGGAAAATTTGATCTTGATGTATTGACTGGAAAAGTGGAAGTGACAAAAAAAAGATTAGGCTTAACTTTGGAAAGCAAATATACAATTGCAGCTAATGAAAGTTTACATACAACCAATTCAAACTACGAAACACCAGCAAAGGTCATCAGTAACATCAATAAAGAGATTTTGGTCTTAGGAACACAATACGATATGAATTTTGTTTCAGCTCCTTTGGAAGATATCATGAAACGATTTGAACAAAAGTTTGATGTCAGGTTTACCGGCTATACGGGCGAATATAGTGCTTGCAAAGTAACCGCTAACTTGACCGACCAATCATTGGAGACCTCTCTAAAAATAATTAGTATGTCTATAAACGCAGATTATAAAATAAATAACAGAGAGATCAGACTAACAGGAGGAGGCTGTTTTTAATGGAATAAAGACTAACCGAAAAATTGTCTACAAAACAAACCTAAGGATTAGGATATGCGGAGATGCGGCTACATCCCCGCAAAAATCTTAATTCAATTAATTTCAATCAACAAAATTAACCTATCAAATGTATAAAAAAAATTTGACACGGGAATGCTATGTTTTATCGAAACATAAGAGACGATTCCTTTTATTTTTAATCTTTCTCAGTATCATGCCTTTCTCTTATGGGCAGGTTTTAAGAGAGCAGATCAATATCAAGTTTAATAACCTAACTCTTGAGAAAGCTTTGAAGGCTATCGAGAATAAAGCGAAAGTTCGTTTTGTCTTTAATGATAGTCACATAAAGCCCAATATGAAAGTGGACGGCGTGTTCAATGGTACCCTAGAAAAAGTTATCAGTCAATTACTTACCCCTTATAAACTTGAGTTTGATTTTATTGATAATCAATATGTTATATTNNCAGGGGGAATAAAATTGTTGCCGCTGAATTACCTGTAGGAGTCAACCAAAACGGCTTTGTACAAAGTGGCGTCGTCACAGATGAAAAGGGAAGACCATTAGCAGGTGTGGTCGTTTCAGTACCGAAAGCTGGAAATGTTGTGCAAACAGATGAAGCCGGTCATTTTATGATAGGTATAATTGATGACCCCTACACATTAGAATTTCGTTATTTGGGCTACAAGACGTCCCATGAAAAAAGTGCGCGAAATAGAGTTCTTCGAGTGTCTTTAGTTCCCGATCAGTCTAACTTGGATGAAGTTGTTGTCATTGGATACGGTACTACTACGCGGAGAAATAACACAGGATCTACTGTAACTATTAAGTCCGAGGAGATTATGAATACGCCATCAGCTAACTTTTTAAATGCGCTCCAGGGAAGAGCATCTGGAGTGCAAATCGTTCAAAGCAATGGTCTCCCAGGAAGTCCAATGAAAATTACAATCAGGGGCCAAAATTCGCTGATCACATCAGGAAGCACAATTGATCGCAATGCACCTCTGGTTGTTGTTGACGGGGTTCCCTATTTGACAGATGCCATAAATGGCACAGTAGGGAACGGCCTGAATGGCGCTAATGCACCTTTAGGTGGAGCAAGTCCGCTTAATTTGATCAATCCGATGGATATTGAAAGCGTCGACATATTAAAGGACGCCGATGCGACAGCCATTTATGGATCTCGTGCCGCAAATGGCGTTATTATGATTACGACCAAAAAGGGAAAGGCTGGCCGGACACAGGTTGACGGACTCTTTCGTCACGGGGTCGCAAAAGTAAGTCACTTTGTATCTACGCTCAATACGGATCAGTATTTGGCGATGCGAAGAACAGGTTTTAAAAATGCGGCAAGCCAATATACAACACCAGAGTTATCCAATGCCTTTGACTTAACAAAATGGGATCAGACCGCCTATACAGACTTTCAAAAGCTGCTCATTGGTAACACTGCGAAAACTTCTGATGCGAATCTTTCCATAAGTGGTGGAGATCAAAGGACAAATTTTAGGGTAAGTGGTACATTTCACAAAGAAGGGAATGTTTTTATTGGAGATCAAGGATATGATCGTTCTGCGGTTAATTTTAACCTTCAACATAAGTCTGCCAATGAACGTTTTAACTTAGGGTTTTCGGCAATCTATGCTACTGACAATAACGATGTATCTTTATTGGACCAAACTTCGATTGCTTATAATTTACCTCCCAATTATCCATTATATAACGCTGATGGAAGTCTTTACTGGAGCGGTATTAACTACGGTGTTCCGGCCAATCCGCTGGCTCAACTTAATCAGTTCGTCAGTAATAAAGGGAGCAATCTTATCGGAAACTTAAATTTAAGTTATCGAATTTGGAAAGGATTGAGTTTCAAGAGTAATTTTGGCTATGGCAAGTCAGATATGGATCAAAAACGACTGACACCGAAGACAGCGGTGGATCCGGGACTTGCGACGAGCTTATCCAACAGTTTATTTGCTTATAATGTCAATAACACTTATTCCATAGAGCCACAGTTAGATTACACGACCAGTCTATATAAAGGCACACTGTCGGCGATGATCGGTTCGACGTGGCAACATAGTGTTTCCAAACAGCCATCTTACATCAGCGCAAGTGATTTCTCATCTGATGAATTTCTGGAGAATATCGGTAGTGCCAAGACTGTAAGTATTTCACGAAGTACCAGTGAGTATAAGTATTCTTCTATTTTTGGACGTTTAAATTATAATTGGGCCGGAAAATACATTCTAAATGGAAGTTTTCGCCGCGATGGTTCCTCAAGGTTTGCTCAGAATTCGCGCTTCGGAAACTTTGGATCCATTGGTGCTGCCTGGATTATTTCTGAGGAATCATTTTTAAAATCTGTTCCTTTCCTAAGCTTCGCTAAACTTCGTACTAGTTATGGATGGGTAGGAAATGATAAAATTGCCGACTATGGCTATTTTGATTCATACAGATCAAATTCATATGTATACAATGGCATGCCAAGTTTGGTTCCAGCACGTCTGGCCAATAATCTATTTCGATGGGAGAGTACGGCAAAGTTTGAAGCAGCATTGGAATTAGGTTTACTAGATGATCGTCTTTCCCTCATTACGGCCTTTTACAGAAATCGTTCCGGAAATCAGCTTGTTAGTCAGAAAGTAAGCTCTCAAACAGGTTGGGATAGTTATCAGGCCAACTTTCCTGCAGTAGTCGAAAACAAAGGTTGGGAATTCACTTTAAGCACAAAAAATATACAGCAAAATGATTTCCGCTGGCGTACCGATTTTAATATTTCACTCAATAGAAATAAATTGATAGAATTCCCCGGTATCAGATCATCAGCATATGCTTCAACATTGGTAGTGGGACACCCTATGAATCCTCTGTATACTTATGAATATACAGGATTTGATCAAGCAACAGGACTTCCGGGCTTTAAAGACTTTAATGGTGATGGAAAGATTAGTACTGGATTGGTGGACTATGAACTAGGTGACCGTTATTTGGCCGGTACTACATTACCAAAGTATTTTGGGGGTATAACCAATACGCTAAATTATAGAAACTTTACACTGGACTTCTTGTTTCAGTTTGTCAAACAAAAGGGTAGAGGCATACTTTCTAATTCCTGGAGTCCGCCAGGATACGGTATGACTAATTTTGCTGCTGTGCCTTTACTTGATTATATCAATCAAGGGAACCCGGGACAGGTACAGGTGGCAGCAGATTTTACCGATGCTTATAATGCATGGTCCAATTACACCTATTCAAGTGCACAAATTGTAGATGCTTCANNGAGTTTATCTTATGATCTAAAGGGGGCATTGGTCGAGCGTCTGAAATTTAGGAATCTACGCCTGCAAGTACAAGCTCACAACCTATTCACGATTACAGATTATTTAGGCTTTGATCCAGAGTCGCAGGGGTTATCCCTGCCACCGCTCCGAACAGTTGTTGGAACTTTACAATTCACATTCTAAGCTATTTAACATGAAATTTAAATCAACATTCTATATCGGTGCTCTTTTAGTGGCAATTTCCCTAAGCAGTTGTGAAAAGCTCATTGAAATTGATGAGCCGACAAATGAATTGCCTTCTGAAGTTATTTTTAAATCGGAAGCAACCGCCAAGTCGGCGCTAGCGGGAGCATATACTGCCATCACCTCCTCGAGTACCTTCAATCAGTACCTTACTCAGTTTAATGGCATGTCTGCCGGAGAGATCGATTTTGTCGGTTCTACGACTTTTCAGGACTTTATGCAAAATACGTATGATCCGATTGTCACCACCAGGATAAACAATGTATGGGCTGATACCTATAACCTGATCTATCGTTTTAATAGCGTCATTGCCGGTCTTTCAGATAATAGCGCTATTTCAGCATCAGTTGCGCAGCAGATGATTGGTGAAGCCAGGGTTATGCGTGCATTTTGCTATTTCCATTTAGTAAATATGTTTGGTGAGGTTCCGTTGGTTACCATAACAGATGTGAATAAAACGAGTACATTGCCACGTGTTTCCGTACCGGAAATATATAACTGGTTAGTGTCAGAGTTAGAAGAAGCTAAAGACCTTGTCAGTGATACTTATCCCGGCGCTGTAGGAACGTCTAGCAGAGCACAGGTGAATAGGTCAGCGGCAAAGGCTTTGCTTGCCCGTATTTACCTTTTTCAGAAAAACTACAGCAAAGCAGAACAATATGCTACAGAAGTTATAAACAAAACCGATTTGTATACTTTATTGCCTAAGGCTGATTTAGGAAAAGTTTTTTTAAAAGACTCTAAAGAGGCCATTCTTCAACTTGGTCCCGCCGTCATGAATACAAATGGCTATACAGTCGAAGGGTCAACATTTTTGCCCACTCCAACGTCTACCGTAGCTAATTATGAACTTACGCAAAATCTTTTGGCAGCCTTCGAGAGCAATGATGCACGTCGCGCTTCTTGGATAAAAGAAAGTAACTATTCGGGCAAAAGAACTTTTCAACCTTTTAAATATCAAAATTATAATCAGACTGTGGCATTATCCTCAGGACGTACCGAAGTGCCAATGCTTTTACGGTTGGCCGAACAATATCTGATTCGTGCCGAGTCACGTTCACAGCTCAACAAAAGCTTAGGGGCGCGTGAGGATCTGAATGTTCTTCGTCATCGAGCTGGTTTGCAGGATTTGGCCACAGGCATCAACCTGGATGAAGCTATTTTAAGGGAGAGACAGGTTGAATATTTCTGTGAACTCGGAGATCGTTGGTATACCCTCAAAAGAGTGGGCAAGGTAGATGTAATCATGCAGCAATTGAGGCCATCTTCTTGGAAATCTTATGCGCAACTATACCCAATACCACAGCCTGCGCGTGATACCAATCCATTTTTAACCCAAAATGATGGTTATAGATAACATTAATTGATTTCAAGACATTTTGTGGGAACCTAGTCTTGTTCCCACTACTTCTAAATTTTATATAAATGGATAATACAATCGTAAAAATATCACATTTATGGCATCGCTATGGATCTGCATGGGCCATTCAGGATATTGATTTTGAGATTAAAGAGTTTGGCGTGTTAGGCCTTTTGGGGTCTAATGGTGCTGGGAAATCCACGACCATGAATATTATGTGTGGCGTATTGAACCAGGTGAAAGGGGAGGTTACCGTTGGTGGTCATGATATGCGAAAAAATCCCATCGAAGCAAAGCGCTTAATCGGATTTTTGCCTCAAAATGCGCCTCTCTATCTTGATTTAACCGTATATGAATACCTAACACAGTGTGCCCATTTAAGGCTGATTCCTAAAAAAGAAATTGACAAAGCTGTTGATCGTGCTATGGCAAAGTGTGGGGTCAGTCATTTTCGAAACCGATTGATTTCCAATCTCTCAGGAGGCTACAAACAGCGCGTTGGTATAGCTCAGGCAATTATTCATGAGCCAAAGCTCGTGGTTCTGGATGAACCAACCAACGGACTGGACCCCAATCAAATTTTGGAGGTACGCAAACTGATTAAAGAGATCGGTGAAGAAAAATCCGTGATTTTCTCTTCGCATATTCTATCTGAGGTGCAAGCTACCTGTGAACAGGTCAAGATGATTGAAAACGGAGTGATGGTATTCGAAGATAGCATGGATGCATTCAACAATTACATTGAGCCCGATAGTCTAATTATGCGGATGGAAAATCCGCCGCTTCCGGCACTCCTGGAGTCGATCGTTGGTGTGACTCAAGTAGAGGTGGTGTCTGCTAAGCAGTTTCGTATCAGGTTTGAAGATGTCCCACATATTAGTGAGCGGCTTATTGAAGCGAGTGTCTCTTCAGGATGGCGGCTTCAGGAGCTTACCTTAGAGAAAAGCTCCTTGGATCAGATTTTTGCCCAATTATCAAATAAAACTTCCCACAAGAAAATATGAAAACGACATTAAGAATTGCAAAGATAGAATTAAGCCAGCTTTTTTATTCTCCAGTAGCCTGGATTGTGCTCATCGTTCTTATTGTACAATCTGGGTGGCAATATCATTCCATGTTGGAGCGTATATACCAGGCTAATGAGATGGGACAGGGAATCCCGGGCGTTACGAGCCGAATATTTGCGGGATTTAGATCCCTGTTTCCTCAGATGCAGGAGTATCTTTATCTGTATATACCATTGCTGACCATGGGATTGATCAGTCGGGAGACCAATAGTGGATCTATAAAACTATTGTATTCCTCCCCGATCAAGGTAAGTGAAATTATATTGGGTAAATATTTAGCCATCATGGGTTACTGTCTCCTCCTGATTTCAGTGTTATTGGGGCTTGGAATACTCACATTATTTACAGTCAAAAATGCCGAATTTTCACTTGTACTGAGTGGGATAATTGGACTTTACATGCTTATATGTGCCTATGCGGCGATAGGGCTATTTATGTCTAGTCTAACCACATATCAGGTCGTAGCCGCCATTAGTACGCTGGTCGTACTTGCCGCATTGAATTTCATTGGTGGACTGTGGCAGGATATTGCATTTGTCCGTGACATCACTTATTTTCTCTCTATGTCGGGGCGTGTGGAAGAATCGATCAATGGTCTATTAAGCAGCAGTGATATTTTTTATTTTATCATCGTAATCATCCTGTTTCTGGGGCTGACATATTTAAAACTTCAATTCGAGCGTGAGACCTTATCGAAAGCCAGCAAAGCAATCCGCTATATGGGTTTTATAGCGACGATGCTTATTATTGGATATGTCAGTGCGCTTCCTCAATTCATCCTATATAAGGATATGACCGCGAATAAAGGCCGTACACTCACCGCTGCCAGTCAAAAAATAATAACACAATTTCAAGAGCCGGTCCAAATTACGACCTATGTCAATCTTTTGGATGATAATTACCATTCGGGTGTTCCATCTGGACATAACAGCGATAAGAAACGTTTTGATATGTATCTGCGTTACATGCCCTATCTAAAAATGGACTATGTATACTATTGGGATCACGTCGCAAACGACCGTATTTATAAAGAAAATCCAGGACTCAATGACGAGCAGATAGCGCGCAAGATGGCCAAGATAAATAAGTTGCCATTTGATATGTTTCTCACCCCAAAACAGATTAGGGAAAAGATCGATCTTAGTACTGAGCGAAATCGTTTTTTGAGAGTGTTGACGTATAAAGATAAGTCTGCATACCTTCGTGTATATGATGACCTATTTAAGCATCNNAAAGGTCAGGAGATCGCGATTATCAAGTTGCCACTACAGAGATTGCATTTAGATATGCGCTGGTCAACCAAGGGTTTGATGTAAGATCGATCGAATTAAAACAGCCCCTTGGTCCCAAAAGTGTCGATATCCTGGTCATTGCCGATCCAATGGTGAGTTTTAGTACGTCCGAACTTCAACATCTGCAGCAATTTATCGAGCACGGTGGAAATATGATGATTTTGGGCGAACCCGAAAACCGAGATTATATCAATCCGATACTAGGTCTTTTGAATATTGAGATGGATAACGGAATGTTGGTTCAGCAAAGTAAAAACTATGATCGTGATTTTATACTTGCCAATGTGTCTAAGAGTAACTGGTTGAGTACAATCGGAGAAAGCAACTTTTTGGGAAAAGATAGCGTATTGGTCTCCATGCCTTCGGCAGCTTCATTGACGGTCTTACCCAATTCTCCATTTGAAGTAAAACCTCTGCTGGTGACCCAAGCGGCAAACACATGGGCACAGGAAGGGCTTAAGTTTGATAGGACTCAAGTTTTGATAGACCCTAGAAGTAATGCTGAGAAAAAATCTTTTCCAATAGCTATGACCTTAACACGAGACGTGAAAAATAAACAACAGCGCATATTGGTGGTAGGCGACGCGGATTTTATCAATAATGCCGAACTCATAAGACAATCTCCACGCACAAGTAATTTTTCGGTAATGACTGATTTATTCAGATGGTTCAGTAACGATCAGTTTCCAATCAATACCAATAGACCCGAGCCGACTGACGTTGTGAAAGTTACTGCAAGTCAGCTTAACTATATCAGATGGGGCTGGTTGGTTTTATTGCCAATCGGTATTGCAAGAGCCGTTACGACTTTCCTGATAAGAAGAAAAAGAAGATAATCTATCGGCAATTTTCAGTTCATATAGTCAACTGAAAATTGCCGGTAAAAAAGGAATAGCCCTTTTTAAAAAGGCAATAAAATTATGAATATAAAAAAAATATTAGTAGGCGTTTGTGTTTATTTGGTCAGTTTGAATTTTACCTTCGGCCAGGATCTCCCATTAGACACAACAGTTCGTAAAGGAGTTTTGCCCAATGGTTTTCGTTACATAATTAAGTCAAATCGATTTCCAGAAAACCGCGCGGTACTATATCTTGCCAATAAAGTAGGATCGATTCTCGAAGAGGAGTCCGAACGTGGTTTAGCCCATTTTATGGAGCACATGAATTTTAAAGGTACGACTCATTTTCCCAAAAATGCTTTAATTGATTATTTAGAAAAAGCTGGGGTTAAGTTTGGCGCAGATCTTAATGCCTATACATCATATGATGAAACAGTGTATCAACTTCCATTGCCAACGGATGATCAAGAACTTTGGAAAAATGGCATGCAGATTATGCGTGACTGGGCTGCCGAAGCTACGCTAGATAGCGATGAATTTGAAAAAGAACGGGGTGTGATCTTAGAAGAGAAAAGATTACAACAGACAGCTGCTGGTCGCATGCGGGAAAAGTATATGCCTACGCTATACAACTATTCGAGATATGCAGATAGATTACCCATAGGGCTTGATGATGTTATTGAACATGCAGATATTTCCCTAATTAGAGATTTCTATAAAAGATGGTACCGTCCCGATTTGCAAGCGCTCATTGTAGTAGGCGATATTGATGTGGACCAAGTTGAATCACAGATTATTACCCTTTTTTCTAATTTAAAAGCTGAAAAAAAAGGGTATGAACGTAAAAAATACACTATCCCTTTAATAGACAGCACCCGATTTGTAGCAAGTAAGGATAAGGAGTTTTCCAATATCAATATAGATATTGTATTTAAACGAAAAGCTACTAAAGTGATTGATAAGGCGAGTTTTAAAGCCGCTTTAGTGGCCGATCTTGCCAATAGTTTAATGGCTTCGCGTATCCAGGAGATGATGCGTCAGGGAAGTAAATCTTTCACGGGATTGACTATGGGGGCATCGGCGTTCATAGCAGACTTAACTTCATTCAATGTTCGTGTCTCTCTATCTCCTGATAAAATCCAAGAAGGCTTTATTGCAGCTTGGACTGAGGTAGAGCGTATTAATCGTCATGGTTTTACTCCAGAAGAAATTAAGGACGTCAAGGAGAGATTGTTTGCAAGAATCGATATGCAGGAAAAAGAAAAAGATAAAATTTCTTCGAGCAGTCTCATAGAGGATTATTTGAATTATTTTCTCAGTGGTGACACTTATTTATCAATTGATCAAAAAATCAAATTGACTAGGGAAGCTTTGAGCCAGGTAGATGTAGCTGATATCAATCGATACATCAACAAGTATTTAGCTGAAAAGGATCAAGTAATCATTGTTTTAGGGACAGATAAAGCAGGACTTGAACTTCCGGATAAATCAGCTATTACAAGTTGGTTACGCAGGGTATCCGAGGCAGAGATAAAACCCTATCAGCAAGATAGAAAGGATGTTCAATTATTTGATAAAATGCCGCAAGCGGGTAAGATCGTTCAAGAACAAAATGTACCTGCATTAGCGTTGTATCACTGGAAACTTTCCAATGGAGTACAGGTTTACGCGAAACCAACTACTTTTAAAAATGATGAAATCCTTTTCACTGCATTTAGCCCGGGAGGAAGTTCTTTATATTCTGATAACGATTATTATTCGAGTGCCAATGCCGTAGCTTTCGTTGTCAACAGTGGGTTAGGGAAAATGAATTCTTCGCAGCTGAACCAATTTTTAAATGCAAAAGCTGTTCAAGTAATGCCCTATATCGGTGAGCGGGAAGAAGGAATAAATGGAGCGAGTATAGGAAAAGATTTAGACACGGGCCTTGGCTTATTACATCTTTATATGACCGATTCAAATTTGGATACAGCTCGTTTTCGTGTTATCATGGAAAGATCCACAGAAGCCCTAAAAAATAGAGTTGATGATCCCAAACGCGCATTTGCTGATACACTGGGAAATATCCTAGGAAATTATCATTTCCGACGACAACCGACCTCTTTGTCCACTTTAGAACAGATAAAAGTTGAACGAATACATCCAATTTTTAAAGAGCGGTTTTCCAATGCAGCAGACTTTACATTTGTTTTTGTTGGGAATTTTAATTTAGATTCTTTGAAGTTATTGACTGAAAAATATCTTGGGTCCCTTCCTTCAAGCAAAGCAACTGAAAAAGCAAAAGACTTGGGAATTCGTGTACCAGAAGGCAGTATAAGACGGGATTTAAAGATTGGAAAGGGAGACAAGGGAATTGTTCAGTTGGTTTACAGTGGAAAATATAGTTTCAATGAGCAGAATAATCAGTATCTGGAGGCTTTAAAGGCTTGCATTGACTTTCGACTTATTGAACGGTTACGTAAACAAGAGAGCGGAGTTTATTCACCACAAGTACAATTGACGAAAACTAAGCAACCACTCGGATTCTATGCCATCGTCATCAACTTTGAATGTGATCCCAATCGCAAAGATGCTCTTATTAAGGCGGTTGAGGAGGAGCTTTTAAAAATTAAAACAGAAGGTTTGATCCCAGAAGAATTGGAAAAGTTTGTTGCCGAAGAGACGCGCCATTACGAATTGAGCTCCAAAACCAATCAGTTTTGGTTAGGCTATCTGAAAGGACAATTAAATAATCAGGAGCCCATTCAATCCGTGCTGAATTACTCGGATCTATTAAAAAAACAAAAATTAGCAGATTTGAATAGCGAGGTGCGTAAACTTTTAAATCTGGATAATAAAATTGTTGTAACGCTAAGTCCCGAAGAAAAATAAAAATCATGTTTACCAACCCTGGTAATATCTTATATAGTTAGTCTAAAAGACTGCCTCGCCAGAATGCAGTCTTTTTTCTTCCCAGGCGGTACTGCCTGAACTTGGAAAGCAATACCGTATCTCAATAGGATAGGCATTTTCAAGAAATAATAAAAAGGTACATGACATTCCTATAGATTTCTATGCTGCGTACTAGTACTGCCGGAGCCTGATTTTTACCCAAAATCTACCTCAAGACAACTTTTCTCTTTTTTGTACTGTTCAATCTTCGAATATTTTGAAACTTAAACTTATAAGATATGAAAAAAATTAGTGTATTAATATTGACAGTCCTTGGATTATGGGGATGTGGCAATAGTAACAACAAAGGAAATCAAGCCAATGGGAGCTATGATTCTTCGACTAACGTAGATGACGGGCAGACAGGAGTGAACGCCAATGACTCTTTAGGCCGTGACAGTACAGATTCTTTACAGAGACAGCCTTCGCCGGCTAAACCCGACTAAAGAATGAAGATTTGAAAATAAGATGCGGAGACTAAGTTGGAAACTCCAGCTTAGTCTCTATTTTTTCTTTGTAAAAGACTGGTGCCATAATCAGCGGCGGACCTGCCGAATTTAGAAGGCCCGAATCCATGGTCGAAACCTCCCGGCCATTGCTTACTCTTTCCAGTATTGACGATCAGATGAGGAGATTTAAGTAGCGGTAAAAGGTAAAGGAGTCTTTTTTATAAGTTTTGGAGTCATTCGTGATTTTAAATCTGGTTTTGAAGAAATAGATTTAAAAACTAAAGGTGTACAAATACATTATAAAATTGACAAGAAGTATGAAGAACAAATTAAATTGCAACGTCGACAACAGAAGGGAGTTTGTCTTACAGGTCGCTAAAGAAATGTTTTCAATCAATGGATTTCATAATACCAGTATAAGGGATATTGCAGGTGTGGTACCCATGAATACATCAATGGTATCTTATTATTTCCAAAATAAAGAAAACCTGCTAGTGCAGATTTTGGACAATATACAAAAAGATATCCTGGAGATATTTGCAACTATAAAACCTCATGCTGATTACAAGGAAAAGTTAAAAGCTTTTATTAAATGCTGTATAGATTATTCATGCTCTTCGGCTAATGGTGTGCGACTGCTTTTTCAAACCTTAGTGATCGACGTCAGTGAGCCCATTGTGAATAAAGCACGTGAGATAGTGGCTATGTTTCAGAATTTTTTTGTTGACCTGATCGATAAAGGTAAAATAGAAGGTAGTTTTTTTACAAATGAAAGTAGCAATATTCTTTACAATTTTGTGTTAGGCACTATAAATAATGCACTTCAATGCTTGGAAATAAAAAATCTTAAGAGTGAGAACAATTGTCGGCTAATGATGCAAGAGATCAATTTGTTTATTAACAAGGGTTTGTCGTATTATTTGGGATGTGATTTGACTTAAGGTATTACATAAGTTCCCACTAATCCGTCTTTTTGCTAATAAATAGCTTCTTTTTGACTATTCATTTTATAAGTAATGCATTAATTTTAGTTATTATTATAAGGACAACGAAAGGGACTTCATCAAAAAGGTGATTGTCCCTTTTTTTATCGCGATACTCATTATCTAAGTTAAGTCATAATGAATATTTACGTCTTTTTACCAACTTGATGGATCTTCCTGTCTTTTTACGCGCAGATATGGCCTATATATTTGTACGCATCAAAAANNTAGGATTAGGAGTACTCGTCAGTTTTTTTTCATGCCAGAGTAAAGGAACTCCGGCGGCAAATTCCGCTGCTCCCGAGGTTTCGGTGCAGCAAGTTCAAATTGGCAGCGGTGAAGCTAAAAATACCTATGCAGCGTCAGTTGAAGGAATTACGAACGTTGAGGTAAGACCTCAAATTTCAGGTTATTTAAGTAAGATATTTGTTGACGAGGGGGCTTATGTCCAAACTGGTCAATTGCTCTTTAAAATTGATGATCGGCCTTTTGTTGAACAATATAACACCGCGAAAGCTGCCGTTCGTGTCGCTGAAGCGAATCTCAAAAACCTTAAAATTGATCTCGATAGAAAAGTTGAATTGGTAGATAACAAAATTGTCTCTGATCTGCAAGTGACACAGGCCAAAGCATCATATGAAGCATCTTTAGCAAGCCTAGAACAGGCCAAAGCTACGATGAATGCGGCGAAGATTAACCTTGACTTCTGTCTCGTTAAAGCATCTGTGTCCGGATATATCGGTCGTATTCCCTACCGTTTAGGGAGCTTGGTCAGTGCTTCATCGGTAGAACCGCTCACATTATTGACAGATATCAATCAGGTCTATACATATTTCAGTATGAGTGAAAGTGATTTTGCCAATTATCAGGCAAAACAGGAGGGAAATCAAAGAAAAGACTCTGTGGAACTTATGCTATCTAATGGCAAAAAATATTCCCAAAAAGGAATTATCGATGCTGTAACAGGACAATTTGATAAAAATACAGCTTCTATAGCTATTCGTGCCCGATTTAATAATCCTAAGAGAGAACTAAGAGCAGGAAATACAGGTCGCATCGAAATCACTACGGCACTCGATGATGTCCTACTTGTCCCTATAAAGGCTACTGTTGCAGTGCAGGACAAAATATATGTGTATAAGCTGGATAAAGACAATCGAGCTAGTCAGGTCGATATACAAATCGGAGGGAAGACTACTGAAAACTATTATGTGCTATCTGGAGTGCAAGCTGGGGATCGCATTATTACAGGCGGTTTAGGTTTTGTTAGGCCTGGGGCTATCGTTACGCCTAAAAAGTAAGTTGTATGTCGTAGTTATACGATATTCTGAGTCTTATTTATCAATTTATTATGTTAAAAAAAATAATTAAACGGCCGGTACTAGCGACCGTAATATCAATATTATTGGTTATTCTGGGCGTGGTGGCTATGACATCATTACCCATTACCAAATTTCCTGAAATTGCGCCACCTACTGTAACAGTGACCGCAAATTACCCTGGTGCTAGCGCTGAAGTGATAGCAAAATCAGTAGCGCCACCCTTAGAGAACGCTATTAACGGAGTGGAGAATATGGATTATCTTTCGTCGACCGCTAGTAATGACGGTAGCTTGATGATCAATGTGGTTTTCAAGTTAGGGACCGATCCAGATCAAGCTTCTGTCAATGTGCAGAATCGAGTCTCTCAAGCGACTAGCATGCTGCCTTCCGAAGTGAACCAGATAGGTGTAACAACCATGAAGCGCCAGAATAGCATCGTCGCTATGTTGACTTTATATGCGGATGGGGGTAACGCAAATGAGCTGTTTTTGGAGAACTATGCCATAATCAATATCGTACCTGAGTTAAAACGTATCACTGGAGTTGGAGATGCGCAGGTATTTGGAAATAAGGATTATTCGATGCGCGTGTGGCTGGATCCGCAACGTATGTCGACGTATAATATTACCCCAGAGGAGATTGCGGCAGCCATACAATCTCAAAATAAAGATGCGGCCCCGGGCAAGTTTGGAGAAAGTTCAAAGGAGTCTATCGAATACACAATTCGCTATCAAGGTAAATATACCGAACCTGAACAATATGAAAATATCATTTTAAGAGCAAACAACAACGGATCTTCTTTACTGCTAAAGGATGTCGCTCGTGTCGAATTTGGCTCCTACACCAATACCGTTACAACCAGCTTTGACAATAAGCCGGCGATTATGGTAGCAGTTTTTCAGACTGCGGGCTCCAATGCGAATGCAGTCGAAATCGCGATGAATAATCGTTTGAAAGAATTATCCGCATCCTTTCCTCCAGGAGTGAAATACAAGATCCCGTATAGCTCGAAAGAATCTTTGGATCAATCCATCAAACAAGTTTTGAGCACTTTGTTAGAAGCTTTTATTTTAGTGTTTATCGTCGTGTTTATCTTTTTACAGGATTTTCGCTCGACGCTGATTCCTGCCATTGCGGTTCCGGTTTCCATTGTAGGGACGTTTTTCTTTATGCAGGTATTCGGCTTTTCGATCAACCTGCTGACATTGTTTGCACTGGTGCTTGCCATTGGTATTGTGGTAGATGANNCGTCGTGGTGGAAGCCGTTCATGCCAAAATGGAGAAAAAGAAGCTAAATCCCCGCTCTGCAACAATGTCTGCCATGAGCGAAATTACAGGTGCTATTATATCGATTACTTTGGTGATGTCTGCCGTATTTATACCCGTGGCGTTTATGGATGGTCCTACTGGAGTATTCTATCAACAATTTGCATTGACCCTAGCAATGGCAATCTTGATCTCAGCAGTCAATGCTTTGACATTGAGTCCGGCCCTATGTGCAATTTTACTTAAGCAACATGACCATCACGAGCAGGAAAAAGTATCCTTTAAACAACGCTTTTTTACTGGTTTTAATGCGGGCTTTGACAAATTGACCAATCGTTATGCAAAGTCCATTATCTTTTTGGTCAAGAAAAAGTCTGTGGCCTTTGCGGGGCTCGCATTATTCATCGGATTGTTTATATATGCATTCCGGTCCACGCCGACGGGCTTTATACCAGATGAAGATCAAAGTTTTTTAATGGTACTGGCTAATGACCCTCCCGGAGCATCCCTAGACCGGACGAGCAAGCATCTTAAACAGGCTGAAAATATGTTAAAAGATCATCCAGCCATTGAAAGTATCATCAATATATCGGGACTCAATATGATGAGTTTCAGTACATCGTCCTCAGCGGGAGCTATCATGCTCCGTTTAAAACCATTGAAAGAGCGCGGAGACGTAAAAGATATCAATCAGCTCATTGGTCAATTTCAGGGTATATTGTCCCAACAGGATGAGAGCACATTTTTGGTGGCAGGAATGCCGACCGTACCGGGGTTTGGAAATACTTCCGGACTGGAAGTCGTGTTGCAGGACCGGAATTCGGGTACTTTGCAGGCCTTCAATGATGTTTCCAATGCATTTGTCGGAAATCTGATGCAAAGACCAGAGATAGCTTTTGCCTTTACGACATTTAATGCTTCTTTCCCTCAATACGAAATGAAAGTAAATGAGGGATTGGTCAAACAGCTTGGTCTCAATGTGAGCGATGTATTGACCGCTATGCAAGCCTATTACGGAAGTATGCAGGCGTCCGATTTCAATCGTTTTGGTAAATATTATCGCGTGGTGCTGCAGGCAGAACCAGGCTTTCGCGCTGATCCCAAGTCGATTGAAACGATCAGCATTAAAAATAAGTTGGGGCAGATGGTACCGCTCAAAAGTGTTGTAGAGCTTAAGCCTGTTTCAGGACCAGAGAATGTCGAACACTTTAATCTCTTTAATGCGATTAATCTTACCATTATGGCAGCCCCCGGGTTCAGTACAGGTCAAGCAATGGCGGCCATCGAGGAAGTGGGGAAATCTTCACTTCCGCAGGGATTTACTGTAGATTGGAAAGGGATGGCTCGTGAAGAGCGCGGGGCTTCTGGCCAGACTGCTGCGATCTTCGGATTATGTATTATTTTCGTTTATTTTCTCTTATCAGCACAATATGAGAGTTATATTTTGCCTTTTGCAGTCTTGCTGGCGATTCCCGTGGGACTGTTGGGTGTATTCTGGGGAATCTCCCTGGGCGGGCTTTCCAATAATATTTATGTACAAGTGGCATTGGTCATGTTAATCGGCTTGCTGGCTAAAAATGCGATTTTGATTGTTGAGTTTGCTTTGCAGCGGCGCAAAGCAGGAAAACCATTGGCAGCAGCAGCTATTGAAGGGGCGAAAGCTCGTTTGCGCCCTATTCTGATGACTTCATTGGCCTTTATTGCAGGTTTGTTGCCACTATTGGTCGCTGTTGGTCCTTCGGCTATAGGTCGNNATCGGTTATGCAGCTGTATTTGGAATGTTGGCCGGGACTGTCCTCGGAGTATTTTTTACGCCAATTCTATTTGTAGTGTTCCAATACCTGCAAGAACGCCTCAGTGGAAAACCGGTAGACCCAAAAGATTGGGAATATGAGGAACATGAATTGCAGGGTCAGCATTAGAAGAAATACTACAGAAGCATAAGAATTAAAACATGAGATCAAAAAATAATATATGTTTGGGGATTATAGGTAGTTTGTTGCTGCTTTTAGGCTGTAAAACAAATAGACAGATTCCAGCCTTGCAGAAAGAGCAGCTGCCCCAACAATTTTTAACAAAAAATGAATCGGTTGAAGTCGATACAGCAGCGGATCTTGCGGCGCTTTCCTACCGTGATTTTTTTAAGGATGAAAAGTTGATTGCACTAATAGACAGTGGGCTGCTGCACAATAATAATTTGCTCGTAGCCATAAAGCAAATCGAATCGGCACAAGAGACAATGAAAAAGATGAAATGGGGCTATCTCCCTGTGGTTGATCTTTCCGTTGGCGCTGCCTCCATCAATAGACCATCCAACAACAGCATGAATGGTATGATGGCAAGTCAGTTTATGGGCAAATCCTATATGGAAGACTATTCATCTACACTTACCTTATCTTGGGAAGCAGATATATGGGGTAAGATTAAAAATCAGAACGCAGGTGCGCTGGCGAGCTATCTGGCCCAAAAGGAAGCTACGATTGCGGTACGTACTGGATTAATAGCCGGAATAGCACAGGGCTATTACAATTTGCTTTTATTCGATCAGCAAAAGCTGATTTCTCAGCAGAATCTCGCTATCGTAGACAGTACGCTTCAGATTACTCAAGTTCAGCAACGTCTTGGCCTGAGTACCTCGCTCGCTGTTCAGCAGATGGAAAATAGCCGTGATAATCTCCTAAAGTCCATACGTGTCATTGAAGAGAACATTGCGATACAAGAAAATGCATTACAAGCGCTAGTTGGACAATTCCCTAAAGACGGTATCTCAAGAGGAAATCTGTTGAGTTTAGTGGAGCGGGACGTTTTTGCAACAGGTGTTCCTGCGGATATGTTAAGCCGTAGACCAGATATCAAACAGGCTGAATATACATTTTTACAGACAGTTTCGGATATCAAAGTGACCCGCGCGAATATGTACCCTGCCTTGCGTATTACAGCGCAGGGCGGTCTCAACTCATTTACAGCAAGCAATTGGTTTACTGTCCCTGGGTCCCTATTTGGCATGCTGTCTGGTTCATTGACGCAACCACTATTGCAGGGTCGTCAGTTGAAGACCGCCTATAACCAAGCTATCATAAGGTCAGAACAGGCGGAGCTGCAATTTAAAGAAACCGTCTTGCAGGCTGTAGGTGAGGTGTCAAATACGCTGGAGCAAATCGCATCGCTTCAGGACCAACAACAATATAATGATCAGCTTGTGGCGCGCAATCAGCAACTCGTTAAACAGGCCAAAGTATTGTTTAAGAATGATATGGCCACCTACCTTGAGGTATTAACTGCACAACAGAGTAAATTACAGGCAGAACTTGATCAGATGCAAGTGAAAAGTAAAAAGCTGTATGCCGAAGTGGCTCTTTACAAAGCTTTAGGTGGAGGTGCGAATTAGGGACGTAAATTGAAAGTAATAAGTAGTAAAAATGGAAGACCATGGCTTTATTATGCAGGCAATTGAAGATTTGAAACCACTGCTGATTGATAGTGGATTTCAAAATCTTAAATTGGATACTATTTTAGCATCATTAAATATTTCGAAAGCAAAATTCTTTCGGTATTTTGGAAGTATTGGAGGGATCATGGAACTGGCTGTTTATCATGAACTCAGCGTATTTTACCATTCATTGGTATTGAAAATCAGACAGCAAAGGAATAAGGAGCATGTGTTACATACGATTATTTCACACAGGAAGAAATTTATCGACAATAATCCTATTCTGTATATCTATTACGCCACAAAAAAGGGATTTACAAGACGCTTTGACCCTTTAAAAAAAGCTGTCCTTCAAAATGAAAATGATCTTTTGCATGGGATGCTAGCGAAGTGTTCTTATTCCGAAGCTGACATCGCATTTTTCAAACAAAATATTACAAATGAGGTCTGATATGGTAAATAAAATAGCAAAGCTCACTTTTAAAGACTATTTAAATGAGAAGATCCTAGGTAATTGCTATTATTCGGGACTGCTCGTCTTTAAGTCGACGAAAGCTGATGTCGTAAATTATTTACGTCAGACGCCCGTACGTTTTGACCATTTGGGGATGTGTTTAGTGAAAAATGGGAGTTTGAAAGTATCCCTCAACTTTGTCGAATATAGCCTTAAAGCTAACACACTTTTCTTTTTGTCACCTATGGTGGTCATGCAGGTCATCGAGTGTTCGGATGACATTGAGATGTACACACTTTTTACAGAATTTGATCTCTTTCAAAAGGTAGGTTTGCCCGTTTACAAAGCATATTCTATGGAAAAGCTGGGTAGGGAAAACGATACGATATTACGGCTTGATACGAGGGATTCAAGCCGTATTTTTGAATATTTTATGAACTTGGAACGACAGAATACAATGGATTCTGGGGCGATGTTCCGTTCGGAAATTATAAAAATGACATTAATGCTTCTGTTTTATGAAATCAGTTCAAAAATCAATGGTAATCTCGCTCGCTCGATTGCTGGGTTTGAGCGTAAAAATCGAATGGTAATGGACTTTTTGAATTTAGCCTCCTTGCATTTTAAAACAAATCGTTCTGTACAATATTATGCAGATAGGCTATTTATCTCCAGAAAGCATCTGACTCGGATCGTGAAAGATGTTACAGGACTCGGCCCGAAAGCCATATTAGAAGAAATTGCTATTTCTGAGGCTGTTATTTTGATGAATGTATCAAGTATGTCCGTGAAAGATGTGATGCAAGAATTAAATTTTTCAGATTATGGTACTTTCAGTAAATTCTTTAAATTGCATTTGGGACAGTCACCTATGACTTACCGCAATCAAAGCCTGTAGCAAAAATAATCGCGGCCGGTATGAAGATGATTTCTATCTGGAGCTTATCGAGATATCTAATCNNCATTTTCTACGAGAGATTTCATCTAGGTTACTGCCGCTTTATTCAGTTGCACAAGTCGTTCATTTTGCGGTACTCCCTGTTGAACTTATTAGCGCATTTATACTTTACAAGCTGTTTGGTAATTTCTGGTACCAAAACGCTAAGAGTTTGATGTTATTACGATTTCTTATCAAATTTTGAATAACACTAATTCAAAATGCTATTTATCCAAGTTTTTTGGGTAAATTGTTTTTTTTCGAAAACTCCCGATTTTAAAAAACGTTTAGGACATGGTTTAGGTTAGCCTATAAGGCAGCGGTCTTCTTACATAAAATTTGATATTCTTGATATAGTAAATATTTGGACCATTCTCAATAAAAAAATATCATGCCTTATACAAGTACAGAGCAGCACTGAGGTATTTACTTAAAATTAGATGAAAACAACAATATGGGTAAAAAGGATTTAGGATACGGATTTACAAACATCGACAATAAATTCATTTTGCATTATGATAGAGATGTGTACAGCAAATTTTACAAGGTTATTGATTTGCCTACCTTTGAAGTTATCCAAAGTAATGGTTCGTCTAATCATTATTTTAAAGACAAAAACCATGTGTATTTAGACAGTTACATGAATTCATTTTGCATCTTAGAAGATGTTAAACCCAGCGATTTTGAGATAATAGATTTTGAAAATGGTTTTGCGAGTACCACTCATTGGGACTATGTATTTGAGGTTAGATTGCCATATCGGTTTAAGAAAATTAAAGAAATCGGCGGCATGTATCAGAACGTGGATGATGATATTTATTTTGCTTATCATCACAAGGTGGAAGGAGCGGATGCCGCAACATTTGAAGTGCTTCATGGGCAGGTGGTCGGCAATGTTGCCAAAGATAAAAGCCATGTCTATTTTCGTCACGAAATCGTATCTGAAGCTGATGCAAAAAGTTTTTCATTTTTGAAGGAATGCTTCTCTGATGCATACTATCGCGAATGCGACCATACATTTTATGCCTTAGATCGACAATCGGCATTTTATATTGATACGATTGCGAAAAATATCAAAACCATCAAAACCAAAAATGTCGAAAAATTCGGTTTTGAGGTCAAAGATGAATTGGGCTATGCGTTTGATGAAAACTATACCTATCTTTTTGGAAAGAGGAAAAAGAGAGACTAAAAGCGCGTACCAACCGGTTGCTATTATTATTTCATTCTTGCTTGCCCTTATGTTTATTGACTTCTTAGCCATTTTGTTTATTTACTGAAAAATGGCAATTATTAAAACTGATTCTCGATCATTCCTAAGTAAATTCGTAATACTTTGAATGTTTAAGAATATCAATGTTATGGAAAAAAGAAAAATAAAAAATACAGACCTTTTGGTGTCACCAATTAATTTTGGAGGAAATGTTTTTGGTTGGACTTTGGATGAAAAACAATCTTTTGACATTTTAGATCAGTTTACTGCAGCGGGTTTTAATTTTATTGATACCGCGGATACTTATTCTTGGTGGGTAAACGGAGTAGGTGGTCAATCGGAAGAAATCATCGGAAAATGGATGAAGCAGCGCAATAATAGAAATGAGTTGGTAATAGCAACAAAAGTAGGTTCTGAAACAAAAGAGCACGGTTATGACATCAGTAAAAAACATATCTTAAAATCAGTTGACCAGTCTCTTGCAAGACTTCAGACAGATCATATTGACCTCTATTACACACATTTTGACGATAATAAAACACCAGTAGAAGAAACTTTGGAAGCTTATGCTGAAATCGTTAAAGCTGGAAAAGTACGATACATCGCCGCTTCAAATCTATCTCCTGAAAGATTAAAAGCGTCTTTTGAGATCGCAGAAAAAAACAATTTTCCCAAATATGTAGCCTTGCAACCGCATTATAATTTATTGGAGAGAGAAACTTTTGAAACTCAATACGCTGGCTTGGTCAAAGAATACGATTTGAGTGTTTTCACTTATTGGTCATTGGCGGCAGGTTTCCTTACTGGAAAATATCGTCATGAAGATGATCTAAATAAGAGTGCCAGAGGGGAGGGGGTGAGAAAATATTTGAATGATAAAGGATTAAAGGTGTTAAATGCATTGGATCAGATCAGTGCTAAATATGAGGTGACTCAGACATCTGTTGCTTTGGCTTGGCTCTTGGCAAATCCATTGGTGACAGCACCGATTGTAAGTGCGACCAGTGAATCCCAACTTAAAACTTTGTTTGCGGCACCAGAAGTGAGACTAAGTTCTGAAGATATTACATTACTAAATGATGTTAGTAAATAAGTACATTCACGTTAAGTAGAAATCCCCTATAATTTGATTATGGGGGATTTAGTTGCTTCCGATCAAGATTACAGAACGCCTTAAGTTTTTACTTTTTTTGATTAAACAACCAAATAGTTATTTCATTTTCCAGGAGTAATGGAATCGTACTATTATCATGCGCTAATTCAGTAAAAGTTTTAAAAATCAAGTTTCTATTACCTTTAGCCTTGTGAACAATTCTTCAGATCCAGAATTACTCCAAGCTATTTTCAATAAATACCATCAGCAATGTTCGTGTATTTTATTCAACGACCTTCGCTCAACTTGAAGCACGGCGAGCGATTATAGGACCTAAGAAGTTTGGCAAATAAATGAATTAAAAATTTGATTTGTTTAAGTGATTATTGATCTTTATACGGATGAATCGTTGATAAGCCAATAGAACTATGCGATATATAAAAAAAGGACTTACCTCTGCGGAAATAAAGCTGATTTCTTCTACAAAGCTTCTCCTAATAAATATACATCTGAAAAAATGATTCAAGAAGAGTATAGGGATTGTATAAAACGATAATTTTTTGATTAGCTAAAGTTGAAGATGAAAAGTTATATGTTATTTATTTTTGTTCTTTTATTCGCGGGTCGCACGTTGGCACAGTCTCTCTATTCTGCCAATCCAGATAGTGCCAGTTTGTTCCCGAAAAAGCACGGGCGGTTCGAAGACTATGCGTTTGTCCTTAATGGAAATGTTATTGAACAAGATTCCTTGATGAATTACTTCGGGACCAAATTGAATACTGTATTTCCTTACCCTATTCAGCTGGAAGGGCGCTCTTACAAAGGAGCTGTATATTTTCATAACAAAGAATATTATGCTCCGCCTATTCGTTACGCTAATGATCCCGCCTATTTTGTCAATGGCAGGCAGGTGAGCCCTTATCACATTCGTTTGCTGAAAGTAGAAGCTTATAATAAGATCTCGAAAACCATACGTGATACAGTAATAGACGGTAAATTATATAATGGCTGTATTCAGATTGATACGGATGAGGATATTTTTGCAGGTCGCATTTCCTTGCCACAGCTTATTGAAAAATATACCGATTTACCCCTTGAAAAAATTATTTTCCATTGGCGTGGAGGGGGATACCATTACACCAGTGAAGACGAAATCGGTACTATTATTGACAACGATTTTTCGGTTCATTCATTTAGTATCGCCAAAATAGATCATAACACGAACTTAGGGGTTAGCGCTATAGAGATCGATCGCGTCCGTTTTGCGGAAGGTGAACGCTATGTTGTTCATATCGTCGATAATACGTATAAATGGCGTAATGCTAAGGCAAATTTAACCTTTAGCGATCCCTTAGCCATTGATACATTATTCCCGTGTTACTTGCCAGATTTTGATGAAGACGGGTATTCTATTTTTACCAGTACCGAAATTTCCCCACAACCTTATAAGGGTAATACAGGTTATCTGAAAAAACTATCTAGGTCAATGGGACTGGCTTCGGAAAAAGGCAGTGGCGTAATAATAGATTCAATAGCGATCCAATTTGTTGTGCTCAAAAGCGGAATGCTTTCGAGATTGAAAAGCTTAAGCCCTGAAAAAGTCTACCATAAGGACATTTTAATAGCTATTAAAAAAAATGCCTGTATCTGGTTGCCTGCGATACAAGGAGGTCGCCCGGTTCTTTCTTGGGTGAAAATGAAAATTTTCTATAAGACAGATCCCAAGGGGGAAATTCAATCATTGGATCGCATTGAATTTCCACACAACATAAGAGCATTTAAAAATTAATCCATGAAGACAGCGTACTTTACCTATTACTTGTTTGTCTCTATATTGATGCTAATCGCTATAAAGGCTCATACATGGTGTGGGAAGATAGGCGAGTTTTACTCTTTAGACGGAAGATGATTTTTTAATTGACGACGATCATTATGCGAGAAATGCAGTTCAAACTATTTTTTACTCACCAAGTTGAGGATATTTTTAATGACAATATAGATATTCATATTATACTGAGTAATGACGACGTATATGTCGCTACGCTGTTTACGTTAAAAAACATTGACATGTTAATTCGGCGTGATAAGGCTTCCTATTTTTGGGCGTCCGATATGATTATCGTGTCGGATTTATCGTATTTGACGATTTATAAAGCTATTCAAGAGGCATTGGATGACGGATATTTTGAAAATGCCTGCTCAAAAATAGGCACAGTTACAACAGTGTTTTATAATCAAGGGTGGCAATCTTATAACCAGGTTGATAAAACTTATATAACTGAATGATACCAAAAAAAGAAACAATCGCGGCGCTCAGTAAAAAGTTGTCGCTACCTTATACGGGTACCGAGCAGGACTGGGATATCGAGATGGCAGACTCCAACCGCATAAATGAATTTATTGATTTTTATCATCAATATGGTTTAGCATTTGAGGAAAGAGGGGCTTTAATGTCTCTGATTATAGCATCTTATGATGATTTTCTAAACGAGAATAACGTAGAAGTCGATTTCAGATGGGATATTATTAAGGCGATGCTAGCAAAGGATAGAATACAGTTTTTGGAGTTGATAAATTATTGGTCGCAGAGTAATGAAGCCGATATTTTCATGATAACACCGCTTATGAGAACTGTCTAATTTTAATGACGGATATGACGATGACTTCCTAATAGTTTTTCATAATAATTTTAGGTTCTCCTGGTTTTCCCAACTTTAAATATAAAATAAATGATTAAATAGAATGTGACAAATAAAGATAATCCTCCTAGTAAAAAGACTGTTGCAGACAGGAAATTTGGCAAGGCCATGTGACAACTTTTTATTACTGCGGAAAAGACAAATAGCAATGCAGATATTACTATAGATACTTTCAATGTTTTCTTATTAATCATATAATGCTTACGAATATTTAATGTAAATGTAGAATATTAAATTTAGGAATAATTATTGATTTCCATTTAAACACATATGTGTAGTAACAATTCTGTGATGTCTTAAATAGCTTATAACGTGGCCGTCTCGGGTCATTGAGGCAAATCGAAGTGTCCATTTTATTGTAGCAGTTCCAAGAAGAATTGATTGAATGTAAAAATAAATAGGGGTTAGCTTCTATTGATTATGAAATGAAAATAGTTTTGCTAAATTCAAAATCATCGTAGCGACAGGCTTTAGAGGGCTATTTAGATCAGCGTTAAGATATGATTTAGTTAATGTAGAATCAAAAAATAAGATTTAAAATGGAGAAGAAAACCCATCAGTATAAAATTCAATTGGAATATTTTTCTTTGTTGTTATTTTTCTTCTTCTGGGCAAACATCCTATTTGCGCAGAACAAGCAATATATTCTTGCCCTATCGAAAGGGGATAGTTCATTAATAGTATTGGATTATCAAACGCTCAAGGCTATAAAATCAATCCCAATTAGTTCAGACCCCCATGAGATCGTAACCAATCGCGAAGGAACTGAAGCATATATTTCACACCCGGTCTTGACAGGTATTGGCTCCAAAATTAATGTGGTCGATTTGAAAAACCTAAATTTGAAAAGGACAATAGATACAAAGCCCTTTTATACTCCTCACGGCTTATCCTTTCAGTCCAATAAGCTCTGGGTTACAGTACAGGGATCGAAAGCAGTGGTCTTATTGGATTTAAAGACGGATCGAGTTGAACAAGTATTTGGAACCGGTCAAGACTTTACTCACTTGATATCCGTTCGGAATGATGGTTTAGCATTCTATACAACCAATGTTGAATCCGGGACAGTCAGTGTTTATGAAAAAAAAGATATTGCTCCCTACATGCCTCCAACAGGAGTCTTGCCTCCCAATGCAAAAATGCGAAGTGAGTGGCGGCAAGATCTCATAGAGGTCGGTCTTGGCGCTGAAGGATTTGATATATCCAGGGATGGCAAAGAATTGTGGACAGCTCGTCCGGATGGTCATATCATTGTAGTGGATTTGGAGAAAAAGCTTGTCAAACACGATATAAATAGTGGTGTATTGGGCTTACATCGTCTCAAAATAACACCCGATGGAAATTCAGTATGTATTGTGAGTGTGAAAACAGGAGAGCTACTTTATTATAATCGGGCGACATTGCAATTTATGCAGAAACAAAAAATTGGTCGAGGTGCGGGCATCTTTATGGATGCTGAGCAGGATCGTATGTTCATCTCCTGTACCCCGGATAATTATATCGCTGTCATTGACTTAAAGAGTCGTCAGGAAATTAAGAGAATTTCCATAGCACGACGTGATGGAGTTACTGCGGTGGAGGTTCTTAAATAACGACCATGCAAGTGAGTAGATTAACAACGTAAGGGTATTGGTTCATCTTCTTTCCTGGACACTGCTTGCGATTATATAAAACGCTAATTTTATCATCGTATTCAAGATTTTTCGATTTGAGGGTAAACTTAGCTATTCGATTTTAATAATTCACTGGAACCAAAATTCCTCTTTAATTGAAAATATGATATACACGAAACATAATCTTTGCTACTTCTTCACCCTTATGTTGTTTATTGGTATTGTGGCCGTGGGAAAGGCTCAGGTATTACCATTCTATAACGTTACCCCCTTGGAGAACGATGATTATTTTACAAAAACTGTTTTCTCATTCAATCCTAATTTTATGAAAAGCAATAAAGTAAAGCGTATTCTGCTTCAGAGTGAAGAGAAGATTGGGATGGAATATATTTACGATTTTAACCCAGACGGTATGATCGGAAGTATGACGACCAGACGATATAACAACGAAAAACCTGATACCGCTTTTTATACCAGATACTTCTATCATTCAAATGGTCTCACCGATAAAAAAGCAAGAATAGATTATTCCAATGGTATTGTAAAAGTCAGCAGCTATCAATACAATAGGAATAACAAAGTTGATATCGTCCGAACTTTCACATTGAACGCCCAGATGCCAAATAGATCACAAAACAATGATTGGCAGGGAGGGCAAGTTCGCGGAGTGGACAGAATGATTTTAAAGGGCACTTTGCCAGACGAAAGCCTTTGGAAGAAAATGACGGCGAATAATGATTTTTCTTCCCTGCGGTATCGATACTATACTGAAAACGAATTCGAGGCAGAAGAACGTACGGAATATTTCAATTTTAGTAAGAATAGTGGCAATCTAGATACCTGTTATCAAAAAAAGACATATTACTATGTAAAAGGAAATCCAGTAACGTTGTTTCTACATAATGGCTGTACTGAAGAGAAAACACCCTCGGAATTGTACCAATTCAAGGAAGGACTTTTGTTACAACTTACCGATGCACCATCTTCCCTTGAGCCCAAAACCGAAAAGTATGTCTATGACCAAAGCCGAAACCTTAAACTGATGGAAGATATTTGGAATGGGCGAAAAGTAAGCGAGCTAGAAATGCATTACGATGAAAAAGGTTTTTTGATCTCCGTACAGCGAAAGTCGGATGCTGCAAAGGCTCATTATTTTGAAGACCGTACGTGNNTTTTACTAACTTTATCTCTCCATTGTTTGGCTGTCATTCCAAATAGTGCGACATTCAGTATATCAGCTTCGCTGGCATAGACGGAACTCGCTTGCTGCTTGGTAATTTCTGCTGGAATGAGGTTTTCCTTTATGGCATCAGTATGGATTTGGTAATTCACCTTGGCTAATGTTCTTTGTAAGTTCCAATCAAGTTTCAAACGATCGTTCTCATCCGCCTTAAGACGCTGAAATTCTTTTATTAGGTAGAATTTAAATTCTGCACTTAACCATGTTGCAAATTCAAATGCTATATCTCTGTGTGCATAGGTTCCTCCGCCAAATCGCCCCCTTTTCGAAACTATACCTATTGCATTTGTTTGTTGGACCCAGCGTTTTGGGGTTAGTGAAAAGCTATTCGATCCTGCAGCATTTTTAATTCCATCGAATTCGATGGAATNNAGCCAATAAATTCTATTGTGCTACCGCCTCGCATCCAGTTTTGTAGTATATAATCACTACGCTCGCTGTCTCGGTGCCTAGCAATATCGGTAAGTGATATGTAATCGTTTGATGTTCTTGATACAGGAGAATATCTACTCCCTGTACATTAATTTTTTTATTCTTTGCCATACATTTAGATTTGATAAATTATCTCAGTCAGTTTGAGAAAACTAGACGGAATAATTGGCTACTACAGTATTTATTTTATGGAAGTAAATTTACTAAAAAAAATAGTAATTTATGAACCGGTGTAGATAAAGATTTAGAATAAAAACTTTAAGAAAACCTTAAAATCTCTGACTTTTCCGCTGTTTATTACAAGATGTTGAATACATCAAAACAGCACATGCTTGTTTATTGGTTATCTGATATCGAATAATTGATGTTGAATAATGAACATTCGTTATATTTATCAATAATACAGAAGCTAGTCCACAAATGAGAGCCTTATTGATAATAGATATGCAGCTGGTCATTTTTATACAACATGATGGGACAAAGGAAAACTGTTTTCTGCCGGGTACAGAAGATTGGTCCTTATTACTTAAAACACAACCCTTAAGTTATGGATTATATAGCAATAGGAATTAATACCGATATATTTTATTCAATTTTGAAATTTTTACGGCAAAATAAATGGAGATTAGATCTTGAATATGATGAAAAAATGTTTGATAAAGGAATAGATTTTGATCTTTATCAATTTAGTAAAGATGGAGAAATAATCCTATTGGTCTGGGACAACTGGTTTGAAGGAGAGATTAAAGCCAGCAAAAAAAGGTTAGAAGAATTATCTGGTCATTTTAGTTTTGAGATTTTTGATAACGGAACAGAGTACCTTCATCAACCTGACTTAATTCAGAGCATGAGCAAGCTAATTAAATTCTATAAATAAGTATTGAAGGGGTGTAGCATAACTTGACCCGGAATTTTTCGACCCATTCGGCCCTTATAAATGGTAATTAATCTTTTCGTATCTCTGGACAAGCCAATACGGCAATAGCCTGGCACATCCAAGCATACCAATCGATAATATACCCCTTGGTGCCCGGGCTAAACTGTTTCGTGCCATNNTTCCTGCGGAAAACCTCCACTGCTGAATCCTAATCGTTGATATTAATATGTTGAATATTTGTTGGTTACATATCCGTTCCCGAAATCTTCAGCATGGTAAAATATAAGTCAAAATAAGATTAAGCCAATGAGTAAACCAAAAATGATAAACAAATTTGGTTATATTTGAATATGGAAAAATCATTTGAAAAATACAAAGGAATTCATCCTGGCAAAGTATTGAGTAGGATTTTGGAACCTACTGATATAAAAAAAGCAGAACTGGCTCGTAAAATAGGCACCTATCCACAGACATTAAATGAA
>DKIT01000022.1:0-10345 GCA_002454415.1 Sphingobacterium sp. UBA6711
TGCTTTATGCTTAAGTAAATCAAAATCTCGCTCAGCCCATAAATGTGCTGACAAAGAATTTTGTGACTATGGTATAGACAAAGATCATGTTTTATGGTAAAATTTCCATCCCTATTATCAGCTAATTTTTATAGAAACTGTCTTTCCGTGATTTTTTATCACCTACGTATCTTCTATAAGTGTGTGCAGTAGATATTTACGTCTCATTTTTTCTGTTTTGCAGTCAGGTTTTTTCTTTCTGCCCTCCATCAAAAGGACAGCGGGAAACTGTAGCAGTAAACGGTAATCAGATAGGGAGCAAATTCTGCTTTTTAACAGTGCTTGTTCAGTGATCGTTCAGTGCTTGTTCAGTGATGGCTCAGTGTATACTGTATAATCATTGACTGATAACTGTATAAATATTGATTAAAAATTGTTTTTAACCAATACTTGGTACCCATTTGTTTCGGGTTATATCTACCTTGATTATCCATGCGTTTCAAACCTGCCGATAAAGTACTACCGCATTTTCAGGAGCGGAGTAGCTAATCACGAAATCAGATTCGTGGCTAATATGTAGGAATGTTGGCGGAATAGTTAAGTTACACGATTATTGTTAAATTATTTAGTTGATTTTCAATATGATGTGTGTTTTTTTTGGAGTTTATGAGTAAAAAGTACTCAATATATTTTGCGCGCTTAAATTTAATCCTCATATTTGTTGAGTAAAAAGTACTCAACAGTAGAAGGCAAAATTAAAAGCTATGATTGTATTAAATAAGCATCAGATAGTCACAGAGCAATTTCCAAATGGGGAGACAAAAGTGAAAGACTTTGATCAGTTGATCTTAAAGAACAATCTCATTGAATTTACTTATCAGGAGGATGGGGATTTAATCCGCTTGCTTTTTGTCAAGAAGCGATTGGACGAAGTACCCGCTGAATCCTGCCGCTTACTGATCCGTTATATGCCCTATAGCCGTATGGATCGGAAGATTGAAGGCGATTTGTTTACCTTACAGTATGTGGCTGATTTTATAAATAGTTTACAGTTTGATACGGTATCTGTTGTCGAGCCACATTCCAATGTGACACTGGAGCTACTGGCGAACAGTGTAGGGGTTTATCCGGCATTGGACTGGTTGCCACAATTAATGGAAAAACTTGATTTTTCAGATCAAGATCGGATTGTTTTTCCGGATAAAGGAGCCGCGGCGCGTTATATCAATAGCGGCTATGAAAAGAGCTGTGTTTTTGAGAAGAAGCGGGACCCGCAAACAGGCCGAATCGAGGGGATGGAACTTAAGACCGGAGATATTCCGCTCGGGGCAAAATGCATTATTGTCGATGATCTATGTTCTGCAGGTGGAACCTTTCTTTGGGCAGGGAAAATTTTGAAAGAAATGGGCGCCGGTGCGATCTATCTTTTGGTTACACATTGTGAACCTCGCATTTTTAAAGGCGCATTGCTGGATGATGATTCACCGATAGCCCGTGTCTTTACCACCAATTCAATGATGGATACCGTCCACCCTAAAATAAATTATATCAACTTAACGAATGAGCACTATGTTTAAATCGATGAACGAAAATCCAATGCTTTGGACAGATGGTTATAAATTGTGTCATAAGGATCAATATCCGGATCATACACAATGGGTGTATGAGACTTGGACACCACGGATGTCCCGTATAGAAGGTATTAGTCATGTTGTTTTCTTTGGACTGCAGGGGGCGTTGGCTGAAATCACCAATTCATTTGACGAGAACTTTTTTGCACAGCCGGAAGAAGAAGTTGTCGCCACGTATGAGGAAGCAATCGCAGCCGTTTTTGAGCATACAAACCCTAATTTTGCCTCGACTCATGAGTCGAAACATATCCGCGACTTACATCGGCTGAGGTATCTTCCAATCAAGGTAAATGCGTTGCAGGAAGGGAGCTTGGTGCCTATTGGCGTACCGATGTTTACGATTGAAAATACACATCCCGATTTTTTCTGGCTTCCGGGTTATCTGGAAACACAATTATCGGCTTACATCTGGTCTCCGATGACAGCTGCGACAATCGCAGATCGCTATAAAAGATTATTGACGGGTTTCGCCGAGAAAACGGGAGACGTCAATAAAGTCTTTACCCAAGCAGGTGATTTTTCTATGCGTGGCATGGGCTCCCCTGAAACCGCTTATCGTACAGCTGGGGGGCATCTGTTGAGCTTCGGTGTCTCCGCTACATTGTCTGTTCGGGAGTATCTGAAATCCTACTATCAAGCAAAAAGTGATGTGATGATGTATACCCCGTCTACGGAGCACAGTGTGATGTGTTCGTACGGAGAAGATGAGGTGGAAGCATTTCGACATTTAATTACAACGGTGTATCCAAAGGGTAATATCTCCATCGTATCGNNAATGTAGTTGACAATGTATTGCCACAATTGAAAGATCTTATTATGGCTAGGGAGGGGAAGGTTGTTATTCGTCCCGATAGTGGAGATCCCGTGAAGATTATCTGTGGCGATGCGGCATCTGATCGCAGTACTGTGCAGAAAGGTATCGTCGAACGTTTGTTTGAACTTTTTGGCGGCACGATCAACAGTAAGGGATTTAAGGAGCTGGATCCACATATTGGCGTAGTGTACGGTGATTCCATTACAGTCGATCGAGCGGATAAGATCTGTCAAGGTTTGTTGGATAAGGGTTTTGCTTCTACGAATACCATATTAGGAATAGGTTCGTATACCTATCAGTATGTCACACGTGACACCTTTGGCTTTGCATTAAAAGGGACTGCCGAAATTGTCAATGGAGAATTTAAAGCAATTCAGAAACGTCCGGCTACCGATACTGGAAACTTTAAGAAGTCACAAAAAGGTATGGTGGCTGTGGTATTCGAAAATGATGAATTTCGTTTGATAGACGGTCTTACACCACAAACAGTTGCCGATTTGGGTGAACGAAACTTGCTGGAAGCATGTTATTTAAATGGTGAATTTATTCACACATCTAGCTTTGAAGAAATAAGAAATAGATTAAAAACTGAAACAATTCGAGTATATGGAAAATAGCGTAAACAAACCGTTTTTCATCCAGGATGAAAACGTAGCACAGTATGCACAATTAATGGCATCCTGGATTGCTCAGCAAGTGAAATCTGCGGGCCGTAAAGGACTTGTATTGGGAATGAGCGGTGGCATCGATTGCAGTGTTGTGGCCTGCTTATGTCGGCTAGCGCAAGTGGATGTGCACTTGGTCATGATGCCCTATGGCAGCGATATGAATAATAGTAAAAGCCATCAGCATGCGATGGAACTTATACAGAAGTTTGATTTTCCCTATCATATATTTGATATTCAACCCGCAGTCGACGCCCTGATGATTCAGCGTGAAGAGTTTATAACGGAAGCCACAGCAGCAAACAGAGCTTTGAGTCTGGCCAATAGCCGTCCACGTGTACGGATGACCTATTTGTATCAATTTGCACAGCTAGGAAGCAGATTTGTCATCGGTACAGGTAATATGGCTCAAGCTACTGTAGGTTATTTTACGAAATGGGGCGATGGCGCCTACGATCTGAATCCGTTGGCAATGGTCACGAAACAGGAAGTGTATACATTGGCAAAATACCTGGGCGTACCCGATTCTATTCAGTATAAAAGTCCGTCTGCAGGTCTTTGGGAAGGGCAGACAGATGAAGATGAACTGGGGATGACTTATGCGCAAATCGATGGCTTTATTCTGAGCGGTACATCGGGTGACCTTGCGATAGACGAACTTATTCGGAAGCGTATGGAGCAATCTGCACATAAGTTTGCTGCGGTACCTACTTTTAAGGGGTAGTTTTAAATGCTTAAGAAAACTAGTTCAAGCGCGATCAGTTGGAGCGGATCGCAAAGATAACAAGCATTTTAACGGAATAAATACTGACTTAAAGAAAATGAATAGCATGAAAACACCATTTGATCGGATTGTCGATGTGCAACATATCGCCAGCGGCAAAAGTGATAATATACCGGCAATGCTGGCCTTAGCACAAGAGGAGCAGGTCCGGCCTGCCGCTTTGGACGTGAAACGGACGCTGCTTTTGGCGATAGATGTTCAGAACGATTTTATGGAATCTATTGGAAGCCTTGCGGTCAATGGTTCCAAAGCTGACGTACAGCGTCTAACACAGTGGATGTACCGGAATTTGGGATCATTGACACAAGTGATGTGCAGTCTTGATTGTCATTCGATGATGCAGGTTTTCCATGCCGACTGGTGGCTGGATACGGAAGGAAATCATCCGGAGCCATTTACCATCATTCGCTATGCGGATGTCCGCGACGGTATATGGCGTGCTGCCAATGGCCATACGGCCTTATCGCTGGATTATCTCCAGCATTTGGAATCTGNNAATATGCTCTATTTTCATAGTGCTGTGCGTCAGGCAAAACCGATCTTAGTCTATAAGGGACAGGATCCGAATACCGAGATGTATGGTATTATTAAAGCCGAATATGATGATAATAAATTTGTAAACTATGACGTACTTGAAGCAATACGCACATACGATGCTATTTATATCGCGGGCGAGGCTTCAAGCCATTGCGTATTGGCTTCGGCAGTACAGATTTTGGAATATTTTGAACATGATCGGTCAATAACCTCCCGTATTACTATATTGATAGACTGCATGTCGCCTATTGCCGGATTTGAAGAGCAAACACGCCTGCAGTTTGACGCTTTAAAAGAAAAATATGGGATACAGATCAAATTGTCAACCGAAGTAAATTTGTAGTACATGACAGTCTCTGTGAAAAAATATACATACGAGTATCCGAGGCCAGCAGTTACCGTTGACTGTGTGATTTTCGGTTTTGATAAAAACCAGCTCAAGGTATTATTGACCAAAAGGGCAATAGAACCTTTCTTTGGAAAATGGGCGTTTCCCGGCGGTTTTATCCAGGAAGAAGAAACAGCCGAAGATTGTGCGCTTCGTAAGCTGCAGGAGGAAGCCGGCCTCCAGGATATTTTCCTTGAACAGCTTTACACCTTCTCAGGCTTAAAACGTGATCCACGCGCAAGAGTAATTAGTATTGCTTATTACGCCCTTGTTAAGCCTGAAGCATATGTATTGGAAGCAGGATTGGATATTGATGCGGTCAAGTGGTTCGGCATTGATGAAAACTTGGACCTCGCTTTTGACCATCAACAGATCTTGAGCGTTGCCATCGAAAGACTCAAGGGGAAAATACGTTATCAACCGATCGGTTTTGAGCTGTTGCCCGAACAGTTCACCCTGCCTGATTTGCACAATTTGTATGAAACTGTTTTGCAACGGTCAATTGACCGGGGTAACTTTCGTAAAAAAATCCTCAGCATGGGTTTATTAATCGATCACAGCGATAAGCAAAAAGATAGGCCTGCCAGGGCAGCGAAGATTTATAGTTTTGACAAGGTGAAATATAAGGCCCTGACTGAATCAGGATTTTATTTTGAAGTATAGGTTTAACGACCTGAGCAGGCAGTGATGAAATTAGCTACTGCCTGTTTTATTTCTATCGGGTTCTTTTAAGATCTTATGCCAAGATTCGGGACAGATTTATTGCAACACGCAATTGTGAGGGAGCGTCTGTTAGGGAGCCTCACGTTAAGGCTAGCCCTGAAAATCACCACAATCGTGGACTTCGAACTGATCTATCAAAGCTTTCTGTGTGTAATATTTTGCGATACGTTTATTCTTTAGCAAAAGAGAATCTCCCTTTATTTTTAATTCAAAAATAGGCTCCTTCTCAACTCGCTTGAAGATAAATTCATTGTGCGGCGTCTTTATGGTTATGCCTGCATCGCTGCTGTTGGTGGTAAACTCTCTAATCTGATAGATTTCATTGGGATCGCAGACATTGACAAAATGAAAGACATCTTTACGCAGTGTAATCTCTGCAAGATCACAGGCATAGCAGATTCCGGAGAATTCAATGCCATATTTCTTAAAACTATTTTTGCTTTCCGGCTGAAGAATAGCAATGGGATAGAGTTGCTTAAAGAGCGCAAGGTTATCATCGGATAGGGATGTTAGCTCTTTTTGTTTCTGTATGGAGTCAATGCTGGTGCTGCTGCTGAATACAACAGTTGATTTTTTAACCTCATTTTTTTGTTGGCAGCTAAAAAGCAATGCCATGCAGGGCAGAAAAATAGTCTTTAGTATTACTTTCATTGTTGTTCTTTTTAAAAACGTTTGTCGTTGCTGATAAACATATGGATTGACAAGTGGTTTTCATTATTCAATCTCGATCCAATTTTTTTTAAAATAGCGGTCGAAAAAAATCCCTGTTTTCCGCTAATCGAAAAAACTGATAAATACGGTATTTTTACCACAGTCGCACGAATCATAGAATGAATTAGATCAATGCGACAGAGACGAAAAATAGAAAATTAACGCATGGCACATCGCATTTAAATTTATAATGCAAATCTCAAGACCAAAGAAACATATCCTTCTAATTTGGCCGAATGGAATTATGAAATTCCGATCCTCATGCGGCCTTTATTTTCGGCCAATATCCGATCCAAAGGTAGCCAGCTTTTTGCAAATAAGGAAGATGGAATCGCGAGGCTTCGCTATTTTTACGCATTGTTGGCTGATAGGTATCAATTGCATTATAAAAGAAAATATTTTGAGCCAGTAAACAGGATGTTTGAATTTTTGGAAGCCTTGCCTTTCGATACATTTCAGATCGATGGACGTGATGTGTTTAGTATGAATGCGGAGAAAGATACCCAACAGGCTAAAGACTGGACAGAAGAAATTAAAATGCAGGCCTTATTGTATGAACAAGCTGTCGATGAACAGTCCTTAGATCCGCTGGATCCGCTAGTAAAAGAGTCTGGTTATGCTTCTTTTTTAGATGTTCTTCAAACTGATTGGATTGATTATGGATTGGGATTATGGGCGGAAGAGCTTTTGCGGGAGAAAGGAGCTGAAGTTTTTGAAGCGGAAGGAAAGCAAGGATTAAAAAATGCCAAAGGTGATCTCCTGATCCCAGCCGTTTATGATGAAATATTCGAATTCAATGAACAGGGGATTGCGGTCGTTGAAAGAAATGGTCAATACGGCTATATCCATGCAAGCGGCGCCGAGCTGGTGGGCTGTCAATATAAAGACGCTTACGATGCCCGGCATATCAACGGGAACAATTACGCGGAAGTGGAAGTTTCAGGCAAACGTGGGGTACTGCATATTGAGACCAAACAGCTGAGTATACCGGCAATCTATGATGAACTCGACTGGATCGCCTATGGCTTTTTAAACGCAAGACAGGGGGATGGCCACCTGCTCCTTTCGGTCGAAGGACAATTAATTATTCCAGATCCAGCACCTGAGTCGTTTGTGTATGACTATAACAAACTGTTTTATAGCCGGCAAAAAGGAACGATAAAAAGAAGATATTACCGAATGGATGGGCAGTATTTGGGAGCGTTTGTGGAAGGTAGCCTGGAGCCCTTAGCCAATCAATATTTTTGGATTAGACCAAATAAGCTACAGCCAAAAATTGCTGTTATTAAACCGGATGGTACGGTATTGGATGAAGGCATTGACCGGATTATTGTACTGGATGACTACCGAAGTATCGCGTATCTCAAAAATAAAAGATGGCAGATTTATTCGCTTGAACAGAGGGTATTTCGCCTGAAGGATAGTCTGATAAACAAGGTCGGAGTAGATAGTATACAACAGCACCGTAAAGATATTTTTGTTGTAAGCTGCTCTCAAGGGCAGGGGATTTATGATGCGCATCGGGGGGAATGGTTACGTGAACCTGCTACTGACCATCTGAAAATAGAACATTGCTTTTTGGATTTTATGCGCATACATAGTCCACAGGGAATGTACTATTTCGATACGAAACTTAACTTTTGCAGTGAGCTTTACGATTATATTTGCTCGCCTTTTCATTATCCAGCGCCAGAGGCAATCTCAGGTGAACTCCTGTTGCTTTTTAAAGGAGACAAGCTGTTTCGTCTCGACATGCAACGGAATATCGTTGAGATTCCAGAAACGGAATTTGGATATTTATATACGGAACGCTATCAGCTATGGGGGGGCGATCAAAGCTATTTTGTGCAGTTTTATCAAGCCTGGACGAAACACAAGGGTGATGGATATGAACAGTATTTCGATAATGACACACTGCTTGAAAAGGGGAAGAAGCTCGATGCTGAAGGAAAGGTCTCCGATGCCATTCGGCTGCTCATGATCGCGGCTGATCGTGGTAGTGCGGACTGTCAATATTTCCTTGGAAATATATATACAGATGTAGACTACGAAGGGATGGATATCGCAAAGGGAAAGTCCTTCTATGAACAGGCCATGGCGCAAAATCATGCGCAGGCATGGAATAATTGGGCGTTCCTATATGCGACAGCGCATGGTGTGAAACTCGATATTCCGAAAGCTTTAAAAGGGTATCAGCAAGCTGCTGCGCTTGGAGAGGCTCAAGCCATGAGCAACTTAGGGAATTGGTATTACGAAGGTATCTATGTAGAACAGGACTATGCCTTAGCTTTAGATTACTTTAAGCAAGCTGAAAAAGCGGGTATTGCCAATGATGCGCAGATGGCAGAAATCTATTATCAAAGACAAGATTATGCGAACTTATTGCGTTATTTGAAAAGGGATACGGCAAATCAATTTGCAGCTATTTATTATGGGATTTTGTATGAGGAAGGACTGGGTGTTAAACAAAGTTTGTCAAAAGCCATCCGTTACTATGAACAAGCCAATGAAGAAAACGTGTATGCCTATGCTGTCAATCGTTTGCTGCAACTGTATGCTGCGCACGGAGCTGCTGCAAACGCAGATAAATACGAGTTTTGGTTACATTTTGCTAAGGAAAATGCTGTCGAAATTGATCAATAGCAAAAGAATTATTATCGTATAGAAAATGGCTCATCTCATATTTACACAATATTTAAAAAGAAAAAGTAAATCATGTTATCATCAGCAAATATAGATTTTAGTGGTATTCTCATCGACTTGGTCCTGATTGTATTTTTTGGATTTGGAGGGGTGTATACCTTAACGGTGGGTATTGTTCATCTCGTAAAGAAAAAAACACGCACTGTAGGGTATTATTTGCTGTCGTTTTTGCTGTCAGGCCTCATTGGGCTCCTGGTTTCGGGATTGCTGGCGTTTCTGTGGGCGATGTCGCTTTAGCAAAGTTAAAGCAGTGACGTAAATTTATCGCAATGATCCTTGGACCGGTAGTGAAATGATCATTGCGATAGATGTGATTGCTATTAATGGTTTTTGGCATTGACAATATGCATGAGGTGGTGGTTGCAATGCCATGCATACAAGCCTATATTGATCTTTAAGGAAATTAGTCTTTTGGTAACAGGGTGAATAAAACCCCTTTCAAGTTGTTCAGCTGAAAGGCCTTTTAACAGTATGACCCAACGTTCATGTAAGCCTTCGAGCAATTTTACCGAACTTTCGATAGGTATTATTTTGGCGTCGGGAAGTTCGGCCCACAATTTTTCTTCATATAATTTGATGGTTGGATCTTCTTCTGTTAGGGCCAATTTGAAGCGCACAAAGCTGTTCATGTGGCTATCGGCACAATGGTGAACGACCTGACGTATCGTCCAGCCGTCAGGACGGTAGCGCTTCTCCAGCGCGCTGTCCGTAAGGTCGCCGACTTCGGATTTTAAGCGAGCCGGAAAATCTGCAATTGTTTTGATCCAGTCATTCAATAGGGATCTGTCAATTACATCGGGTATCGCGAAACGACCTATGGGGTATCTGAGTTTTTCTAATTCATGTTGCATAGCCTAAAATTACTTAAAATAGATGCAAGGTTCCTAATCTTTATGTTCATGTTTTCAATGAATATTTTTTTTCAAACTGTTCTTGTCTGAGCGGTAATTTGGATGCGATAAAGAATTGTGGTAATTTCGGCAAAATTGATAAGGACAGGAAGCCTCCCGCTTGGTTGGAGGATATTGACCTTAGCATATAAAAGCACAAGAAATGAAAAGTCTAAAAGAACTGATTGATACAAGTAATTCGGGATGGAAGCTAGTTGAGGGCTGGTTGAAGGAAGCGACAAATTCATATGAAGTGCTTCCTCCCAATCCTAAGCGAGCTGATGAGGAACTTTTAAGGGCACAAATTACGACAAAATCTCCCATGGGAGCCATTATTCATCAGACTGGTGGTATTTTAATCGATGGCGGCTGGTTGCGGATTTTAGGCTCTGGCTCGCCGCAGCTGAACCGCGGAATTATGGAGTGGAATAAGGGTAAGAGTTTTGACAAGGAGGGCGAAAAAGGAGGCTGTCTACTCATAGCTGACGATGTTTTGGGTGGTTATTTTGCCATCAATGCT
>DKIT01000022.1:10390-22777 GCA_002454415.1 Sphingobacterium sp. UBA6711
TGAATATAATTTAAACTGATTTATTCTGAAGGCTAAAGCTGACTTCGTTCAGTTTGACAATTTGTATTTGTATTCCTTCTGTAAGACCAAGTTTCGTAGCGGCCTCTTTTCCCAGTTTAAGTACATGGAATCCTCTGCCCCGGTAGGTAAAATTACATTCGTATTCTCCGGCATTGATCATAATTCTTAATTTTTGGGATTTAGCGGGAAATAAAGGTTTAAATTCTTTTGTTATTCTTATCTGCGATTTTTTAACATCATCTGCAGTAATCTTGTTGCCTTCTGATGGGAACAACATGTTTGTTGGTACTGTAGTTCCTGTTGAGGAGTCTGTTTCTGCTGCTGTAGGTAACGCTGTTTTTTCTTCTTGAACCTCCTGAATCTGTGGTGTTTCTTTTGGTGTTATTTCCACCGTATTCCTATCCTGACGTTTCTTCTCTTGCCGCCCTTTCTTTCTATTGGTTTGATTTGCAGCTGTTGGGGCCGTTTCCGTGTTGCTGGCAGTTTCAGTTGGAGGAACCACCATTTTTCCAGTATCAAGTGAGGAAATAGGAGGGGTTGCGGATAGTGGCCGTTTGATGATGTTACGAATGTAATAATGTTTGATTCTCGATTTGTCAGTATTACGCTCTTCAATCTCAAAGTCTTCTTTGTAAGCTTTGAATAGGTGTGACATTTTATCATAGCCATAGTTTCGTGCATCAAAATCAGGTTTCCTTTTATTGAAAAGACTTCCGATTTCGCCTAGAAATGCCCATCCATTTTCATCTGCTGTATCATCTACCGTATCTTTTAGGAGTTCCAATGTTTCCTCGTCCAATATGGCTATACTTGTCTGATTATCAACAGGGGCGGGCTTGGGCTGGTTTTGTTGTTTTTTCTTTGAGACAGTTTCTTTCTTCTGATTTTTTTCGAAGATTTCTACATAGATAAACTTATCGCAGGATGCAATAAAAGGTTTAGGTGTTTTTTTCTCACCTATACCAATAACGAGCTTGCCCGATTCCCGAAGGCGCGTGGCCAGGCGGGTGAAGTCGCTGTCGCTGGATACAATGCAAAAACCATCTACACGATCGGAATGCAGGATGTCCATTGCGTCGATGATAAGTGCTGAATCTGTTGAATTCTTGCCCTGCGTATAACTGTATTGCTGTATGGGGGTTATTGCATGGGTAAGAAGCTTGTCCTTCCATTTTTCCACATAAGGATTTGTCCAGTCTCCATAGATACGTTTAATTGTCGGTATACCGTATCTTTTGACCTCATTTAAAATCTCTTCTATCTTTCGATAAGAGACATTATCCGCATCAATTAATATTGCGATTTGTAAATCCCCATGTTCTGCCATATCTATTTTTTATTTTTTTCAATATATTATTTTTTTATTCACCTCATACTCCGTGCGAACGTATCGCTAAAAATACAGTATTGTTAAAGAAATTTTGAATTTTTTGAGAATTAATTTGCCGATCCAATGCTTCATTAGCGCATTTGAGCTTTTGCAAGGTGAAATATGTCGTAAATTATAAGATAGATTAGCGTTTAGATTGGTTGTATTACGGATGTAAGTGTCTGAAATGTTTAGAAAACTTGATTGCCTGATTTTTAGACATAAAAAAAGGTTTTCAAACNNTATAAACCTAAATTATGATGATACAAAGATAGTGTAAATATTACACCTATGCAAATGATATGAAGAATTTTATGATAATGTTGTAAATTTTGTAGCTAAACGGCTACAAGGTGTTTTGAAAGGCTTATCAGGCCGATTAGCAACCATGTGGAATTACTTCATATACTAGTAGGTGGTATTTTATAGTTGTTTATGCAGGTTAGAAAGTGCTGAGCATAATTTGTCGGGGAGTCTTAATCAAAGATACCTAAATCAGATTGCTAATGATCTGATTTAGGTATAATAGAGTCAAATTTGGCAAGATTTGATTGACGCGCCTGTTAATCTTTTAAGCGTTCAAATTCGATATATGTTGCATTGTTTACATCATGAAAGATACGTTGTGTGGCTTGACGGAAATCAGCTTTAGTTGCGGTATAAGGCGCCATGAATACTTGTGGATTACGTTCGGCTAATGGAAACCAGGAATTTTGAACCTGCACCATAATACGGTGTCCCTTTTTAAAAGTGTGTGCAACATCGGGCATGACAAAATCAACTTTTTCAACCATTCCGGGCGTCAATGCCTGCGGTTTGTCAAAACCATTTCTATATTTTCCGGCCATGATTTCACCTCTTACCATCATCTGATATCCCGCCATTGTTTTTCCTTGAAAACTCGGTGCATCATTTGGATAAACGTCGATCAATTTGACCACATAATCTGCGTCTGTTCCTGTTGACGATACTTTGAGAAAATTTTTGATAGGTCCTACAATGGTAAGATCTTCTGTCAATGGCTCAGTTTGATAGACCACTACGTCAGGACGGTTTGCAGCAAAGCGTTGATCGTCGACCATATATTCGCGGGTCCGACTTTCGATCAATCCACCTTGATGCGGAACAGGTTTGTGTGGGTTTGTTACATATTCATCCCAAGAATCCGTACGTTGAACCTTTTTTAAGCCAAGTTTACCCTGTGGCTGGAAGTAGAGTCTTTTTGTTTCCACATTTTTTGGAGGCCACTGTTCGAAATGTTTCCATTCGTTGCTTCCGGATACAAAGATATTTGCTTCAGAAGCGTCGAAAGTTCCTTCATTTTTTAGATAGTAGCTAAAAAATGGTTGTTCATACTGTTGTTGATAGGTGATACTTGTTTTTTTATCAAATTGAATATCACCTAAATAATTTCCTTCCGCGCGAACCCAGCCACCGTGATACCAGGGGCCAGCCACGAGAATCGAATTATTCTTTTTGCTCTTTTCTTCAATAGACTGGTACGTTTTGAACGTCCCATAAGCATCTTCAGCATCGAAGAAACCACCGACGACCATAACAGCAGGTTTGACATCTTGTAGNNGTCAACTCTCTCGCAGTGCCGGCTTCAAGAAAGAAGTTATATTTATCCACCTCATTAATTTTGATCTTGCCTTTGAATTGATCTGGTGTGATGGGTTTTGGGCGCGGGACACCAAAGGTCGACATAAATGTAAAGGCATCTTGTAAGAACAATACACCATTATGGTGAAAGTCGTCTCCGATAAACCAGTCCGTCACGGGGGCCTGTGGAGAAACAGCTTTCAGGCTTGGATGCGGGTTGACAAGTCCCACGGTAGAATAGAATCCCGGGTATGAGATCCCATAAAGTCCAGCGTTACCATTATAGTTTTTAAGATTTTTCTGTAACCATTCAAGTGCATCAAAGGTATCCGTACTTTCATCGGTCGCTTTTTTATCTTTACTGTGGGTAGTGGGGCGTATGTCCTCAAAATCACCTTCACTCATCCACTTACCGCGGACATCTTGATAAACGAAAATATAGCCATCACGCATCATCGATGGAAAGCTTCCTAAGCTTTTTTTGTATTCGTTTAGACCATAAGGCGCAACCGTATAAGGAGTTCGGTTCAACAGGACAGGATATTTTTTCGTTTTATCTTTGGGGGTATAGATGGCCGTGAACAACTTTTTGCCATCTCGCATGGGAATGGCGACTTCTGTCTTTTCATAATGATCATGAACGTATGCGGAGTCAGCAGCCGTTTGAGCCTGAAGTTGGCTCCCGCCTAAAAGAGCTAAAGTAAGATACAAGATTGTATTTTTCATTGGAATAATTATTTGTCGATATAGGCGTACATCCTGCTTGCCGTTGGATCTGGAGCATATGCCAGTTTTGTCGCCTATGTATTTAGATTTGCAGCTAAAGGTAACGCTCCTGGAATCATTTTCCAATTTTATTGTCATATTTACATGAAATAGAAAAAGAAAAATTGACCAATTTTTTAGAAATAATGGCTTTTTTTGAATTGTATTTGGATTAGTTTTCGAATCTTAATATATTGAATAAAATTAGAGGACTCACGATAATTTTATAGAGAAAGTAAATTAAAATCGTTAAATTTCAATGAGATGTAGCGTGTGGTTGAGGTGAGTTCAACTGTTTTTAGATTATTTGTCTAATTTACGAATCTTTTTGAAAATAGTAATTGTCACGATTTTATAAATTAAGTAGGGGATCGTATGAAATATGTTTTTTTAAGCTAATTTTAAGAATTATTTTATCATAATACATCAATTAAATAACAAATTAAGTATATAGAATTAATATGGGACAACAAGTGAAAGATGCCAATGGAAAATTGGGTATTCTTATTCCAGGATTAGGTGCTGTAGCTACAACCTTAATCGCTGGTGTAGCATCTATAAACAAAGGTTTTTCAAAGCCAATCGGTTCTGTTTCTCAATTGAGCAGAATTCGTTTAGGTAAACGCACTGAGAACAGAAATCCATTAATTAAGGATTTTGTCCCTTTAGCTAAGCTGGAAGATGTTGTGTTTGGTGGTTGGGACGTGTATGAAGATAACGTATATGAAGCAGCTTCAAAAGCACAGGTATTGGAACAAGGTCAGCTGGACGCTGTGAAGGCTGAATTGGAGGCTATTCAACCAATGAAGGCTGTTTTTGACCGTAATTTTGTAAAAAATTTGGACGGAACGCATATCAAATCTGAAAAGACTCGTCGTGAATTGGCTGAAGCTGTACAACGTGATATTCGTGAATTTAAAGAGAAAAATGGTTTAGATCGCGTAGTATTGGTATGGTGTGGATCTACAGAGCGTTATATCGAAACAAATGAAGCTTTTTCTACATTGGCGAAATTGGAAGAGGCAATTGATAATGACGATCAACGTATTCCACCGAGCATGATCTATTGTTATGCTGCACTAAAAGAAGGCGCTCCTTATGTCAACGGTGCACCAAACTTGACTTGTGATGTTCCTGCGATCGAGGAATTGGCACTGGAAAATGGTGTTGCGATTGCTGGAAAAGACTTTAAAACAGGCCAAACATTGATGAAAACAATTGTAGCCCCTGGTCTTCAGGCAAGAGCTTTGGGAGTTGAAGGTTGGTTCTCAACAAACATTTTGGGTAACNNTGGATGATCCTGAAAACTTCAAAACAAAAGAAGTCTCTAAACTATCTGTATTGGAAGAAATTTTAGATGCGAAAAAGAATCCAGAATTGTATGGTGATTTATACCATAAAGTTCGTATCAACTACTATCCGCCACATGGTGACAATAAAGAGTCTTGGGATAACATTGATATTTTTGGCTGGTTAGGTTATAAAATGCAGATTAAGATCAATTTCTTATGTCGCGATTCAATTTTAGCTGCACCAGTAGCCTTGGATTTAGCGCTGTTCATTGATTTGGCTCAACGTGCCGGAATGTCTGGTATCCAAGAATGGTTGTCTTTCTACTTGAAATCACCTCAAACAGCTCCAGGATTACCTCCAGAGCATGATATCTTCAAGCAATTGATGAAGTTGCAAAATACTTTACGTCATATCATGGGCGAAGATTTGATCACGCATTTGGGATTGGATTATTACCAAGAGTTGGTAGACAGTATTCAATAAGTGACTTAAATAAAAAGGGGAATCATTGAATTAGACAATTTTTCCCCTTTTTCTTCAGGATATCAATAGTTGAGCTTGATGGAATAAATAGTCACAACTGTGCGAATACTGCTTTAATAAAGGACATGTATATCAGATCGTGTGATACTTAATTGGAAATCAATCGGCTTAGGGATTGTTATTGTTGAAGAATATTGTATTTAACCCTCTATGAACTGTTGCGCTTAAGGACGCTTAGCTCGTGATGAGGGTTTTGTTCTTAATAAATGTTTTTACTTTGCAAATAGAAGAAATGGAATTTGCTATTATAGCAGCGGGAGAAGGATCGCGATTGCGAAAGGAGGGGTTTAATTTACCGAAACCTTTGCTACCATTACATGGAGTTCCATTAATTGAACGGTTGATTCGTGTGTTTGCAGCTGAAGGTGCACAGCAAGTTCACGTTATCATCAATAGACAATCTCCAGAATTGAAATTGTTCTTGGAAACAGGCGCTTTTGAAGTGCCTATCGTGCTTATCGAAGAGGATACTGCAAGTTCATTACATAGTTTTGCATTGCTTGTCGAAAATAATCCTAACTGGTCGTCTTGCTGTCTGACGACAACGGATACGGTTTTTCGGCCACATGAATTTCACGCTTATTTGGAAGCTTTTCAACAACAGCAGGATGCTGATGCTTTTATGGCTGTTACACCCTTTATTGACGATGAGAGTCCGCTTTATGTTCATACAGATCAAAAACTTCGGATTGAAGCTTTTTTGGATAAGGCGAGCGAAGACACGAAATATGTGTCGGGAGGAATCTATTGTTTTCGTCAACCTGCTATGGATTGTGCATTGCGCTCGGTCGCTGCAGGAAATTCCAGGATGCGTAATTTTCAACGTGCTTTATTAGAAAGCAATTTGCGTGTGAATGCTTTTGTATTTGATAAGGTTGTTGATATTGATCATTTGAAAGATCGCATTGTAGCAGAACAATTTTTGAGTGAAGAAGTTAGTTAGTAAAATGAACGGAATGATTTCTATTTTAGGCGTAACCCGAAAGAATCGCTTTTCACCCAATCATGTTGGGAATGATGCTGCTATATTTAATGAGGTGATATTAAAATTGACTGAAAAGGGCGCGTCAATTGAAATTTGTAATGAAGATGAATTTTTGTCTTCCGAGCTAATAAAACAAGATTACATCCTAACGATGGGAAGAACTAAAACTTTGGTTAAGAAGTTACAGTCTCTTCAAAATAATGGGGTTAACGTATTGAATTCAGGTTTCGGGATTGAAAACTGTTTTCGAAAAAATATGACACTTAAGCTGTTGGAAGGTGGAGTTCCCTATCCTAAAAGTATAGTGATTTCTACTGTTGCAGATATTCAGTCTATTTTTGAAAAATTAAAAGGTAAAGGCGTTTGGATTAAACGTGGCGATTTCCATGCTATTCATAAAGAAGATGTTACTTTTGCGGGGAGTCTTAAGGAAGCGCAGCATATTTTAAATGAATATGCACTTCGGGGGATTAAAGAAGCCGTTATTTCGGAACATCTTGCTGGGGATTTACTGAAATTCTACGCCGTACGGGATACCGATTTCTTTTTCTATTTTTATCCCTATGAACACAATCATCACAAATATGATTTGTATGAACAAATCAATGATGAGGTTGTACATTTTCCTTTTGATTTGAAGAACCTTAAAGAAGCTGCTAATCGAGCTGCCGAAGTACTAGACGTACATATTTATGGCGGCGATGTGATTATTGACGCCAATGGGGATTTCCATATTATTGATCTAAACGATTGGCCTAGTTTTGCTCCATGTCGAGCAGAGGCAGCTGAAGCCATTGCTCAAATGGTTTACCATAAATTTACTGAAAAGAACCACAATGCAGAAAGAACAAGTTAATGTAATCGAAGAAGAGAATTTGAGTGCATTCGAACAATCTTTAAAGTCCAATGATACAGAAGAGCGAATTGATATATGGTTTTATAGACCCATAGGCTATCGAATTGCGCAAGTTTGTGCTAAAATTGGAATCACGCCCAATGCAGTGACCATTATCAGTATTTTCTTTGGCGTTGCGGCTGGGATTTTATTCTATTATGAAGCATTGTGGATCAATGTGATTGGCATGCTATTATTGGTTTTTGCAAACTCGCTGGATAGTGCTGATGGTCAGCTCGCCCGCATGACGGATAATAAGAGTCGTTTTGGTCGTATTTTAGATGGATTTGCTGGGGATTTTTGGTTTGCTTCGATTCATATCGCAATTTGTTTGCGGAGTATAAATGAGGGCTGGCCACAATGGTTGTGGGTGTTTTGTGTGCTTGCAGGCGTATCCCATATGATTCAGTCGGCGATGGCCGATTATTATCGCTATGTCCATTTGTACTTTATTAAGGGAAAAGCTGGAAGCGAGCTGGATAATACGCGTGATTTGAAAGCAGATTACGATGCGTTATCATGGCGCAAGAATTTCTTTAGCAAATTTGTGTTGAATGGCTACATGGGGTATACACGAAATCAAGAGAAGCTTTCTCCTAAACTGCAGCAACTATTGCAGCTTGTGAAAAACCGTTACAAAGATGATTTGCCAAAACAGCTGATGGTTGATTTTAGAATACAGAATAAGCCATTGATGAAGTATACCAACATCGTGCAGTTCAATACACGGGTGATTTTTCTTTTTGTTTGGTTATTTATCGGTCAGCCCTGGATTTATTTCTTCTTTGATATGTTTGTGCTAAATCCGATATTAATTTACATGTGTAATAGGAGGGAGAAGGTCAGCGGATATTTTGTCGATAAATTAACAAACGATCCTACCTATGGGGAGTAAAATCTATAAAGTCCTCTTTTTGATCATTGGTATAGGTACGCTTGCCTATATGATTCAAGCCATGGGAATTGAAGAGATCTGGCATAATCTCGAGAAAATTGGCTGGTGGTTTCTCCCGGTCCTAGGAAGCTGGGCTGTTCTTTATTGGATGAATGCGATGGCATTTAAGGCGATTATTGAAGAACCTCAAATGCCGCAAACAGATGTACCTTTCTGGAAAGTGTTACAATTGACTGTGTCAGGGTATGCGATCAATTACATCACTCCTTTTGTAGCATTAGGGGGAGAACCATATCGCATAATAGAGCTTAAAAATTACGTTGGTGGCTCCAAGTCGGGGTCTTCTGTATTGCTGTATGGCGTGATGCATATTTTGTCCCATATTTTATTTTGGGTAGCATCTGTTTTTCTTATCTTATGGTTTGTGCCAGCAAGTACACTAGTTGACGTTGCCTGTGCTGTAANNAGCACCGTTTCGCTACTCCGTGCTTTGTCTCGTCTTCCTTTAGTGGGAAAGAAAATTGCTCATTTGCTGGAGACGAAATATGAAACATTAAATGAAGTTGACCAACAGGTGAAAAATCTCTTTCAAAATCGTCGGGATCGTTTCTACATCGCCCTTTTTTGGGAATTTGTCGCACGGGTTGTTGGATGTTTTGAGATTTATTTTATTGGTTTGGCCCTAGATATCAATATTGATTTTATTGATGCCATGATCATTAGTTCGGGATCATCTTTATTTGCTAATCTTATATTTTTCTTTCCTATGCAATTGGGAACAAGAGAAGGTGGATTGGCTATGGCAGTGATGAGTATAGGATTGCAAGCAAAGGTCGGCATTTTCATGGGGGTTGTGACCCGAATTCGGGAAATTGTTTGGATCGTGATCGGTTTAGGCTGGATGAGTTTAGTAAAAAAGAAATAGCATGGATAAGTTTATAATTAAAGGAATTATTTTTGATTATGGTGGTACTTTAGACACCAATGGTGGGCATTGGGGGGCAGTTATCTGGTCTGGTTATGAAAAATATCAGATCCCGGTGAATTTAGACTCTTTTCAAGAAGCGTATACCTATGCGGAGCGTCAAATGGCGCTTCAGCCCATTATCAAGCCAGATTTTAATTTTTTGGAAGTTCTTGAAGCAAAGCTCAAGGTGCAGTTTGAATATCTCATTGCAGCAGGATACGATCTGGATATAGAATTATCCAAGAAAATAGCTTTTGATGGTTATACCTTAGCAAAGGACACTGTTAAACAAGTTAAGCCCTTGTTGGCATCGCTCTATGAGAGGTATCCTATTGTTATGGTTTCCAATTTTTATGGCAACCTAAGATCTGTTTTGACTGATTTTGAAATTTTGGAATATTTTCAAACGATCGTGGAATCCGCAGTAGTCGGTGTACGGAAACCAGATCCTGCAATTTATGCCTTGGGTGTAGCAGAGATCGGCTTTTTGGCGCAGGATGTTCTTGTTGTCGGAGATTCCTATAGCAAGGATATGGCCCCAGCTAAAACTGTAGGTTGCCAAACATTATGGTTGAAAGGCCAAACTTGGGGCGAGGATAAGCTACAAGATACTTCGGCCGCAGACAAACAATTTACCTCAATTTTTGACCTGCTCAACTTTGTATAATCAAATATTCTGACGAAATTCTTTGGGCGAAATTCCTACATTTCGCTTAAAGAATTTACCAAAAAAAGACTGGTCGGAAAAATGAAGTTTAGATGCAATTTCTCCTATTGAAAGCCCTTGCCTAAGCAGTAATTTAGCTTCTTCGACCAAAATATCCTGTATGAGTTCTATCGCTGATTTTCCGGTAAGTTCTTTGGTGATGACTGAAAGATGCTTTGGCGTGATTTTTAATTGATTGGCATAATACTGTACCATATGCTCCTGACGGAAAGATGCTTTCAATAGGAGGTAAAAATTTGTCAGGATATCTCTCTTGCGAGAAGGAACAACAACAGTATTTTTTGCTTGAAGTTCTGCCAAGCGCGCTATTTCACAGAACAGTNNGAAGGAATTTATGACCTGATTTTTGAATAAATAGTTGGGCGCTTGCTTATCATAATGAATAAACTGTTTGAACAGATTGCAAAGGTTTGTAGCATCTTGGGTAGCTAGTGACCAAATATGGCTGTCTTTTAGTGCAAGTGACTTTTTAGTGATTGTAAAAAAATCCTGTGGCAAGTCTAGTCTAAAACTAAAATCCAACGTAAAGAAGATTAAATAAACTTCGCAGTCCCATGATTTAACAACTGAAGATCCATTTACCCTGGAAGATGGATTAGTCAGCAATAAATGGTTTTGCCCCACTTGCACTCGCTCATTATTGATAACGAATGAAGTTTCCCCTTTTTTTATCAAACAAAGGGAATAGAGATTCGCTTTGGTGAGGATATGCTGTTGCTCTGGACTAAATACTGGTTTTGATTTATTACCTTTAAAATGAAATATGTAAAAGCCTTTATTTTCAAATTGTTCCGTCTGTAGAATAGCCATGTTATTTAACTAAAAAATCAAAATACGTTTTGCGGTAAGGCTCATCTTTTAACGTGTAGTGCCACCATTCTTTATCATATGCGACAAAACCAAATTTGGCCATCGTCTCTCGAAGGATCTTTCGGTTCTGTTTTTGTTTTGCTGTTAATTTTGTATAATTATGATGGGAAATGGCACCAAAAAAATCAAATGGCCCACCCATGTCGATCTCTTTTTGAGCTTTCAGGTCAATCAGGGTTAAATCCACGGTACTTCCTCTGCTATGTCCTGATTTGGAGGCGATAAATCCTAATTTAAATAGATCTTTCTTATCCAGCTGGGGATAAAACTCTTGTTTGGCAAGGGTATCGCTTGTTACCAGGGTNNCGGTCTATAAGCATCAAATATTTTCAGACCTAAACCTTTTTTATTCAAATCGAGTTGAACTTGCTGTAAGGCGAATGCAGCCCGTTTTGTTAAGATGGCCACGGGTCTTTCGTAACCCCGAATGGGGTTGCCCGTAAAATTTTGATTGCTGAAATATCGAATATCTAAATCTATTGTAGGAATGATGTCCTTGATATACACAAAATTGGATGGCATTTTTTGTTGTTGGCCAAATCCACAACGCGCAAAAAGGCCTATAAAGATGGTAAGACACAAATTGAATTTCATGGAATGAAGATACAATTTGTGTCTTAATAAATACAACAAAACCTGAATGCTTTTTGCAAGCAACCGGCATAGGGGAAGTGGCTGAACCTTACGAAGCGATCACAAATGGATGACTCTACAAGTCTATTGAATACACAAATTACAGACTGGCACTAATGATCTGTCAGCTTTTTTTGAAGATAATTGTATATTTCAATTTGCGAACGACAAGGAGCTTTTTTATTTTCTACATAATGGTTGCTCAAAGAATTATTTAAAATACGAGCTTTAACATTGTCGTTAAGTTGGATTTGAAGCATTTCTTTCAAGTCTTCCTTAATTCTTTTACTTGTTATTTTCACAGCAGCTTCAACACGATGGTCTAAATTTCTGGTCATCCAGTCAGCAGAAGAGATGTACATTGATTCCTTCCCGGCATTGTAAAAATACATCACACGCGCATGCTCCAGATATTCGTCAACAATTGAAATGGCATTCATCGGAACNNTTTTACGCCAGCTGTCGCTGCGTCATAGAGTTTTTTTATCATGTCTTTATCACTTAAGGAATTTACCTTGACGATGATATAAGCTTTTCTACCAGCCTTAGCTTCTGTTATTTCCTGATCGATATGGTGAAGGAGCTCTCTGCGCATATCAGTTGGACAGATCAGTAGGCTTTTGCAGTTTTTGATAATATCTGCTGGATTTGCTTTAGGCCGTCTTAAATAATTGAAGACTTTATTTATGTCAGCAATAACATCCCTGTTGCTTGTTAACAAACAGTAATCACCATATAATTTAGCCGTCTTTTCGTTGATATTCCCCGTGCTTACAAAACCGTATTGAATTGTTTTCATGCCGACGCGTTTCTTTATGACGT
>DKIT01000022.1:22844-42032 GCA_002454415.1 Sphingobacterium sp. UBA6711
TAATCTGGATGGTCTTGACATCAGGATCCATGGCCGCTTCCCTGAGCAAATCAATAATCGGTCGAAATTCATGGTAAGGAAAAGAGAGGAGTACATCTTTTTTCAATACCGTATCTGTCACACGTTCATAATTCTGAAAATAGGGATGGGGAAATGACGTCCGTTCTTGTGGTTGATTATAAGATCTGAATACACTGGGGAAATCCATAAAGTGCTTGAAGTTATGAATTTTTTGTCCAGGTATGATGCTGTCTTTTTTTGAAAGATTAAGTTTCTTAATCAAGAATTCTACCAATTTAGAGTCCATTTCCTGATCGAAGATAAAACGGGTAGGTTTACCTTTTCTTCTATTTTTCACTANNTCAAATTCAGCATCTTTCGTGACCTTGAAGACATGTGCATGGAAAACATCAAAACCGAAATAGGAGAATATTAGCGGAAGATTAAACTTAATCACATCTTCCAGGAGAATAATGTGTTTTTCATCTTTTGGAGCCGGTAATTGCACAAATCGTCCATTCTGACTCGTAGGAATCTCAATTAAGGCAAATTTTGTCTCGTATTGCCATTCTTTCTTTCCCATCGCGATTCCCAAATAAAGACTTTTATCTCGGATATAGGGCATCGGTCTTACGTCATCCAACAGCAGGGGTATAACATTTGATTCTACATCATCCTGATAATATTCACTGACAAACTTTTGTTGCTCAATACTAAGCTCTTCACTTGTCTTAATATACACATTTTGTTTGGCCATATCCTTTTGGATACGATTCCATGTACTATCAAATTTCTTTTGTTGTTTTATGACCCTGCTATTGAGTTCTTCCAGAATCAGCTGGGGGTCTTCGTAGAAAGATTGGCTGGCACTTTTGTCTTTCAGGTCAATTGCCCGTTTCAGACCAGCGACACGCACGCGGAAAAATTCGTCGAGGTTATTGGAAAATATACCCAAAAATTTAATCCTTAAAGGTAGAGGGACACTCTCGTCCGCTGCTTCTTGAAGTACTCTGCCGTTGAAGCTCAACCAACTAACGTCTCTAGGAATAAATTTTTTCGACATAACTAAATATACATAAATTTAAAAAGCAAAACTATAGGTCTGAGGGGTATAAATGAACTTTTTTGTGTTAACGAATTATTAAGTTATTTTTGGTAAACATGTATAAGCATGATTGTTAATGATTGGGTAGTCGTATGATGCTTTTATAGACATAAAAAATCCCCAAAAACAATTCGTTCCGGGGATTTATGCTGTTACGCTTTAGCGTTTAATTTTTGGCTTTTTATTTCTTTTTTCCGTATTTTTTTGAGATCTGAAGTGCTTTGTATTTTGTCGTATCAAAATGCGGTGCATCGATCGTCAATTGCGTAGGGTAGGGGCTACTGCGGTCAAAAAAGTATACCGTTGTCGTACTACCATAGTCGTTAACGGGCATTAAATCCAAACAAGCGGAATAATCCGCGTTTAAGAGATCACCGACCGTAACCGCATAGATGCGTATGATACCGCCTTTATTCTGCTCGTTTCTCACAAAAGCAACTTCTTTAAATCCCCCTGGAAGATCCTCAATACTTTTCTNNCCTGATTGAAGCTATCTTTCAAAATAAATCCCAACAGCACTAAAATTGGTATGACTAGGAGCCATAACCTTCTATTCTTATTCATTTAAAATACACTTAAATAGTAATTGTTATGCCTAATAATTTGTAGAACTCTTTCAAAATAGCCTGATGTCCGGGCCATGCTGGTGAAGTGACCAAATTACCATCTACAACGGCCTGATTTGCATGAATATTCTTCCATGTACCGCCGGCAAGTTCGATGTCGGGGCCAACAGCAACATAAGCTGTTAAGGTTCGGCCTTCAAGAACTTTTGCAGCTGTCAATACTTGAATTCCATGACATATCGCAGCAACAGGTTTATTTTTTTCAAAGAAATGTTTTGTAATCTCGAGGACACGTTTGTTCAGTCTGATATATTCCGCTGAGCGCCCCCCAGCAATATAAAGACCGTCGTAGTCTTCGACATTCACCTGATCAAAATCTTTATTGATAGCAAAATTGTGTCCGCGTAATTCTTTATACGTCTGATCACCAGTAAAATCGTGAACAGCAGTAGGGACGACATCCCCACTTTTCCGATCCGGGGCAATCGCATCTACAGTTATCCCAATTGAGCCCATTGCTTGAAATGGGACCATAGCTTCGTAATCTTCTACAAAGTCTCCTACAAGTAATAATATCTTTTTTGCCATATCAAAAAACTTTTTTTAGTAGATTTTCAATTTACATATTAAAAGAGGTTTTCACAACCGTTATTTGTTAATCTTTTGTTAACCTTGCAGCGCTAATTTTTCAGCAAGTGTGCGTTTTGTTTTACGTACTTTGGCTTCCAGTTGGCTTCTCAAGGTTGGATCAATTATGCCTTTACCTTCTTCAAAGTTTTTGTGAAATTCGGGCAAAGAAAATGAATCCAGTATGTCAGCGCCATCCCATGTAATACGGTTTACTGCCGTATTCAATACCGTAGAACCTCCCATTGGACCCGGTGCTGTAGCCAATAAAAATACAGGTTTGCCATTGAAAAGTTTACGGTTTGGAATGCGCGAAACCCAGTCAACGACGTTTTTATACGCTGTAGTATATGACCCATTGTGTTCGGCCAGAGAAATCAAAAGAAAATCTGCTTCATCCATTTTTGCCGCAAAATCATGGGCCAACTGTGGGATACCAAGCTCTACTTCCTTGTCATAGGAATAGATAGGCATTTCGAAATGGTTAAGATCCAGAAGTTCTATTGTGTCATCTGCTTCCTTATAGTATTTTGAAGTACTTGTGACAAAGGTTTTGTTGATTGAATTTTTGTTGCTCGTTCCGGCGAATGCTAATATTTTCATCTGTATAAATGTATGTTAAGTTATGATGAAGCTGTCAGATTTCCAGCAGTCCATTTGGGGCTATAGAACTTTCTTATGACTTCATGTTGATTATAAATTGACCAAACTTACAACATAATCACAGAATAAATGTCAATAAAATGTCTCGTAATGGCATTCTTGTGCATTTATTGACCTAGGTCAATAAAATCGAAGCGGTCGTACACTCCCAGCAGTCCAGTCAGACCGCCTGTATGAATAACGAGTACCTGATCGGCTGGCGTGAAGTAATCTTTTTTTATGAGGTCATCAAGGGCGAAAAGCAATTTTCCGGTATAGGTAGGCTCAATCATAATGCCTGTATTCGCAATAAAATGCTGTATAAAATGTAGGAGTTCGGGTGTAGATTTGGCATAGCCTCCAAAATGATAATCCAGATGTAAGGTAGGATGGGGTAGCTCAGGGTAGAGCAGTTGGACCTCATCGTTAATAAAACCACCATTTTTCAGCACCGGTACGCCGTGTACCTTGGTGAATAGATCTCGTTTTTCTATAGCATTCGCAATTCCGGCAAGTGTCGTTCCTGTACCACAGGCCGTAAAAATATGTTGATACTCGTGTTGGAGCTCATCGATAAGCTCTGTACAACCTTTCGCTCCTAATGTTCCATATCCACCCTCATCAATATAAAAACTCGATGTGTCCTGGCCGAAATAATGCTGATATAGGCTTCTTTTATCGCGATAGGAAACGCGATCTACATAAATAAGCCGCATGCCAAACAGGCGACACATAGCCAACACTGGGTTGCTGACGCCTTCATCGCCTCTAACGAAAGCTGTCGTTTTAAACTTGAACGTTGCTCCTGCACAAGCTGTCGCCAATAGGTGGTTACTCCATGCACCACCAAATGTAACGAGATGATTTTTTTGCGATTGCTGTGCTGCTTCAAGATTATACTTTAACTTTCGCCATTTATTGCCGGAAATAAAAGGATGTATAAGGTCATCCCGCTTGAGGGTTACTTTAATATGTTTTTTTTCCCAAGCAGGTAAACACACTTCAGTCTCGGGGCTATGGATTTTGAACGGCAGCATAACATTAAATGAAAACAAATTTAACGAAAATTGTTTCATTTGGTTTATTTTTGTAGCATGACAGAACAAATGGGATCGCAAGATCAAGAAGAACAAGAATTATTTGAACATCTACGGATAGAGGTGGACAAGGGACAGGCCTTACTCCGTATCGATAAATATTTGATGAATAGGGTGGAAAATGCTACCCGAAGCAAAATTCAGCACGCGATCGAAGCGGGTTCTGTCATGGTTAATGATAAGGAAATCAAGGCAAGCTATAAAGTGCGTCCGAATGATGTGATTACATTGGTTTTACCCGATCCACCGCGTGATAATGAGGTTTATCCGGAGGATATTCCATTAACTATCGATTATGAGGATGATGATGTGCTTATTGTGAATAAGGAGGCTGGAATGGTGGTACATCCTGGCTATAATAATTATACTGGAACTTTGGTGAATGCATTGACTTTTCACATTCAACAATTGCCCCAATTGCCAGGAAACTCTGACCGACCGGGGCTAGTACATCGGATTGATAAAGACACATCCGGTCTCCTGGTGATCGCTAAGAATGAGAAATCCATGGCTTTTTTGGCGAAACAGTTGTTTGAGCATAGCACTAAACGTAAATATATTGCTTTAGTCTGGGGCGATTTGAAATCAGACGGAACGATTACTGGATATATTGGTCGTCACTTAAAAGATCGACGTATTATGGCGATGTACGATAGTGAAGATAAAGGACGTTGGTCGGTGACGCATTACAAGGTGCTAGAGCGATTGGGTTATGTCACTTTGATAGAATGTCAACTGGAAACAGGTCGTACGCATCAGATTCGGACACATATGCAATCGATTGGCCATCCGTTGTTTAATGATGCGATGTACGGTGGAGATAAAATATTGAAAGGGACTGTATTTTCCAAGTATAAACAGTTCGTTGACAATTGTTTTTCTCTGTTGCCACGTCAGGCACTGCATGCACAGGTATTGGGATTTATTCATCCTTCGACCAAAGAAAATATGTATTTCGAGGTACCATATCCAGAAGATTTTCGTTTAGCTTTAGAAAAGTGGCGTGGCTATGCTGCTAATTCAATGGCTGTGGAAAATGATTAAAATTTAGAAAAAAATTAAGATGCCAACAAACTATATCAATTTTAATGGCAATGTAGTGCCGGAAGAACAAGAAATATTTAGTGTAGAGAACAGAGGTTTTCGTTATGGGGATGGCTTGTTTGAGACAATGTTGTATAAGGATGGTGATATCCGTTTTCTAAGTTTTCACGTTGAGCGTCTGCAAAAAGGAATGGAAATGATTCAGCTGGATGATGCTAATCTATTCGATGAATTTTTTATTCGTTCCAGATCCGAAGAATTGATTCGCAAAAATAATATGCTGGGTCAACAGGTGCGGATTAGACTAATTGTCTTCCGGTCTGGCGGCGGTCTGTATAGTCCAACAACAAATAAGCCAGGGTTTGTATTGCAGGTACAGCGTATAGAACCTAATCTCAGAGATAAAAAGGTAGGTCTGATTGTAGGACTATACAATGAGTTTAAAAAGCCTTACAGTGATTTATCCAAGATTAAATCGCTGAATTCACAGATCTATGTTTTAGCCGGCATCTACAAAAAGAAAATGGCTTACGATGATGTACTGATTTTGAATCAGGAAGGCTATCTATGTGAATCTTTGACATCAAATATCTTTGTCTATTATGAAAAAGTGCTCTATACTCCGGCACTTTCTGAGGGATGTATAGAAGGGGTTATGCGGCGTGTCGTCATGGATATGGCCCAATCCGAAGGTATTGAAGTTGTTGAGGCACAAATAAGTCCTGAAATAATGAAAAGAGCGGATGAGATCTTTTGTACTAATGCGGTTCAGGGCGTACAATGGGTGATGGGCTACAAGCAAAAACGCTATTTTAATAAAATATCGCGCATTTTGCAGGACAAATTGTTGAGTTGGAATTATGATCCAAATGACGATCAAGATTAGAAGAATATAATATCATATACGAAAAAGGGCGAGATTAATCTTGCCCTTTTTCGTATATGATTTTCTTAGACCATTCTTCGAAAGCCTTTTTAAAACTCAGTAAAAAATCCTTTGTTTTTTGGAGTTCAACTTTACCGTCACTGCCGATACAATCCTGTACATTCCCTAAGTAGGCTTCTGGTTGTTGCATCGGCAATATGTTGACAAAGACCAGAGACTGGCGGAGGTGATGGTTTGCTCCAAATCCACCAATGGCACCGATGGAGGAGGATAATACAGCGGCGGGTTTACCATCCCACTTACTTTGGCCATATGGTCGAGAGCCAGCATCGATGGCGTTTTTCAAAACAGCCGGAATCGAACGATTATATTCCGGTGTAACAAATAGAAAAGCGTCTAATACGGCTATTTCATCACGAAAGCGACTATAGCTCGCAGGTGGATCTCCATCATCATCAAAATCCTGATTATATAAAGGGAGATCACTGATATTTACGATATTATAGCTGAACTCTGGGTTTTCTTGTTCCAGGAAAAACTGTGCTATCTTTTTGTTGTAAGATTCTTTCCTTAAACTTCCTACTAATATTCCTACTTGATATGTGCTCATTGAAATGCTTTTTATAGATGTTCCTCTTTTTTAACAATCTACCTTATTAAAAGTTTGTTTTTTTGTTGAAACTGTGATTTTCAATGGGTTCATCTGTAGTGTGTTATTTTTACGTTAACAAAAATTAACATTTGTGCTTTAATCTTTTGCATACTGTTTGTTGTCGTAATGTAAAGAAGAAATTACAAAACTATAGGGAGGAGCTACTTATGAAAAAATTGTTTTACGCGGCGGCAATAATAGCGGGTCTTTTTACAATTGGGACAGCTGACGCACAAGTTAGTATAAGTGTCAATATTGGAAGTCAGCCAAGCTGGGGGCCGGCGGGATATGATTATGCACGTTATTATTATATGCCTGAATATAATATGTATTATGATGTACCCGCAAAATGTTATGTTTATTATGATAATGGGGGATGGATAAGGAGAACGAGTTTGCCAAGAAGATACAGACATTACGATTTCTATCGGGTACATAAAGTTGTTATTAACGATCGTAACCCTTGGCGTCACCACGATCGTTATAGAAGCCGATATGGAAGCTCTCGGGGCAGACAGGTTTCTATCAGAGATAACCATCATGGACGAAGCGGATATTCTTTCGCAAGTGAGCGTAGGGTTAGCCGGGAGCATTCGTGGAGTGAAAGTAAACGCTATAATAAAGGCAGAGGAAATGGGAATGGTCGAGGACATGATCACCGGGGGCGGCATAGAGATTAATGCCAGTTCGGCAACATTGAAGAGCCAAGAGGAATCCATAGTTTTATGGATTCCTTTTTTTTGTTGCATAATAAATTAAAGAACAGAAGGCTTTTATTAACGAAAATTATCTTAATTTTGCGCTATTCGCGACTAAAATCAATGGAGTTAGGGTTGTTTTTTTAGATTGTAGAAATAGTTGATACGTGTAAGTTAATTTTTGTGATGAAAAAGACGGTTAATTTGGGTTTTATACTCATGGGCCTTGGGGTAATAAGTTTAGGATTAAAATCCTGCAATCAGGGGGGGACGAATAAAGAGGAAAAGACAATCGCAATAGATTCCGCTCAGCAGAAGAAAGATAGTCTTTTAATTGTACAGGATTCTATCAGTAAAGTAGATTCCCTGAGGAAAGATTCCATTACTAAAATGGAAGCAAATGTAAATTATCAAGGTATTAAGGATACGACGGTATTATTGACAGATTCCGTTTCGCCGCGTTATATTTACCTAACTTTTGATGACGGTCCTTTAAATGGAAGTCAATATTTAGATTCAATAGCAACAGCCAAAGGTGTTAAGATCAGTGCTTTTTTGATTGGGGAGCATGACCAAATGAGTAAAAAGCTCCATGGTTATACGGAACGCTACAAGGCTAACCCACTGGTGGATTGTTATAATCATAGTTACTGGCATGCGCATAACAAATACACAACTTTTTATGCCAACCCACAAGCTGCATTTGAGGATTTTGAGCTTGCGGAGAAAACGATGGGATTGGAGCATAAAATCGTGCGGTTGCCCGGCAGAAATATATGGTATGTGGGTGAACGTAAAAGAGTCGATTTAAAAAGTGGCGCTTCGACGGCAGAATTGCTGCATCAAAATGGTTATAAGATTATGGGCTGGGATTGTGAGTGGAAGATCAATGGCGTAACCGGCAAGCCTGATCTGTCAGTGAATCAGTTGTATACGCAAATGAAGAATTTACTTCGCAAAGGAACATCTTATACCAAGAATAACGTTGTTTTGTTAACGCATGATAATATGTACCAAACGAAGAAGGGGCAAAAGCTCTTGTCGAACCTGATCGACAGTCTGAAACAGCATCCAAATTATCGTTTTGAGTTTATGCGGAATTATCCGAATTAAGGCAATCGATTAGATTTCATATTTAGGCTTAAATAGATTGATAAACTGACGCATATTGATCTTTTTAGGCCTATTTTTTATAGAGGAGTATCAAGCCTTACCCGCAACTTCATTTAAAAATTAATTTGAAGATGGAGGAAATATTGGTATTGAATTTGTGTGCTTCCTGAATTAAGTACGATTATTAACTTCATTAAAAAGAAATATTATGAAATGGCAAGGAGGCAAACAAAGCGGCAATTTTGAAGATCGTAGGGGAATGTCTGGAGGCGGCAAGATTGCGCTAGGGGGTATAGGTGGAATCATCGTCTTGGTTATCGGATTTTTAATGGGCGGGGATCCCATGCAACTTTTACAGCAAGCCCAGAACATGGGTGCGCAAACCGAGCAGCCAGGGCAAATTCGTGAGTTGGATCCGGAGGAAAAAAGACTCACTGAATTCTCCCTTACTGTGCTTCAAAGTACCGAAGATATCTGGGCGAAATTGTTTAAGGAGCAAATGCAGAAAAATTATACCCCCACTACACTGGTATTTTATGATGGGGGAACACAGACCGATGGTTGTGGCATGGGGCAGGCTTCATATGGGCCTTTCTATTGTCCTGGTGATCAAAAGATTTATCTGGATTTGAGTTTTAGTCGGGAACTATCTGATAAGTTTGGAGCCAAAGGAGAATTTGCGATGGCCTACGTGATCGCGCATGAGGTTGGACATCATATTCAACAATTAGTGGGACTATTACCCCAAACCAATGCCGCCCGGGGAAAGCTCAGTGAGCGTGAAAATAATAAAATCTCTGTTATGACGGAATTACAAGCAGATTTTTATGCGGGAGTATGGGCGCATTATCTCAACGAATATTCGGATATAAAAATTGATTACAATGATATCATGGACGGAATGAAAGCTGCTGAAGCTGTCGGCGATGATAAATTGCAGACCGAAGCGCAAGGATATGCTGTACCAGAGTCATTTACCCACGGTACTTCTGCCCAACGTATGGCCTGGTTCAAGAAAGGATATGACTCTGGCAATATGCGATCAGGCAATACTTTTGAGGATCCGAGTCTGAAATAGGGCCGGTATCCAACTAAAACACCTGGTAACTATTTATCAGGTGTTTTTTTTGCACCTTTCAATTTGACTTAGCGCAGTGATAAGATTCTTTAGCTCTGGATTTGCTTCTATGGAATGAAAAGCCTGACAAATCCATTGAGTAGGACGATTACTGAACCAATAAGTTACAACCACGAATATCACTCTGGTCAAAACGGCCCAATATTTCAAAAGATCCATCCTGATATACCTTTCCGAGATCTTGAGTTGCTATAAATGAACAAGAATAGCGGTTGGCAAGATCGATGACGTTAATTCCTCCCGTTTTGTGTGGAGGAATCAGACTTAATGGATCATTGGTGTCCCGAATCAATATTTTCATCCATTTTGGTAAGCGAAAAATCCCTTTTCCCGCGGAATAACCCTGTGACAGAAGCTCGGTCATACCATATTCTGAATGAATTCCATTCACCGCAAAAGCCTTTTCAAGGAGTTGATGAATTTCTTGTTTCACCATTTCTTTTCGCTTGCCTTTCATTCCGCCCGTTTCCATGATAATCAGTTCCGGAAATTCGAAGGCATAGTTTTCAATAAAATCAAGCAGTGCGTAAGTTACGCCAAAGAGTATTGTCTTTGTTCCTTTATTTTTGAGCAGGATAAGCGTATCGTAGAGCTCTTGATGATTGTAGAGGAAATAATTGCTTTCGGGCTGTTTACTTTGTTTCATAAGATCATCAACCATATAAATCAAAGAAGAACCATTTCTTTCAAGATAAGATGGAAGAAGGGCGAGGACAGCTATATCGCTTAATGGCCCATAAAAATCCGCGAAGATTCTACGAAAAGTCTGTTTATAAACATCAACATCAGCGACTAAATGCTTCGAAGTAACCATACCTGTTGTTCCCGAACTCGAAAATGTAACTTCAGCATTCATGCCATCCGCAATGACTTGTTGCGTTTTGAAAAATTCAATAGGCATGAAGGGAATATCGCTAAAGTGGCGAATACTGGTTTTATCTTTTCCAAGTAATCTAATATAATCCCGATAAACTTTGCAATGCTGGCTTTGGAATTGGTAGGTATCTAAACAATGCTGATTAAAATCCTCCTCGGTTTTAATCTCAAAATAATCCTTCCAGTTCTTCATAGCATTTAAAAATTTGATCGACAAAATTAACTAAAATTTGGAAATATTGGAGGCGAGATTAATTCGAATCAGTTTTATTATTTATTCATTTGACCTGTGCAAAACAAAGAGCCGAGCGGTCATAGTTCAGTGTCGTTCAGTTCAATAAAATAACGATCGGTATTATTGTGATTTTTTGGTGCTATCGCCAAAATGATGAGCGATTCAGTATCGAGATTTGTTATTTGATGTATTACAAAAGGAAAAATACAAAATGTATCCCCTTTTGTCGCTGTTTGAGTTTTAATATCGAGTTGATTTTCAATGGTAAATAAGGCATTTTTTATTGTCGCTTTTCCAGAAAGGATATAATAAATTTCAAGTCCTGCTTTATGATAGTGAGCGGGTAAAGTCTGGTTTCTATCGAGTTCGATAATGAAGGATGATAATGTGTTGTCTCCAGTTAAATAGGCGACTTTTTGCAACATGATATTATCTTTAGGGACTTCTTCAAGGCGTTTGAATGAATTTATAATTTCTATCATTTTAAACGTGATTAAAATCTTGCATCTCACCATTTCCAAAAGACCAATTCTCTTTGGTGTTTTCTACGAGTACAATAATGATATCTTTTGGGGAAACATCGGTTAAAGTTGAAATATTAAAAGATATAGCTCGATACAGATTTCTTTTTTGTAACGCATCTCTACCGGTAGCTGCAATAATTTGGATCATAATAATGTCGCTGGTATGGCTTATACCTAAATATTCTTGCGGAAACCGAAGTTGGGATGGTCCAATATTTTCTATGATATGAAAAAAATCGTTTTCAGGAATACGAAATTCATCAATTAATGCACGATGTACAGCACTGGAAATGAGATGTTGAGTAGCTATATCGTGTTTTTCAGATAAGGTGATTCTTACTAAAGGCATGGTAATGAGTTTTAATTTCATTACAAAGCTCAGCAAGAAAATTTACTTTCTATCTTGATATAGGTCAAGACTTTTAATTCGTGAAAGTGTTTCAGGCCGAATTTTGAGGTAGGATGCGATAAGATGCTGGGGGAATTTTTGCTCAATCTGTTTTCGATTTTCAATCAACTGCAAATAGCGTTCTTTAGCCTTGAGTTTTATTAAAGCTGTTTCTTTAAAACATTTATTGATAAACAAAAGATCCGATATTTTTTTAAAGATATAAGCCCATTCCTGCTGTTTCATTAGTTGATCATAATGATTTTTGTCCATTGCATAGATTATTGTATCGGAATAAGCTTTTAAGAATGCGGGGGAGGGAACTCCGGTTATAAAGCTTCTATAGGAAGTAACGATACTTTGTTCGTAATAAAGCTCGCTCACAATGAAATTACTGTCGGCATCTTCAAAATATCCATATAATGTACCGCTGTGAACAAGGCCAATGTAATTGCACACTTCATTATCCTTTACAAAAAAATCATTCTTTTTGATTTGGATGGCTTTACATTCGCTCCTAAATAAATCGATGTTTTCTTTGGTTAACATAATTTGTGTATGAGATTTGTACATGTAGGTCCAACTTATAAGATTGGAAGAAGGCGGGCGGTTCGGGGGGGTATATGTAAGAGTTGGTGTCGACCTATTTAGATCTGACACCAACTCTTATTTTTTTACAACATACCACCATCAACAGGTAGAACCTGCCCAGTTACGTATGCCGATAAGTCAGATGCTAGATAAAGGCATGCATTGGCAACATCTTCTGGTTGTCCAGCACGTTTTAAAGGAATTCCTGCTTCCCATCCGGCCACAACTTTTGGATCCAGTACATCAGTCATTTCAGTACGTATAAACCCTGGAGCTACTACGTTGGCACGGATATTACGAGAACCTAATTCTTTGGCGATGGANNAGCCAATAATTCCAGCTTTCGATGCAGCATAATTCGCTTGACCGGCATTTCCTTGGACTCCCACAACTGAAGACATATTGATAAATGAACCTTTACGGTTTTTCATCATAATTTTTGAAGCAGCCTTTGTAACGTTAACGACAGATTTTAAGTTGACATTTAATACATCATCCCAATTCTCTTCGGTCATGCGCATCAACAGGCCATCTTTTGTGATACCGGCATTATTCACAACGATATCTAACCCGCCAAAATCTGCGACGATGGAGTTGATTAATTGTTCTGCCTCTTCAAATTTTGAAGCATCAGAACGGTAGCCGATTACTTTGGTGCCAAAAGCTTGAAGCTCCTGTTCCAAAGCCTGTCCTTTTTCAACAGAAGAAAGGTAGGTGAAAGCGACATTAGCACCATGTTGTGCAAACACTTCCGCAATTTTCCTTCCGATTCCTTTTGATGCTCCTGTTACTAAAGCAATTTTTCCTTCGAGTATTTTCATCTGTATATGTTATTTGTTCTTTAATTATTCATTAGACTGGCATTTACGCTGTCCGAAGCGATATATACGATGTGCAATCAATAATATAATTTACCTATTTCCATTCGTTTTATCATGTAATACGACAGTGAATCTTTTTCCTGCGTGTTTTTTGACGTTGTATGATGACTGTTTTTTATTTATTGTATACACTATTGCCTGTCGATGTTCTGCAAAAATGTTAAAACTATATTATAACACAAAATCTTTCGCTAAATAACGGTTTAAAACGTCCAAACATTGTGTGTCGGACTTCTATTTATCTTCTAGTGGCTACTTATTTTGGGGAATCAATTTTATGGTTTGGAGGTAAGCGATCGCTCACTTAGGATTATTTTAATAAATCAATGGTATTTTTGAATAAGTGCTTCTAAAAAGTACAGTTTTTTGACAAAAGAGTTGGACGTTTACCAAAAACTATATTAAATTTGCATCAATCACAAAAACATGAGCAAAAAATCAAATAAAGAAGTTGACGTTGTTCTGATCGGCGCAGGTATTATGAGTGCTACTTTGGGTACTCTAATCAATGAATTAAGCCCAGACGTCAATATTGAAATTCTTGAGCGTTTGGATGTTGTTGCTGCTGAAAGTTCTGACGCTTGGAATAATGCCGGCACGGGTCACTCTGCCTTGTGCGAGTTGAATTATACCCCGGAACAGAAAGATGGTTCTGTAAAGATTGATAAAGCAGTGAAAATTGCGGAGCAATTTGAAGTGTCTAAGCAATTTTGGTCCTACCTCGTTGATAAAGGCATTATTGCCCAACCTGAAAATTTTATCCGCAGTATTCCACACATGAGTGCGGTTTTTGNNAAAAAGATGCTAAATTCCTAAAGACAAGATGGGAGACATTAACAACCCAAAACTTGTTCAAGGGCATGGAGAGTACAGAAGATCCTGCATTGTTGAAATCGTGGATTCCATTAATGATGGAAGGACGTGAGGCGGGCGAGACGATCGCTGCGACGAAAATGGATTTGGGTACTGATGTGAATTTTGGTTCGTTGACACGTGATTTAATCACTAATCTTGCAAATAAAGATAATATCTCCATTTCGTGAAATCACGAGGTAATTGATATCGAACGTGAAGATGATGGTCGTTGGGAAGTGGAAGTCAAAGATTTGAAAACTGGCGTAAAACGAGAGATTAAAGCTAAATTTGTCTTTATCGGAGCTGGTGGTCACTCTTTGTTACTGTTAGAAAAATCAGGTATTCCAGAAGCAAAGGGGTATGGTGGTTTTCCGGTAGGGGGCCAATGGCTGAGATGTGTCAATGAAGAGATCATCAATACACACCAAGCGAAAGTATATGGTAAGGCTTCTGTAGGTGCGCCACCGATGTCGGTTCCCCATTTAGATACCCGCTATATCGATGGCAAGCAAGCGTTGTTGTTTGGACCATATGCTGGTTTTTCAACTAAATTCTTGAAACAAGGTTCTTATTTCGATTTACCAGCTTCCATCAAATTATCCAATATTCGTCCGATGTTGTCGGCTGGACTTGACAACTTACCTTTGACGAAGTATCTAATTACGGAAGTGATGAAGTCACCAAAAGATAAATTGGAGTCCTTAAAACAATTTATGCCTACGGCTAAATTGGAGGATTGGGTTATCGAGAAAGCAGGACAGCGCGTACAGGTGATCAAGAAAGATGAGAAGAAAGGTGGAATTCTTGAATTTGGTACGGAAGTCGTGTCTAGTGCAGACGGTTCTATTGCAGCTTTATTGGGGGCATCTCCAGGAGCTTCTACATCCGTTGCGATTATGATTAGCCTTTTAAAGAAATGTTTCCCTGAACGTGCGAAATCGGATGAATACCGTAAGAAGTTACGTGAGATGATTCCTTCACATGGAAAATCATTGAACGACGATGCACAACTTTGTAAAGAAACGCGTGTACGCACGCATAAAGCGTTGAAATTAATCGATATCGATTAATTCATCCAACAAAAAATACTTATGGGGTGCTCAGAATGACTTTGATCATTCTTGGCTGAGATTATACCCAATAAAAGCGATTGTGCGACCCTATACAATCGCTTTTATATACCTGATCCAGGTAATGCTGGCGTAGGGATTTAATTTCAATAAAAACATCCGTTTTTTCTCCCGTAGGTTTATTTTAAATAACNNGAAGCTTTTATAAAACAGATGCAACAAGCTACAATAGCGGAATGGCTAGGGGTATCTTTTGGAATTTTGCAGGTCTGGTTTTCACGGCAAAATAAATCCATCAATTATATTTTTGGGATTATTGGGATACTTATATCAGTGTACGTATTATTCCATGCAAAATTGTATGCGGAAATATTGTTGCATCTATATTATTTAGTCATGAGCATCTATGGTTGGATTTATTGGAAATACAGCAGCGATGTTGCGACGCCTATAACACACTGTAAAACGAAAGAATGGTGGATTGTGGGGGCGATCTGTATCATAGGTTTTCTGCTATTCTATTTTGGATTAGTACATTTGACAGACTCCGACGTACCGCTATGGGATTCTGCGGTTTCATGTACTGCCTGGGCAGGGATGTGGTTATTGGCGAAGCGGAAAATTGAAAATTGGATCTTGCTGAATATTAGTAATTTGATGGCAATTCCTTTGTTAATCCATAAAGGACTATTTCTTTATTCGGGCCTGACCTTGTTTTTATTTGTCATGGCATTTAGTGGATATTTTAATTGGAGAAGAATTATAAGTGAAGAAAGATATGCAACTCAGTAGTGAAGATATTGCGATTCTGAAAGATAATCAGGCAATGGGGATCCGGCAGAAAGCATTGTCAGATGGACAATTGGAGCTGATTTATTATCGTAAGTGGTTTAAGATTTGGATTCCCCCTGAATTGGGCGGATTGGGACTTACGCTACCCGAAGGCCTAAATTTATTGGCTGATCTGGCTTATTGGGATGGCGGATTGGCTTGGACAGTGACTTTATGTTCTGGAGCTAATCTATTTGTCGGTTTTATTGATCCAGCGATAGGAAATCAGGTTTTTGAAGCAGATCATGTTTGTTTCGGTGGCAGCGGACAGGCATCCGGAACAGCTACGCGTGAAGGGGACCATTATCGGCTCCGCGGTTTTTGGAAATACGCTACTGGTGCGCCCCATTTAACCCATTTCACTTTAAATGCGCAGATTCTAGAGTCGGGAAATCCAGTATTGAACGAAAAAGGTGAACCGCTTATAAAATCATTTTTTGTCGACCGTGACCATGTACTGATCCATTACGACTGGGATACATTTGGATTGGAGGCTACTGCTTCGCATTCTTTTTCACTGGAAGATATTGTCGTTGATGGCAGGCAGTCTTTTGAAATTGATGCGGCGAAAAGTACGCGTAACGAGCTGCTGTATCAGTATCCTTTTATACCTTTTGCTGAATTGACCTTATTGGTCAATTTCACGGGTATGTATAAGCGATTTTTGGATTTGACNNAAGACTATCCTAGGATAGTCTTTTTTGTTAAATAGGATGTGTTCCCGGCGGGGGTCGAACCCACATCGTCAGAACCGGAATCTGAAATTCTATCCATTGAACTACGGGAACGTCACGCAAAGATATACTATTTTCTAGATCTAACAAATATCTTTGCGATAAAATTCAATCTTTTAGCAGGCGATTTTTAGTGCTTTTTGTCGACAGCATTTTTATGTTTAACATTCGCTAATTCCCTGTTTTTTTATACTTGGGCTAATGATTTGTATATGAATGCTTAGCATCTGGATGATGGTACTTTCGGCTACTTGCTATTCCCTTTTATCTACCAAATAAATGGGTTTTCTGCAGTATAGGATAAAAACAATCCATTCGTTTTGAAACACGATCGGGCGGTGAAAAATTTAGCGCACCTGATCCGGATGTCCAAGCAGGAAAAATGCGATCCAACGCTAGGTGTTTAACGGCGCAGGTGTAATTGAGCCTGCGATTGCGGTTTAAACTTTGGGCGACAGGGAAATAAATTTAGCAAGACCGGGTTATTCTTTAAGACCGGGGATGATATTGTGTGATAATCGCGTGGAGATAATCGGTATCGATATGTGTGTATATTTCGGTCGTTGTAATGCTTTCGTGGCCGAGCATATCCTGGACGGCTCTTAAGTCTGCTCCACCTTCCACCAAATGGGAAGCAAAACTGTGTCTGAAGGTATGCGGACTAATGGTTTTTTGTAAGCCTATTTTTTGGGCGAGTTCTTTAATGATCAAGAATATCATCACCCTTGACAATGCAGTACCTCTTCGATTGAGGAATACAATATCTTCATTTCCTGCTTTCACTTTGATATGCGGTCTCACTGTTTCCAAATAAATCCGCAGGTGTTTGATGGCCTGCTGGCCAATGGGAATAAGACGTTCTTTGCTTCCCTTGCCCTCCACTTTGATAAACTCCACATCTAAAAATAGGTTTGATATTTTGAGCGTGACCAGTTCGGAAACACGAAGACCACAGCCGTATAATATTTCGATGATTGTTTTGTTGCGTTCACCTTCGGGCGAAGAGAGGTCGATCGCCGCGATCAACTGATCAATTTCATGTATGCTGAGAACGCTGGGTAGCTTGCGTGCTAGACGGGGTGCTTGAAGTAGATCTGTGGGGTTGTTGATCAACTCGTGTTCTATCATGAGGAAGCTGAAGAAAGTTTTTAGACCGGATATCAATCTGGACTGCGTGAAAGGAGAAATATTAAATTCCTGTAGCCAAGCCAGAAAATCCTGTATGTTTTTTCTGGTCACAATGTTTAATTCCAGCTGATTGTCTTCGCAATAGATTTGAAATTTTGATACATCATTTAAGTAAGCATCAATTGAATTAACACTTAAACCCCTTTCGAACTTTAAAAATTGCTCGAATTCCTTTTTTATAACCTGCCAGTTTTCAAAATCCATTTGCAACAAAATTACAATTAACTGTTGTTCTTTTCGAATGATATTCTGTATTTTTAACAGCAATTTTTACAGATCGCCTACCGGGGAAGCCCTTATAATTGATGTGCTATTCCATTTCGGATAATAAAAATTGGATTGATCTGTATTTTATTATTTATCGGGGCAATTGATCTCCTGTTCCGTTTACCTAATATAAAATAATTAGCAAAAATAACTGACTTAGAAAAAGAGATTTTTTGTATGAAATTCATTAAACCACTAGTATTAGCTTTTCTGTTGCCAGCAACATTCTATGGGGCAGAAGCCAAGATGCCAACCACGTTAACTGCAGAAGCGCGAGCGATTCTATCGCAGGATAGTTTGTCCTTAAACCAAAAATTGCCCTTCGACAATGAAGTCATTACAGGTAAGCTGAAAAATGGATTCACCTACTTTATTCGTAAAAATAGTGAACCTAAAGGCCGTGTTACCATGTATTTGGGCATGAAGGCCGGCTCTATTCTGGAAAATGAAAAACAGCTTGGTTTAGCCCATTTTTTGGAACATATGAATTTCAATGGCCTGAAGCATTTTCCAAAAAATGAATTGGTGAATTACCTGCAGAAAGCGGGTGTCCGGTTTGGCTCTGATCTCAATGCTTATACAAGCTTTGACCAGACGGTTTATCAGCTGCCCATTCCTTCTGACGATCCTGAACTTTTAAAAAATGGCTTGCAGGTAATGCGTGATTGGGCGCAGGATGCTTTGTTGGATGGGGAAGAAATAGATAAGGAGCGTGGTGTTATCCTTGAAGAAAAGCGCGGTGGAAGAGGAGTTCAGCAACGTTTACAGGACCAATATTTTCCAATGTTGCTTAACGGTTCTCTTTATTCCAAACGTTTACCGATAGGGACTGAACAGGTGCTGAAAACATTTCCTTATACCGAAATACGAAAATTCCATCAGGATTGGTATCGTCCAGATTTACAGGCTTTAATTATCGTTGGGGATATTGACCCAAAAGAGATGGAAGAAAAGGTAAAAGTTCTGTTTTCTGACATGACGATGCCAAAGAAGCCTTTAGACCGTAAAAAATATCGCGTAGATCTGTTAAACAAAAATCAGTTTTTGGCCATTTCGGATCCGGAACTTCCCTATACCGTCATGCAGGTCCTGATCAAAAGCGAGAAAGAGAAAGTTGTCACTGTAGGAGATTATCGCAATGAGCTGTTAGAAAATGTCTTCAATCAGATGATCGCAGGAC
>DKIT01000070.1 GCA_002454415.1 Sphingobacterium sp. UBA6711
TTTTTAAACGTGTAACTCCCATTTTGATAATATTTTTATTGTTTAAATAAAACGAGGTCGGAAGCGGATTCGAACCGCTGTAGGAGGTTTTGCAGACCTCAGCCTAGCCACTCGGCCATCCGACCCTATTTTTTTCCTTTTGAAGGTCTGCAAAAATAAAACTTATAATTGGAATTAAAAAATCTTTGTGATAAAACTTTTTGGTTTTTGAGCATTATTCTGAAAACCAAGCAAGTAGTTTTTAAATAATCCCATGGAACACTTTTAATCTATCGTTTTATAATGTCGAACTAAAATGTATGGAAGCGTCTATCTGATTGTTGACTGTATCTTTTAATGGACAATGGGCAAAATGGAAAAATGCATTTTTTACATGTTTCGATTTGAAAATTAGCAGTTTATACATTTTGGAATAGATATTGCAAATGTTGATGTAATAAATCTCATATAGGAAACTATGAGAAGAAATGACAAAAGAAGAAAGTAAATTAAATTAGGAAACATGAAAAAACTATTATTATCTGCAGCAATTTTATTTGGTTCATTAGGAGCTTTTGCACAAGGTGGATTGGGATACGGTCTCCGTGCGGGTGTAAACATTCCTAAATATTCTTTAGATAACGGAAGTTCAGAATCAAATACAGGATTCTTTGTAACAGGTTATTTGGACGCGCCAGTATCACCGTATTTCTCTATCCAGCCAGGAGTGTCTTTACAGAATAAAGGCGGAAAATGGTCGGCTGGTGATGGCAATAACTCTGGTGAAATAAAACAAAGTGTTATGTCTTTGGATATTCCTGTAAATTTAGTGGCTAAGTTGCCTACGGGTGAATCGGGTAATTTCTTTGTTGGTGCCGGGCCTTATGTGGGATTTGGATTAAGCGGTAAAAATAAATGGGATATTGCTGGTGTTAAACAAGAAGACGATGTAGAATTTGGTAGTGATGCTAATGATGATATAAAACGTACTGATTTTGGTATCAACTTCTTGGCTGGTTATCAGTTGACGAATGGTTTTCAAATTAATGCAGGCTACGGCTTAGGGTTGACTAACTTATCTCCGAATGGTGGTTCTGCTAAAAACCGTATTTGGTCGATCGGTATCGGCTTCGGACTATAAGAAATATAAGTACTTAAACTTATTATGAGGAAAGAGTCCCTGCGTTTGTAGGGACTTTTTTAATTGCCTAAACTTAAGTCGGTCGAAATTGTTATTTTTATTCAAAAGAAAATATCAATGAATAGATTTCTCTCTTTGCCTTTCTATGTAAAGTTGGCCTGTGTACTGATCAGTATCCTCCTATTGGGATATTTAGCGAAGATCGGTGATACAATACTGATCCCAATGATTTTGGGATTGTTGTTTTCCCTTTTGTTGATCCCTTTGAGCAATTTCATGGAAAGGAAATTGCATTTTCCAAGAACGTTGGCAGGTATCCTAAGTGTAATTATATTCTTCGGTGTTTTAGGCTATGGGCTTTTTCTACTGGCTTCTCAGCTTACGCTTCTCAAAGAAGATTTTCCAGCATTTAAAGAGCAGATCATGGATGGCGCAGGTAAATTGCAGAGTTGGGTCAGTCAACAGTTTGGAATACAGCACAAAGAGCAGATGGAATTTATCAATAAAACAGCTTCCAAGTCGGTTGATTCAGGAACTTTGTTTTTGGGTACAGCACTGGTTTCGCTCTCGTCACTGTTTATTCTATTTGTTTTTACATTTCTATACACCTTCTTTCTACTGATTTATAGAGGACATATCGTCAAATTTCTTTTATTTGCTAATCGTGTGCAGGATCGCCCAATTGTTTTGGATGTGGTGCATCAAGTTCAGTATGTTGTGAAAAAGTACCTTATTGGTTTGCTTATTCAAATGAGTCTCGTTTCTCTTTTGGTGTTTATCGTATTATCGCTGATCGGCGTCAAATATAGTTTGCTTTTAGCATTAATAACAGGGGTATTCAATGTGCTACCCTATGTAGGGATTTTTTCTTCGATGCTGATTATCGCTATTTTGACTTTTGCGACATCTTCGTTTACCCATGTCGCATTGGTTATTGTCGCCCTAATTATCGTACATATGATAGACAGTAACTTTATTGTGCCTAAAATTGTTGGTTCTAAGGTGAAGGTCAATTCTTTATTTGCGATGCTGGCAATTATTATTGGTGAAATGGTTTGGGGGATCTCGGGTATGTTCCTCGCTATCCCAATTCTGGCTATCGTCAAAATTGTCATGGATCGCATCAAAGAACTTAAGCCTTGGGGATTCCTGTTAGGCGAGGAGGATAGCAAAGATGAGGTGTATAAGGATCTATTTGAAACATTAAATCCGATCGAGAAGAAGATTATTGAAAATGAGGAAAAGAAGTAAGTTTTCATTTGGTTGGAACTTGTGAGCAGTATGATTTTTCTGCATTGGCTGTTAGTAAACCAGTTCGTATATAGTGTCTTATTTGGGATAACTAATGTTGTTGCGTCTTATTAGCTTGATAAATATTTGTTTTATTTTTATTTTGTGCGTGTAGTTTGTAGTAGGAAATAGGCAGAAAAAAGTAACATGGCAGGCGAATAATCGGCGGAGCATTCCCAAAATAATTCTGAAGATAGGTCAAGCATTTTGCAGAAGATTTTGTCACCTATTTAATTTCGCAAAACTTGAATAGGTATAGTGAATTTGAGTTGTCACTGATTTTTGTAAGTCCTGGAGACCACTTTTGACCAGTTATAAAATGGTTAGCGCACTTATGCCAATGATACATATTTTTATCTGTTTATCCATGCCTGGTCTATACTTGACGACCGACTCAATCCAAAGTGTAGCTATTGGTCTGATTCCGTTCCATCGCTATACAAGGCTTCCCAATAACTCCGCCCTTTTTCTAGCTTTATTAGTCCCCTATCCTACTATTGGCTTACTGTTTTCCTATTGTTCACTGACTGCAATAAACCAACAGTAGAAAAAAGGTAGGTCAATAGCATGTGAAACTTAGAAGGGTGTGCGGAAATCATAGGAGGATGGTCTTTGTCCGATTACCGTACTATAAAAATTGAAGAACATATTGAATTGATACAGTTTGATCAAACCAAATATAATAGTAGCGGAATATTAACGCTTTTACCATCACAGCAGATATAGGAAGAGAAGCTATCTAGAGTTATATTAAAAGAAGGTTGTTCAACGATTTTCAAAATTATATGGCCGAAGGCTATAAGGGGCTTTAATGTGTTATGATTTGCTATTTTACAATAATATTTGTATTTTGTGTAAATAATTAATTTTTTTATGAAAATTGTAATAGCATGATGAATAAATCTCTACTTGTATTTTTTGTTTTTTTCTTATTTATTGTAGTTGGTTGTAAAAAGTCAGAAGAGAGTGATGCTGACTCCAAGATGAGTATTCAATTTTCTGACAACAATCATGCTGTTAGAGGGAAAGTGACTTACGATTACAATTTGGATAATTGTGGACAAATTAATCTAATTACCGCGGTAAAGGAAGATAATGGTAATTACGCCCAACTAAAGCTGACTTTACTTAAGAATGGTGCACTGGCCAAGGTGCAGTATTTCAAACAAAACTCGCAGGATGACGGTAATTATTTTGCACCGCACCTCCAGACGGAAAAATCTTTTAAGATCGCAGATTTTAAGTATGATGCAAAGGGGGGGCGTTTGTCCTTTTCTTTCGTTGGGAAAGTTTTCAAAAATAATAAACCCGATGGTGAACGTCTATTGACTGGCAAAGTAGAACTTAACTCAATTCAATACGCTCCATGTGAGGCATTGATATTTGATGTTATGACAGTTAACCCAGCTTTTAACTTTTTTTCGATTCCCGGATCTTCAAATAACTCTGTGAATACTACTGGAGGAATAGATAAGTATAAAGAATTTGCCTACAATGTTTATTCAAATACTGGTCAGTTCCTGAGTTTGAGACTAGATCGCGATATATCAAAATTGGTGGGCCAAGAGATTTCATTTGATGAAGGGAATAAGATGTTTAATGTAAAATATTGGGAATATATTGGACCTTATATGCTTTCAGAATCTTATGGACCTATTGATGAAAATTGGAAGCAATTTCAGACAAGAGGAAAGTTAGTTAATATACAAAAAATGTTTGATAATCGGTATGGTAAGCCTTATTATGGTGGCTTGATCATAATGGATATAATTGATGACGACCAAATAATAAAACAAGCTGTTGAACTACCTTTCTATTTATCATCTTGGCTTGATTAATAATAATGGAAAAAATACTGCGGATGATAGGTAATGGAGTCTGATAAAGATTTATTACAAATAGGATTCATACCTACAATATTAACAGTACAAGCCAGATCACGAGATTTGGCTTGTACTGTTTTAGGGAACATATAAAATTCCTTCTGATACGATTATNNGTTTAAATTTTCTCCGCTAAACCAGATTGGCCTAAGGAAGTCTTCTTTTGTGATAGGAGCGGTCATATAAGCGCGAATGATTTCAAAAGGATCCCCATTAAAAAGATTTACTTCTTTCGTATCTGAAATTTGGAAATGTATCGTTGCGTTTGCCAAGATGGCCTCGTCTTCTTCCGTTAGTTCTCTTTTCAAATATTTTTTAGTTATCAGACTTTTTACAGTTTCATAATTTGCATCAGATTCGATAAAAATTGATGCAGCTCGACCAAAAGAGATATCAGTGACATACATTAAATCTTTTGGGTCGAATTTTTTTATAGCGGGATGTGCTTTAGCTTTTATAATATTAGGCATACATGTCAAATTGTAGATAAGATTCATAAATCTTGCAGCATATAGGTTTTTGGGTCCCTTAGACTTTGGATTGACAGCAAGCATGATTTCCGGATTGATCTTTTGACCAAATATAGCACCTAATTTATCATAAGAAGCCACTCTCTGAATATCGGGGATTGATTCACTGACTATTGTCGATAGGTCATCGCCTTCAATATCTTTCAGGATAAAATTTGTCATCGCCGACCTACTCGGGATGATTTGTGTTACATCTGCTGTTTGTAAAACGTCTATTGCCGGGAGATTAGATGCTTCAATAAATTCATAATTATCTTTATTGAGGGAGCTGATTTTCATAATAGCACCTAAATACAATTTATCTAGATTTTTATTGGTAAAAAGCCTGTTAGATTCATCCTGGATTTCTTGTCCGACTGCGTTTAAGCAAAATAGGTGCAATAATAGTATTAGTAGTTTTATTCTCATGACTTTTTATTTTCGGGCACATAAATCATCTTGATCTTTAACCAGATCGTTGTCATAACGGCTTGGCTTTTCTCACTCAGTATTTCATTTATAGATGTAGGATTATAGAGCTGACCGATGCGTAATGCATTAGAATTTTCGCTTCTTATTTGGCTGTTATAAAGTACAACGTTGAGCGAAATCTCATTTTGTTCGTTTTTGCTGGCAAAGTGTTTCCAGTTCTTGTCCTGATAGATAAACAATTTTTCCTTTTCCCATTTTATTCTATATGTTTCCTCATAATTTCCAAGTTTAGTAATAAACAAAGAATCGCCTTTAATCGTTATAGTTTGTGGTCTGAAATATTTGGGACGGTTTCTGAAATTCTTTTCTTGTTCATTCGCTTCAAATGACGATTTCAAAATGTCGTTTTGATAAAGACTGAATTCTAATTGACTCTCCGAGCTATAAATGTATGTTAGATCCTTTGTTGGATCCGGATTATTATCTGGTTTTGTTACTTCCTCTGGGGGATCGTGTGGAGTTTTTGAACACGATTGGAATATGATTACCCCGAGTAGAAATAGAAGAATATTTATGGGACGTATTTTCATGTCTTTAATTGGAATATTTAATGTCTGGTTTTCTTTAACCAAGTTGTTTGTATTGTTAAATATAACAATTGTAAATAAAATTTCATAATATTGATTTGATGTTTATTTATATTTAATTTAATGTATTTTATTTAGGTCCTTACGATAATAGGCTGTTCAATTGAGCTGCCGGTATCAAGTATTTCTAAATAGAATTTTCAACTCGATGTTTTTTAGTTGTATCTCAAATAATTAAATCTTATTTTCGTTTCACATTTAATCTATTGTTTTAATGAAAATAAAGTTACTCTCAATTGCTGCGGCATTATGTTTTATTGCTGGAGCCAAAGCACAAATATCCTTCGGTATTCGTGGCGCGGCTAATTTTGCAAAAGAAGTAAGATATTCAAAACAAGGTAGTTCTGCTAACCCGGCTATAACTCGGTTTCAGGTCGCCAGCTATGTAGAGATTCCAATTGGAAGTGATTTTAGTTTTCAGCCAGGAGTGGCTTTCCAGCAGACTGGATCTAAAATGAGTACAGGCTATCAAGATGGTGAAGTTTTGATGGATGGATGGCGTAAAGTGCAGTATTTAGAACTTCCTTTGAACATTATACATTACTTTCCTCAAAATAACTTGGGTCGATTTTTTATTGGAGCTGGACCATATGCAAGCATCGCAATGTCTGGTGAGGAGAAGTTTTCCAAAAATATAGTTTCAATAAGCTTTGGGACAGACAAACATATCGATAATATGAAGAAATATGATGCTGGTTTAAATTTTTTGCTGGGATTTAAATTGACAAATGGATTTTCGGTCTATGGCGGATATGGCTTAGGTCTTTTAGATGTCAAGCTGGATGATGAGATTAGTACCTATAACCGTGTATTTTCACTTGGACTTGGTTATCAGTTGTCTTTTTAGACTGAAGGTTCTTTCTTGCCACCAGCCTCAGACATTTTAAAAAAAAAGGGCTTTTCTTACGAAAGGCCCTTCTTTTTTCAGTGACTGAAATCTATCACACTTTGATCTCTACTTCAACACCTGAAGGCAATTCAAGTTTCATCAATGCGTCAACAGTTTTAGCGTTTGATGAATAGATATCCAACAATCTTTTGTAAGCACACAATTGGAATTGCTCACGTGCTTTTTTGTTAACGTGTGGTGAACGTAATACCGTATAGATTTTTTTCTCAGTAGGCAATGGAATAGGACCACTAACAACTGCACCTGTAGGTTTTACTGTTTTTACGATTTTTTCAGCTGATTTGTCAACCAAATTGTAATCGTAAGATTTCAATTTAATTCTGATTCTTTGGCTCATTTTTATTTATTTAAAATGATTGCTAATTAGAGCTATTCACAACTAGCAATCGGTGTTTACTTTTTTTTGATTAAAGAACAAAGAAAAAAGATGAGAGATCCTTGTTCTTTGTTCCTTTATCTTTATTCTATATTATTCTACAGAACCTTTGATTTTACCTTTTGATTTTGCAATTACCTCTTCAGCAACGTTACGAGGAGCTTCTTCAAAGTGATCAAATTCCATTGTAGATGTTGCACGACCTGATGTGATTGTACGTAATTGCGTTACGTAACCGAACATCTCAGAAAGTGGAACCAATGCTTTGATTACTTGTGCACCGTTACGTGAATCCAAACCTTGCATTTGACCACGACGACGGTTTAAGTCACCCATTACATCACCCATGTTTTCTTCTGGTGTCAAAACCTCTATTTTCATAATTGGTTCCATTAACACTGGAGAACATTTAGGTAATCCTTCACGGTATGCTTGACGAGCAGCTAACTCGAAAGACAATGAATCTGAATCGACAGCGTGGAATGAACCATCAATCAAACGAACTTTCATTCCTGATAATGGGAATCCTGCTAATACACCATTTTTCATTGAAGTTTCAAATCCTTTTTGAACTGAAGGGATAAATTCTTTAGGGATTTTACCACCAACAATTTCATTAACGAATTGAAGAGGTGATTTGCTTAAATCGAAATCTTCATCCGCAGGAGAAATAACAACTTTGATATCCGCGAATTTACCACGACCACCTGATTGTTTTTTGAATACCTCACGGTGCTCAGTAGTACCGTTGATAGACTCTTTGTATGATACTTGAGGAGCACCTTGGTTAACCTCAACTTTGAATTCGCGTTTCAAACGGTCGATCAAGATCTCTAAGTGAAGCTCACCCATACCAGAGATAACTGTTTGACCAGTTTCTTCATCAGTTTTTACAACGAATGTAGGATCCTCTTCAGCCAATTTACCAAGACCAATACCTAATCTATCTACGTCAGCTTGAGTTTTAGGTTCGATCGCTAAACCAATTACTGGCTCAGGGAAAGTCATAGACTCCAATACGATAGGTGATTTTTCGTCACAAAGTGTATCACCAGTTTTGATGTCTTTGAAACCTACAACAGCACCGATATCACCAGCCTCGATGAAAGGGATAGGGTTTTGTTTGTTCGCGTGCATTTGGAAGATACGAGAGATACGTTCTTTGTTTCCTGAACGCGTGTTCAATACATAAGAACCTGCATCTAACTTACCAGAGTAAGCACGGATGAAACATAAACGACCTACGAATGGGTCAGTCGCAATTTTGAAACCTAAAGCTGCGAAAGGCTCATTTACAGATGGCTTACGGAAAATTTCTTCACCAGTATCAGGATTAGTTCCTTTTACAGCGTCGATGTCAAGAGGCGAAGGCAATAATTCCATTACAAGATCCAACATGGTTTGAACACCTTTGTTTTTGAAAGATGAACCACAAACCATAGGAACGATTGCGTTATCCAATACTGCTTTACGTAAAGCATCTAAGATTTCGCGCTCAGTTAATGAATTCGGATCTTCGAAGAATTTCTCCATCAAAGTTTCGTCATAACCAGCTACTGCTTCCAATAATTTCTCACGGTATTCAGCAACCTCGTCCAACATCTCCGCAGGAATAGGAACTTCTGTAAAGGTCATACCTTTATCATGCTCATTCCATACGATACCGCGGTTGTTGATCAAATCAACTACACCTTGGAATGTGTCTTCAGCACCGATAGGCAATTGTAAAGCAACAGCATCAGAACCTAACATTGATTTTACTTGACCAACAACTTTTAAGAAGTCAGCGCCTGAACGGTCCATTTTATTAACGAAACCGATGCGAGGTACTTTGTAATTATCAGCCAATCTCCAGTTAGTCTCTGATTGTGGCTCAACACCATCAACCGCAGAGAACAAGAATACTAATCCGTCTAATACACGTAAAGAACGATTCACCTCAACCGTGAAATCCACGTGTCCAGGAGTATCGATTACGTTTACTTGGTATTTGTTGTTACGGTAGTTCCAGAATACTGTTGTCGCAGCAGAAGTAATCGTGATACCACGTTCAGCCTCTTGCTCCATCCAGTCCATTGTTGAAGCACCTTCGTGAACCTCACCAATTTTGTGGTTTACACCTGAGTAATAAAGGATACGCTCAGTTGTTGTAGTTTTACCAGCATCGATGTGTGCAGCGATACCGATATTTCTAGTGAATTTTAAATCTCTTGCCATAATATTTTTAAGCAACTGGCCATGAACGGCCTTATGTGTTTAAATGTAATGTTAAATAAGTACACCGACCTTGATAAAGGAGTATTCTTTTATCGGAGGTCGGGGTAATCATATTTTTTTGAATGTCTTCAAAATTAGAATCTGAAGTGTGAGAACGCTTTGTTAGCTTCCGCCATTTTGTGCGTATCTTCTTTCTTCTTAACAGCAGCACCTTCACCTTTAGAAGCTGAGATGATTTCTCCTGCTAATTTCTCGAACATTGTTTTTTCACCACGTTTACGAGCGTATGAAATTAACCATTTCATACCTAAAGCAATTTTGCGGTCTGGACGAACTTCCATAGGAACTTGGAAGTTAGCACCACCTACACGACGTGATTTAACTTCAACAGCAGGCATAACGTTGTTTAAAGCCTTTTTCCAAGCTTCTAAACCGCTTTCTTGTGTTTTTTGTTCTACTAATTCTACTGCATCGTAAAAAATAGAATAAGCGATAGATTTTTTACCATCTACCATCATATTGTTTACGAAACGTGTTACCTGAACGTCGTTAAACTTTGGATCAGGTAAAATGATTCTCTTTTTCGGTTTTGATTTTCTCATTTTTCTTTCCTCCGTTTAATTATTTCTTTTTACCTTTTGCTGGAGCTGCAGCTACTTGTCCTGGTTTAGGACGCTTAGTTCCGTATTTTGAACGACGTTGGTTACGACCTGCCACACCTGAAGTATCTAATGCACCACGGATGATGTGGTAACGTACACCTGGTAAATCCTTAACACGACCACCACGGATCAATACGATAGAGTGTTCCTGCAAGTTGTGACCTTCTCCAGGGATGTAAGCGTTAACCTCTTTACCGTTTGTTAAACGTACACGAGCTACTTTACGCATTGCTGAGTTTGGTTTTTTAGGGGTAGTAGTATATACACGTGTACATACACCTCTTCGCTGTGGACATGAGTCCAACGCTGGTGACTTACTCTTATCAACCAGAGCTACTCTACCTTTTCTAACTAATTGTTGAATAGTAGGCATTTACCTGTTTTTGTTTATAAATTTTATACCTAAATTATTTTAAGTTCGCAAAGATACTCATTCCGTTTTGAATATTAAATAGTTAGTATATAAAATTTAGATTATTTTTTAAAACAGGTAGATATCTTTTCCGCCTTACGAAGCCATTTCGCTTCGTGGTTTTACGACTTCGCGCTCCTTCTGCTGTCTATTCTCCATGGTCTAGATGATTTGGTCGGGTGGAATTCTCATTTACTCGCCTGTCGAAATCGTTTCGACGGGTGAGTAGCTCATTTTTCGCCGCAGCGAAATGGTTATGTCAGGCGTCGAAATGATTTCGTCGTCTGTCTGTTACGCGCTTTCCTTGGTCTGGATGATTTAGTCAGGTGGCGAAGTCATTTTCTCACTGGGAAAAATGACTTCGCCACCTATTTGGTTCAATTCGACAGACTGCTGAATTGATATTTTATTCCGCGAAATGAAGTAAACACTGTGCGAAAAGCTCAATTTTTTAGGCTGGCAGAATGAGGTGACAGTTTTCTTTTGCTAGTGAGTATACTTTTTTACCGGGGAGAAGATGCTGTTTCGCGCGGTTAGGGCGTCGCCCGCTATTTTCATCATATGTTTTGAAGTAAGGACAATATCCGCAGCTTTGTGCAACTAACTTCGAAAAAAGACAGAATCGGTGGAAGCTTTATCGAGTATTCTTATCGTGCTGATTACTAGTTGCCCCGTGTTTTTTCTGAATTTATCTTTCTACTGGTTTTCAAGTATATTGGATATTTTGCATGTTTTTGCGTTCTGTTTGGCAAAGTGTTTGTTAAAAACGAATAAATATTTAGTAGAAACAAATTAAAATTCACGTTATGAAAATGAAATTAATGTATGCAGTGATTTTGGCGCTAGTTACTTTCGCCTTTGTGGGATGTTCTAAGGATGATGATCCAAAACCAGTGACCTTTAAAGATCACAATGTGACAGCTACGATTTCTTTATCGAAAGAATTCAAAAAAGCTGAAAGTGATTATTTTAATTTAACAATTAGTGGAGGAAAGGAAAATGGTACTTTTGTTGATTGGGATATAAATGGTACTAAAGTAACAGATGACATAATAAAACTGGGTACGGATGATTTTGATGGAGGAAAGACAATAGTATTAAAATCATTAGAAAAATTTCAGTTTGGTAGTTTGAGCTTCGGAGGATTTGAATTCGGAAGCACACCTTATACTGTTACTTGGAAAATCGAAGACAACGGAAAAGTGATAGACGAAGGTAGTAAAGTAATAGTTAAAGATGCTGACCCTCAATTCTTAAAAATGGTCTCTTTTAACGAGGTTAATTAAAGGATCTTGGATCTTTTAGTCCCAAAAAACCCGAACCAGGACTACTGATTCGGGTTTTTTAGTTAAATGGATTGTATTATGACAACAACGTAAAATCAATCTGCCTTTTATCCAAATCTACTTTCTTTACACGGATTTGAACCTCATCACCTAATTGATATTTCTTTTTCTTGCGTTGACCAATGATGGCATAGTTCTTCTCGTCAAGCACGTAAAAGTCATCCGTGATATCTCTCAACCTCACCATACCTTCACATTTGTTTTCCTCAATCTCCACATACATTCCCCATTCTGTAACACCAGAAACAATACCTGTATACTCCGTGCCGATCTGATCCTGTAAGTACTCTGCTTGTTTGTATTTGATGGAAGCGCGTTCCGCTTCAGCGGCTTTCTTCTCCATTTGTGAAGAATGTTCGGCCATCTTCTCATAATGCTCCGCATTGATTTTGGTGCCCCCCTCTAGATAAAACTGCAATAGACGGTGTACCATGACGTCGGCATAACGACGGATAGGAGAGGTGAAGTGGGTGTAATAGTCGAACGCCAATCCATAGTGGCTTGTTTTCTTTGTCGTATAGATTGCTTTGGCCATGGATCGCACGGCCAATGAAGTCAGCATATTTTGTTCTTTGGAACCTTCGATTTTTGTCATCAACGCGTTCAAAGATTTTGCCGTTTCTTTATCGGTCTTGATGGTTAACTTATGGCCAAATCGTGCAGCAAATTGAGAGAAGGTTGTCAATGTCTCCGGATTTGGAACATCGTGAAAACGGTACACAAATGTTAGCTTGTTTTTACCACGACCTTGCTTTCCGATATATTCGGCCACTTTACGGTTGGCCAGCAACATAAAATCTTCAATCAGCTTGTGGGCATCTTTACGTACTTTGGTGTATACGCCCGTAGGTTTGCCATTCTCATCCAGGGTGAACTTAACCTCTTCACTTTCAAAAGCGATTGCACCGTTTTTGAACTTGCGCTCGCGGAGTATATAAGCTAGCTCATTTAATTTTAAGATCTCCGCGCTGCAATCACCAGATTTTGTTTCAATCACTTCTTGTGCTTCTTCATAGCTAAAGCGTCTGTCTGAATGTATGATGGTACGGCCAAACCACTGGTTATGTACGTTTGCTTTTTCATCCAATTCGAAAACAGCTGAAAAACAAAGTTTATCTTCATGTGGACGTAACGAACATACACCATTGGATAGACGTTCTGGAAGCATGGGAATAACACGATCGACAAGATAAACGGATGTACCACGACTGAATGCTTCCTTGTCTAATTCGGTATCGGGAACAACAAAATGGGAAACATCGGCGATATGGACTCCAATTTCATAATTGCCATTCTCCAACTTTTGGAATGATATGGCATCATCAAAATCTTTGGCATCGGCCGGATCGATGGTAAAAGTTGTAATTCCCCTGAAATCACGTCTCTTGGCAATTTCTTCCTCGCTGATTTTTTCAGAGATCTTATTGGCTTCAGCCTCTACTTTTTTAGGAAACTCCAATGGAAAACCATAATCAGCCAAAATAGCGTTCATTTCGGTATTGTTTTCCCCTTTTGTTCCCAAAACATGTTTTACAGTTCCTACCGGATTTTTGCTTCCACTTGGCCAGTCTGTAATCGATACAACAACCTTTTCCTTATCCTTCGCACCATTCAGATTATCCAATGGAATGAAGATGTCGTGTAACATCTTACGGTCATCGGCAATAAAAAATGCAAAGTTGTTTGAAATGCTGATCGTTCCCGTAAAGTCCGTTTTAGCACGTTGGAGGATCTCAACAACTTCGCCCTCCTTTTTACGTCCACCTTTTCTTTTTTCAAATGTATGGACCTTGACAATATCGCCATGAAGCGCCTGTCTCAGTTTCCGGGGAGCAATGTAGATGTCGTTTTCAAATTCATCATCAGGAATGACGTAAGCCGAACCATCAGCAGTCATGTCTACTTTTCCTGTGATGTATACTTTAAGTTGCTTCAGGTTAAATTTTCCACGATCCACCTCAGTAAAAAGACCGCTTCTTACATTGTCATGTAGAATATCGGCAATGGCAACTTTGGAATCGTTGTCCATGAGGTTCAATTTGGAAGAAACTTGTTTATAGTTGAGGGGCTTGTTGCCTGACTTTTCGAAAATATCGATAATCAGTTGGGTCAAGACCTCCTTGTAAGGATTCTCTTTTCTTGTTTTCATCTAATTATTTTTTTTAGCTATCCCTCGGTTTCATTAGACATTATCATCTATTCTTCTGTACCGATGTTGAATCGTTTTTACAGCATTCTTCTGGAAATCAGATACCATCGATGAGTCATACTGTTCCAGTCTTATACTTGCATATCGACGGGAGTTCGATGTCAATACAAGATACGAAAAAAACAGCATTTTATACGACAATAACTGACTGACGGAATGATCTCCTGATAGTCAGAATATAGACAACTCAAGTGAAAAATAGTTTTTTTTTGGATTCGTACCGCCTGACTTATTTTTTGCAATGATTACACACCCCGAGCGCGTTGACCGCAATTGCTTCCAGACTAAAGCCTTCGGGAATGGATACTTTGGGCAAAGTCATGTCTTCCAAACAATAGACGGAATTGCAGATACGACAGATAAAATGAACATGTTGATCGTGGTGGTCATGCTCCGAACAGTTTGTCGAACACATGGCATACGTCGCTGTACCATGCAAATCAAAGATCTTATGGATGATCCCTTTTTCTTCAAAACTCGCGAGCACACGATACAACGTAACACGGTCAATGTCCTTACCTAGTAATTTTTCCAGTTCAGGCTGGGAAATTGCCGAATCTTTTGTCGAAATAATTTCAAGGACCCGTAACCGAGGTTGCGTAACTTTTAAACTGTTTCGTTTGAGGATGTCTGGATATATAGTGTTGGAATCTTCCATGGATTTCTTCGTTATGCCTTAGATCAAATACAAACTAAGAGAAATTTACTATTATTTGCAAGTTTATAGACTTTGTTTGACCAATTATTCGCCTATCATTCTCCGTTTGACACTCATGAACCTTCAACAACGTTCAGTTGATTTTCTACGATCGAGTGTTTATCCTACAAAAGTACGCAATCTATTAAAATAAGAAAACCGATAAGCTTAAGATTTATGTCATCTTGCTTATCGGTTTTCGAAACTATACGTGAATATAAATCTTTATTATTTACCGGCAGCTTTGGCGTGATCAGCTAGGAAAGTTGCTAAACCACTGTCTGTCAATGGGTGTTTTAACAATGCTACGATCGCGGATAGAGGACCTGTCATTACATCAGCACCGATTTTAGCACAACCTAAAATATGCGCACTATGGCGTACTGAAGCTGCTAAAATTTGTGTTGGATAGTTGTAGTTATCGTAAATTAAACGGATATCTTCAATTAAGGCCAATCCATCTGTAGAGATATCATCCAAACGGCCGATAAAAGGCGATACATAAGTCGCACCTGCTTTTGCTGCCAATAGGGCTTGACCAGCAGTGAATACCAATGTACAATTTGTTTTAATACCTTTTTTGCTGAAATATTTAATTGCTTTTACGCCATCTTTGATCATCGGGACTTTAACTACAATCTTGCTGTCAAGAGCTGCCAACGCTTCTCCTTCTTTAATCATTTCCTCATAAGTCGTAGAAATAACTTCAGCACTTACGTCACCATCAACGATTGCACAGATTGCTTTATAATGGTTAATTACGTTTTCATCACCGCTGATACCTTCTTTAGCCATTAAGCTTGGATTGGTTGTTACACCATCTAATACGCCTAAGTCTTGAGCCTCTTTGATTTGTTCTAGGTTCGCTGTGTCAATAAAAAATTTCATTGTGTATATTATTGAATGATAATTATTTGATTATTCTAATGTCCAAAAAAACATTACAAAGTTATTGATTATATTCCAGTATTGGTGCATTGATTTGAATGATTTACATCTTTTTTCTGTACATTATTGAATCTCTTATTCGATTTTTTTTGTTATCCTTTTAATATAGTATTATCTTTAATTATGCAGGTTTTTCGGTCTCTCCATTATAGAAACTTCCGGTTACACGTTATAGGCCAAGCAATATCCCTCATGGGAACTTGGATGCAGCGTATCGCGATCAGCTGGTTGGTCTATGAATTGACAGGTTCGGTTTTTTGGTTAGGATTTGTGCAGTTTATTTCACTGCTTCCCTCACTCGTACTGTCCCCTTTCATCGGGAGTTTTGTGGATAAACACAAAAAATATAAGCTGGTGCTATTGACCCAAATCGGTCTGATGATACAGGCAGCGATCTTGACCTTGGTAGTCTACCTGAAATGGGAAAGTGTTTTGTGGCTCTCCGCTTTGGGATTGATACAAGGAGTCATCAATTCCTTTGACGTGCTCGGTCGCCAATCCCTAATGATGCACTTAGTGGGAGATCGCAAAGATTTACCTAACGCTATCGCGCTCAATTCGACAATCTTTAATGCTGCGCGAATGTTGGGACCTGCAATAGGAGGAATTTTACTGAGTACCTATGGTGAACTAGTCTGTTTTGCCCTCAACTTTATCAGTTTCGTTCCTGTTATTATTACCTTATTAATGATGCGAGTAGATGAGACTCATGTACAATTGAGCAAGGGCAGCAATTGGGAAGGTTTGGTCGAAGGTTTTCGTTACCTCAAACGTTCGCCACATATTTCTTCCTTGATTATTATTATGACTTTCTCAAGTCTGATTGTAATACCTTATACTTCGCTTTTGCCGGCTATAGCAAAGGAAATGTTTCATGGAGACGAACGTACATTTTCCTGGTTTGAAAGTGCGGCTGGTTTGGGAGCTATGATTGGAGCTTTTAATATGGCACGCTTAAAATCGGGCACCAACTTACGTTATCAGGTGATGGGAGCAGCTGCGCTGATGGGGGTGGCACTGTTATTCTTAGCACATGCCAGCATGCTTCAGATGGCACTTGTTTATGTGATCTTGGTCTCATTTGCCATGATGATGCAGAATTCGAGTATCAATACATATATTCAGACCCATGCGATACCGATCTATCGTGCGCGAGCAATTTCCTATTATGTCATGGCTTTTCAGGGGATCTTTCCGATCGGAACATTAATGATCGGCTCTTTGGCAAGTTATTGTGGACTTCGAACGACCTTGTATCTTATGGGAGGCTTGGGTATTTTGATTGCCGCCCTATATTATCTCTATTTACGCCTACATATCCACAAAAGATTGTTTAAATTCTAGGCGCTGGAGTTTATGTCATTTTTATTTTTCTATTCCTTAATTTTAATGTTTTTTTTGCGTAATCAATCACAGCTCCATAATTGGAGAAAATGTCCCCGCCAAGTACACCAATGACAGGCTCCAGGTCCATTTGTTGATAGGCGTAGTTGATTGAACTTAAATCCAGAACCGCCGTTTTAAGCTTTTTAATTTTCCATTCGCCGATAGCCAAACTTGGAATTTCCATATTGAAACTTTCCATAGAATTGGTTCCAAGTCCTGTAGATAATGTCTCAGAAGGTTCAAGCAGCAATTGGTCCGCCAAAAGATGGTCCAACTGCGTCTTGTCAAACACGGTTTTGGAAGCACCGGTATCGACAACCATTCTGAATGTACGGTTATATACTTCTACTTCGACAAGGATATGTGTGCCCTGTCCCTGCAAATCCAAGAGTTGAAATGGTACTGTCGTCATATCCTCAAACATAGCCAAAAATTCAATGAAAAAAGAAATTTTGATTCTACTTCGTTTGTTTTATGAATTAAGTAGCTTGTAATTAACGGGATAGGAGTATTGTATTTAAATTGAAACATAATCGTTCAATTAATTATGTCCGATTTAAACAGGCATCAATTTATTTAAGGCTGCTATCTAAGCAATAACAGCCTTTTCATTTGTGCTAGTTACAGCACGTTAATATCTTTTAATACATTGTTCATTGTACGTACTGCGTCGGCACTTTTTCCAAACGTCTCTTTTTCCTCTTCGCTCAATTGTAGCGGAATAATTCTATCCCATCCCTTTTTGTTGATAATCACAGGGACGCCCAGGTTAATGTCTTCTTGGCCAAATTCGCCTTCCAGATAAACAGATGCCGTAAATAACTTGCCTTGATCACGCACAATACTCTCCACTACAGCAGCAGTTGCTGCCCCAGGAGCGTACCATGCCGAAGTGCCGATTAAACTCGTCAGTGTCGCTCCACCAACCATGGTTTTGTGCACGATTTCTTCTTGCTCTTCTTCAGTCAGAAAATTAGTTACGGGGATGCTGTTCCACGTGGAGTGCTTAATGAGTGGGATCATCGTTGTATCTCCGTGGCCACCAATTACAATAGCATTAATATCCGCTGCAGAAGCATTCAGTTTTTCACTCAATTGATATTTAAATCGCGCTGAATCTAATGTACCACCCATTCCGATGATTCTGTTTTTAGGAATTCCACTCGATTTAAGCGCGAGATAAGTCATAGTATCCATTGGGTTGGAGACAATTACAATGATAATCTCTGGTGAATATTTGACCAAATTTTCTACAACTGATTTGACAATATTTGCATTTGTTCCAATTAATTCTTCGCGTGTCATTCCTGGTTTGCGCGGAATGCCTGATGTAATCACCGCAACAGTCGAGCCCGCGGTAGAAAGGTAGTCATTGGTTACTCCTTTAATTTTTGATTCAAAACCCAACAAAGCTGCGGTCTGTGCCATATCTTGGGCTTTGCCTTCTGCAAATCCTTCTTTAATATCCAATAATACAATTTCTTCGGCGACATTTCGACGGATTAAATTGTCTGCTGTAGTGGCTCCTACAGCTCCGGCACCAACAATAGTTACTTTCATATGTAAAATATTTGTTTATTCATGAGCTAATTCTCCCCTAGAGGTATTCATGCTGCCATCAGCGGTTTTCATGTTCATTATCCTATCCAATTGATTTTTATGGTGGTTTTTATTCGCTAAGCTTGGATAATTCATGAGCATGGAGTGGATTAGTAAATATTTCTTGAATTTAATGAATTATTGTCAGTAAATCAATGCATTTAGTTGGAATAACTCGTTTTTTTGACAGAAGAAAAACGGTGCAAACAAGTTTTGGATTAGCGAGGTAAAAACATCGTATGGTATACCAGCGAGAGCTAGAAGGGTAGATAAATTGCCATTAGAATGGATATCCAATGGCAAGATTAAACATCAGATTATCCTTTCTCCATTTGGAACTACCAAAGTCGATGTCTTTAAATACCCAGCGTTCCCCTTTGGGTAAATAAGGGATACGGAATGGAATGGACATATCTGTACGAATGATTAGGAAAGTGAAATCAAACCGAAGTCCGGCCCCACCACCAACAGCAAGTTCATTCAAAAAGTTCTTACTGAACTTACCGCCCGGTTTATTGACATCATCACGCTGCAACCATACGTTACCCGCATCGATAAAGGCCGCCCAATGAACAAATCCTGCTAATTTGGCCCTATACTCGGTATTCAGTTCCAACTTGATGTCACCGGTTTGGTCGGCATAAAATAGGCCATTGCTTAATTTCTCGGGAGCAACGGTTCCCGGACCAATAGCACGGGCACCAAAAGCACGAATACTGTTAGGACCACCCACATAATATTGTTTCAAATAAGGAAGTGAACGTGAGTTGCCATAAGAATAACTTAGTCCTAAGCTCACACGTGAAGCCAGCTGTGAATTCTCCGATAATTTGAGATAATGTCGGCCATCACCACTGATCTTGATGTATTGAGAGAAATAAGCATCAAATAACTTGAACGTTTTGCCTTTATTAAAGTCTGCCCCTTTGATTAACCCAAGTATATTGCCGGAAAGGTCCAAATTTCCTTTGAAATAGAAGGTATTTTTCAAATGTTGCTTCATCGTATTTTGAAACGTGAAGTTATAGTTAGGACCAATCGTAAATTGGGGATCAATGGCATGCCTTAAGGCAGGGATGGTATCCATTTGCTTCTGGTAGTTTTCGGAGATACCTTTGGGTTGAACGTAAGTAATTTCCATCAGCGCAAGATCGTGTTGTTTTTCTTCAGATTCTTGCCAGATATATCCATAATCCAATGCTATAAAATTTAGTGTATACGCTTTGCGTCGGTTGAGGAATTCATAACGTCCTTTGATATAAGTTTTGGGAATGAAACGACGCGTCGGATTAATTCTTCCAATAGGAGATAGGATACGTGGGAAGGTTAATGTAGCTTCCATTCCATAACGATAATAACTTGAATTTAGGTCCGCACTTCCTCCCGTTTGGGTTTCATACCCTCCAAAAACATTAAAACTTAGTTGCTCTGCTCCTTTAAATGCATTCCGTAACGTCCAGTTGACATTGACTTCCGTCCCATTGTATACCGAAGCCATCTTCCCCAAAAGTTCTACCCGTAAAGACTTTTTCGGCAGTGGAGTCAGATAATAGTAAACGTCAAGCGCGTTTGGTACTTCTTTGCTATCGACAAAGTTATTCTTTACGAACTTCCAGCTATTGAGATTCACCAGATGGCTGATGGTTTGATTATGGGCGTTGCGGTTGTAAACATCACCCGGATTGAAGAATATGTGATTGGCGATTACCGGTTTTCGGTAGGTATGGTTGCGGTCAATAAAATAATAGCTACTATCATAGAGTTCCGCATTTCGTGTAGATCGTTGGTATCCCGAGCTTGTCTCCGTATAATTCGGGAAAATGTAAATCTTATTGATCTTTGAAGGTACTTTCGCCTGCGCCGGTGTTTCCTTTTTTACGGTGACATACATGTCGACCCTGTTATTCCGATTTGAACTGTCTACTTGAACCAAGATGTAATCAGGGCTGAAATAATAATACCCTCTATTCTTGAGATCATTGTCGATACGGTCACGTTCATTTAGGATTACATCCAAGCTGTAATTCTTACCAACTTGTAGGAGACTTTTATCAGAGCTTGAACGAATATCCTTACCCAGTTGAGTGGTGCTGTCAACATCAAATTGAACAGACCTTATGCGGTAGATCAGATTGGGCTTGGCCGTATAATTAATGGTTGCTTTTTTGTTCTCAACCAACGTGTCTGATTTTACCTCTGCGTTAAAGAAACCAAAGTTTTCTAGACGATTGCGCAGTAGATTTTCATTGTACTCCCGATTGACATCACTTAGTAACACCGGTTCTTCGCCAATTTTTTTGAAGAATTTTTTAATGATGTTCTTCCCAGCGGAATCTCCGGCCATATTGTTAAAGTATAGCTTGAAGGGCACTCCAGCTAAACGTTTATTGGGTTTAGGCATCAAAGCTGCTTCTAGATGGGTCGAAATCTTTTCCTTATTTTCCTTGGAAATGGTGTCCGAATCGACTATAACGTTGCCTTTGACATATAGGCTTTCCCCTTCCTTTAAATTCTTTGTCGACGAACAGGATGCTATAAATGCAGCAAAGGAAACTATTCCTATAATATATTTTAGCTTAGCTTGCATGATAACTCTTTTCCTCATCTTCATTTTTTATAGCTGTCGTTCTAATTGTATCTAAATCTGATTTTGGACTATCGCTTTTTGGCGTATTTTTGATGGAGTCCAACTGCTGTTTACGTTTCTCCTTTTCTCGTTCTTCCAAACGTTTTCTGTACTCCGGACTATGGATCATCAAACTGTCTCGAATTACCGTGCGTACACTATCGCGATAAACAGAATCTGTCTCCATGCGCTCTACATCAAAACGTTTTCTGAAACCGCTACTATTTGTATCGTAATACTCTTTAAGTTTTTTCGAACTCATCCAGATTTCTTTAAATCTGTTGTAATCCATATTGATGATAAATCCAATTCCGGTCTCCACATATTGACCTTGGAGTGTGACCTGATATTGGTTTTTACGATATACCCGAGCGAAATAGCGGCCATCTTGGGAAAGTTGATAATCTAACTGAATATCGCCCGCAATGTTGTTGGCAGTTTCTCCCGGGCGCGTATTGCCTTCAACTTCGAAATTGGATCCAACGGTAATTTTTAACCGGTCGTTGAGTAGCATCTTTGAGACACCAATATTTAAGTCTGTTCTTGTTTGACCTGCACCTGTCGCATAATCCTCTTCAGAAGTTAAATTGAAATCCAATTCAATACCAGTGATCAGTTCAGAAGCCAATCTATTCAACTGACCGCTTAAGAATGAACTGATGCTATTCCTAACAATAGCTTCGGTACCGCCACCACCGGATAAACTTTCAAATGGATTGGTGGACATAAAGCGTCCGAGCACAATCAGCGAAAATACCTGTTTGTTGAGCTCTGAAGGATTTTCGCGTAATGTAGTCAACGCGTTATTTACCTTACTAATTACATCCTGGGAAACAACGGAATTGTTTTCGTCCAAGTCGATGTCAAAATTCAGTTGGGGCTGGAACAATTTGTCTGTAATCTTCAACAAGACATTGAAAGGAATACGTTGCTTGTCNNACTTCCCTTATCTACGGTAAATGTACCTGACAGGGTGATTTTACTACTCGCATCAATACCGGCATTTAATTCAGCTTCGCCTTGGATGTTTAAAGCATCTTGCGACCCAGCATCTAAAAGTATCTTAAATTTAGCGTCCTTGTCGGTTTGGAGATTAAGGTCGACATCCATCCCTGTTAAGCGTGTCACGGTCATCGAGTCGAGCTTAGCGAAGACATTTGCCCGTGTAGTATCACTTTTGTCCACAAATTCTACAACACCCTTACGATCTGCCATACCAGGATCTTCATTCGGCATAACAAAAGTGAAATCCGTATCATCCAAAACTTTGATCGTCCCATCAACCACAGGCTTATCCAGATTTCCGCGAATGCGAAGATTGGACGTAAGGTACATCTTACCATAGAACATGTCATTGTCACTTTGGGTTGAGTTGAGTACCTCGAAGTTATCGGTGTTGATGTTCAAGTTGAAGTCAAAGTCAGTATACGTGCTGGTTTCTATTGATCCCGTAACTTTGGCGATATTTCCTTTTTTATCTTCCAATGCAAATTTTGGAAAGGTAATACCTTTTTCATCTAAATGAATGGTTTCATCTTTGGCCTTAAAAAGCGCGTTCAACATAGCGATATTAAATTGCGCATCTTTGAATTTAACATCGCCTTTAATCAGAGGTTTTGAGGGTGACCCCGTGATTTTCAGTTGCCCTTCCAAATTTCCCTTTGATTCTTTTAAATAACCGAGACTAAATGCCTGAACAGTCTGCATGCTCAAAGGCGCAATATCTAAGGTGAAATCTAACGTTGATTCTCCTGTAGGTGGACTGATAAAATCTCCACTTAAAACCACGTTATTGCCATTTTCACTGATACTGACATTCGCACTGTAGGTGTTTTCTCTTTCGTTGTTGACCTTAATGTTTACGTTGCCGACTGTATCCTTTCCAATGTAAAATTTCTCTACTGTAAGATCAGAAACAAACACGGGATTACTTTCTAAGCGCGAGATGGTCGCTTGACCGTTGATTCCACCACCGAGATCTACCATTTCACTCTCGAGCATCTTACTCAATGTTTCAATGCGGAAATTTTTAAAGGAAATGTTCAATGGGGAATTGAGAACACTATCTTGCGAAGCAATGCTCAGTTCCTGACCTTTGCTGCTCAAAATAAAATCTTTGGCCTGAATACCTGCACTACCGAATCGGAGCACATTGCTTGGATTAACATTCCATTTATCATAATTCAGCATGAGGCCATCTTGAAGTAAGCTAAAGACAAAAGCACCGTTGTCAACACGCATATTTGCGCCCAAATGATATTGTTCCTTTTCTTTCTTGTCTTTAATCCATAAACCGAAGTCCAAATTATTTTGAATGACTTTACCGCTGAATACTGTATTGACTAACTCAATATTGCTCACCTTGATCTTGTTGATTAATGCTGAATAGTACAGCGTACTATCTAATGTATTGATGTCCAAGGTAACATTATTGATCTCTGTGCCGCTATATACTATTTTCGGCGCATCTAATTTGGCGAGAATAGTTTTTGTTTGGCTATTGAACATCCCATCCAGCGTGATATCCGTCATGTCGGTCAGTTCAGGCAGAAAATCTCTGACAAATTTGTTGCGCGTTAACTGTGCGGAGAACTCAATGCTCTGCGGTTCATATTTGGGAACCTTGACCGGTTTCCCTGGTTGATAATATACCTGCAAAATATCTTGTACAGCATTCTGTAACTCTAGTATTTTGTATTTTCCAACCATATGGGCATTAAAGAAAGCTGATTTGAGAAGCAATAAATTACGACTTGTGTCAGACTTTGCAATCATGGAAATGCTATCCATTGAATAATATGCGTCATTGTAAACAATGGACGAATTGGTAATATGTGCTTCACCATTTAAAAAATTAGGATCGGCAGAGCTAAAATTTCCAACGAGTTTACCGTGGTATTTGAACTCATCATCCATGAGCTTCAAATTTTTCAAGTTGATGGTATCCACCAGAAGTTCGAAATCAACTTGAGGATATTTGGACTTCATGTTGGCAGTAGCATCTAATTTTAATTTAATATTTGGGTCTGGACTGATAACAGAAGCTTTGATATCACCTTTATCGGCAGTAAGGTTCATATCTATATTTTGATAACGATACCCCATGGCGTCCATACGGTTTACTTTCCCATCAAAGTTTGCGACCAGTTTCTTTGGATCAGTACCATGTCCTTTGATCTTTCCTTCAAAAGAAAGTATGCCTAAGGTACTGTCCATTTTCATGATCTTGCCAATATCAAAATCACGAATGCTGACAAAAGCATCATAAGTCGTATCTCTGCCTACCATGCCTACTTGACCATTAAACTTGGCTGTTCCCTTTTCAGTCACCAAAGAAAGATTGGTGTTAAAAGCATGCATGCTGCCTTTGAAGGTTCCCGTTAAACCAATTGTATTGGGGAGTTCAATTCCGCTGGGCAGCATCGTTTTAGAGACCAACTTTTCGATGTCAGAGCGTCCTGTAGTCAACTTTTTCAGAGTGAGATCCATTGACATCTTCTCCACATTTGGGAGACCTTTCAGATGAACACTTGCCATAACGCGTGTGTTGGAAAGTGTCTGGAAATCGATCGCTGGTATATGAAGATCATTCACCTTTCCGATCACCCGACCGTCAATATTGAACCTTTTGTCCATCAAGGGTTTCATGACCTGCATGGTGTCGAGAAAAGGTGCAAAAAAGTAAATGTCACGCATATCGATCCGACTTTTCTTGATCGTTGCGTTGACGTAGATCTGTTCAGGCTTTTTCGACGCAATTTCCAACGAAGGATACGTTACCTTAAGGTAATCCCTAATTAAGGTACGAGGAGTTTCAGCATATAGATTCTTAATTTCAGCACCGGTATTGGTATACTTAAAATCTCCCCTTAATTGTTTGATGACAAAGCCGGAATGATCGGCGGCCATGAGTTCATTTAAAGAACCGCTGATCGAATCTGCGCTATAGTATAAATCTTTAAGATTGGTCTTTATGCCTGGAATTTTAATATTGAAATAATCAAAACCTTTCATCCGGGCCTGATTGTCGTCCCTATAATGGAGACTTGTGTTATTGATTTGAATGTCCTTTGCGGAGACAATCCAATTTATTTTGCTGCTGTCGGCTGTGTTATCTGTATCGTTTACGGTTCTCTTTTGGATTTTCGAAAAAAGGAGTTCATTGTCAGAGCCATCCAGATTGATGGTCTGAATGTCAACCAGTTCTTTATTTAAGTCGATCTTGTTGATGTCTGCTTGCAAGCTCTTGATAAAAAATTTTGTTTTTAATAAACTGGATTGGTCTTCATAACGGACTAAAATATTAGTCAGGTCAGCCAGCTGAATGCCTACGTCGGGAAGCAATGCTGTTGTTTGAGCCGTTTTGTCCGTTATTCCAAAATCCTTCACCTTAGGAGCCGTTCCTTCAACGACTGGTTTCCATTGTTTCACTGTAGCGCTCAATCCATCTATCTTTACTTTGGGAAGATTGAAGGCCATGTTTTTAGTAAGGTCAAATTTCTTAATATTGGTATTTAGACTTCCCAGATAGACATCCGCACTTGTACCAATGACTTCATCAGTGTAGACAATATGAAATTTATCAAATTTGACTTTATCTAAGTTGAATAGTAGGGCAGAAGTCGTATCGGCCGTAGGCTTACTTTCCTTCTGCGATGCAAATGCGTTGATGATATAATCAAAATTGAAGGCGCTGTCCGGTAGGGTCCGGTTTATTTTCGCAGTAATTCCTTCAGCTTCGACACTCTGAATTTCGACTGTGTTTTTCAGAAGTTTGAGCATATTGATGTCTACGGCAATGCTTTTGCCTGCGACTAAAGTATCTCTACTTTCGTCGGCTAAATAAATATCCTGTAAAACGAGCTTTTTGGGAAAATCAATGTTTATATACCCAATTTTGACCGGAGTGCCTATTTTTCCTTCAACATAGTGAGTTACTTTTCCTGCAATATAATTCTGTACGGATGGTATCCTGATTAAAAATACAATGAGTATGACCAGCGCAATTATTACGCCAATAATCCACAATATTGTTTTGAAAGCAATTCGGGTAAATCTGTTCAACGTATAATTTGATTTAAGTATCTATTAATAAAAATTAAAACGGAAAAAAGTTTGTAAAGTTTTTTCAGCTATTAAGTTAACCTTGCGATTACAACAAACTAAGATAAATTTGCTTGCATCTGCAAGTTTAATTTCTGCTTCAGAGCCTAAAAAACACATCAAATAGTTGACCAAACCACTTTTTGGAGCTAAAGTTTTTTATTTTTTAATTTTATGATAACAAAAATATATAATCGATGTCAATTTGTGAAAAGAATGGCCTGTCCGACTTAGAAACTCATTCGGAGCCTAATTTGGACAAAATGGGGGTAGCTATGCAATAAGCTTTTTGTACTTACCCCAATTTTCAAATACTACCCACAACCAAATGATGAAAAGTACCGCCCAGATAATTAATCCCATTTGGCTATAAAAAATCATATTGTGCGTAAAAATACCAACTAGTATGGGGAAGATAATCAATGCTCCTACCGTTCTTGTTTTAGGAAAAACGAACAATAAGCCGCCTAGAATTTCGATAATTCCGACCAGAGGCATCAACCATTTTATTGTGCTAAACGCTTGAAATACTTTTTGCATATCCATGTCCATCGGCGGTATTGGCATGTAGTGAAGTAGTTTGTCTAGACCAGCATTAATGAAAAGTAAGCCAAACAGAGCACAAAGAATATTCTTGATGATTTTCATGATCGTATATTTTAAAAGTCGAACTAATTGACAGTAATCGTTGTTGGCGGCTCCGAAGAGTCATCTTGGTTACCATCTTCTTTCTTTTCGCTGTTGCGTTCCACCGTTATTGTGCATTCGGTGAGTAAAGCTGCTACTGCACCTATTGCAGCAAATACAGGGGCCAGAATTAACCCGATGGCACCAACCGTAACAGGAAAGCTCATGATTTCTTTGCCATGTTTGTCCGAAATACTGATTTTGTTTACATTGCCTTCAGCAATGATATCTTTGATCTTTTGTAAAAGATTCTCACCATTGATTTGAAATGTCTCTTTAAATCCCATAACAATATAATTTAAGTTTACTCTTATAAAGTTATTCATTTTTTTACAGGAATTTATATAAAGTTAGCGGCATTGTTTTTTTTACTGTTGGTAACTAGTCTGACTAGTTGGAATATAAGAAAGCATCGCTTGCACCCCGATAGATTTTATCGTGTGCATATTGATAAAAGAACGAAAGATCAGATGAGGGGATCACACGTTATTACGACGGTGTTTCTTCGGAACTTATTCGGAGTTTATTCGCTCCAGACCGAACAAGTACCGAAGGAGCACCGAACAAGCACCGAAGAAGTACCGAACAATCTACGAATAGAATAGGTTTGTCTTATCCTGAATTAGGTTACCTATACCGTACAGATTACTGTAAGGATTTTACACAAAAAAAGTCCTGCAAGATTTTTGCAGGACTTCCGTATTATTTGAAAGGGGACAGGTTAACCCAAGGCAATTAAGCTTTCTTGAAGGATTTTGATTTTCGCTTCGGCATCGGCCTTTTTGCTTTTTTCATTTTCAACAATTTCAGGTTTTGCGTTCTGTACAAAACGCTCGTTGGAAAGCTTTTTGTCCACAGAAACTAAAAAGCCTTTCAAGTATTCCAATTCTTTTTCGATGCGTTCACGCTCAGCATCTACATCGATATTGTTTTCCAAAGGGACGTAACACTCGTCTTTACCGGCGAGGAAGCTAATTGCTCCGGCTACTTTTTCGGATACAAAAGTCACATTTTCTAGATTCGCAATCTTAGTGATGATAGCAATATATTGTGCTAAGTTGATATCAGATTGCTGATTGATCGCCAATGGTAATGCTACTTTTGGTGAGATACCTTTAGAGTTACGAATGTTTCGAATCTCAGAAATGATCTGTTGAGCTATCGCAAAATCTTTGATGACTTGCTCGTCAAATTCCTTGACAGTAGGGAAAGCCGCAACGATAATGCAATCTTTTTCATCTTTTGCGCCGAATAGCTCATCATGCCATAATTCTTCTGTCAAGAACGGCATAAATGGATGCACTAAGGTAAGTATACGTTCGAAAAATAATGTAACAGTTTTTAAGGTTTCTCCTGAAATTGGTGATCCATAAGCAGGTTTTACCAATTCAAGGTACCAAGCACAGAAATCATCCCAAACCAGTTTATAGGTTGTCATTAATGCATCCGACAAACGGTAGTGTTTGAAGTTTTCTTCAATTTCAGTCAGGGCCTGGTTGAATCTTGCGTCGAACCATGAAGCGGAAATTTTGTCTGCTTCAGAGGCCGGGCTGTCTGTGATTTCCCAACCTTTCACCAGACGAAATGCATTCCAGATTTTATTGGCAAAATTACGTCCCTGTACGCACAATTCAACGTCAAAAGGAAGGTCATTTCCTGCAGGTGCAGTCAATAACATACCCATGCGCGTCGCATCGGCACCATATTCGTTCATTAAATCAATCGGATCAGGTGAGTTACCCAAAGATTTGGACATTTTACGGCCCAATTTATCACGGACGATACCTGTAAAATAAACATTTTCAAAAGGTAACTGTCCACGGAATTCATAACCGGAAACGATCATGCGTGCTACCCAGAAGAAAATGATGTCCGGAGCAGTTACTAAATCCTGCGTTGGATAGTAATAATTGATTTCAGCATTTTCTGGTTCGTTGATACCATTAAATACCGAAATTGGCCATAACCAAGCCGAAAACCAGGTGTCAAGGACATCTTCATCTTGACGGAGATCCGTAATTTGAAGATCTGCATTGCCTGATTTTTCTTGTGCTAAAACAAGAGCCTCTTCAACCGTTTGGGCAACGACAAAGTCTTCGTTTCCATCGCCATAAAAGAATGCTGGGATTTGATGTCCCCACCACAATTGTCTTGAGATGTTCCAGTCGGTAACATTCTCCATCCAGTTGCGGTAGATATTTTTGAATTTTGTAGGATGAAATTTAATGGTATCATCCATTACGTTATCCAGCGCTGGCTTTGCAAGATCTTCCATCTTAAGGAACCATTGGTTGGAAACTTTTGGTTCAATCACAGCACCAGTTCTTTCCGAAGTTCCAACATTATTGGTATAATTTTCAACCTGTTCCAATAATCCTTTTTCCTCAAGCTCTTTCTCTATTTCTTTACGGACTTTGAACCGATCCATACCAGCGTAATGCAAGCCATTGTCGTTTAGTTTTGCTTCGTCGGTAAAGATATCTACAAACTCCAGGTTGTGTTTTTTACCTAGCGCATAGTCATTGACATCGTGTGCTGGAGTTACCTTAAGACATCCAGTACCAAATTCCAGATCCACATATTCATCTTCGATGATGTTGACTTTTCGCCCCACAATTGGTACAATCACCTGCTTTCCTTTCAGCCAGGTATAGCGTTCGTCGTTGGGATTGATACACACGGCTGTATCTCCAAAAATCGTTTCAGGACGTGTGGTCACAACAACGATGTATTGATCTGTTCCCTCAACCTGATATTTTAAATGGTATAATTTGCCGTTTTTCTCTTTATAAATAACCTCTTCGTCCGAGATGTTTGTTTTTGCCTCAGGATCCCAATTGACCATGCGGTACCCACGATAGATCAATCCTTTGTTATACAGATCGACAAATACACGGATAACAGATTGGTATAATTCCGGATCCATGGTAAAACGTGTACGGTCCCAATCGCAAGAAGCTCCAAGTTTTTCAAGCTGTTTTAATATGATACCACCATATTTCTCTTTCCATTCCCATGCATGTTTCAAAAAATCTTCACGCGATAATGAACGCTTGTCAATTCCTTGTTCCTTTAACATAGCGACGACCTTAGCTTCAGTGGCAATGGAGGCGTGATCTGTCCCCGGTACCCAACAGGCGTTTTTACCTTGCATACGTGCCCGGCGAATCAAAACGTCTTGAATGGTATTGTTCAGCATATGCCCCATGTGCAGTACTCCAGTGACATTAGGAGGAGGCATCACAATCGTGTAAGGTTCACGTTCGTCCGGAGTGGAACGGAAAAATCCATTCGCTTTCCAATAGCTGTACCATTTTTCTTCAGCTTCTTTTGGATTGTAAGTTTTCGCTATGCTCATTTTAAATTTTATATTCAAACTTTTAAGGAACACAAAAGTAAGGAATTCTACGTTATTTTCCTTGTTATCATTGATCTTGTTATCGATGTGAGCTGTGTGGCGCAGGAGTTAGAATAAAAGCGTGAAGTTCAGTGATCAGTAATCAAGGAAATAAAGAAGTCATACTTTTTTAATCTTTTCTTCATATTACTAAGTAATTAGCCTGAACTTAATGCAAATTAATGTAAATTTGCCTGTTTTATTTTTAAATAACGGGATGCAACGATTTGCGAATGAGCTTAAAGCCTTAACACAGTATTTTTTATTTTGGTTAATCATCTGTTTTATAGATAGATTTATTTTTATTGCTGCTTTTTTCGAGAAGATCGGTAATTCTCATTTCGCGGAGATTTTTAGAATCTATTACCATGGCTTGAATCTTGACTTTTCAGCGGTATCTTATATCTGTGCACTCCCATTTCTTGCTTACTGTATTTTGGGATTTTTTCCGAAAGTCAACCCCAAACGTCTTCTTCTAGATATCTATACTATAATCGTATTGGTTTTCTTTTTTGTGACAAGTTTTATCAATGTGAATATCTATCGGGAATGGGGAGATAAAATTTCCAAACGTGCCATCGATGCTTTCTTTGCTTCTCCTTCGGGCGCTGTTGCATCGGCCGAGTCTACACCTGTATTTCTTCCTATTGTCGGGATGTTGATTGGTATTTTCTGTGGTTATTTTCTGTATCGCTGGATGTTGAAAAAGGTTTTATTTTTTAACATTAAGTCTCCCGTTGGTAATTTCTTCAAACTCGCAATCGGCGCTTTTGTTCTCTTTACTTTTATTCGTGGTGGATATGGAAGGGCTACATTAAATCCAAGTAAAGCGTATTATTCTGAAGAAACTTTCTATAATCATGCCGCTGTGAATACCCAGTGGTCACTTCTTCGCGATTTCTTTACAAAAAGTACAAAGCTTAAAAATCCGTATAATTTTTATGCGGATAAGAAAGATATTCAAAACGAATTAAAAGCTGCATTTCAAAGTCAGCCAGACTCAGCAGTACACGTACTTTCTACTACGCGTCCAAATGTGGTCATTATTATGTTGGAGAGCTTTGTGGGTGATTTAATTCAATCCCTTGGTGGTGAAAAAGGGATTACCCCACATATGGAAGAATTAATCAAAGGCGGGATTTTATTTGATCATATCTATTCTGCAGCTGATCGGTCGGACAAAGGAATGGTCGCAATATTGAGTGGTTTTCCCGCTCAGGGTCCGGAAAGTATTATTAAATACATCGATAAACATGAAAATATGCCTGCTATTGGTCAAGAATTCGATCGTGCGGGCTATGAAACATCATTTTATCATGGTGGACAAAGTGAATTTTATAATTTCAAATCGTACATGTTAACACATGGTATTTCCAAAGTGGTGGATAATGCGAATTTTGGTTTAGATGCTGAACGTGCTTCTTGGGGTGTTTATGATCATGTTGTTTTTAATCAGATGATCAAGGATTTTAACAAGGAAAAACAGCCCTTTTTCTCTACGATTTTTACTTTGATCAATCATGAGCCCTTTGAATTGAAGAATGGCTATAAGTTTGGCCAGTTGACCAATGCGGATAAATTCAGAAGTACAGCAAATTATACGGATTCAGCAGTATTCGATTTTATCAGTAAGGCGAAGAAGGAGGCCTGGTATAAAAATACACTCTTTGTCGTTGTTGCCGATCATGGACATCGTCTGCCTTCGGAAAAATGGGAGCTATTTCATCCGAATCGTTTCCATATTCCATTAATCTTTTTTGGAGATGTGATTAAGCCGGAATATCGAGGAAAGATCTTCAACCGAATAGGTAATCAGACCGATTTAGCAGCTACACTATTAACACAGCTGAAGCTCCCAACGGATAGATACCACTGGAGCCGGGATTTGTTTAATCCAACGACTCCGCAAATAGCGTTTTATAATTCTAAAGATGCTTTTGGGGTAGTAACACCGCAGCAGGCAGCGTCATTTGACAATGTAGGAGGAATCATCAATTATCGATTGAATAAAGAATACCCTGCTGCAAAAACAGATAGCTTACTGAATATAGCGAAGGCCTATTATCAGGGTGTATATCGTGAATTTTTGAAATATTAAGATAGCTAAGAAATTAAAGTAATGAAATTAAAAGGAGTATTCGCACCCTATTTTGCTGTTGTCATTCGTTTTGTCTTTCTTTTAATTATTTATGCTTTGCTGCGTTTAGGGTTTTATTGGACCAATATCTCCTTATTTCCCCATGTTAATGCGGGTAAACTCTTCGTGATTTTCGCTGGTGGGGTACGCTTTGATATCGTGGCCTTGCTGTATTTGAATATTCTTTATATTGTCATGCAGACTATTCCATGGCCGTTTAAATATAATCGAATTTATCAGCAGATTGCAAAATGGATTTTCGTGGTGACGAATTCGATCGGAATCGCGCTGAACCTTGTTGATTTTGCCTATTATCCCTTTACATTAAAAAGAACAACGGGTACGGTAATGGACCAATTCTCGAACGAGTCCAATCTGTTGAAATTAACGTTTGACTTTTGCCTGGATTATTGGTACCTCCTGGTAGTTCTCGCCTTAATCAGTTATGGTTTGCTTCGATCTTATACGTTTATTCAGGTGGAGAGGACAATCCGTTATACTTGGAAATCCTTCGTGCTGCAATTACCCTTATTTTTGTTGACTGCTTTTCTTTTCATTGGTGGTGTTCGTGGTGGATGGGCGCACAGTACGCGTCCGATTACTTTGAGTAACGCTGGCGACTATGTGGATACGCCGGAAGAAATGAATATTGTGTTGAATACGCCGTTTAGTATACTGAAAACTTTAAAAGCTGTCAGTCTTAAACCGGTGAAATATTATTCTGAAGAGGAACTTGTTCAGCTATATGACCCCATTCACTTGCCACAATCTGATAAACCATTCAATAAGAAGAATGTTGTCGTATTGATCCTGGAAAGCTTTGCCAAAGAGCATTTCGGCGAATTGAATAAAGACATTCAGGGCGGAAAATACAAAGGATATACACCGTTTTTGGATTCATTGATCCGAAACGCTTATACATTTTCGGATACCTATGCCAATGGAAGAAAGTCAATTGACGCACTTCCCTCAGTTATTACGGGAATTCCTTCTGTCGGCGAGCCTTTCGTGCTTTCTGTTTATTCTGGAAATGAAACAACAAGTTTAGCTAAACTTCTCGGAAAAAAAGGTTATGAAACCGCCTTCTTTCACGGGGCACCCAATGGAAGTATGGGCTTCTCAGCTTATATGAAATTGGCAGGGATCCAACATTATTTTGGAAAAAATGAATACAATAATGATCGTGATTTTGATGGTATATGGGGGATATGGGATGAACCTTTTTTGCAGTTTGTTGCCAACAAGATGAATACGTTTCATGAACCATTTTTTGCGAGTTTTTTCTCCTTATCATCTCATCATCCATTTAAGGTCCCGGAGAAGTACCAGGGGCGTTTTCCCAAAGGACCGTTACCTGTGCAAGAACCTATTGGGTATACAGATAATGCGCTACGTGAATTTTTTGCGACAGCATCTAAAATGCCTTGGTATAAAAATACCCTGTTTGTGATTTGTGCAGATCACGCGACAGTAAGTTATCTGCCGGAATACCAAACTACAGCAGGTGCGTTTGAAATCCCTATTATATTTTATTCACCTGGCGAAAATCTCGTTGGTAAGGCTGATAAACTGGTTCAACAAATAGATATTATGCCTACCGTATTGAATTATTTGCACTATGATGAACCTTATTTTGCTTTTGGATCTGATGCGTTCAAGCCTGGTCGTGAAAACTTTGTACTGAACAACAATGCAGGCATTTATAATTTTTATTATAAAGATTACATGATGTCTTATGATGGAATGAAATCGACCTCATTGTACAACTTGAAGCAAGATCGATTCATGAAAAAAGATCTTCTTCAACAACATCCCGCAATATTGGATACAATGGAAAGCAAAGTGAAAGCTTTTGTTCAACAATATAACAATCGAATGATCGAAAATAAGTTGACCTATAAAAAATAGGTCAGCTTTCGGACTGTTTTGTGATTTTTACCCGTATGCTTCTGTCGACAATAAATAGCGTCAGGTCATAGACCAGGTAGATGACAGGTAATGTNNTCAAAAATTCCATTGACTAAATAGTTTGCCAGACTCGTCCAGAGCCAGCAAAAACCGTAGAATGAAGCGGGTACGATAAGATTTCCAATCAGCAGCGCATAGCGGTATTTACCTGTTTTGTACTTTTTGTAAATATACCTGATGTGTAGATATAGCATCACAATGGATCCGATCAGTGCCAGGGTTTCGGGATGGACCCAAAGTAGCGCTTTTGCAATAAATGCTATTTTTTCACCTACTTCAATTCCAAAACTAGCTTGCTGTCCTGCTGATTCAATGGTCCAATGCACAAGCGTACCGGTTTTATCTTTAGGCCGACCAAGGTCGTCTGCGTAAACCTCCATTTTTTTTTCCAAGTGTAGGTATAGGTCAATCGGCCCAAAAGAAGACCAATATTTGGAGGGAAATAGGAGATATTCAATTTGATATTTTCTAAGAATTTNNCGTCTTTGAGCCTTAAGAAAGAGAATTTATTTTCTTTTTGATCTAATGAAAGAGATTTAATCTCGTTTTGATTGACAGTTACTTTTTCTAATCCATATAAATTGAGTGCAAGGAATACCAAAGGAAGCTCCATATTTTCCTCAGCATGAACAATATATTCAATATTGAATTGGCTCTGATAATCATAATCCTGCGAATCGCGTACAATATGGATGTCTATACGTTCGCGGAGCACTTTGGCTTTATGCGAAGGAATCAATTGCGCTGTTATGCTATGTGGACCAAAAGGATTAGCCATATTCGCTGATAGCGTCAACACAGCGAGCAAAAGAATAATCGTTAGACTGATGATCCTTATGTTCATACTTTTTTATTATTTGAAAGCTTCCATCTGCTAGCGTGATGGAATGCCCCGAGCTATACAAGCTCGTTTATGTCTTTGCTTGAAAGTATAAAATAAAAGGAACAAATAAAATACTGATTTTAGATCCGCAGCTGAAAATTGGGCAAATCGTTGATTGGACAATATATAGCGGGGGAACTAAGACAATCCAATTTATATCCGTAAAAAGAAAGACCCATACGATCATCGTATAGGTCTTTCTTTTTGTTATAATTTTGGGTGCGGATTACACACCTAATAATAAACGAGCGGGATCTTCCAATAATTGTTTTACACGAACCAAGAAGCTTACGGATTCACGGCCATCAATGATGCGGTGATCGTAAGAAAGTGCGATATACATCATTGGACGGATGACAACTTGACCATTTTCAGCGATAGGACGTTGGATAATGTTGTGCATACCCAAGATTGCTGATTGTGGAGCGTTGATGATCGGAGTAGACATCATTGATCCGAATACACCACCGTTGGTAATCGTAAATGTACCACCGGTCATTTCATCGATTGTTAATTTGTTGTCACGAGCTTTGCCAGCTAAAGTTGCAATTGCTTTTTCGATTTGTTCCAATGACATTGCATCAGCGTTACGGATAATTGGAACAACCAAACCTTTAGGGGCGGAAACTGCGATTGAAATATCTGCGAAGTCAGAATATACAATTTCATTGTCTTCGATACGCGCATTTACAGCAGGCCACTCAGCCAATGCCGTTGTAACCGCTTTTGTAAAGAAGGACATGAAACCAAGACCGATTCCAAATTTCTCTTTAAAAGTATCTTTATATTTAGCACGTAAATCCATGATCGGTTGCATGTTAACTTCATTGAAAGTAGTCAACATAGCCGTTTCATTTTTTACAGCAACTAAGCGTTTTGCGATCGTTTTACGTAATGAAGATAATTTCTCACGACGTTCGTTTCTAGAACCAGCTACAGGCGTTGCTGTCGCAGCAGGAGCAGCGGCAGGTTTTGCTGCAGGAGCCGCAGCTTTAGCAGCAGGTTGAGCTTTTTCGGCATCTTCTTTTGTGATGCGACCTTCCTTACCTGTTCCTTTTATTGTAGAAGGATCAATTCCTTTTTCTCTTAAGATTTTTGCAGCAGCAGGAGAAGCTGTACCAGCAGCATAGCTATCTGGATCTTCATCTTTTGCAGCGGCAGCCGCAACTGGAGCTGCATTTGATGCTTCTGCAGCAGGGGCAGCAGCTGGAGCCGAACCATCGGCAGGAGCAGCACCTTCTTCAATTGTACAAACAACAGCACCGATTTCTAAAGTATCACCTTCTTGTGCAATGATTCTTAAGATACCTGCTTTCTCAGCTGGTAATTCAAACGTTGCTTTGTCTGATTCCAGTTCGGCGATGTTTTCATCCATCTCCACATAATCGCCATCTTGTTTCAACCATTGTGATAAGGTTACCTCCGTGATTGATTCACCTACGGTTGGTACTTTAATTTCTAAGCTCATATATAATGTTCTTTATTGACAATTGCGTCCTATAGATAAGACGCAATTGATTTTAAATTGTTTTTTATTCGAATGATTTATTTAAGATCGCTGCTTGTTGCGCAACGTGTTGTTTCATGTAACCTGTTGCTGTACTTCCACTTTCTTTACGTGCTACAAAGCCCGTAAATGCGATTTCAGTTCCCATTAGTTTACGGCAGTAGTAAGACCATGCTCCCATGTTCTCATTCTCTTCCTGAACCCAAACAAACTCTTTGGCTTTGTTGTATTTTTTGCGGATCGCTTTTAATTGTTCTGTTGGAATTGGGAATAATTGTTCCAATCTGACGATAGCAACATCTTTGCGTTTGTCCGCTTCTTGTTTCTCTAATAAGTCGTAGTAAACTTTACCAGAGCAGAATAGGACACGTTTAACGTCTTTAGCCGCAACATTTGCATCATCGATTACCTCTTGGAAAACACCTTCCGTGAAGTCTTTTAATGGAGAAACTACTTTCGGGTGGCGTAGCAACGATTTTGGCGTAAATACAACCAATGGTTTACGGAACTCACGTACCAGTTGACGACGTAACAGGTGGAAATAGTTCGCTGGAGTAGTACAGTTTGCTAAGATCATATTCTCATCCGCACATAATTCCAAGAATCTTTCAATACGTGCTGAAGAGTGCTCAGGACCCTGTCCTTCCATACCATGAGGAAGCATCATGACCAAACCGTTAGAACGTTTCCATTTTGTCTCCGCACTCGATAGATACTGATCGACGATGATTTGAGCACCGTTATAGAAATCGCCAAATTGAGCTTCCCAGATTGTCAATGAATTTGGATTAGAAGATGCATAACCGTATTCAAAGCCCAAAACAGCATATTCTGAAAGCAATGAATTGTAGATGGAGAATTTGTCACCACCTTTGATATTGGCTAAAGGAACATATTTCTCTTCCGAGTCCTCCAATGTCAATACAGCATGACGGTGAGAGAAAGTACCACGTTGTACGTCTTGACCAGAAATACGGACACGGTTACCTTGATCCAATAATGTTGCATAAGCCATCAATTCGCCCATTGCCCAATCGTATGCATCATTACTGATCATTTTTGCACGATCTTCGAATAAACGCGTGATTTTACGGAAGAATTTCTTGTCTGAAGGTAAAGTTGTAATTTCTTCTGCCAATTTCAAGAAAAGATCTTTTGCAACTTTCGTTTTGTCAGAAGTTGTCAAAACCTCACCTTTCTTTGCTGGGCGCAATCCTTCCCAAGCACCTTTAAACATCGGAATTTCCTCGGTCAGTACTTCAACTTCCTTAGCTTCCTCAAATTTAGACTGCAGTGCAGTTTTAAATTCTTTTTCAATGGTTTTAGAATACGCTTCATCGATACTTCCATCAGCAATTAATTTTTTCGCGTAAACTTCCTTTGGATTAGGATGTTTTTCGATGATTTTATACAACAATGGTTGCGTGAATTTTGGTTCATCCGCCTCATTGTGACCGAATCTTCTATAACATAATAAATCGATAAATACGTCTGTCTTATATTTTTGACGGTATTCAACGGCTAAATTAATTGCATATACGACAGCCTCAGCATCATCACCGTTGACATGGAATACGGGTGAAGAAGTAATTTTTGCAACATCTGTACAGTATGTTCCAGAACGGGCGTCTTTGTAGTTTGTAGTAAATCCGATTTGGTTATTAATAACGATATGTACGGTACCGCCAGTTTTGTAACCATCCAATTTCGACATTTGGGTTACTTCATATACGACACCCTGACCTGCGATAGCCGCATCGCCATGAATAATGATAGGAGCTATTTTAGAGGAGTCGCCATCGTATTTGAAGTCGATTTTAGAACGGACCATACCTTCTACAATTGGATCTACAGTCTCCAGATGTGAAGGGTTTGGTGCCAAACTTAAATGGACCGATTTGCCATCATTTGTCTTAACTTCAGAAGAGAATCCCAAGTGGTATTTTACGTCACCACCAAAATTTACTTCCGGATCATCAGCATACGTTTTACCTTCAAATTCAGAGAATACTGATTTGTAGGATTTGCCCATGATATTCGTCAAAACATTCAATCGGCCACGGTGAGCCATACCAATAACAAATTCTTGAATACCAATTTCAGCACCTTTTTCGATGACAGAGTCCAATGCTGGAATTAAGCTTTCAGCACCTTCCAATGAAAAACGTTTTTGGCCTAAAAATTTAGTACCTAAGAAGTTTTCGAATACGACGGCGTGGTTTAATTTGTTTAGGATTCTCTTTTTCGTATCCAAGGAGAATTTTGGCATGTTGCGATCCGCTTCCATGCGGTCTTGCAACCATTTTATTTTCTCAGGATTACGGATATATTTGAATTCTGCACCGATAGAACGGCAATAGGTATCTTCGACAAGTTGGCGGATATCTTTTAAAGTCGCTGGACCTAAGCCAACTTCAACACCAGCATTGAAAACTGTGTTCATGTCTGTTTCAGCAAGACCAAACGTTTCCAGTTCCTTTCCAGGATAGTATTTACGTCTCTCACGAACAGGATTGGTGTGTGTGAAAAGATGGCCGCGATCGCGGTAACCATTGATCATGTTAAGCACGTTGATTTCTTTCAATACGTGCTCAGGTGTAGCTTCACCTACTGAGCTTGTTGTTCCACCAGCGTTTTGACCAAAATCAAAACCTTCAAAGAATTTTTGCCATCCGAAATCTACCGATTGGGGATCTTGCTTGTACGATTGATATAAGCCATCGACATAAGCCGAATCTGCATTACTCAAATATGTCAGATTGTCCATTTACAATTAAAACTATGAAATTTGTCAAAGTTATGAATAAAAAAAGAGTTTCTAATACTGAAATTGAATAATTTAATCAATAAATCTATCCAAATCTTAACTTTTTTAGCGTGTTTTAAATGGGCTTCCCGAAACCCTATAAAATCCTTTTGTGATGAAATTATTTATTTCGGCCGAAGATTTATCGGATGAACAATTCATCCAGTTTAGGAAGTCCATTTGGGAAGTTTGTTTTGATCAATTTTTGCCAATCCAATGCCTTGTTATCCTTTTCACTCGTCCCAACACCTGCTACATGTGACCATTGCCCATAGACGGTTGCTGGGGAATAGTCCAACAGGTGTTCTTCAAACCACGAAGCGCCCTTGAGCCAATCAACACGATATTCATGGACCAAGTAGCTAGCGGCAATCAAACGTGCTGAATAAGGAATATATCCGGTCTTTTGCAATTGAATCATCACGCTATTGATAAATTCGTGTTCCGTCTGTCCGGATTTCCATTTTTCGAATAGCTCTGTGTGATCTTCCAAGGCTGCTACTTCGTGCTGTGTGCCACTTTTCGTACCCAACGATTTGAAAAATATATTGGGGTATTTCTTGAGCATGAACCTAAAATAATCTCGCCAGAGGAGAATGTCTATGATTTTTTCAAAACGCTTGTCTTTTTTACCTTCGCCAAGTTTTTTGATATTGTTATACAATAAGATAGGGGATAATGCGCCCGAAGCAATGAACGGTCCGAGTATAAGCGGATCCTGTTCTGTTTCAGGATAGGTTGACAATACTGCATGCATAATGCTGAGTGCCGTATCTTCGCCTCCGATCACATAAATGTCATCGACCGATTTAATGTCCTCCTCCGAATAACCTAAATCTTTTAATGTAGGAATTTTGGTGTCCTCCAGGTGTGGGGGCGTCAGAAAATTTGTTGGGAATGGAATCGGTTGCCTAACTATGCTTTCCCGTTCAACCTTTTTCTTAAAAACCGAAAAACCATTTGGAATATCTTTGATCGGAAAAGGGAGATCTTCCTTATGATAAAGCGTGTGACCAATGAAATGCCGTAAGTTTATTTTGCTGCTCCATAGTTCACTCTCCACCCTTTCAGAGATGGAAGTTTCTCTCAAGGCAACTTCTCGATGATGATAAACTTCATTGACCTGATATTTTTGCGCAATACGCGGAATAATATCTTCCGGTTTACCGACATACGTTAGTAAGTCGCTGCCTTGCGCTTTTAGTTTCTCTTTTAACGCTGTTACGGCTTCAATCAAAAATGCGGCGCGTAAGACGCCTGTATTTAACGTGCCAAATTGATTCCGGTCAAAATATCGGGGGTCAAAACAATAAACCGGGATTATAAATGAACTTTTTTCAGAAGCTTGATAAAACACTTCATTATCATGAAGTCTTAAATCATTTCTAAACCAGATCATTATTGCCCTTTTGTCCATAGATGTGAAGATAAATACTTTTTAGTGCAGCCTATTTTCAGTGGATTTACAAATATATAAGGATATTGCGTTCTTGAAAGTATTTAAATGTGAATTGACAAAAAAAGGACAAAGGACGAAAGGTTAATTTATCTAGGTTATTAAAAAATAAAAATAGTGTTAAACTTATTTGATGTTTCTCTGTTCTAAAATCTAAGGAATTGCGATAATTGTTGATCGATATATTTGCGGATGAAACGCTCAAGATTATTTAAATAAATATATAAATTGCAAGGTCATCCGCGATAAGTCGCCTAGGGAGGTTATCTTCATCTTTAAGAGGAAGATTTATGGAAAATAAAAAAGAGTATTTTGGACGAAACCACCCGATGTTTGGATAAGCTTTGAAGTAAAGGTGTCATTCAACATGGGGTTGCTAGCCATAAAAACAATGCCAATGAAAAAGGTTTTAATCAGTGGGCTAAATACCTATTTGGGGAGAAGAGCTTCCTGTTATCTACAAGCTGCAGATTTTGATGTGACAGGTTTGGTGCGCAACTTATCCCTTTTCAATAAGATTGTTAAGGAAAAAGTAACGGCAAAACTCTTTGAGCTCGATCTCTTGCGGAAAGGAGAAGCCTTTGATAATTTTCAGATCAGCAGCGACCTCAATTTTGGAATATATTTTACACAGGTGCCCTCTTTGGATAACGATATTCAGCTCCAGCTGGAATTGCTCGGTCTACGTAACTTTGTAGAACTCTGTAAACGAGCAGGAAATAATCGGGTAATCTATGTCGCTAGGTTGATGGATGAGCATTTTTTGGAACCTGTTCGTAGCCTATTGGAAGTCCTGCGCGTACAATATACCATTGTTATCAAAAGCAGTGTTGTCGGAAAGGAGAGTGTATTGAATCGAATTTTTGGAAAGCTGGCAAAAAGACAGACCATTTTCTACTGGAATTGGGTAGCCTCCCTGAAATTTCGCCCTTTACCTCTGGTCGATGTATACCGCTGGCTGCGGGAAATGCCTTGGGAGAATAATTTTATTTCGGAGGTCATCTATCTCGGCGGTAATGAAGAAATAACGTTTAGAGGGCTATTTTACAATTTTCTAAAATGTACCGCTGTAGCGCAAAAAAGAGAAATAGGTGTCAATAAATTTTTTGCGAAATTTTTGTTGAGTAGACTCAATGATATTAATAAAGAAGATATTGATGAATTTCGACGGGTATTGTATTACGAAAAGAATGTGGATAATTCCACCTGGCAAATCACCCAGGCATTTGAATTTACGCCCTTGAATACTTATATCTGTAAGGATACTTGATTTTAGGATGGGCTCGGGTCTTTGGCTGTGTCGGCTGAGCTTGAACTCACATCTCCTTTCTTTGTTCACCTAGGGATATGCTTGGAAGTTTTTTCTTTGTTCAGCATATTAAATATTCTGCTAAATTTGTGAATTAACGCGTTGATGCAGATTTAATATATGGGATACAATAGTTTAGAAGCATGTGTTGCGGATCTTGAAAAACATGGTCATTTGATTCGGATCAAAGAAGAGGTAGATCCTTATTTGGAAATGGCTGCTATTCATATGCGGGTCTTTGATGTTGAAGGCCCGGCGCTATATTTTGAAAATATAAAGGGCTCGGAATTTCCTGCAGTATCCAATCTATTTGGAACGCTGGACCGTTCAAAATTTATGTTTCGTGATTCGCTGGAGCACCTAAAAAAATTGGTGGATGTAAAAATGAATCCTGCCGCGGTCCTGAAAAATCCCTTTCAATACATTGGTTCATCAATGACGGCTTTAGGGGCTTTACCTTGGAAAAGGAAGTCTGGAGCACCTATCCTCTATGGTAAGACTGCGATCAGTAAGTTACCACAAATTGTCAATTGGCCCATGGATGGTGGTGCTTTTGTGACTATGCCGCAGGTTTATACGGAGGATATCACAAAACCTGGTATTATGCAGGCCAATTTGGGGATGTACCGTATTCAACTTTCGGGTAATGATTATCTAAAAGATCAAGAGATTGGTTTGCATTACCAGCTCCACCGTGGTATTGGAATTCATCAGACAAAAGCAAATGAACTTGGCAAGCCCTTAAAGGTAAGTATTTTTGTAGGAGGTCCCCCGGCTCATCCTTTATCTGCAGTAATGCCATTGCCAGAGGGGCTTTCAGAAATGATATTTGCAGGGGCACTTGGAAATCGAAGATTTCGGTATTTTTACGATAATGAAGGTTTTTGTATTTCTGCGGATGCTGATTTTGTGATTACTGGAACAGTATATCCCAATGAGAACAAGCCTGAAGGGCCTTTTGGCGATCATATTGGCTACTATAGCTTGACGCATCCGTTTCCGTTGATGAAAGTACATAATGTATATCATAAAAAGAATCCCATCTGGTCTTTTACGGTTGTTGGGCGTCCGCCGCAAGAAGATACTAGTTTTGGTGCATTGATCCATGAAATTACAGGAGCAGCTATGCCGAAAGAAATTTCTGGGCTACAGGCTGTCAATGCAGTGGATGCGGCAGGAGTACATCCCTTGTTGTTCGCGATCGGTTCGGAACGTTATACGCCTTATCAGCAGGTAGACCGACCACAGGAAATCCTGACGATAGCGAATCAGATTTTGGGTAAAAATCAATTAAGCTTAGCTAAATATCTATTTATTTCTGCCCGTGAGGATAATCCGAAACTTGATATCTACGATATACCCGCATTTTTTGGGCATATATTGGAACGTATAGATCCCACGCGCGATATTCATTTTCATACAAAGACGACAATTGATACATTGGACTATTCAGGCGATGGACTGAATGCCGGTTCGAAGGTCGTGTTCGCCGCGGCTGGAACAAAGAAACGAACGCTGGGGACGGCCTTACCTGTAAACTTTGATTTACCACGGCCTTTTAATCGAGCTAAATTTGTACTTCCGGGGGTTATTGCTATCGATGGACAATCTTTTTCTTCTTATGAGCAGGAGCCGCAGATTATTGAAGAGTGGTGCCGTGTTGCTACAGACTTAGCCTGGGAGGGATTCCCGCTGATTGTTCTTTGTGATGACGCTGGCTTTACTGCTGCTAATGTCAATAATTTCGTATGGACAACCTTCACAAGAAGTAACCCTGCTTTTGATATGTATGGAATAGAAAGTTTTACATCTTTTAAGCATTGGGGCTGTAAGGGACCCATCCTTATTGATGCACGGACTAAGCCTCATCATGCGCCGGCATTAATCAAAGATGAAGCTGTCGAAAGACGAGTGGATCAATTGGGTGCAAAAGGTGCATCGCTTCACGGCATAATTTGACGAAGCGGATTCTTGGGAGATGGGATGGATTATAAAAAATACTTACAATTATTATACTCATGACAACAAAAGAACTATTAGAAAAATCTAAGGGGCACCACTTGAACTTTCAGGAGGTGCTAGATCATATTTCCGAAAACTACACTTATAGTCCTACTGCATTTCAGAATGGGAATTTGAAAAATTCAAAGGAAGAGAATCAAGGAAGTGCCAAGGTTTTCTTTTTTGCTAAGCTGAATAACCTTTCTGCGGAAGATACGTTAGGTCTATTTGCAGAACACTATCAAAATGTATTGGATAATCCTGCTGGTGAGGGCCACCAAAATATTCGTCAATTCCTGGCAAATAATTGGGGCGGAATCTCTTTTGAGCAGGATGTGTTGAAACAGAAATAAAACCTTAACATCGGTTAGTTTCCCGGATTCATCTGAGTAATCAAGCTTGAACCAGAATTCGCTAGACGAGGTTACATGTAGCTTAAATAGGGGCAGTGTAAAAGTATACTGCCCCTATTTGTTGCTCAATTGACATCTATTATGCATTGCTTTCGCAGTCTACATCTTTATTCCCTCCGAAATAGATCATCCAGCTAATACCGAATTTGTCCTGAAATGAACTATATAACTCTGCGAAAAATGTTTCGCCAAGAGGCATTTCAACGGCTTGCGCCTCATTGCTTAGAGCTTCATGCAACGTTTTTGCTTCAGTTGCATCATCACACATAAGCATCACGTAAGTGTTATTTCCCTGTATATATTGTTGACCAAATGCGGGAATGACATCAGCCCCCATCAACATACTGTCTCCGTTGATCGAGATTGCGGTATGACAGATTTTATTTTTTGCTTCGTCTGGGATGGGGGGCATCTGTGGATCCGCAGGGATGTCGCCATAACGCATGTAACCAGGGTTTTTTGTATGAAAGACTTTTTCGTAGAAAGTGAAAGCCTCTTCGCAATTCCCATTGAAATTTAAGTACGCATGTAATTTTGCCATGATTTCTAATTTTTGAATATATTGATTATTTCTTTTTTGGTGTATTCTCCTCCTTTCATCTTGTTATGGTCGAGAAAGCTTATGGTAAAATTAGGACGAAGTTTTAATAATAATCTTGCCTTAAGGCAAGATTTGAAAATATACTTCAGGAGGTATGTATACCTAATTCCCATGGACAATTTCTTTGCGAATGCGACTTAACGATGTGTCTGTGATCCCTAAATAGGATGCGATATGTTTTAAGGGAGCTTGCTGGATAAGTATTGGTTTTTCTTTAATTAAACGAAGATATCGGGTTGTCGCTGGTTCCGTTATCATGGCAATAGCTCTATTTTTATTGTGGACCAGCTCTTGGGCCATCCAAGAACGTCCCCATTCCCTAAACTCCGGTATTTGATGGAAAAGCTCTTGAAAATCATCAAAATTTATTTTCCACAAGCGCGTTTCGCTAAGTGTTTGTATATTTTCAACCGTTGGACTCCGTTGGAAAAATGACGCTACTTCGATAACGACATCATTATCGCAACAAAAGCCGATTGTGACTTCATTTCCTTCATAATCATGAAGGAAGGATCTGGTGAGACCGTATTCAATCAGATAGTAAGCATTTGAGATCTGACCTTTTGTGAGTATGAAATCACCTTTCTTGACCGTCATGACCTCGTGTTTTTCCTTAATGGCATTCAATTCTTCTGTACTTAGCGCGAGTTCGCTGTAGAAGGTTTTAATTAGATCCATGTTCTTGGTTATTTGATTACGATGTCAATTTAACGATAAATCTTAAAATGATCCATTAATCTATTGTGTGATTATTGTAAACAAATAAGTCTTTTATTGTTAATATTACTTGTTTTGAATATTATTTTTAATAAAAACACAATAAAAATAAAAAATTATTATGAATTTACTTTTTAATTGTTTTACTTTGTGTCAATAACATAATGTAAAAACGAAATATTTAAAATTTTCATAATATGTGTGGAATTATTGGCGCTTTTGAATTAAAGCAACCTGCAAGCTCATTGAGATCTCAAGTATTGGAAATGTCAAAACGTATTCGTCACCGCGGGCCAGATTGGTCAGGTATATTTACCGGTGAAAAAGCTTTATTGGCCCATGAGAGATTAGCTATCGTCGATCCAAAATCAGGAAGTCAACCATTGTATAGTCCTGATGGTAAAGTTGTTTTAGCGGTTAATGGCGAAATCTATAACCACCATGAATTAAGAAATAGCCTTCCCGACTATGAGTTTTCGACACAAAGTGACTCTGAAGTTGTTTTAGCTTTATATTTAGCCAAAGGTCCTTCATTTGTTGATGAGTTGAACGGTATTTTTGGTTTTGCATTATATGATTCACGTGATGACTCCTTTTTTGTTGCCCGTGCCCATATGGGTATAATTCCCTTGTATTATGGAAAAGATACAGAGGGACAGTTATTTGTTGCATCTGAGTTGAAATCCCTTGAGGGCTTCTGTGCGACAATAGAACAATTTCCTCCGGGACATTATCTATATAGCAAAACTGGTACTGAGCCGCAGCGTTGGTATCAACGTGATTGGGAGAGCTATGAAGCAGTAAAAGATAATGAGACTGATATCGCTGTTTTGCGTCAAGGTCTGGAAGATGCTGTACACCGCCAGCTAATGTCGGATGTGCCTTATGGTGTGCTGTTGTCGGGTGGACTGGATTCATCTGTGATTGCGGCTGTTACTAAAAAATTTGCTTCCAGAAGAATCGAAAGTGATGATCAAGAAGAGGCCTGGTATCCACAGCTGCATTCTTTTGCGGTAGGGTTAAAGGGGGCTCCTGATCTGATCGCCGCGCAAAAGGCTGCGGATCATATCGGAACGATCCATCATGAGATAAATTTCACGATCCAAGAGGGATTGGATGCTATTCGCGATGTAATCTATCACCTCGAAACTTATGATGTGACAACCGTAAGAGCTTCGACACCCATGTATTTATTGGCACGTGTGATTAAGTCTATGGGCATTAAAATGGTTTTATCGGGTGAGGGTTCAGATGAGCTTTTCGGAGGCTATTTATATTTTCATAAGGCGCCCAATGCACAGGAATTTCATGAAGAAACCGTACGTAAGCTGAAAAAGTTGTATTTGTATGACTGTCTGCGTGCAAATAAATCGCTCGCGGCTTGGGGAGTCGAAGGTCGTGTGCCTTTCTTGGATAAAGAATTCATGGATATCGCCATGAGCATCAACCCATCGGATAAGATGATTCGTGAGGGAAGAATGGAAAAATGGGTCGTCCGTAAGGCATTTGAAGATTATCTTCCGGAAAGCATTGCCTGGCGCCAAAAAGAGCAGTTTTCAGATGGTGTAGGTTACAGCTGGATCGATACGTTGAAAGAACAAGCCGAGATCAAGGTTTCCGATGAGGAGTTTGCTGCTGCAGCGACAAAGTTCCCGATCAACACACCAAAAAATAAAGAAGAATTTTTATATAGAACTATTTTTGAGTCACATTTTCCATCGACAGCGGCAGCGCAGACCGTTCCTTCGGTCAAGTCTGTGGCTTGCAGTACGCCCGAAGCGTTGGCTTGGGATGCTTCCTTTCAAAATCTGAATGATCCCTCTGGAAGAGCTGTGGCGTCAGTGCATCAAGAGAGCTATGAAAAGTCAAAAGTAGAAGCCGTGTAACTAATCAACCATTCATATTCATATTTAGTAAAGCCTAGGGAGATTTCCTTAGGCTTTTTTGCTTTGTTTACCATCGGAATAGACCAAGGAATGTATGTTTTTGGATTATCTTTAGTAATTTCGAAAAAACCGATCCAATGGTATTCATAAATCCAGAATTAACTCCATTTCGAGAAAAAATTAATTGCCGCTAATGGCGGTAACCGAATGGTTGGGCAATGCTTACTTGTTTCTGGGGGCTTAGTCCATTTATTTTAGTAGAGTTTTATGTGAGTAGGGTGGATGCCGAGTGGGTGGAATAATTAATCAACAAAAAAATAAAACAGATGAGAATAAGAATGACAAAACAAAGAGGTGTTAAATCGTTTGGCTTAGCCTTGCTGTTGTTGAGTACTCCTGCAGTTTTTGCGCAACATTCAGATCAACTGGTATCTGCCATAGTTCAGGAAGCGAATGCAAATTCGCAATTGGAGCAATATGCATTTGAGCTGGTCGATGTTATTGGTCCCCGCTTAGTGGGTAGCCCTCAAATGCAACAGGCACATGAGTGGGTTGTTAAGCAATATAAGGCACTGGGCGCTGAAGCACGTAATGAAGCGTATGGCGAGTGGCGTTCATGGGAGCGAGGGACTGCTCAGGTGACAATGACCTATCCGAGAATTAAGTCTTTAGAAGGTACACAATTGGCTTTTAGTCCTATGACAAAAGAGAAGGGGATAGAGGCAGAGGTGGTGGCGATGCCGCTGTTTGGTTCCCAGGCGGATTTTCAGTCTTGGCTTAAAACGGTAAAAGGAAAAATTGTGCTCATTGGTATGAATCCAATTTCAGGTCGTTCGGATGCTAATTGGAAGGAGTCTGCTTCTGCTAAAGGTTATGAAAAATATCAATCTTTAAAAAATGATCAGCTAAAAAAATGGGAAAGCAGTATGTCCTATACGGGAAGTACCCGCCGGACACTGCCTTTGGTCCTGGAACATGCTGGGGCAGTTGGCGTAATTGATTCGTATTGGACCGAATTGCCGGGTATCACGCGGATATTTGACGCAAAGTCCAAAAAGATACCGGTATTTAATGTCGGATTGGAAGACTATGGTTTGTTATACCGGATGGCGGAGCATGGGATCAAACCACGGGTGTCCCTGCAGGGAAATTCAAAAGAACTGGGAATATCAAAAACATATAATAGTATCGCGGAGATCAAAGGCAAGGTGAAACCAAATGAATATGTCGTGCTTTCGGCACATCTGGATTCTTGGGATGGCGCTTCGGGCGCTACGGATAATGCGACTGGTGTAATTACCATGATGGAGGCTGTACGTATTTTAAGAAAGGTTTATCCAGAAAATAAAAGAACAATTTTAGTCGGAAATTGGGGAAGTGAAGAACAAGGACTGAATGGTTCTTCTGCATTTGTCGAAGATCATCCTGAGATTGCTAAAAATATACAGGTGGTATGGAATCAGGATAATGGAACAGGTAGAATCGTTCGGATAGGGGGCAGCGGCTTTGAAAAATCATACGAATACATTAGCCGCTGGTTGCAATACTTGCCTGAAGATTTTCGTAATGAAATCCAGACCAGCTTTCCGGGTATGCCAGGAACAGGCGGGAGTGATCACTCTTCCTTTGTGCAAAAAGGAATTCCAGCCTTTGGGCTCTCTTCCACTTCTTGGGACTACGGTAAGGTGACCTGGCATACCAATCGCGATACCTACGACAAAATTGTATTTGATGAGGTCAAGCAGAATGCGATCATCGTTGCGATTTTAACGTATTTAGCTTGTGAAGAGCCAACTTTGGTTTCGCGCGAAAAAATAATATTGCCGATTGATAAGGAAGGCAAACAGTTGGTTTGGCCGACCAATCTTCAATCAAAAAGAACAAGTGGTAACTGATTAAATAGTTCTTTCTTCGGATTTAATTGATAATTGGTTGAAACGGCTTTACTCAAGAGAAGGATTGCCCAAATAAATGCAAAGGCACCAGTCATAATGAAAGGTGCCTTTGTCGTATTTTTGACTTTCCTAAGTTTTAAGAAGGATTTTTAAGATGCTGATTAAAGTAATCGGCAATTTTCTCGTACATATGAATGCGGTCTTTGCCCATCACATTGTGTTCATGTGTTGGGTACAAGAAGTAATCCACTTGTTTTCCGGCTTTGATGCACGCTTCCAAAAATTCCATGCTGTTTTGCTGTACGACTACTGGATCCTGCGCACCATGGATGATCAACAATCTTCCTTTCAATTGATCGGCTTTATTCAATAACGAAGTCAATTTATATCCCTCAGGATTTTCCTGTGGTGTATCCATATTACGTTCCCCGTACATAACCTCGTAAAATTTCCAGTCAATTACAGGGCCTCCGGCTACCGCAGCTTTGAAAATATCGTTATGGTGCAACATGAAAGATGTTGTCATAAATCCACCGAAGCTCCAACCAAAAATCCCCATACGCTGTTGATCGATAAAGGGCTTTGACTTCAGGAATTCAATGCCTTTCAATTGATCTGCCATTTCATTTTGACCTAGGTTGCGGTGTGTAGCGGTATAGAAATCACGACCTCTGTAATTTGTGCCGCGATTGTCCATGGTAAAAACAATGTATCCTTGTTGAGCCATATATATGTCGAAATAACCTGCACCGCCAAGCCACTTGTTGGAAACAAGTTGGGAATGGGATCCACCATATAAATAGTACATGACCGGATACTTCTTTGCTGGATCAAAATCATTTGGATAAATGATACGTCCTGTTAAAGGGTATTTTCCATCCGCCGATGTCAACTGTACAAATTCGATTTTAGGATTGTTGATTTTTCCGGAAAAAGGGTTTTCTGCATTGACCAAAGTTGTTTCCTTAGCAGATTTAACTTCCTTGATCTGAATTTTATTCGGTGTTTTTAAGTTGCTATACTGATCGTAGATATATTTGCCATCGTCACTTAAAGATGCGTGGTGTATACCCGATTCATTTGTTAATTGAGTCGTTTTTCCCGATTTTAGATCGACTTCGAATAATTGGCGATCCAAACCGTTATTGGTCACTCCGGTATAACTTACTTTGTTGCCATTAGCCGAGAAGTCGAGCAATGTTTCCATGACGATGTCTTTATGGCCTAATTTTTTAATCAAATTACCCTCGGTATTGTATAGGTAAAGCTGATTGTAGCCATCCTTATCGGATTGATAAAGGAATTGATCAGGTTTGTTTGGTAGAAATGTCAGCGGATTTTCAGGTTCTACCCAAGTTGTCGCGGTCTCTTCAAATAAAGTTTTTACCAGAGCGCCGCTTTCAGCATTATACTTATTTAACTTTAGGTCGTTTTGTCCACGATTAAGTAAGCCTACATAGATGTACTTTCCGGACGGATCCCAAGTGACAGTAGTTAAATACTGCTCAGACCGTTCACCGGTCTGTAGTTTTATTTTTTCTCCTGTAATTGTATTATAGACGATGAGTGAAACCTCTTCAGATTTTTGTCCCGTCATGGGGTATTTTATCCATTTAATTTCTGCGATTTGTGGACTCCATTGCGGCAATGGATAGTTGGCGACCATGGACTCATCTTTCCGGTAGTATAGTAATTTATCATTTTGATTGCTCCACCACATACCTTTTTTGATGCCAAATTCCTGACGGTGCGTGTAGTCACTTCCGTTCACGATCCCTTTGTCGGAGTCATTGGTTACCGCAGTTATTTTTCCATTTTTGTCAACAATGACAATGTTATTGTCAATTAAATAGGCGGTTTTTGAAAGATCCGAACTTAGTTCGCGATTAGCGCCTTTGTTGTCATTTCCAATGAAGCTTTCGATGCTTTTGGATTTAATATTATACGCTACGGTATACACCTTATCCTTACCATCAACTTGGAGCAAGAGCGTGTTGCCATCGCGCCATTTATAATCGTAAGGAAACATGCGCAAATTAAATGTTTCATTTGGGATGGCAACTTTTAAAGCTGTTTCAAGGTCTACTTTGGATACTAAACTGCTTTCGTTCCAGTTGTTGGAAGCACTTTTTGAGAGTAAGTTTTGATAGGATTTATCGAGATAGGAGAAACTGTCTGATTTTGGTATCCATGAAGCACCGGTAATCGATGTCGGTGCATATGTACGGGGACCAAATACTGTTTCTTCCAAATTGAGGTTGCGTTGAGCATAGCTTGTGATCGAGCTTGCCAACAAGAAGAATAGCGCAATTCTTTTCATGAAAACATAATTATAGTAGGAATATGATATTTGTCACCGGGATTATAGGCCTGGGAAATCAATCGTATCCAGTTTGTTTCTAAATTTTAAAGGGCTAATTTAGTTAAATAGCCCTTTAAAACCTAGTACAGAATTGTTGCTTTTCTAACTGAAATTGCTAGATAAAAATCTATAGTTTCCGAATCCAGATATTTCTGAACTGTACGGGATTACCGTGATCTTGAAGAATAATTGGACCAGGGCCGTGACTAACGATTTTTGGAAGACCGATATATTCGGTAGTGCCATCTATTTGTGTATTATTTTGTACCACAACTCCGTTGTGAAGCACAGTGACTGTGCCTTTGCTAATCAATAAACTATCTTTGTTAAATTGGGGGGCTTTGTAAATGATATCATAAGTATGCCATTTATCTGGAGCAATGACTTGTGCTAGTGGTGGGCGTTGTTTGTATAGGCTACCCGCGCCGCCATTGACATACGTTGGATTGTTGACGTTGTCCAATACCTGGATTTCGTAAAGACCTTGGAGAAAGATACCACTATTTCCACGACCTTGACCTTCACCTTTAATAACCTCGGGGCTTTTCCATTCAATATGTAACTGAAAGTCTGTGAAATTTTCATTTGTTTGGATCGTTCCAGATCCAGGTTTTACCTCAAGTATATTGTTGGCGACGATCCAGTCAGCTTTTCCTTTTTCGCCTTTCCATTTGGAAAGATCCTTGCCATCAAAAAGAATAGTCGCATCACTTGGGATGCCGTTGTTAATGGTAACGGTCGGAGGGACAGGGCTGTAATATTCCGTGTCACTGGGTTTCATATTTGTTTGAGCCTGCAATGAAGCCGATGCAGCTAAGAGTGCGATTGCAAGTACAGATGATAATGAAAAATTCATTCGTTGGGATTTTGGTATGGCTAAATATACAAATAATCACAGTTGTTTGGAACAATTTCCTTAGGTTTGTGCATGGCTACTATTCTACAGACAGTATCACTTAAAGAAGCACGTTTCTATGCGCCGATCGGTTATTACGAGGAGGAACAGATACTTGGTAACGAGTTTTTTGTATCCATTGATGTGTGTTTTCCATTTCAAAATACCGAAACCGAAGATTTGCACAATACGCTCAACTACGAAGAGCTTTATCAGCTTGCAGCGAAGGTGATGCAGCCCAAGAGAAAACTTTTAGAATCCGCGGCGGCAGAGATGCTGAATCAGATTAGAGATGCTGTAGATCATGCCATTACGATCGAGGTCGTGATCCGAAAATCCAATCCTCCTTTTGGAGGGGATTTATCTAGCTCTCAGGTGAGCCTAAAATATAATAGAAATTAAAATAAAACTGGACTAGCTAAATTAATTGGTAAATATTTAGCTTTGCCAATCTATTTGTTAAAGTCTCAAATTGACAGCATGAATATTTATGATCTCGTTATTGCCGATAAGGAGAGGATAGCATTGGCTGATGTCTTCTTAGCGGATGAAAGTCGGCAAAAGCTTAAACAATTGATTAAAGAACACCGATATATTAAGGAACTTTCCCAGTATGGATTGCCTGTTAGCAACAAGATCCTGTTGCACGGTTATTCTGGGTGTGGAAAGACCCCAACAGCGAAAGCGGTGGCGGCGACATTGGAAAAGCCTATCTATGTACTCAATCTAAGTAACCTTATTTCATCCAGAATTGGCGAGACTTCTCAACATATTAAACAGGTGTTCGACAAGGCCGGCCGTGAGAAAGCTGTTTTATTCTTAGATGAGTTTGATCAGATCGGAAAGGCGCGTATCAGTGAAGAAAAGGATGTGGGTGAAATGCGTCGATTAGTCAATACAATTATCCAATTGATCGATTATTTTCCAAATGAGGCGGTTTTAATAGCTGCAACCAATCATCCCGAGATTTTGGATACTGCGATTATTCGGAGATTTCAGCTTCGTTTAGCTTTTGAATTGCCGACAGTACAGCAATTGGATGTTTATTACAACAAACTTTTCGTGCCTTTTCCGCAATTTGCAGATAGTGTACCTCGAATTTACGAGATTTCTTATGCAGAAGCCAAAGACTATGTTTATGATGCGGTCAAATCCTTGGTGATAAATGCGCTTGAAAAAGAGCAAAGACAGCATCTTAATACCCCAGCCTAAATAGAAAAAATAATAGCTTTTATCAAAAACAGTTCGGCCCCGCTGACGTTAATTCCATAGCGGGATGGATAGTATATTCCTGTTTGTATCAGGGAGGATGACAACTTGCTTTGGTTTTCGTCGTACATTTATTTTATTTAAGACAAAATGACATTAATTTTTTAATTTAAGTGACATTTTGTCTTTTAAGTTGAGTTGGTACATGAATTGAATATATCCTTCCAAATAGATAGCATAATAAAGCTTAACAATAAAAAAAATTAGGAGGACAAAAACATGGCATTAATTAAATTCCCTACAAAAAGTTTAAACACTGATGCGGTAAACCCATTTGTAAATACTGTATTCGACAATTTATTCAACGATAATTTTATCTCTGATCGTTTGGTTTCTCGCGTACCGGCGGTAAATATATCGGAAAGCGAAAAATCATTTAAAATAGAAATGGCTGCGCCAGGGTTAGATAAGTCAGATTTTAAGATCAATGTAGACAAGAATCTGATTACCATTTCTGCAGAGAAAAAAGAGGAGAGTGCGAGCGAGGAGAAATTATATAGCAAAAAAGAATTTAACTATTCTTCATTCTCCAGGTCTTTTACATTACCAGAAACAGTTGATTATAGCAATATCGAAGCGGCTTATGAAGGCGGTGTATTGATTTTGACTGTCGGTAAAAAGGAAGATGCAATCATAGCTAAACGTTTGATTGAAGTAAAATAATTCAGCGGTTTGGGGCGATAGAATCTACCTGTTGAGGGAAGTTCGCAGTAAAAAAAATAGTTTTTAGGTTAGTTTATGTTTTAATCCCTCGGAATACAAATGGAATTCCGAGGGATTTTTACTTTATTATCATGCTATCCTATCCTTTCGGGAAGATTAGTCAATTTCTTCATAATTTGTTGCTCGTGGCACTTTAGCCAGGTAGGGTTCCATGTCGTTTGGTAATTTGGTTAGCTTACGTTTCTGAAGGTCGAGCCAAGCGCCGTCGACGTTTACGGTACAACACAAAGTTCCATCCGCCCTAAATACTTGATGTATAAAGGAAAAACGGCTATTGCTATTGTTGTATTTTGTCAATTCAACTTTTACCTGTACATATTCATCCAAATGTACCTCTCTAAAATAGAGCAGCTCTTCTCTAAATAAAATTGGTCCGATTTGATATTCGGCAAATTTATCCAAAGAAAATCCCATTTTGTTCAACATATTACTGCGAGCCTGTGCGCAAATATCTGCGTAGGCTGAGTGACGCATATGTCTGTTGGCATCGATCTGTGCCCAGATTACCTGTCCCTGATAAAATATATTTTCCATTATATTTGCGATTTTCCTCCTTTAATTCATAACAATTTACATATTTTTAAATAAAGCTGTAACACATTGTTTATTTGCGTTACTTATTACCTGAATATATTAAAAGAAAAGTTGCTAAGTGATCCATTCAGAAACAGAATTTCTAAGGTTGATCGACGAAAATAAGGGAATTATCGTCAAGGTGAGCCGTATGTACATGGATGACCACGAAGGAAGACAGGATCTTTATCAGGAGATTGTGTATCAGTTGTGGAAATCATATGCGACTTTTAAGCAACAGAGTAAATTCTCTACCTGGATGTACCGTGTTGCATTGAATACCGCAATGGTATTTTTGAAAAAAGAAAAGAAACATCAGATCTATGACACACTGGAGGACGGGCACGATTTTGCTGAGGAGGCATACGACACGGAAAGAGACGAAAAGTTAAAAATATTTTACCAGGCAGTGCATGAACTCAATGCCGTAGAAAAGGCTTTAATCTTTTTGTTTTTAGAAGGTCAGAGCCACCGCGAGATTGCGGAACATTTGGGTATTTCAGAAGTAAACGCCCGGGTTAAATTAAACCGTACGAAGGAACGAATTCAACAGATCATTAAAAAATACAATTATGAATTTTGATGAGTTAAAAAAATCATGGCAGGAACAGTCTACAGATGAGGATTTGCAGAATCCAAATCTGGAACATTATAAGGAAGTCGGGAATATTATCGTCAAGTTGAGAAAGAATATCAAACGCGAATTCATTTCTTGGGCATTATGTATGTTCTTTCTCTTCATGGTCCCTATTTTGCCTATCTATAAGATCGAAGGGTATGCCGCATTTGCTTATTACTTTTTTATCATACAAATATCCTTGTCGAGTTTGCTCTATTATCGTCGATTTTTTTATTTGGTAAAGAGTACTAAAAAAATTGAATTGTTGGCCTCTCGCGAGCATTTGCTCAAATTGTATTACGATTTGAAATATGCTGTGGAGACTTATCGTATTGCTGCTTATGTCATGATTCCACAAGCATTATTTCTGTATCTTATCATGATTGCGCAGAACCGTACAACGGTCTGGTTTGATCGGTTATATCATTTCAGGGAAACTTTTCAACAAGAGCCAAATTTTATCGTGTGGATGATTGTCTCGGCGATTGTTTCGATCATTCTGGTTTTTCTGATTACAGAACTTATGATCCGGGCCTACTATAGTAAGTATGTTGCTCAGATTAGGGAAATACTGGATCAAATGGAGACGGAATGATGGTTTAATTCTTAAGGAGAAAGAAAGGTCGGACAAATCGGGTAAGGTTTTTGTGTGGTATGTGTTTAGTATTTGTTTGAATGCCATATGAGATATCCTGTCTGTTTTTTTATAGACTTTTGTGTTTTTCGAGCATGGATATTTTGTATATTGTTTTTGAAAACCCTTGTCTGTTATGTATAATCCGACAAAGAAGTTACAGCGTAGCTCTCAGATTTTAAGTATATTGGCCAAATATGGTTTTAAAGACGCAATCGCCCGATTGCCTTGGAAAGGACCTAGGACCGTGGTGGATCGCAATATTGATGTAGGCAACATCAATGTCTATACACGTATCCGGATGGCACTTGAAGAGCTTGGGCCAGCGTTTATCAAACTTGGACAATCAGCCTCGACCCGTGAAGGGTTACTTCCCAAAGATCTTGTTGATGAACTCAAACGACTGGAAGATCATGTTCCGCCTTTTGAAGTCGATATTCATCGTTTTCTCGCAGAGGAACTGAATCTCAACATCGAAGATCATTTTCTGGAGATCGCTACCGAACCTTTTGCTGCTGCATCAATTGCTCAGGTCTATCGCGCAACGCTGAAGGACGGAGCAAAAGTTGTATTGAAAGTTCGTCGTCCCGGCATCGATGAGGTTATGCGGTGTGATTTGGCACTTATGCGCGATATTGCCAAGATCCTGACACTGTACAATGATGTGCTGGAAAATCTCAATCTTTCCCTCATTGTCGAATCTTTTGCCATGACTTTACAAGAGGAAATGTCATTCGTGATCGAACGGCATCATATTGAACGGTTCAGTAAAAACTTTAAAGGAAATAAGCTGATAAAGGTTCCGCGTGTCTACGCCGATCTCTCTTCCGACCGTGTGTTGTGCATGGAGTATCTTGACGGTTTTAAGGTGACTGATGCCGCCGAAATCAAACGTCGTGGGATGGATGTACAAACACTCGTCAAGAATGGGATTAATTTATACCTTGAGCAAGTGATTATCCATGGTTTTTTTCATGGGGATCCACACCCTGGCAATATGATGGTGATGCCCGATGGGAGGATAGCCTTTTTGGATTTTGGTAATATGGGCAAGCTATTGGGGATCGATCGCCGACAGCTAGAGGAATTTATTCAGTCTGCGATTTCCGAAGATGCGGTGCGACTGGCAGACGTGATTGAAGATGTGGCTGTGGTCAGTCATATTCCGGATCGAAATCAATTTGAGCGCTCTCTTTATGAGATCTTCGATATGATCGACAATGTTTCGCTCGGAGACTTGAGCTTAGACCTGCTATTTAATAGACTTTGGAAGATCATTGGTGACAATAGACTGTATTTCCCTGAATATATCTATCAGTTGATGCGTGGAATTTCCTTGATGGAAGGTATTGGCCGTCAACTGTATCCCGATCTGAATATCATGGAAAGTATCAAGCCTTTTGCACGGAGGATCATGATGGAACGGCTTTCGCCTGAAGCTATCTTCAAAAAAGGAAAACATAAAGTGGAATCGTTTGCCCGTGATGTCGAAAAACTACCGGAGGATATGCGGGCGCTTGTACGATTGTTTCGAACAGGAAATTTTACGCTCAATCACCGATTGATCAGTGCGCGGTCTTTTAATACAATTCTCCGTAAAGGAGTCAATCGTATCGTCATCGGCATTATGTTTATGTCGCTCAATCTACTTGGCGGGATGATCATCGTCGCACGTGTGCAACCACAATGGTGGGGTATTCCAATTTTTGCGTGGATATGCCTAGGTTCGGCCTGGATCTTTGCTGTATATCTTTTTATCGCAATGATTCGAGCAAAGGACAACGATTAGACCGATAGCAGCCGTAAATAGCCTATTGGGTATGATATAAAAAAAATCAAAAAATTAAATAATATGGAAATCAATCTATGTGGAAAAAAAGCACTGATCGGTGCGAGTTCTGCGGGAATAGGTGCAGGAATTGCTCGGGTTTTAGCTTCTTGTGGCGCTTCGGTGACGCTAGCCTCTCGGAATGAAGAAAAGTTGCAGACTACCTGTAAAAATCTGGATACATCAAAAGGGCAAGTTCATCAATATATTGTCGTTGACTACAACGATCATGAAGGATATAAACAACAGATCGATCATTATTTCAGGATTAATAGAGTGGATATATTGGTCAACAATTCCAATGGACCACGGGCTGGAACTATAGATCAGCAGAATTTGACTGATTATCAGCATGCTTTTGAACTCCTGTTTCAAAATCATTGTTACACGACATCTTGTGCGCTCCCCCATATGTTGGCTAATCAGTATGGCCGAATTATCAATGTATCTTCTTCAACGGTGAAGGAGCCTGTGTCCAATCTGGTCTTATCTAATACCATTCGTACAGCATTGATGAGCTGGAGTAAATCTTTGGCCGATGACGTTGCAAAGGATGGTGTAACGGTCAATGGCATATTGACGGGACTTTTTGATACCGATCGTATCCATTCGTTGACGAAGATGGATGCCCAACGTTTGGGAATATCCTATGAGGAAGCTTTGGCGCTAAGGCTAAAGCAGGTGCCGGCAGGTCGTTTGGGGACTCCCGAGGAATATGGCTATTTAGTGGCCTTTATTTGTTCTGACTATGCCAACTTTTTGACTGGTGCTCATATCCCATTAGATGGTGGAATGTTAAAAGGATTATAAAAAACGGCTACCCTATTAAATAGGATAGCCGCTCAGTTTGTGTGATTTAATTTATCGTTTATTAGTTTAATACTAACTCTGTGTTGACTGTAATGGCTACTTCAGAGGCAATAGCTTCAACTCCTGAAGGTAATTTGTCGTTGTATTTTATGCCAAAGTCTTGACGGTTGATCTTTGTCTTCGCTGTAAAACCTGCACGTGTTTTTCCCCAAGGATCCGTAATAATTCCACCGTTTTGGGTCACGTCAAAAGTTACTTGCTTGGTTACGTCGCGAATAGTTAAATCAGCGATCATAACATATTTGCCTTTTGCTTTTCCACTTTTAAAACTGATAGACTTTAAAGTCATTTTAGGAAATTTTTCAGCGGAAAAGAAATCGTCCGATTTCAAGTGGTTGTCACGTGCTGCGATGCGCGTGTCAATGCTATTCACATCAATTGAAAAATTAACTTTTGCATTGTTAAAGCTTGTTCCAGTTGCTGTTTCTACCGAGCCTNNACTCACCGTCGACAAAACTGATACCTAAGTGTTTTACATCGAATCTTGCGTTGGTATGACCAGCATCGGCTGACCATTTTACTTGAGCCACAGCAACATTAACCATTAATATTGCTACTGCTAAAATTTGAAAAAATCTATTCATGTTGTTTTCTATTTATTTATCAAACCCTTAATCGTTCAAAATGTTTGTTTGAACAAGCTTTTGCAAAGTTGAGATAAACTCTTTTAGAAAAAATTGATGTAGATCAAGAATTTCGACTGGGTTTCAAAATTTGTCTTTTTAATCGGCTCAGGAATTCTTGTGTGACACCGAGATAGGACGCCAATTGCATATTGGATATCCGAGGATAGATTTTAGGATATCTCTTTATAAAATCCAAATAACGATCCTGGGCTGTAAAGCCTATACTTGAAATAATGCGATGCTGTGAGGCAATTTGTGCCCGCTGCGCCATGATTCTGGCGAGTTTCTCGAAGATCGGATGGTCTTCGTAAAGCCTATCTTTATCTTTTTTTGATAAGGTGAGTACCACCGAATCTTCCAGCGCCTGAATATTCTGCAAAGCAGGTTCTTGATTGTTGAAACTGGCAATATCCCCGACCCACCAGTCTTCTATGGCAAATTGTAAGATATGTTCGATACCATCGGCAGTGACATAGAATGACTTAAATAGACCGCTGATTACATATGCTTCATAATGGCATACTTCGCCAGCCCTTAGAAAGTATTCCTTTTTTTTTATCTTTTTTATCTGATAACGTGAGATAATGTCCTCCAATTCTTCTTCAGAGACATTGATGCGCTGTTTTACAAATTCCTTAAACTGTTCCATTTGGGCGTAAAATACAAAATTTGGGTGTTAGTTGAGTACTATTTATGTCCTTGTCCTTAAATTTTAATAAAGTGGGGTCTAAACAGACATTTTGGTGTAATATTTGCCCATTTATGAAGGCAATTCAACTTAGTTTCATCAATATTTGGTATCTTTTATCGAAATAGTTGTATAGCTCTTAAATAAATATGTCTCATGAAATTTGTCGCACCCAATAAGCTTGAAAACGATAAGGTCGTTTTAAGGTTGATTGACTCAACAGATTTTGATACGCTGTATCAAGTGGCCATAGATCCACTGATTTGGGCACAACATCCCAATAAAGATCGTTGGAAAGAGGATGTTTTTCGTTCATTTTTCGAAGGAGCTTTGTCTAGTAAATCAGCTTATTTGATTTTAGATAAAAGTAACGGTGTTTGTATCGGAAGTACCCGTTACTATGGACTTGATGAAGCTGCAAAATCTATTTTCGTGGGGTATACTTTTTACGCGCGTGACTATTGGGGGAAAGGTGTCAATCCATTGGTCAAAGAAATGATGTTTGATTTTGCCTTCAATTTTGTGGATACAATTTATTTACATGTTGGCGCTGAGAATTATCGGTCGCAAAAAGCCGTAGAGCGTTTAGGGGCAACTAAGGTAGCTGAAAAAATGGTGAGTTATGTCAACGAACCTGAACGCAAGAATTTTGAATATGCGCTGTTAAAATCTACCTGGCGAAGCATCAAGAGATAGCGCGAGCTATCCCTTGACGCCACTCAAGATGCTGCCAATAATGACGGCCAAAACGATCAATGTGATCACGACATAGAGTCGGTCTCTTTCGATGACGAACCCGAAGAGTGAGCCGATTACACGTACAATAGGTGTACAGATCAATAGCAAGACCCCTAATTGAATGATTTGCGGGATGTTTTTGTGAAAAGCTCCGGTAATAATACCTGTAATCGTTGTGTTTGAATTCCCTTCACCAACAAAATTCCGGTAGTTTGGTACGGTGTCCTGCCCGTGAACAAATAGGTATAGAATACCGCCAAGGATTAAAATTGAGGAGGCGAAGATGACGCCAATGCGCAAAATCTGTCCCACGAGTAGGGAAATGTCTTTATCACCCCAATAATTTTTTGAAAATACTTGTTTCATATTTACGTAAATATTTCGGCCAGCAGTTAGCTGGGTGATTTGATGTCGTTTTTAGAATTTATTTTGAAAACCGTTGAAAATCATTTCCAACGCGACTAATGTAATAGCTACTGCAAAAATAATGCGTAAGGTTTTGGGATTCATTCTTTTTAGAAGCTTTGACCCAGTTATCGCACCACATAATACACCCAAAATGACTGGAAAGGCAATTCCCGGGTCCATATATCCCCGTTGCAGGTAGACGACTGCTGAAGCCGCTGCGGTTACACCTATCATGAAGTTACTCGTTGTTGTACTGACCTTAAAGGGGATTTTCATCATGCTGTCCATGGCCAATACTTTTAGAGAACCGGATCCGATTCCCAATAGTCCCGATAAAATTCCGGCTACACCCATTAAAGAGAAACCACCAAGCACATTGGTCAATTTATAAGGAATAAGTTTTCCGCCGGCGGGGTAGGTGCTATTGAGTTTCAGCTTTTCTGCCAGAGCTGAACCGCCGGAAAATGCGTGTTCATTTTTCTTACGTACAGTCATAGCCGCTGAGAATATAAGTACCACGCCAAAAATTATGGCAATAGTATTGGTGGGCATATATATCGCAATTACGGCGCCGATGACGGCTCCAATTGTAGTCGCGATTTCTAGAAACATACCGAGCCGAATATTGGTAATGCCTTCTTTGACATAAGCCGTTGCTGCACCTGAAGATGTCGCGATGGAAGCTAAGAGGGCTGCTCCTATGGCGTAGCGAATGTCAACATGGAAAAGAAGGGTCAATAAAGGGATGACAACGACCCCTCCTCCTAAGCCCGTCAGGGACCCTAAGAGACCCGCCACAAAAGCACCGAAAAGGAGAATGATCGTAAAGGTGAGAATAGTCATAAATATATTTTTTTGTTGATCCAAGAGCATCAGATATCCCTTGGAGTGTAATTTGTTGTAAACTTAAGGGCTTTTTGTTGCTTTTGAAACTTTAATCCTGGAATAGATACAAATGTTACAGCAAAAAAAGCTTTTTGTTGTGGGCACGAAGATCATGCGTGATACCCGAAACAAGTACGGCCTTGTCGCTCCAGACTTTGGCCGTAAGGATAATGTTATCCAGTTGTCGTTTGTGGCAGCCTTTCTTTTCGATTAAACATATCATAAATGATCGGAAAGATCAGTAAAGTTAGAATTGTAGCAGAAATCAGACCTCCAATTATAACAATAGCTAAAGGTTTTTGAGATTCTGAACCTATGCCAGTTGACAGCGCAGCAGGTAAAAGTCCGATGGATGCCATTAGTGCGGTCATAACAACGGGTCGAGTTCGTGATTTCACGCCTTTATAGATCGACTGGTCATTTGGCAGTCCGTCTTTTTTGTTTTGATGGAATTCAGAAATAAGAATCACGCCATTTTGGATACATATTCCAAAGAGGGCAATCATACCGACGCCAGCCGAAATTCCAAAATTCATACCTGTCACATGTAAAGCAATAATACCGCCAATCAATGCAAATGGCACGTTTGCCAGTACCAGCAAGGAATCTTTGATGTTCCCGAAGAGTATAAAAAGCAAAAAGAAGATGACGACCAGACTGATCGGTACTACCTGAGCTAAGCGATGTGTAGCACGCTGCTGATTTTCAAACTGCCCAGTCCAACCTATAGCATATCCTTCAGGAAGTTTGATTTTACTGACTTTCTGTTGGGCTTCTGCAATTGTACTTCCGAGATCACGGTCACGAATTGAAAATTTGATGCCGATATAACGTTTGATATTGTCACGATAGATAAATGCGGCTCCGTTGTCCTTTTCAATAGTTGCAATACTTTTCAGCGGAATCAAGGTTCCATCGCCACAAGGGACCATCAATTGTGCAATATCTTTTTCTGTTTTTCGATATTCCGGCGCGTACCGTAGACGAATGTCAAATTTGCGCTCACCATCATATAATACAGAAGCTGTTTTACCGCCGAACGCCATTTCCAGTACGGCCTGAGCGTCTGCAGGTAAAACGTTGAAAGCTGCCATGCGTGTGCGGTCCAATACGACACTGACCTCTGGCTGACCGATATTCAGGATAATACCTGGTTCTTTGATCCCTTGAATATCTTTGATCTGCGCATATACTTCTTTGGAAAGGCGATCGAGTGTTTCTAAGTTGTCGCCAAAAATCTTGATTCCGTTTTCAGCTTTAAATCCGGCGACTGCTTCGGCAACGTTGTCGGAAATAGGTTGTGAATAGTTGTAGGTAATTCCTTGGTATTGTTTCAGCTTGTGGTCCATTTCTTCAATGAGCTGTTCCATGCTAATCTTACGTGTCCACTCTTCTTTCGGTTTTAAGGCGACCGCAAATTGTACAAATCCAAATCCGTTGGGATCCGTTCCGTCATTGCTTCGTCCGGTTTGCGATAGTACGCCCGTCACCTCAGGAAAAGATTCCAACGCCGATTTTAAGATCTTGGTCGTTTTGACAGATTCTTTCAATGAGGTACTCATTGGCATTTCGGCTGTAACCCAAAGGGAACCCTCGTTCAGTGTAGGTAAAAACTCCGTTCCCAGAAACTTTGCGGAGAATAATACTGTGCTGAGTAAAACCAAGGCGGTGATGAGGCTGATCCGTTTATTGCGAAACGTAAAGCCAAAGCCTCTGGAGACTATCTTGTTCCAAAATTCGACAAATGGATTGTGGCGCTCCTTGACATTTTTGTTTAATAGGATATGGGATAGGGCCGGAACCAAAGTTAATGTAAATAATAGGGCACCTAATAGTGCGAAACCCAAGGTGAAAGCTAATGGAGAAAACATTTTTCCTTCTACTTTTTGGAAGGACAATATAGGGATAAGCGAAGTAATAATAATCAATTTGGAAAAAAATATGGCTTTCCCCAAGCCTGTACCCGTTTGTTTGATCCAACCTGCTTTTGCCATTTTATTGAATTTTTCCATGCCTAGTTTATGGGCTTTATGATCCAGCATGACAAAGATCCCTTCCACCATAACTACCGCCCCATCAATGATGATACCGAAATCTACGGCGCCTAAAGAGAGTAGATTGGCACTCATGCCTGCTAATTTCAAGCATAAGAACGCAAAAAGCAACGACAGAGGAATAATAATGGATACGATAACCGTTGTTCGCCAATCAGCCATAAATAGCAATACCATGAGTGTGACAAGTACGATCCCTTCGATCAAATTGTGCATCACGGTATGTGTCGTGAAATCCATCAGATTGTCGCGGTCATAGAATGTTTGCATCTTGACATCTTTTGGGAGGATTTTGTTGTTGAGCTCATCAATTTTTGCTTTTACGGCGGTCAAGACTTCTCTCGGGTTTTCACCTTTACGCATCACGACCGTCCCGGCAACAACATCGTCATTTTTACCAAAACCTGCTTGACCCACCCTAGGCATGGAGCTTTCTTTCACTTCAGCAACATTTTTTACAAACACGGGGTTTCCGCGCTCGTTGATAACGGTAATATTTTCAATATCATTGATCGAATTGACCAAGCCTATACCGCGTACAACATAAGATTGACCACTTTTCTCGATGACATCGCCGCCCACATTTAGGTTACTTTTGCTAACAGCATCGTAAACCTGTAGTGGTGTAAGATTAAACTTATCCAGTTTTATAGGATCAGTATTGATTTCATAGATCAAGTCTTGTCCGCCAAAAACATTGATGTCAGCGACGCCGGGAACGCCTCTAAGCGCGCGGTCGATGACCCATGTTTGTAACGTTAATAGATCCCTTGAATTTCGTTGGTCGCTATGTAAGGTATAGCGGAAAATTTCTCCTGTAGGGCCATACGGGGGCTGTACTTCGGGATCAACTTCCTCAGGGAGGCTTACCGAACGTAAAAGGTTGTTGACTTGATTACGTGCAAAGGTGTCATCTACGCCATCGTCAAAAATAATTTTGACAATTGAAAGGCCGAACATGGTGGTACTCCGTATACTGGTTCTTTTTTGTACTGGGCTCATACCCAGTTCGATTGGTGTGGTAACAAAACGCTCCACCTCCTCTGCGCTTCTTCCATTCCACTGGGTGATAATGGTAATCTGGGTGTTGGTCACGTCTGGAAATGCCTCGATAGGCATGCTTCTAAAACTTATGAAACCAGTTATAGCCAAAATACCTACCCAAATAAAGGTGAATGCTTTATTTTTAATGGAAAAGGAAATGATATTTTTAATGAATTTGTTCATTCTTATAAATGCTAGTACTGGTTAATTATTCAATGCTCTATAGATCAAAAGTTTATTATTAACGATGACCTTTTCACCTTCTTGTAAACCTGCGGTAATATAGGTCGTATCTTCATTTTGTTTAAGAGGTTGGATTTCGTGCATTTTGATGTCATTTTGAGATTTATAGACGAGTACGAAATATTTATTTTGATCAAAGATAACGGCGTCTGATGGAATGGCTAATGCTTGCATATTCGAATGATGTAATACTTTGATTGTTGCCTTACTATCCGGAATAAGGAGTCCGTCTTTATTGTCCAATATGACGCGGGCCTGCATGGAGTTGGTCTGCGGATCGATGATCTTAAAGATTTTGTCTATGCTACCTTGGAATTTTTTGTCTGGGTAACTTAATGTGGAAACAACGGCGGGCATGCCCATGCTAATCTTATCGATATCAGTTTCGTTTACATTGAGTATAGCCCAAACATCTTTGGTGTTTGCAACGTCAAAGATATTATCGCTTCGGTCACTGCGCAATTGCATATCCTTGTTGATATTCTTTTGGACAATATACCCGTCGATAGGGGATACGACTGAATAAATATTGCCTGTGCGGACATTGTAAATCTGGCTTACCGCTTCTGATCGCCGTAACTGTTCCTTCGCTTTGGTCAATTGTCCTTTCGCTTCAAGTATATCTTTGTCTGTACTTAATTTCCCATTATACATGTCTTCGGCAACACGGTAGTTTTTCTCTGCTAACAATACATCTGTTTTCGCATCTGAGAGATCCTTTTGTATACCTGCGACCTCGGTACTTCTGATCGTTGCAAGAACTTGACCTTTATGCACATAATCCCCCAATGAAACATTGACGGAAACAACATTTCCACCGACGAGAGGAAAGATGTCGATGTAATTGTTTTGATCGGCAGCTATTTTACCAAAGAAGTTGAGCTCTTCGGTTACGTTTTCTTTTTTGACCGATGCAAAACTTGTCGACTTGAGCATGGTCTCACTGATTTCGAAACCTTTGACGATGGTAGAGTTGTCTGTTTCTTTATGATTTTGGCAAGCGTAGAGCAGTGCTGTTGCCGCAGTAGCTAGGAGAAGTTGTTTAGTTGACATGGGTTGAATTGAATATAGGAGTTTGAGCCAAGTAGTTTATTTGTTCAGCATTAAGAATGATTTCTTTTTTCATATCATAAAGCTTGAGGATCGATATTCGATAANNCTGTCCATAAAGTCGGTAAATTCAACCAGCGAAATATTGCCTTTTCTAAAGTTGTTGAAAACGCCATCGTATACTACAGCAATGTTATGTAGATCATCGGCAGTGATCGCAAAATATTGGTTATATTGATTCATCCAAGATTGATAATTGCTGCGGATCTGAGACTCCAAAAGTTGTCTTTGCACTTCAATGTTTTTTTTCGCTTCTTCTTCGGCGTATTTGGCTTTTATAATATTTCCTTTATTCTGTTTCCAAAGCGGAAGTGGGATCGCTGCTGTAACGTTGATCTCATTATGGAAGGTGCCCGAATTTTGACTGTATTCGAGGCCAAGGCTAATATCGGGGCTATTCAAGGATTGCTGCCATTTGGTAAAAAGCTGTGAACTTTCCGCGGTTTTAACCGCGAATTGATAATCTGCATTGTTTTCGTAAGCGAGATCAAAAATCTTGTCAATTGTCACATTTGGCTTTATGGCTAGTTCACGATCTGCGTCATCATCTGATAGATTGGGTAAAATATCTTCTTGGTTGGAAATGAGTACCCGCATTTGCTGTTGCAAACTGATCATGGTATTGGTTGCACTTGTTTTTTCATTTGTGAGGTCGATAGCCATGGTTTGTAGACGTACCTGATCTCGGAGAGATACGTTGCCTTTCTTGCCTTCTTCTTTATAAGCCGTGAGTAGGTTGTTGAGGTAATCTAGCTGGATATTGATGTCAGCCAATTTATGCTGTTCGAAATAAAGTGCGTAAAAAGTCGTACGCAGTTGTGCACGAAGGTTGGCGAGTACTTGACTGAATTGCAGCTTTGCAAGTTCAACATTGGATTTTGCAAATTCAATCTCATTTTTCTTTTTCCCACCTAAATAAAGGAGTTGAGAAACACTTACATCTTTTGATGCGCCGACATGTAGGACCCTTTTATTTTGAGGATCGTACGCGTTCGTTGCAACTTCCAACTGTGGAAGTTCCCATATCTTTGCTTGAATGACATCGGCTTCCGCTTGATTGATATCATACTGTTGTGCTAACAGTGAAAGATTATTCTTTCGGAAAGCATCTTCACATTCCAGTAGTGTCATTTTCTTTCCGGATAGCTCAGTTTGATTTTTACTGAATATGTTTTCCTGGATATTTTTATAATCCGTTAACGGAGGCTTTTGCTGAGCAAAAGCTACACTGTTCAAAAACATTAAAAATAGAAGTGGTCTCTTCGTCATCTTTGTCAAAACTTATGTAACAAAGAAACCGGACCGAAATTAAAAGCCGCTTAATAAATGCTTAAAAAAACCTTAAAAATGGCTTTTTGTACCCGCGTGGGCTGTCTATCGGGCGTCTTCTGATTTCAAGAATGAGGGACTTTAAAGATCAATATAAAAGTATGGGTGTATTTTTTCGGATCTGCTTGGTATGCGATCGTTGCCTGATGGGACTGCATGATTCGCTGAACAATACGTAGCCCGAGTCCTGAGCCAGTTGTTTCGCTCGCATTTTCACCACGGCTGAAGGCATCAAAGATCCTTTTTTGGTCAATCGTACTGAGTGGGGGGCCTTGGTTGGAAATAAGGATCTTGATTTCTTCTGTAGACTCTAGAATAGTTACTTTTACCTCTGCTGTATAGGAATAGAGTGCCGCATTTTTAAAGAGGTTCATAAAAGCGATTTCAATCAATTGGGCGGAACAGACAATAACAAGTTTAGGATCGTTATTGCCATTTATGGAAAAATCCATCTGTAAATCGGGAAAGACTTTGACTATTTTTTCATAGGCTGTAAAAATAATCTCATCAATCCGTTCTTCATTGTAGGTCGTCTTCAAAGTTTCGGAATCAAATTTTGACAACAACATCAGTGAATCGGTGACTTCCGAAAGATGTCGTGTTTCCTTTGAGATGTTACGTAGTACTTGTTTGACTTCTTCATTCAGCTGATTGTGATGATAGAGATTCTCCAATTGAAAGGATATCCTCGCCAAGGGCGTTCTCAGCTCATGGGAAGCGCTGGAATTAAATTCTTTTTGCGACTCAAAAGCATTTGAAAGGCGAAGCAACATGGTATTGAAGGCCTGGGTCAGTATGGCGATCTCATCTGTATTTCCCCTGTATTGGACAGGATTGGTTAGCTTGCTGGCATTGATTTGGGTGATATCATTTTTAAGCTTGTCTAATGGTTTCAGTAGTCGCAGGATGAGGTTGTAGCTAAAGAACCAGATCAACAGTGTGCTTAATAGAAATAGAATAATAAGTACTATGGCAAGGTGGTCTAGCTTTTCATTGCCCGAGTAATCTTGGGCTTTGACCAACAGATAGTAAGGGGTATTGTTTATTAAATAATATTTCCCTAAGATTTCATCTAGGTCTTGGGTATAAAAGATCCGTTTTTCCTGTGCTAGTCGGTTGATAATGCCTTCATTCCAAGTTATTGTTTTATCTTTTATGGTGCTAAAGATCAGTTTTTTATTGCTGTCCAGAATGATTACATCTTCATAGAAAAGACCATCTTCGATATCCTGGAAATAGGTTTTGTATGATTCTCGGTCGAATTGTGGCGTGTTCGCTATATAGTGTGAAATATAATCCAATTTGTCGACCAGTCGCTGACGAAATTGATCATTTCTAAAATCGACACTAGCATAGTATATAATCAACATCGCTATTCCAAAAAGAATGGAAAATGCTATACTGAAACTAATGGCTATTTTCTTTTTCAAATTCATTTTTCCGACGATAAATAATAGCCAAATCCCGGTCTTGTATGAATAAGTTTATGCTCAAAATTTTTATCAATCTTTTTTCGTAAGAAATTGATGTAAACTTCAATCGTGTTTTGCGTCGTCTGAAATTGATTTTGCCAAACTTCTTCCGAAATATGCTGCTTAGATAGTGTACGTCCATTGGCCTGTGCCAAAATCAATAATAATTGAAATTCCTTTTGTGTGAGGATGATTTCTTCATTTGCACGGAATACGCGTGCTTCATCTGGATGGATAACCAGATCGTCCACCGTTAACGTTTTCGTGCTGTTGCTTTCATTGTGCTGTTGTCTGCGCAGGAGTGAGTTGATACGCATCAACAACTCTTCCAAAACAAAAGGCTTGACTAAATAATCGTCTGCGGCACGAAGAAAAGCTTCTTTTTTGTCATCTATATCATCATAAGCGGAAAGTATAATGATCGGTGTCAAGGCATCATGATTTCTTATTTTCTTACAAATTTCGAGTCCATTGATTTTGGGTACATTGATATCCAATAGATAGAAGCCATATTTCTTTTTGTGGGTCTGGGCCAGAAATTCAAGGCCATCAAAAGCTTGGTCACAAGTGAAACCTTGATTTATTAAAAAAGATCTAATCTCTGTAGAGAGCACCTTGTCATCTTCGAGCAGCAAAATATCCACCATAAGTTATAAGCATTGTCTTTCGTAAAAATAAACAAAATTTGGTAACCCTAACCATCATTCATTTTGGCTGACAAATTTAGTAACATAAGATTTACATGAAGAAATATGAAACAAAAAGAAATATAAGTAGATTCAAATCGAAATTATAAATAAACTTATGGAAAGCAGAAGAGAATTCCTTCGAAAGACCTTGTTATTTTCAGGGGCAGCGGGCGTAGCGAGTTTTATGTCGTCATCCATTCAAAAGGCGTTTGCAATAGATCCTGCTCCAGGTAGCAGTTTTTTGGATGCGGAGCACATTGTTATCCTGATGCAAGAAAATAGGTCTTTTGATCATACCTTGGGTAGTCTTTCAGGGGTTCGTGGATTTAATGATCCACGGGCGATCAGCTTGCCTAACGGCCTTCCTGTATGGTATCAGACCGATGCTGAGGGCAAGACTTATGCACCTTTTCGGTTGAACCTAAAAGAGAGTAAGGTAACATGGATGGGATCTCTTCCGCACAGTAGAGCAAGTCAAGTTGATGCTTTCAACCATGGGCGTTACGATCAATGGTTGGTGTCTAAGCAGTCGGGGAATAAAAAATATGGGGCAATGCCATTGACCCTGGGCTATTTTACGCGTGAAGATTTACCATTTCATTATGCCTTGGCCGATGCTTTTACAGTTTGCGATCAGAATTTTTGTTCGGGAATGACCAGTACGACCCCAAATCGCTCATTTTTTTGGACGGGTAAGATTACAGAGATGAAAGATGGATTTCAAAAGGTCAATATTCGAAATGATGATTTTGCCTATGGAAAAATGATTTGGCCAACTTTTCCTGAATTGCTTGAGAAGAATGGAATCAATTGGCGGTTTTATCAAAACGAAACCAGCTGTGGTGGCGGTCTTACAGGGGAAGAGCGAGCATGGTTGTCCAACTTCGGCTGTAATCTACTGGAGTTTTTTCAAGCATATCAAGTCAGATTTAAAGATACCTATATTAGAAATCTAGAAATACAAGTCCGAGATCTGCCTACGCAGATTTCCAAATTGGAAGAGAAATCTCCCGCTTCGGAGGCACAGGCTGAAAAAATCCGTTCAGATATCCGTAAGAAAAGTGAGGTGCTGGGTAGGGCCGAAGTTNNGTGCGAACAACTATAAAAAATTGGATGAGTTTACTAAATCGCTGAACGACCGTGCATTTACAGTAAATAGGAGCGACAGTAATTACCGTTCACTTGATATACTGCGTTTTGAGAAAGAGGGGAAAAAGAGGGAGCTTGCGGTGCCTAAAGGCGACGTGCTTTATCAATTCAGAAAGGACGTGGATCGAGGTAAATTGCCCGCTGTATCGTGGCTGGCTGGACCCAAAAATTTCTCTGATCATCCAAGTGCACCTTGGTATGGCGCTTGGTATGTGTCAGAGGTATTGGATATTCTGACCAAAAACCCTGAAGTTTGGAAGAAGACCATTTTCATTATCACCTATGACGAGAATGATGGGTATTACGACCATGTCAAGCCTTTCGTGGTTCCTGACCTGAAGCAGAAAGATACGGGGGCATGTTCGCCGGGGATTGATACAGAAGTTGAGATGGTGCGTTTAGAAAATGAACTGAAACAGGGAGTTCCTAAAAAACAGGCTCGTGAGGGGGCAGTGGGATTGGGCTTCCGTGTACCGATGTATATTGCCTCTCCCTGGTCGCGCGGAGGAAAAGTATGCTCACAGGTATTTGATCATACTTCAACTTTACAGTTTCTAGAATATTTTTTTAATAATAAATTGAAGAAGAATATTCATTTGGAAAACATCAGCAGCTGGCGTAGAACGATCTGTGGCGATTTGACGGCTGCTTTCACACCATTTTTACAGCAACAAGAAAAACTTCCTTTTCTTGATCGGAATCAATATATCGAAACAATATACAACGCGAAATTTAAGGATGATCCGCAAGGATTTGTAGCAGTTAATGATACGCGACTGGCGAACGTAAAAGGATGGATTCCCGGGTTTAATCGTGTGCAGGAAAAAGCCATTCGTAAATCATCTTTGTTGCCCTATGCACATGATGCAGTGGGTTATGTAAAAGACGGTCAATTTCATTTAGAGATGCATGTAGATAAGACTATCTTTGCCGAACGGACGAGTGGGACGGCATTTAATGTGTATAGTCCGCTCAGGTATCGGAATGACCAAGGTAAAATCGAAACTTATCGAAACTGGAACTTTGCTATTAAAGCGGGTGATCATTTGGCGTATCAGTGGGATTTAGCGAAATTCGATGGAGATGGCTATGCATTTGAATTGCACGGTCCAAATGGTTTTTATCGGAAATTTGCTGGTAAAAAGAAAGGTATTGGGTTGTTGGCATCAGTATCTACTGAATTCAGACCATTGACCAAAGCTCCTACAGGAAGACTTTTGCTCACGCTTAAAAATCTAGATACAAAGCCAATTCGCGTCGTAGTCAAAAGTCTGAATTATCAAGACTTTTCTATCGAAAAAGAATTGATGGCAAGTCAAGATTTTGTATGGCCTCTGGATATTTCTGGGCATGGTAATTGGTACGATCTGATGATATATGATGCTAGTGTATCTGATTTCAGAGTACAGCTGGCCGGAAGATTGGAAACCGGGGTTGAAACAACAACTGATCCGCTATTGGCATAACGTATGTTGTATTCGTACGGATAATAGCCAATTCTTTTTCGAATTTTGCTGTCATCCATTCTTCTTCGAAACCTATTTGTGGTGAATCAGCAAAATAACGTTTTGGAAGGGTATGACCTCCAAACCAAGCTTGTACCTTTTTAACTTTATATGCGTCTGAGAAGGCTATTTGTCCAGTTGTTGTTTTGCGAGGTTCCGTTGAATTTTGTGTTCTGGTCTAGACCATTTTGGTCTTTCTCCAAGATCATGGTATTGACTTGCTTCAGTTGCTATCGTTTCGGGCTGCTTTTTTTTCTCAAAAGGTTTCTGTGCAACGAGGCCCAATGTTTTAAACATGTCCATGTCGTCATTTACAGCGGGATTCGGGGTGGTGAGTAGATTGTCTCCTGTAAAAATAGAGTTGGCACCGGCAAAAAAGCACAAAGCTTGCCCTTCTCGACTCATGTTAGTGCGTCCTGCCGATAGGCGAACCTGGGTTGAGGGCAATAGAATCCGGGCCGTAGCAACCATGCGTACCATTTCCCAAATGGATACTGTTTCCATCGCCTCCATTGGGGTACCTGGTACAGGGACCAGCGCATTGATAGGTACTGATTCTGGTTGTGGAATCAGAGAAGCAAGTGTGATCAGCATCTCTGCGCGGTTGGCAATGTTTTCACCCATTCCGATAATTCCACCGCTGCATACGGTAACGTTTGTTTTGCGTACATTTTCGATCGTCTGCAGGCGATCATCATAACTCCTGGTAGAGATAATTTCTTTATAATATTCAGCAGAGGAGTCTAAATTGTGATTGTAGGCGTAAAGCCCAGCTTCCGAGAGACGTTTTGCTTGATTTTCAGTCAGCATGCCTAATGTGCAGCATACTTCCATATCAAGTCTGTTTAGTGTACGTACCATCTCTAGGACATGGTCAAATTCGGGACCATCTTTCACATTTCGCCATGCGGCGCCCATACATATTCGCGAACTTCCGCCGGCCTTGGCTATCAAGGCTTGTTCTTTTACCTGTGCTAGATTCATTAAACCTTCAGCCTTAACATTGGTATGGTAGCGTGCGGCCTGCGGACAGTAAGCGCAATCCTCTGGACATCCTCCCGTTTTTATTGAAATTAATGTAGATACTTGCACTTTGTTTGGATCATGGTATTTTCTGTGAACTGTCGCTGCATCGTATAAGAGTTGCATAATGGGCATGTTATATAAAGCAATAACTTCCTCCTGTGTCCAAGTTTTTTTCTTTTTCATATGCTTTGTGTGTGATCGTTTAAAATCAGATCGATATTTCAAAAAATTATTGTAGGGGATTAGCCTGTCATTACCATTAATTTTTTGTGATAATTGCAAAGATTATAGTTTAAACTTTAACTTTGGTAGTCCGAAATAGATATAATGAATAGTCCGGTTAGTATAAGTTTTCATACCATCATCAAAATAGATCGCCGTAAAGAAGATGCGATTTATCTTCAGATCGTCTATCAATTTATCAATGCTGTCAAACGAAATTTATTGGAAGATGGGGATCTTCTGCCTGGAAGCCGCAAGATAGCTACTGAATTAAAGGTGCACCGAAAAACTATTGTTGCAGCTCTGGCGGAGCTACAGGAGCAGGGCTGGGTTGAAATTTTACCCAATAAGGGGACTTATGTGAAAAATCCCGATCGCGTGTCTTCGGCAGTTTCGGTGATTGAAGCGTTTAGACAACCCCCAGGAAAAGCACCCTATTACTTCAGGAAGGAACTGATACTCGATATGCCCATATTAGAGGTCTCGGAAAAATATTATTTTACGGATGGTACACCAGACTATCGTATTATTGAAACGGAGGAGTTGATACGGTTTTATGCATCCATGGTGAAACGGAAAAAGAAAAGTGATAATTTTCCGACGACAACTGACGGGAATCTTTTCTTTAGAGACCAACTGAGTTATTATCTGAACCTAACGCGAGGGTTTCATCTTTCCCGTAATTATTTGCTGCCTATCCCTAGCCGTGAACAGATTTTCTCAATTTTATCGCGTTTATTGATCCAACAGGGAGATGTGATACTGGTTGAAAATTTAAGCTATTTTTTGCCAAATATGATATTCAGTCAAGCGGGGGCAAAATTAAAAACAGTTCCATTAGATGCAGCAGGGATGGATATAGATGCAATTGCGGATCAGTTTAAGCCTGGAGAGATCAGGTGCGTTTATATCAATACTAAATGCCAATATCCAACCACGGTCAGTCTTTCCGAAAAAAGGAAAATTCAGCTCTTACAGTTGGCCGAACAGTACGATTTTATCGTGATCGAAGATGATGTTGATTTTGAATCGTCATTGTTTAAAGATAAAGGAGAATCCCTTTTTCGAAAAAATGCAGGTAATCGGGTGATTTATATAGGCGCTTTTGGTAGTTTTTTTGATCCTGGTTTTCAAATGAATTTTCTAATCGCTCCCCAGGACTTTTTGGCAGAAGGAAAAAAGTATTTGAATCTCTTTGGTAAACCGAATTTTATGATTGAAAAGACATTGGCTGAAATTATCCACCAAGGAGATATTTTTCGTTATCAGCGTAAATTTCAGAAAATAGTTGCTGAAAGAAAGGAATTGTTTGCAGCGCAGCTGCGGCGTTGTTTTGACAATCAGATCACTTTTCAAGTACCAGCTTCGGGCTTAGCTTTTTGGATACGGTTTAACGTTTCGTTGTCATTGACGGCCTTACAGGAAAAAGCGAGGTTAAAAGGACTATTATTGCCAAGCAGCTGTCTTTACCAAAATAGGAAAGTAACTGCTTTAAGATTGGGCTTTGCGCATCTTGACGAACAAAGTATGGTAGACGCAATCCACTTGTTGAAAGAAGCTTATTGGGAGTCGGCGGGTATTTAAACTGGCTGATTTGTAATGTGGCTGTCTTTGTGTGTTATGTTAATGAGCAATAAAAATAGAAGCTGGATCGTGAGCTATGATAAAGAGATGCAAATAATAAATTGTGGGCAAATTAAAGAATCGAATAGCAAAGAAAAAGCCCAGCAAAGAATTGACTGGGCTTTGAGATTATATAAGGGGAATAATACTTTCTTAAAAAAGTGAAGACCTAGTCTTCATCCGTGATAATGTCATCACCATCTAAGTCGAAGCCTTCTCCAAGAAAGCCCTTCTCTAGTTCGAATAAATCTGAATCTTTAATCATTTTATTTTTTTTTGATAGTCAAATTTACTACCCTTATTTAAGTTAATTATCAATATAAGATGAAGTTTTTGTTAACGACTTTGGCTATATTTTTTTGAGCGTAACATCTAATTTTTGTGCTTGAATGATTCTGCTGTAAAATTCTTTTAAGTCGAAGTATTCTTCAGGTAAANNCGTTATTGCTGATCTTGAAGATGTAACGTGCAGCCCTTTCAGGAAGTGCCATGCTCACATTTTTCAATTTGTTTTCCGTAGGGTAGGTAAATCCTTTTGGAAGCTTGATTTCAATATAACTTTCCTCTTGAATGAGCGAGCCAAAGTCAATAGGATAGTTTCTTTCAGTAAGATTGAACGGATTTTTAGTTGTTTTGCTGTCAATATAGGGATTGAAAGTAAGTTGGTCATTTTGCAGATTGGCAAAATTTTCAATTTCAATTTCGAACTCTTCGGATAGCGGTTTGTCCAGCGATTCCCGGTTGCTTACCTTAAAGCTATTAATTTTGATACGGCTGTTCTCTTCATCCAATTTTTCGTAAAATTCCTCTTCAGAATTAGTTCCGTGGAGACGTTCACGCATTCTGGATGCCATATAGCCATTACGGGAAGTGATCCACTTTCCTTTTAAGGTACCATTTTCAAGGAGTTCACCGTAGAAAAAGCTACTTTGAGAAGAAGGATACTTTGATTCGAGCTTGACCCAATCAGATTCTCCAGTTAGCGGGATGGTTCTACCTTGGTAGTTTACACATTTCATGGGAATATTTCCGAAAGGTTCATAGGGTGATGTTGCATCTAAAAGATAGGTTTCTTCCCCGATTTTTAGCTGTGCTATAACGTGATTAAATTCAGATATCGCGGGAGCGTAAAGGCCCGCGTAACCGTTATCGCGCGTCGACAGGACAACAGGTATAGCCTCTAAATTGGCGTAACGTAGTGCATTGACTAGTCCTAAATTGATGTCAGCACTATTCCCTGTTCTTTTTTCGATAGCTTCTTTAATATTCTTTGCGTAGATCGTATGACGATTATTCCATTTGATCTGTTTTTGAAAATACGAATAGAGTCGTATTGCTTTTTCTGTGTCGTCTTTAGAGCCTTGTAATACAGGGTCGATAAATTCTTTTAATGCATTTTTTCTTTTTACCTGTCCGCCAAAACTTTCGTCTTGAGCAAGTTTGTCCCTAACATTTTCCCAGGTGAGCGAGAAATCTTTTGTGGGACCCATGGGTACACTGTATCGACCGAGTTCAAAAAAAATGATCGATCTGAAATTTTTCGAAGAGGTCATGTAATCTTCCAACTGAAATGCGGGAATATTTTCCATTGTATAGGTTGTTTTACTACCTAAGATCTCACCAATTTCAGAATGTAGGTCGGTATTATAGTTTTCTACTTTTCGATTACCAACAGCAAGTCCTCCCTTTAAATTAGCCTTATAATGGCAGATTTCTGGAATGCGTGTCACATATTCACTATAAAGCTTCGGAAGCTCTTCTTGAAATTCCCATGCGTTAAGATTAAAAATAAAAGGTGATTCCGTTCGGTAGCGATANNCGGGATGGCTGCCTTTGTCAGTGCGATGTTCTCTGAGGAGTTTTCGTTAAAAACATTTGCCTTGGTCATTTCTGTTTCAACGATCTTATCTCCTTCAAGATGGTAAGATGCTCCTTTGATTTCCATGACGATTTCACGATCATTACCACTTTTATATAATGGTATGGTGAAATTGGCATAATCGTATGCTTCCTTATTCAGGATTTTCATGCGAACATGCTTAACAAATTCGACGACTAGCCCCTTATTTTTATTGTATTTGACTTCGGCGGCCCCATATTCACGAATGACAAATGCATTTGCGGCCGTATCTAATTTAGTCACGTTGATGGCGAAATCTTCTTTCTTTATCTTGCCAAAAGAAAAATCCTGAGCCTGTACATAAAAACCGCCAAGCAGGAGAAGGACGGTGAAAAAACTTTTCATAAAATATCACTATATGGTTAAGAATTATAGTGCTAAAATATGAAATAATTTTAAATCAAACTATTAGATATTAAACGATTTTTTATTGTCATAATTTGCATGTGGGTTGACAATATTTTTACCCTTAGGGGTGTTATAATTTATTAAGGAAAAGATCCATAATTTTTTAATAGGTAAACTCAAAGTTGAGTGTCACATAGCGGTAGTCTTCAATCGTCCATTTCGGACCTGAAAGCAGAATCTCTTTTGCTCTGGCATCTAAATACTCGTTGGCGCTTTGTAGTATGTTGATATTTGTCGGGAATCCATCTTTGTCGATATAAAAACTTAGGCGTACGGTACCTTCATAACGACTTTTGGATGTTTTCTTTTTTATGTAATTATTGAATGACTTCCAACCCCAAACCGGTTCCGCAATTTTTGTTTTACGGGAAGACATCGTGGTGACTACAACTTCTTCTAGCGCAGCATTGGAAGGTTGTAGTTTAATATTCATGTTTTTGTTTCGGCGCATGTTTAACGCAACGGTGTTATAACCGACAGCCATAATATCGACAAGAGAATCCATAGCGTTTGGTTGTATCGTTGCTTTTCCTTGAGCATCAGTATGGGTCGCCAGTTTACTATTCGGTTGGATGATCGTTACGCCCGAAATCGGTAATCCGGTTTCTTTATCGTGAACCGTGACTTGAAGCGTAGGGCCGGCTTGTTGATTTGCCGCAATACCAGCTACTCTGCCAGCCAGCGTATTGTTGGGGGTATTGATGCCACGTATCATGATACTTCCCGTCGCTTCTTTCTTTTTAGACATAGTAGAATAGCCAATAACCATAGCACTGTCTTCTGGCCTTATACCGAAGACTGGCCGATCCGAGTTGAGACGACTTTGCATCTCTTCCACAGATTTTATGTGCAATGAGGGTTCGTTCGATAGTGTAGATGATTCTTCCCGGGGAGCAGCATTGGGACGAATATTTTTATGGTTCTCAGCAATCTGGGGTAGGTCAGCTTCGTGAGNNCAGATGTGGAGAAATAAGGATGGAATCTTGTGGTGCAATTTTAGCACTAGGTACATCTGCGCGAACGAGGATATCTGCTGTACGTTTTTCGTCAGTAGTTTTCTCTTGTTGTTGAAAAAAGATGACGCCTAGTCCAAGTACTGCAACTACAGCAGCGGCGATAACGAGTGCGTTCCAGGCAAAGACCTTTATGTTGTTTACTTTCTCTTGATGAGTACGACGAGCAATTTGGTTGTTGATATCTGAAATTACAGCTTTGTTTTGACCTATCTCTATACCCATTAGAATATCTGCCAACATGGGATCACGTTGTGCTTCACGTTCAATGCTGTACATCTCCGAGTCAGAGAGTTCGCCATTGACGTATTTCTTTAGATATGATATGTCGTAATTACTGTTGCTCATTCCAAGCCTCCATGCAATTTTTTAAATTCCGTTTTCCATTTTGGATATAGCTTTTTATTTCGTTTAAACTATAGCCGGTAGATTCGCTGATCTCTTTGTAACATTTTTCCTCCAAAAAGAAGAGTCTCACTGATTGTTGTTGTCTTTCGGGAAGTTTGCTAAGACATCCTTCCATTGCTGTCAACTGTCCTTCTTTTTCGTCATCATGTTCATAGTGATGCAGATCTTCTGGAAATTTCACAAATTCATCTAAAGAAATTTGGGATTTGTTCTTTTGGGATCTTAAATACATCAGGCAATGATTTTTAGTCAATACGTAAAGCCATCTCGGAAAATCCTTGATTTCTTGTTTGTTGGCTTTATAGATCAGTTCCTCAAAAATATTCATGACAGCATCCTTACTAAGTTCGGAATCTTGAAGATACCGAAAGCAAACATAGTATACCATTTCAGTATGTCGCTGATAAAGATCACCCAATATCTTGAGATCCATGGACTCCCGATATTGATGCAAGAGCTCATGGTCTTGCGGTGAATCTATTTTTGACGACTTGAATGCGAACATTTTATTTGTTAAAAATATTTTTTTTTTCTGGTTTATGGAAATTTAATATTTACTGCATCCATTGACAAAAACTTAAAAGCTATGAGAGCAATACTTTTTTTTATGAGCTTACTGGTTTCCCTGGGTGGGTATGCTCAGCAAGGATATGAGGTCAGCGGTACCGTCACTGGTAAAAATTCAAAGATTGTCCTGGTGGGGGTTCAGGTAACAAATCAAGAGACGAAGGAAAGCAAACTCACCGATAAAAACGGCCAGTATCAAATTCGGATTGTTGATGGTAAAAATACTTTGGTATTTAGTTATGTAGGTTATTTAAATCAACGTGTAGTTGTAAACAACAGATCTCATATCGATGTAGCGTTGGTTCAGCAAAACATTCGGCTGGATGAAGAGATCGTGATGAAATATAATAGTAGCAGAAAAAATGTATTGGTCGGGAGGGCATATGGCACAAAGCCGATGTCGGGGCAGTTTGAATCTTATCAGAAAATAAAGGAAAATAAGTTTATTGATCCAATACAAGAGCCCCTATCTACGTTTTCAGCTGATGTGAATGCAGCTTCTTATAGTAATGTGCGTCGTTTCATTAATTCAGGAAACTTGCCGGATAAAGATGCTGTACGGATTGAGGAGATGATCAATTATTTTCAATATCAAATAGCTGCACCCAAAAGTGGAGAACCTGTCAATATTGTCACTGAGTTAACGAAAGCGCCTTGGAATACCAATCATGAGCTGATGCGGGTAACTTTAAAGGCGAGAGATCTCCCATCGGGGCAATTGAAGGCTTCTAATTTGGTGTTTTTGATCGATGTTTCTGGTTCTATGATGGGACCTGGACGGCTCCCTTTGGTTAAGTCTTCGTTAAAAATGCTTATTGACCAACTACGCGACGTAGATCGTGTTGCCATCGTTACCTACGCTGGTGCTGCATCGGTTAAGTTGGAAAGCACGTCAGGCAAGGACAAAATGAAGATAAAATCTGCTATTGACGAGCTGGAGGCTGGTGGAAGTACAGCTGGTGCTGCCGGGATTAAGAGAGCGTATGAAATTGCCAATCGACACTTTATCAAAGACGGCAACAATAGAGTCATATTGGCGAGCGACGGAGATTTTAATGTAGGTGAAAGTAGCGACGAGTCTATGGAAGAGCTAATTCGAAAAGAGAGCAAATCTGGTATGTCTCTTACCGTCCTGGGCTATGGCATGGGTAATCTAAAAGATAGTAAAATGGAAGTTCTAGCAAATAAGGGGCATGGGAACTATGCTTATATTGACAATATTTCTGAGGCACGTAAGGCGCTGGTAACGGAATTTGGTGGGACCCTATTTACCGTAGCGAAGGATGTTAAGATTCAAGTTGAATTTAATCCAAGTTATGTGCAAGCCTATCGTTTGGTCGGATATGAAAATCGGTTACTTGAGGCCGAAGACTTCAATAATGACAAGGAAATGGGTGGCGATATGGGGGTTGGTCATACGGTGACCGCCTTGTATGAAATTGTGCCAGTAGGGATTGCGTCAGATATGGTGGGAACCGTAGATGCCCTGAAATATCAACAGCAGCGGAAAAACCAAGTCAATATGAAAAAAAATGGTGAATTAGCGACAGTAAAATTTCGTTATAAGGAGCCGCAGGGACAAAAAAGTCGACTGCAACAGCAAGTAGTGGCGACTAAACCTATCGCATTAAATAATGTGAGTGAAGATCTTCGATTTGCTTCTTCGGTTGCAGAACTGGGGCTTCTACTTCGAAATTCCGATTTCAAGCAAAAATCTGATTTTGACCAATTAATCGCTCGTGCAAAAGCTTCCAAAGGAGCGGATGAGGAAGGTTATCGTGCAGAGTTTATTCGCTTAGCTGAAAATGCCCGCGACCTGATAAAAGCAATGTATTAGCTTAAATTGTAATTTTTTCACGTTTTCAACAGCGGCCAATTGACGGTCGCTGTTGAAATTTTAGGGGAGGTTGTTGAAAATAGCTTGCGAAAATGTAAATAAAATCTATATTTTTAAGTCTTAATAATTTCAACGTATTTTGTGCCTTTGAACTGATCCTTGATGGTTGGTTGAAAATTTCTGTTTGTGAAGCGATGCATGTGAATAATATATATATATCGATGAGGAATTTCCTCGTATGTTGTTTTTTGGCAATCGGTATTGTCATGCCCACAATTGCTCAAAATGCTAATTTAAACAAACAACAGACGATGGCTTACATTAACAAGCTCTATAAAACAGCTTATCGTTATAAGGAAACAAAAATTGATACGGTGACTGTGGATGGGAAGGTTCTGACGGTTTTTCTTTCCAGTGGACAGCATTTTAGAAGTGATATTGCTAAAGCAGATGTACTTGTCATTGCAAAAGTAAAATCCGGTTATCAAATTCGTTTTAAATCATCACCCAGCACTGAAGAAATTTTGTGGGCTATCCAAACTGAAGATGATGCCAAACGTCTGAAAAATGCGCTGGAGCATTTGACTAGACTTGTGAAAAAAGAGAAAAAAACAGACCCATTTGCGGGTTAAGCAACGAGATGTGAATTGGATTTTATCCTTTGAATAGAATGTTCGGCAAGTTATGCGCTTGCCGAACTGAATAGAGAAAGTAGTAGGGCTTGCACATGGAATATGTGTTTAGGATTGCTGAGGGGGTAACCAAAATGCCTACTAAATTATAAAAGATGATGGGCTTCGAGACCGAAATTAAAAGTGGGTGTTGAAACCATCCATTGTAAAATCACATCGTTATTACGAAGTAAATGTATTTACATGAATTCAACGTTAAAATGATATTATTTTATTCTTCCCAATATAATCTGTTAATGCTTCGAGTTCTATCATCTACGTTGCCAATGTCTACATAAATATGATATCATCCACTTTTGACTGTTGGCAGCAGGCGTATATGAGAAGTAGTTAGCCCATAAAATATAATAAAAGGGCATAAAAAAAGCAGTTCTTTGGTCAGATCTGCTTGAGCACAATATTTACTGGATGCATTTGATTTGGTTTAATGGAGTAACATAAGAAAAATTGGAATTAATACAGCTAGATAGAATATTGCAGCAAGACGTTTTTGAAGGTACAAACTTACAGACAATAGCAGTTCGCTATTTTCCAAACTTTCAATCTCACCACCATTGGTAAGGGTAGAGGGTCTGATCTCTACAATTTGCCCGTTTTCGTCCTCAATTTGCCAGGCTGTCATCCACATATTTTTTGCGCACCAAATGTATTTTCTATCAATTAAGCTAATTGTCGCTTTATTAGTCCAGGTGTTATATTCAATGTCGCCAATGAGTTCATCTTTCTGATTTCGAATCTCGGTGTATGGATTAAAAATACCTTTGTTTTTGAAATGATATTGATCGCTGTGGATAGCAACACGCGCATCTAGATTCCAATTGTTTGATTCTAAATTACCAATGATGGTGTCCTTGTAATAAAGAGTTGATTTGGTGCCCAATAGGTTATTTTTCCAGTTGTAAGTTGATTTATTTTTCATGACTGTTTATGTTTATATGTTGATTTTAATACATTAGTAGCTATGTTGTGCTAAATGTTACAGCATGATGAAAATATTCCTTACTTTTACGAATAAATCACATTAAATTGACGCATCAAGAAAAGTCGGGGCAGATCAGGAAGGAAATTAATCTATCCTATTATCAACTCAAAGAAACATATCCGCTATTAAAACATCAGAATGGCCTTGGAATGTCGATCTTTCTATTTGCCATTATTGCAATCGTAACCGTATCTTTTGGTTGGTATCAGTCTGTTTTGCCCACTTGGCTCATGATTGCTGTCAATGCTTTTTTTATGGGGGTACTCCATGAGATAGAGCATGATCTCATCCATTGGCTTTATTTTAGAAAGCACAAGGTAATCCATCATTTTATGCTTTTTACGGTTTGGATTTTACGTCCGCTGACTGTTAATCCCTGGATTCGTAGGACACTTCATCATCATCATCATAAATTTTCGGGTACTTTACATGATGTCGAAGAGCGGAGCGTAACAAATGGCGAAGCTTGGTCCATCAAGCGCCTGTTGACAACGCCTGATGTTGTGTTGGGAGGGCTCCTGCGTTTGCGCCGCATGTTCAGCGATATGGACCAGGAAGTAAAAAATGGAAACCTGAAATTGGAGACTTCTTCAAAATTAAAACAGATCATGTTTTTGAGTATTGTACCAGTGACTATTTTTGCACATGTGGTTCTGTATTTCTTTTTTGCAGATCTGCTATTCGCTTGGTTAAATGCACGTTTTGCTGTGGATTTGAGTTTTCCACATTATGTTGATAACATGTTGATAAGTCTAAATGTATTGATTTATACCATCCTTCTCCCCAATTTATTACGTCAGTTTTGTTTACATTTCATCACTTCTAATATGCACTATTTCGGTGATATTGAGGAGGGCAATGTTATTGAACAGACACAGGTATTGAATATTTGGTGGACGTATCCCATGCAGTTATTTTGTTTCTTTTTTGGATGGACACATAGTATCCATCACTTTGTAGTAAATGAAACGTTTTACGTAAGACACATCGGTCGTAAGAAAGCGCAGGAAGTTTTGCGTCAATATGGAGTTCGTTTTAATGATCTGGGAACTTTTAAGAGGGCCAATCGTTTTCGGGAAGTTTCGAAATAAGCCTATTTCTTTTTATGATAAGTCTTATAATTGCCATGCTGCTCACAGCTCAAGGCTCCCTCTTCACAGTAGCTCGTTAGGTAGACAGAGAATTTGTTACTCTGATTTTTATCGATCTGCAACTTTTTTAATACTTCAGAAACACGTCGTGGTCTTTGAAAAAAATCAGAATCGTACACCAAATCATCTAATTTTTTACTAATACTAATTCTCTCTTGAGCATCTGGCGGGAGAGAGTAGGGTGGGGTAAAATCGATGTCGCGTTGGAAAAATACTTTAGGCTGAATTTCGAGACTGCGGCATAGAACCAAAAAATTTGTAAGCGTCAAATCCTTTCCTTTTTCAATTCCATTAAGCGTTCCTGTTGAAATCCCTGTAAGATTCGAGACGTCCCTCAGGGAATAATACAGATCGTTACGCTTTGCGCGAAAGCGTAAGCCTATCAATTCCAGTAAGTCTTTGTCTTCATCCGTCATACAACGAATTGAATGACAATTTGCGCAAAATATAGTTTATTATTTTATATAAAAATTTGTATTTAATTTTTTTTCCTTTATATTTGTTGTAACAAAAGTTTTTAATGGATTAAATTTTCGTACGAAAATGTTTTTTGTTTACAACTATTGTTGTTTAATAGACCTTACATCACCGCATTATAGAATAATAATTAACGATTATTTTATAGTCAGATGAGAATGAAAAGCAATAATTAACAAAGATAAAGTCAATTTGCCCGGCTTCGGTATCCAAGAATCCGTCAAGTTCCGCCGGAGCTGTGGTAAGTTGCATATGAGAATGCACGGTTGTGCATTTGAATTTTGAATTGATCAAGATAAAGTCAATTTGCCCAGCTTCGGTATCCAAGAATCCGTCAAGTTCCGCCGGAGCTGCGGTAAGTTGCATAAGTTAATCAATTTCTATATTTCGACTGAAATTAGTGCTCGCTCATAAAATAATAAATCAAATAAAATACAATCAGCACGCACACAGCAATAATGATTGTACGTTTAATATTTCGACCAGCTGGCTCATCATCTTTTTCTTCGACGGCTACATCAGGTAACTTCTCTTCCTGCTTTTGATCGCTATATTCATCGGGTGTGTTAAATTTATTCTCCATCTTTCAAAAGTGTTGTTCTTATTCATATAACAGTTAGGGAATGGAAATCGTTTAATATTCTGAAATTTTAGTAATATATGAGATGTGTCAAGATTATCATATGGATGGTATGAATAAATAAAACATTAAACCATTGTGGTTTTTATAGTATTTGCATACATTGCGGTAGTATTTGACGTGAGTAAAACCTAAACAACCCGTAAGCGTTATGTTTACAAAAATATTCGTGTTGGGAAGTCTATAATAAATAAACGTACATTAAATGAAAAGAAGAACTCTTATCGGTACATTATTGGCTGGATGTATGATGATGGCTGTATGTCCGACATTTGCACAACAAAAAGCTGCAAAAAAAGAAATTGGGCTACAGTTATATTCTGTACGAGAGGAAATTGGAAAGAATCCAAATTTCGATCAAATTTTGGAAAAAATTTCGGCGTTGGGCTTCACGGGTGTTGAAGCTGCTGGATACAAAGATGGGAAACTGTACAATTTTAGCCCACAAGAATTTAAAGCAAAAGTGGAAAGGGCAGGAATGAAAGTGTTGTCTTCGCATGCAACAAAAACGCTGTCTCAACAAGAACTTGCTTCAGGAGATTTTACAGAATCTTTAAAATGGTGGGACGAATGTATTGCGACACACAAAGCTGCAGGGATGAAATATATTGTTACCCCCTGGATGGAGGTACCCAAAACACTTAAAGATCTGGAAACACAATGCCGTTATTTGGATGCTGTAGGTGCTAAATGTCGTCAACAGGGCATTTTATACGGTTATCACAATCATTCTCATGAGTTTAAAAAGGTTGAGGACAAAGTGATGTATGACTATATGCTCGAACATACCAATCCTGAAAATGTATTTTTCGAAATGGACGTATATTGGGCGGTAATGGGGCAAGTGAGTCCTGTGGACTATTTCAACAAATATGCTGGTAGATTTAAAGCTTTGCATATCAAAGATCACCGTGAAATTGGGCAAAGTGGCATGGTTGGTTTCGATGCAATCTTTAACAATGTAAAAACAGGCGGTTTACAATATCTTTTTGTTGAATTCGAAGACACGCGTAATGATATTTACATCGGTCTTGAACAAAGTATCGACAATTTGAAAAAAGCTTCTTTTGTGAAAGCCAGCTACACGAAATAACTGAGAATCGGGAGAAAATTGACCCTGTTGAGACAATTCTCCGTTTGATAGATTTATTATTTTTCGTTAACTTGAATGTAATAAAAAGGGATTTTTTATTGAATTAAATTAGACCATATGAAACGGATTATTGTTGCCACAGACTATGCTGAAGAAGCTGAACATGCCTTAAAGTTTATTATGGAAGTTTTTGAAGGAAAAGAATATGAGCTTATTTTATTTTCTCTTCAGAATCCTTCAATCCATGCGATGAATGCCCGGCTTTCTCCCGATTCTATGTTCAAAATATTTGAACATCAAAGCAGGATTTTACAACATAAAGCGGAAGCGATCACTGCTCAAAGCGGTGTTCGAACAATTCCATATCTTGCTGCTGGATTATTCTATGATCAAATTACAAAATGTATTCAGGAAACAAATGCAGATTTGCTTGTTTTAGGGATGGCCAAAAGATCCTTTGATCAGGATATGTTGGGCAATACCACCACTGCGGCCATCAGCAGATTGAAAATTCCAATCCTTTCTGTACCATTGGGGGCCAAATTTACTGGTCTAAAACATATTCTTTTTTCTTGTGATGTTGTACGCGGTGTCCAAAAGGAAATCCTTGAAAAAGTAAAGGATTTTGCAGCTGAATTTGCAGCTGTATTAGAAGTTCTTAATATTCGAAAGACTGTTGAACAGCTTAATGAGGAAAAAGGTATGGAGACACGTGAAGCAATCAATGATGTGATGGGAATCGTAAGTTATTACTACAAAAATGTCACATCCAATGAGGTTGTACGGGCTATTCGTGACGAAGTGAAAGAAAGCAATACAGATCTACTTGTCATGATTCCTTACAAATACGGTTTTTGGAGCTCTTTAACCCACCGGAGTAAAACACGGATGATGGCATCGGGATTGGATGTTCCATTACTAACGATTTCGATTTAATTTTTTGTACTAAAGCCCAGATGAACTGAAATCAACTGGGCTTTACTTTGAATGGACTCATTGCAGCATAGGGAGTATTTTATCCCAAATTTGCTGGTAAACTTTATTATTCCGAACGATGCCCTTATCCTCGTCATAATAATTCGGTGAGTCAAAGCTACCACCTTTACGCCGTTCTATTAAAAATATATTTTAACACGACTTTTGACCCGCCGTCTTTTATGGGGCTTATCAAAAAGTTAAAGATAAGCTTCTTACCTTCCTGTAAGGTAAGAAGCTTATTGTTCTCTAGATAAGTATTAATCTGAATAAATCCGGAAGGTCGATCCAGATTTGAAATAAAGTACTNNTTTGGTGTAGGCCGAGTCTCTCGTGATTGGGATAGTTTTAGTACGCTCAGGGTTTTGTGCCAGCAAGCTGCTTGAAAAGAAAAGCAAATAAGCGGTCAAGAGCAAAGAGAATTGGATTAAATGTTTCATATTACCGAATTAAAGATCTTATCTAGTTTATCCTTTAATTTAACAATTTTATTTCTGGTGACTGCTAATTAGGGCATTGCGCTGTTATTTAATTCGTATACCTAATATTTTTAGACTACGTTCTTCCTGATCTAAGGTTGCTATATTGGGTAAGTTTGCCCATTCCTCGAAGCCCATTTTTTCAAATAAGGCGATGCTTGGAAGATTGTGTGCAAAGATAAATCCCAATAAGATATGTACGCCCAAGCTTGGTGCTTTATCGATGCAGTACTGGAGAATCTGTTTACCCAGGCCCCGGCCTCGCTGCTGTTCGTCTATATAGATACTGATTTCTACTGTAGCATCATAGGCTGGGCGGCCATAGAATGATTGAAAACTTACCCAACCGAGTACCTGGTTCTTTTCATCTTCCACCATCCATAAGGGTCTTTTCGAGGGGTTGTGTTCGTCAAACCATTTTTGTCTACTGGCAACAGATACAGGTGCAGTGTCTGCTGTGACCATGCGGGAGGCAATTGTCGAATTGTATATGTCCACAATGCGCGGTAAATCTTGTTGTAATGCGTCACGAAATTTTAATTGATTCATGGTTTTTACTGTTTAATTGTTGTTTGCTGTCTGGTTTGGCTCTAATGCCCAAGCTAAAAATCCATTCATAACCTCGTTCCAATGAGGCTTGTTGTAATCGGGCCGGCCATCATGCTGAACTTCAAAATAATTGTGATCTTGATTATAATAGCGTTTTATAGTCAGGTTGTCTTTTTGATTTCTTATAAAATAAAGAGGCACTAGGTCATTTAATTCAGATACAATATCTTCTGTACCGAAGACGAGATAGATGGGTTTATTAAAGCCCAATAAGTCGTCAATAGCAGGTTGTGAAAATGACTTCCAGGAACGTAAATTGGGATTGTTTTTTAATTTTTTTGGGTCGTTGGCATCTTTATAAAAGGCATAGGTTCGTTCGATTTTTTGCTCTGCCTGTGGCCAGGAAATTTTTCCTTTTTGCACATCGCGTTTAGCTTGACGTATATCTTGGTCTATGCGTCCAAATATGTTGGTTCCCGATAGACCTAATTTACTTATTTTTTTATAGCGATAGGCTAGTTTGGCCGCTACGTGCCCACCTTGAGAGTGACCAAATACAACTAATTGTGAATTATCGACCCAGGCTTTTCCGCTAAGACAATCTAATACGGCAATGGCCCGGTCTACATAATTGTCTAAATAGTCTGCTTTTTGATATGCTATACTCGGGATATTTTTATCTTTTGAGTCGCCATAATACCAATAAGAGTCATTAAGCTGAGATTCGTCGACGATAACAGGCGTTTCTGGCATGGAAATAACGACAAGATGATACGACTTAATGATATCATGGTAGTTAAAGTTAGTTAATCCTCCCCCAAAAAGACTTAAACCTTCTTTTTTATAATTAAAGTATAGAGGCAAGGGTAACGATCCCTGACAAAACAAAAAAAGGGGCTTTTTACTTTTTGGAGCAGGATCAATGACTAAAAAATCAATTTTACCGTTTGGGTTTTCAAGTTCAAAAAGAGTGGATTCATTCTTGATGACTCTGGTATTCTGTCCGATGATAGTCTGTGGTGTGAATAATAAACAGATAAAAAGAATGAATTTCATGAAGATCGGCTGTATATTAAATTTGTTTTTGCCAAACTTAGATAAATTGCTTTTGAAATGCAATATAATTACGATCCATATCTAGCGTAAATCGTTCAGCTATAATTTTTCACTTTGATTGGTGCATCAATATCTCCCGTAGATTTATTGATGATTTATGTCCACGTTCTTGTATCTTCAGAATAAAAAATACACTAATTTTAACAATTATTTTACTCTATATTGGAGTTTTTTTTTCATCTTAGATTATTCAAAAAGAAGCATCAGTTACCGAGTTCTGGTCGCCATAAAATCACTAAAAACTATCTAAGAAGAATATAGGGAAGAGATTGGCTAAGCAGCTAGGCCGATAGCTGCTTTTTTTACACATAAAACCAATTATGAACGCATTGCAAGCTGTACCTACAATCCGAATCCGTTCAATGGATGTCATGCGTGGTTTCACGCTGTTCCTGATGTTATTTGTCAATGACTTGTTTATACCCGGTGTGCCTAAATGGCTGGTTCACACGGAAGCAGATGAGGACGGGATGGGGTTGGCGGACTGGGTATTTCCGGGATTTCTTTTTATGGTTGGTATGGCGGTACCTTATGCGGTTGCGGCCAGGGAAAAGATAGGTTCATCGACAACTGTAATCTTTGTACATGTTCTGTTGAGAACATTGAGTTTGCTGCTGATTGGCGTGTTGATTCTAAATGGTACACGTGTATCCCGTGATTTGACGGGGATGTCACATTTGTTGTGGTTAGGGCTGCTGTATGTATTCGTTTTTCTGATTTGGAATCGTTATCCGAAAGATATGCACTATCAATCCATTTATAAGGGGTTGCGTGTAGTCGGCATCATGGGGATTATTTATCTCCTATATATTTTCAAAGCGTCAGATGGGAAGGGCTTGGAAGTAGGGTGGTGGGGGATTTTGGGGTTGATTGGTTGGGGATATTTTGCTGCGGCTTCTATTTTCTTATTGAGTAAGGGAAGGATCATCGTGATTGTATGTGGTTGGTTGCTGTTTTTGGTACTCAATATTCTGAACCAAACGGAATTTAAAGTTGAGTTCCCTGGTATCGGAAGATATTTGCATGTTCTTCTAGCTGGCAATATACCCTGTATTGTGCTGGCCGGAACAATCATAGGTATGTTGATGAAACGTTATGCGGCCACTCCACAGATATTATTGCGTTTTTTGCTGGTTATTGGTATGATTTGGCTCATTGCAGGTTTTGTCTTACGTTTTTGGTTTATTTTATCAAAAATCCATGGTACACCGAGCTGGGCATTGGTCTGTTGTGGGGTTAGTGTATTGCTTTTGATCCCGATATATTATTTCATTGATGTGAAAGGCTACCAGCGCGGGATAGGATTGTTTGAAGAGGCTGGAAAGAACTCATTGACGACCTATCTTGCACCCGATCTGATCTACTTTGTCTGTTGGGGCTTTCATCTTCCATTGTTCTTTTATAAACAATCGGGACATATGGGCTTAGCTATTGCTGGTTCATTGCTTTGGGCTTTTGCGATGTTGTGGTATGCAATCTTGCTAAAGAAACTACATATTTATCTGAAACTTTAGCGAGCGCCTAAGCATCAAATTTGCATGCTTTAACAATTATATTTTAGGAAGTCCAATATCATCAAAAAACAAACAAAACAGCAAATATGGAATGTAAATTAAAATCAATACTTAGTAAGGCCTTCACTGTCCTGTTACTGACGTTATTATTGTATCCTAGTGTAAGTCGTGCGTGGGTCAAAAATAAGAAAGTAGTTATAGCCTACGTTACGTCCTGGTCCAAAGTGATGCCTGATCCGACTTATCTGACACATATAAATTATGCCTTTGCACATGTCAGCGATAGCTTTGATGGCCTGCGTATAGATAATGAATCCAGGCTTAAGGCTATTACGGATCTTAAGAAAACACATCCACATCTGAAGGTATTGTTGTCTGTTGGCGGCTGGGGAAGCGGTCGGTTTAGCGAAATGGCTGCTGATGAATCCAATCGGAAAAAGTTTGCCAAAGACTGCTTGCGTGTGGTGCGGGAGTTTAATCTTGATGGTATAGATATTGACTGGGAATACCCGACAAATTCTTCTGCCGGGATTTCGTCCTCTTTAGCCGATACCGAAAATTTTACCTTACTCATGCACGATATCCGGAAAGCTATTGGTAAGAAGAAACTGCTGACCTTGGCTTCGGTTGCGAACGGTAAGTTTATCGCCTTTGATAAGATTGCGAAAGAAGTGGATTTTGTGAATATCATGACCTATGATTCAGGAAATCCGCCGTATCATCATGCAAGTTTGTTTCGGTCTGCAATGTCGGGACAAACAACCTGTGTTGAGGCGGTTAAGGCCCATGTGGATGGAGGTATGCCCGTTGAAAAATTGGTGCTCGGAATTCCATTCTATGGTCGGGGCAATAAAACTGAAGTCAAGGGTTTTATCGATTATAAAGACCTGCTTTCACTTCAGGGATTTGAGCAGAAATGGGACGATGAAGCGAAAGCACATTATCTTGTCAACGATAAAGGGGAGTTTGTGCTGACCTATGAAACGCCAGAGTCTATTGCGCTTAAATGTGACTATGTGCATGCTGCTGGCTTGCTTGGTACGATGTATTGGGAATATGCTGGGGACACGGAAGCTGGTGCTTTACGGGATGCGGTTTATAAAGGCATTGTGCAATAAGCAAAAAAGCCTAACGTGAGTTAGGCTTTTTTGTTTGTGGAGCTGGAGAGATTCGAACTCTCGTCCAGTCATGGTACTGTATACGCTTTCTACATGTTAAGCTTCTCTTTAATTGTCGGGCGAGGGAAGGTGAGTCGCTTACCTATACCGTACGCCGTAGTTGCTGTTTCTCACAAGTGCTAAGCAACATCACACTTGCCAGTTCTATTGTTCGATGCCCCGAATGTTAAACCAAAGAACAGGATCTAACGGGACAAATAGCTATGTTAAGTCTAACTTAAGCAGCTAAGGCGTAGTTTTCTTCGCCAGTTATAATTCTGAAAGTTCAGATTAAAGTGCTCTACTAACAACGCACTACATGCTTACATAACCGTCTCCATCCTGTCAATTCCGGTCAACCCCAATTATGTCTTACAAAGATACAATTTTTTTTGCATAATCAGCAAGATGTGCCGTGTTCCGACTGAATGTCTCGCTATTTGGTTGGAAATAAACGTGATATTTGGATAAAAAAAGCTGGACGGAAGTCCAGCTTCTTCTTATTTGATCAATCCAGCTCTTTTTAACAANNAAGGTTCCACCGAAGGTTCTTGTCCTCGGAATCGTTTATAAAGTACCATTGGATGCTCAGTGCCACCTTTGGAAAGCACATTATCCTTGAATTTGGTCGCGATTTCCTTATTGAAAATACCATTTTGTTTAAAGTAGTCAAATGCATCGGCATCCAGTACTTCGGCCCATTTGTAACTGTAATAGCCAGAAGAATAACCGCCATTGAAAATATGGGAGAAGGCTGTACTCATGGCATTCTCCTTGACATCTGGATAGAGTTTTGTCGAGGCAAACTGTTCTTCTTCGAATGCTTTGAGATCAGAGATTGCGGTTGGGTCCTGTCCATGCCAGCCCATGTCCAATAGACCAAAGCTTAATTGGCGCATTGTCGCCATACCCTCAAGAAATGAAGCGCTTTCTCGGATTTTTTCGACAAGTTCCATCGGAATTACTTCACCAGTTTCATAGTGCTTGGCAAATAATTCAAGGGCTTGTTTTTCATAGCACCAGTTTTCCATCACCTGACTCGGTAACTCGACAAAGTCCCAATAAACGGAAGTCCCAGATAAGGTAGGATAGGTGCTATCCGCCAACATACCATGCAGAGCATGTCCAAATTCGTGAAATAATGTAGTTACTTCCTGGAACGTCAACAAAGAAGGTTTTGAAGCAGTAGGACGCGTAAAATTGCAGACAATAGAGACATGCGGACGCTCTTGCGTGCCATTTTGAATGTATTGTGGTTTGAACGACGTCATCCAGGCACCATTTCGTTTTCCTTTACGCGGGAAGAAGTCTGTGTAAAAGATAGCGACTAACTCCCCGTTATCTTTACTGACCTCAAATGTTTGCACCTCCTCGTGGTAGGTATCAATTGTGTCGACTTCATTGAAGTTGATGCCAAACAAACGATGAGCTACCTCAAATGCGCCTTGTAAGACGTTTTCGAGTTTAAAATACGGTTTTAGCTTTTCGTCGTCCAGATTAAAACGTTCTTGTTTCAGCTTTTCCGCATAATAGGCCCCATCCCATTTTTCCAATTGGTCTATGCCATCCAAGTTTTTTGCAAATTGGGCTAATTCTGCAAATTCTTGTACTGCCGCTGGTTTTGCTTTTTCCAATAAGTCATTTAAGAATTCAGTGACTTTGCTTGGATTTTGTGCCATACGCTCGGCAAGGACAAAGTCCGCATGGGTTGCGTAGCCTAATAATTTGGCCCGTTCGAAACGTAGTTTTACAATTTTCAGGACATTGTCCACGTTATTGTGCTCATTAGGTTGAAAAGCTTTGCGGCCTGCGGCCAGGGTAATCTCTTTGCGAAGTTCCCGATTGTCGGCATAAGTGACAAAAGGAAGATAGCTTGGAAAATCCAGGGTAAAAAGCCAGCCTTCTTTTTCATTGGCTTTAGCCAAAGCATGTGCAGCCTCTACAGCACCCTCTGGAAGTCCAGCTAGATCTTTTTCGTTCGTAACCAACAGTTGATACGCATTGGTTTCGGCAAGTACATTTTCACCATATTTCAATTTTAAAAGCGATAGTTCTGTATCAATTTCGCGGAGCTTCTCTTTTTGTTCATCATTCAGCAATGCGCCATTGCGTACAAAATCCTTATACGATTTTTCTAGGAGTGTTGTTTGCTCCGGCGTCAAAGACAGTTGATCTTTCTGATCGTATACAGCCTTCACTCGTTTGAAAAGATCGAAATTTAACGTGATGTCATTACCTAACGCAGAAAGCTTAGGAGCTACATCCTGTGCGATTTTTTCGAGTTCGGCATTTGTTTCAGCTGAATGAAGGTTGAAAAAGATATTCGACAGACGATCTAATGTCTGTCCTGAGTAGGACATCGCAGCGATGGTATTGTCGAAAGTTGCCGTTTCGGGATTGTTGACGATCGCATCGACTTCATCTTTTGTCTTCTGAATAGCTTCGTCAAATGCGGGAATATAATCTTCGTTTTTTATCTGTGAAAACGGAGCGGTGTCGTACTGCGTTTTAAATTTCTCTGTTAAAATACTCATAGGAGTAAATTTAATAAATATTTATCTCAAGCAGATGGTATCTGTTTAAATTATGGAGCTGAAATGATATTTACCAAAAAAGGCTATCTTCGAAACATGAAATTGGAATCTAATTACTCGTGGATACTAGTTATTATAACTGTTGTAGTAACGATGACGGCGAATGCCCAGCAGAACTGCGATTCTCTAAAAATGGCGGTGCCAACATTTTGTAGACTTCTGGATGACGACGCACGTGTTGAGTTCCCAAAAGATTATGCTAAAATTGCTTCTTGTATGGAGATTGATTCTGTGACAGAGATTCTGCAGGGATATGATGTTGTCAAAATGAAAGCTTTACAGCTACAACGTGAAAAAGGAAGACCTTTCACTTACGGTGATTGGATGGATATGGTGATGGAACTGAAAACGGAAAAGGAATACCGTACTGCAGTAGAGATGATGCAATTGATCCAACACCGGATCAATCGTGCTGATTGGAGCCAATTAGTGAAATTGATAAAAGAGAGTATGCTACCAAATCATTTAAAGACTCTTGAGCTGGATAAGGTTGAAAAAATATTGTTTGACCCGAAGAATAAGGGGAAGAAATTTATCGAGGTAATGGAGCATATTAAATAGTGGATATATTTAATATACCTTCATTGAGAATACCGTGGTATTATAATAAAGAAAGTGGGCTGCTCAATAAAATTGGACAGCCCACTTTTCTATTGTGTGTTTTTACGCTAATTTGCCTAAGGCTTCTTTGATTCTTCTTAAAGCTTCGATCAGGCTTTCATCTGAAGCTGCGTAAGATAAACGGATGTAATTGTCGTTACCGAACGAGTCACCGCCTACCGTTGCGACGTGGCCAACATTCAATAAATATAAGGCCAAATCAGAAGAATTTTTAATGACATTACCGTCTTGGTCTTTTTTGCCAAAAAATGAAGAAATTTCGGGAAAGAAATAAAATGCACCTTCTGGTAAATTTGTCCTTACTCCTGGAATTTCACTTAACAGATCGAACACCAATTGGCGACGACGTGCAAATGCTTCTTTCATTTTGTTTACTGTTTCAAGTCCCTGTTCGTAAGCAACAATACCTGCACGTTGTGAAACTGAACATGTGCCGGAAGTTGTTTGGCCTTGTAGTTTGTCGTTAGCGGCAGCAATTGTTTTATTCGCAGCGATATACCCTAAACGCCATCCTGTCATCGCAAATGCTTTTGAGAAACCATTTACAATGATCACACGATCTTTAATGCTTTCGAATTGTGCGATTGATTCATGTTTGTCCACAAAGTTAATGTGTTCATAAATCTCATCGGAAAGGATAAAAACCTGCGGATATTTTTCAAAAACTTGCGCCAATGCAGCCAATTCGTCTTTGCTGTAAACTGTACCTGTAGGGTTATTTGGCGAAGAGAACATAAACAATTTGGTTTTAGGCGTAATTGCCGCTTCCAATTGTTCTGCCGTAATCTTAAAGTTATTGTCAATTTCTGTATTGATAAATACTGATTTTCCTTCGGCTAAAACGACCATTTCTGAGTAAGATACCCAATATGGTGTAGGGATAATTACCTCATCACCTGGATTGATCAAAGTCAGAATTACATTAGACAAGGATTGTTTTGCGCCCGTGGAAACAACGATTTGAGAAATATCATAATCCAAATTGTTTTCTGACTTCAACTTGTTTACAATAGCTTGACGCAATTCAGGGTATCCTGGTACCGGCGAATAACGCGTCCAGTTTTCATCGAGGGCTTTTTTCGCTGCATCCTTTACATGCTCAGGCGTATTGAAATCAGGTTCACCTACGCTAAGGCTAATAACATTTACGCCTTTTGCTGCTAATTCGCGGCCCAACTTGGTCATTTTAAGTGTAGCCGATTCGGACAAATTATTTATCCTGTCTGATAAGTATGATGATGTGCTCATGGTATGACAAAGATATTATATACGTCGCAAATAATCTTCTTTATTTTTGAAAATTTACAAAGAAAAGTGGCTCTTTTATTGGAGCTTTGGTAATATAAGGTCAATGAAGCGATTTGGCATATCAATTTAGTGGGTGTACAGGACTTGAATGTGCAAAACTAATCGAACTAATTTATCGTTATATCTTTACCTTTGCGCTCACAAAAATGCGAGGATAGTCCTCATTAATCGCGTACTAACAGAAGGTTTTGTTTTAAACTTAGGATCATGTCCAGACAAAGAAGATTGATTTTATTATCGCTATTTACCGGTATCGGTTTGATGATTGTGAAGTTTGTGGCCTATTTTCTGACAGATTCAAGTGCAATCTTTACGGATGCTGCGGAAAGCATCGTCAATGTCGTTGCTTCTGGTTTTGCATTTTATAGTATTTATCTTTCCGCACAGCCTAAAGATGAAAATCATCCTTATGGACATGGCAAGGTGGAATTCTTTTCGGTATTTCTGGAAGGTGGGCTCATTTTCATTGCCGGAGCGATTATTTTGGCCAAAGCATGTTACAATCTATTTTTCCCCGCTGAAATATCGCATCTCGAAGAGGGCATCTACCTGATTGCTGTTACGTCTGTGGTCAATTTCGTGCTTGGTCTCTACATCATGAGGCGTGGTCGAGCATTGGGATCTATCACCTTGGTGGCTGATGGGAAACATTTACAAGTGGATGCTTATAGTACAGTTGGTTTGATAATGGGGTTGTTACTGATGAATTTGACAGGGTACCAATGGATAGATGTTGTTATTTCAATTGTACTTGGACTTTTTATTTTATTCAATGGATACAAGCTTCTCCGTCAATCAATTGGCGGCCTGATGGATGAATCGGATACTGCTCTTGTTCAGGATGTGGTCGCAATTTTGGAACGCAATCGAAAAGATGTATGGATTGATGTACATAATCTTCGCGTACAGCGTTACGGGAATGAACTTCACGTAGATTGTCACTTAACTTTACCACGCTATTTTGACTTNNTTGATTCGGGTGCATGATGAAATTTCGGCGGTCGATCAAATCGTCAATAAAGAAATGTCTGTACGCACGGAATTTTTTGTTCATGCTGATCCTTGCCTGCCGGAATGCTGTCGATATTGCCAGCTAGATGAATGTCCGCTTCGTGCGCATCAGTTTGACAAAAAGATTTCATGGGGGACCGATATTGTGACAAGGAACCAAAAGCATTACTTATACGCTATTGTTGACTAAAAAGAGAAGCTTGGGCCTGTAATTCATTGCAATAGGGTTTTATTCAAAATAGCTGAGTAAGGTAAACTAAAAAAATCCTTGGCTATATAAATATGTATAAAAAAAGGTATCTTTGCCTTTTAGCAAAAGAGTTTAAAAATCCTATATGAAGCACATTCGTAATTTCTGTATTATTGCGCATATTGACCATGGCAAAAGTACTTTGGCAGATCGCCTTTTAGAGTATACCAATACCATCAGTCAGCGCGAAGCACAGGCACAATTACTTGATAATATGGATTTGGAGCGTGAACGTGGTATTACGATCAAGAGTCACGCCATCCAGATGAATTATAAAAAAGATGGTCAAGAATATATCTTGAACTTGATCGATACCCCAGGACACGTAGATTTTTCGTACGAAGTTTCACGTTCAATCGCTGCCTGTGAGGGCGCGTTGTTGATTGTTGATGCGTCTCAAGGGATTCAAGCGCAGACTATTTCAAATTTATATTTGGCATTGGAACACGATCTTGAAATTATTCCAATTCTTAATAAAATGGATCTTCCTGGTGCGATGCCAGAAGAAGTAAAGGATCAGATAGTGGATTTGATAGGCGGTGATCGCGATGCTATTATTCCGGCATCTGGCAAAACTGGTCTTGGGGTTCCAGATATTTTGGAGGCAATTGTTGAGCGTATTCCTCATCCAGTAGGTGATGCTGATGCACCGTTACAAGCTTTGATTTTTGACTCTGTTTTCAACTCATTCCGTGGTATTATGGCCTATTTTAAAGTTGAAAATGGTGAAATTCGCAAAGGTGATAAGGTGAAATTTGTAGCAACAGGTAAAGAGTATTATGCGGATGAAATAGGTACTCTAAAATTAAATCAGGTGCCTAAAGAAGTGATCAAGACGGGTGACGTGGGTTATATTATTTCTGGTATCAAGGAAGCGCGTGAAGTGAAGGTAGGGGATACCATTACACATAAGGATCGGCCTTGTGGAGATGCGATCCAAGGGTTTGAAGAGGTTAAACCAATGGTGTTTGCTGGTATATATCCTGTGGATACAGAGGATTATGAAGAATTGCGTGAATCCATGCATCGTTTACAACTGAATGATGCCTCTTTGGTGTTTGAACCAGAATCTTCTGCTGCTTTGGGCTTCGGCTTCCGATGTGGTTTCTTGGGTATGCTCCATATGGAGATTATTCAGGAGCGTTTGGAACGCGAGTTTGATATGACAGTTATTACGACTGTTCCCAACGTATCCTATAAGGCCTATATGACCAAGGATAAAGAGGAGGTGATCGTGCATAACCCGTCTGATCTACCGGATCCAAGTAAATTGGATTCAATCGAAGAGCCATATATTAAAGCTAATATTATTACGAAATCGGATTTCGTAGGACCAATTATGTCTTTGTGTATTCAAAAACGAGGAACCATTATGAATCAGCACTACCTGACTTCTGATCGGGTTGAGTTGGTTTTTGAAATGCCAATGGGCGAAATCGTTTTTGATTTTTAACATAAGCTGAAAACGATTTCAAAGGGTTATGCTTCTTTCGACTATCACCAAATAGGTTACCGTAAGTCGGATTTGGTTAAATTGGATATCCGTTTGAATGATGAGCCTGTGGATGCTTTGTCCTCTTTGATTCATAGAAGCAACGCTTACGATTTTGGTAAAAAGATTTGTGAAAAACTGAAAGAATTGTTGCCACGTCAACAGTTTGAAATTCGTATCCAAGCCTCAATTGGCGCGAAGATTATTGCACGTGAAACAATATCTGCATTACGTAAAGATGTGACGGCGAAATGTTATGGTGGGGATATCTCGCGGAAACGTAAGTTATTGGAAAAACAGAAAAAAGGTAAAAAACGCATGCGTCAGGTTGGAAACGTAGAGATTCCGCAATCTGCATTCATGGCAGTATTAAAATTAGACTAATAACATTTTTAATCATACAAAATAAAGGAGCTCTTGGGCTCCTTTTAAATACAATAAAATCTCCTAAACATGAATCTATTAGATGGTAAACTAGTTTCCGAAAAAATTAAAGAGNNAGCCGAGTTTACAACACAATCTGGTCGCAAACCTCATTTGGTCGCCATACTCGTCGGCAGTGACGGTGGCAGTGAAACCTATGTGGCAAGTAAAATGCGCAATTGTCAATTGGTGGGCTTTGAGTCGACAAATATTCGTTATGATGAAACCATTACTGAAGAAGAATTGATCGCTAAGGTGAAAGAAATCAACCAAGATGAATCTATTGATGGTTTGATTGTACAACTGCCTTTACCAAAACATATTGATCCGGATAAAGTTACCGAAGCAATTGAGTACCGCAAAGATGTAGATGGTTTCCATCCGATCAACCTGGGTCGTATGCAACGTAATCTTCCTTGTTTTATTCCCGCTACACCATACGGTATTATGTTGATGCTGGATTATTATAAAATAGATACTGCTGGTAAGCATGCCGTCGTGGTTGGAAGAAGTAATATTGTTGGATCGCCAATGAGTATTTTACTTGCACGCAACGCTAACCCCGGAAATTGTACGGTTACATTAACTCACAGCCGTACTAAAGATCTCAAAACCGAAGTTTTACGTGGTGATATCGTTGTGGCTGCAATTGGTAGAAAAAACTTTGTTACCGCAGACATGGTCAAGGATGGTGCTGTGGTGATCGATGTCGGCATCAATAGGGAAACTTCTAGGGAAACAAAGTCTGGATTTAAACTATATGGAGATGTGGATTTTGAAAACGTTGCTCCCAAGGCATCGTGGATTACACCAGTACCGGGCGGAGTAGGTCTAATGACGATTGTTGGTTTATTGAAAAATACATTAGAGGCTGCGAAAGGAACGATTTATCCGAAAAATTAATTGCATCTATTTGGCATAGAAATTGTAAATTAATATCTAATTAATCATTAATTACAAATTTATATGAAATAATTATGAGATATGTTGATCAGAATTCTGTAAGCGTAGGTCATAGTCGGTTCATTGCCATTAAATAAATATTGATAAATCGATTTCTAATGAAAAAAATTGCACTTTTAGCGGTAGTAGCAGGAACATTGGTTATGTCTTCTTGCAACAATTCAGAGAAAAAGGCCTCTTCGGAGGTGGATTCTGCACAAACGGTCGGTGAACATGTCGATGCGGCAATTGCAGATCTTAAGAATGCAGAGGAAAATGCTCGTTTGAAAGCAGAACAAGCGAAGAAGGATCTAGATGAGGCAATCGCCAAAGGCGATAAAGCGGCAGAAGAAAAAGCCCGGGCTGCATCAGAGGAAGCAAATTCAGCTTGGGAGAAAACTAAGGATGCTTTGCGTAACGCCGGAGAAGATGTAAAAGAGGGGTTGAAAGATGCAAAGGATGCAACAGTTGATGCGACGAATACGGCAGTTGATAAAACCAAAGATGCTGCGAAAGATGTCGCTGATGGCACTAAAAAAGTAGCTAACGATGTTGCTACAGGTACGAAAGATGCTGCAAGAGATGTCAAAGATGCTTCAAAAAAAGTAAGCGATGACATCAGTCGTAAGGCTAAAAATGTTGGTGAAGCGCTGAAGAACTAATCAACGAACAATATTTTTAAATATCATATGAAAAGGGGCATTACGCCCCTTTTTTTCCTTATGCAGTTTATACGCTGTTTGTAATTGTATATTACCGATAGTAATCCCATAATAATTTGGATAACCTACGCGTGAGTATTTCAGCTTCATTTGTTTTTCCCCAACTTTGATCTTTATTATTTTTTGTGAAAATACTGAAAACATAATCTCCTTTTGGTGCATTTACCAAGATGACTTCACTGCGTACATCATCTAAAGAGCCGGTTTTAGATGCTGTTTTTATAGTAGAAGGAATTTGGGATAGCCCTCTTTCGTCGTAAAACATATTGCCCATAAGGCGATACATAAGATCGGAAGATTTAATCGATATAACCTTGCCTTTTCGGATTAACGTAACTAGATCAGCCATTTCCTTAGGAGTTGTTTGTCCCCAGCCGTACTTTTCCCAATCTGCTTTGCGACCGTCTGTTTGTGAGTTGACACGGGTCTGCTGTAGATGAAGGTCGGCCATGAGTTTATTTATTGCCATACCACCGCCAGCTAGTTTTTGGTTCCAGATACTGGTTACATTGTCACTATAGGAAAGCATCAATGCAATTAAGGTTTTAAGATCCACTTGTGTACTATCTTTGAAAAATTGCATAAGCCCGGAGCCTCCATAACGTTGCGATGTGCGATAAATCAGTTGTTGGTCTAGTTGTAATTCACCTTTTTCAATCTTGTCAAAAATACCGACTAAAATAGGGATTTTAACGATACTTGCTGTGGGAAAAATGCTGTCTGCCTGTATGTTAACTTCTTTATTTTTTTTGAGATGGTGAACGTAGATACCGACATCACCCTGAAAACCCTGTGTGAGCTGTTTGATTTGTACCGCTAGCTTTTTATCTGTAGTCGGTTTTTGTCCAAACGAGAGTAATGTAAGACATAGTAACGTAAATGATAGAAAAAAAATGCGCATAGCTATGCTGTTAAGTTTGTTAAATGTGGTGGATAATAGTTATTTTTATTACTTAATGGGCTTAAGTTATGAAATATCCTTGACTGGAAAGTACGTACACTGAGAAAATAACCGGGATATTCTATGTTTTCATTAAATGTTAGATTATTTGCATATGAAATTATTTATGATTTTGATCGGTTGTAAACCGAAAAATAGACGCACTGAACAGCATGATATTTTCTTTGGCATTGGCAATGAACTCAAAGATTTTGTAAATCCTATACGGGATTTTTGGCCGGAGGCAGATGGGAAAATCCATATTGATGCTTATCGTGTCGTGAACAAGATCGGTGAATATGGGATTAGTGTAGTAGAAAAAGGTGAAGGAGATATGACTGATGAAGATTTAAAGTTGTTTTTTGTCAATTTAGGCGGCTATAAGCCAAATGAATTTGATGAATTTCATTATAAGGAACTCATTGTCGCATCAAGCTTGGCTAAAGCAACAGAGAAAGCTAAAAGAACGGTGTTTTGGAAACATCATAGTTCGGCACATATTGACGATAAATATGGTTTAGATGTCGACGATATCTATGAAATCGAAGATTTACTGTTGTCTGCCGATAAAGAGAAGTATCGGATTCAAATCATTTCGAAGTCGGAACTAGAGGAGGATAGGATTGCTAATGGATACTTTAAATTGAGTGCTTTATAGGGGGTTAAATCCTGATTTCGATATTCCGACAAAGTAAAAGGGCTTCTTATAAAGAAGCCCTTTTACTTTTAGCTGATGCGCTGTTGTTCGTTATGTCGTTTTCGAATAACACTGTGTTTCTTACCATAGACAAAGTAAATGAGTAAACCCAAAGCGAGCCAAATTGCTAGACGTTCCCAGCTCTCGATCGGAAGGGATGCCATCATCAGGATACATACTAAAATACCCATGATTGGAACAAAAGGTACCAAAGGTGTTTTGAATGGGCGCTCTAGATTTGGATCTGTTTTACGTAATACTAAAATTCCTACACAAACCAGCGTGAAAGCAAATAAAGTACCTATACTCACCATATGTCCAAGATCGGAAACTGGCACAAAGCCAGCGAAGATGCTGACGAAGACCATGAAAATAGCATTCGTTTTCCAAGGAGTCTGTCTTTTGGATAGGTCGGAAAAGATCTTTGGTAGTAAACCATCTTTACTCATCGAGTAAAATACACGGCTTTGGCCGAGTAACATAACTAAGATAACAGAGGTATATCCTGCAATAATCGTAATAATCAAAGCTGTGTTTAAAAAGTGATAACCTGTTTTGGCAAACGCAGTGGCAACAGGTTTGGCATCACCTTTAAACATGGTGTAGTTTTCAATACCGGTCATGACGTATGAAAACAAAACATAAAGAAGTGTACAGATGATGAGGGAGCCGATGATACCGATTGGCATTCCTTTTTTTGGATCTTTTGCCTCTTGGGCAGCCGTACTTACAGCATCAAAGCCAATGAATGCAAAAAATACAACGCCTGCTGCACGCAATACTCCGCTGATCCCGAAATGCCCAAAGTCATCGCTTTTCAAAAATGCCCAGAAACTCTGCTGTCCACTCTTGACAAGCTCTTCACCTGCATTGGCAGGAATGAATGGATCGTGGTTTGCTGGATTGATGAAGCTCCATCCTAATGCGATGAAAATCAAAACAACACCAACTTTCAGAATTACCAGAATGTTGTTTACACGGGAGGATTCTTGCGTTCCACGCATTAATAATAACGAAAGAAGGCAAACGATGATGATGGCCGGTAAGTTAACCAGACCGCCTTCCCATGGCCCTTTAAGAAATGCGTCTGACAGATGAATATTGAATATCATCAAGAGTTGGTTGAAATATTGGGACCAACTGACAGCTACTGTTGCACCTGCAAGGGCATATTCAAGGACAAGGTCCCATCCGATAATCCAAGCAACAAATTCGCCCATTGTAGCGTATGAGTAAGTGTAGGCACTGCCCGCTACAGGGATCATGGATGCAAATTCGGCATAACAAAGGCCTGCGAAGCCACAGCCTACTGCTGCGATAATGAAAGATAGGATAACAGCTGGACCTGCATTTTCAGCAGCGGCAATTCCGGTTAGGGAGAAAAGTCCTGCTCCAATGATGGCCCCAACACCCAAGGCTATTAGACCCGAGCTGGACAATGTCCTTTTTAGCGTGTGTTCACCATTTTCATTTGCCTCAGCAATCAGTTGAGGAATCGATTTTTTAAATAGCATAGGATTAATTCTTTACGATTATTTAGCTTTTTAATTGTATAACTAATGTCAAATATAAATTATATCAATGAAATATCCATGTTTAGAAAGCATAAAGACGAATGAAAAATAGTTGGATATCCTTGGAGACTCTTAAAAAGATAAATAGGGAGGGTATTTAACAGTATTATTCGAGCAAAAGGATCGAATCTGCCACTATACAAAAAGGGAAGAGGAGTCTTCCCTTTCTGTGTTAAAATACAGATCCAACAGTTAAGGAATTAATATGCTGCTGTAAACCGTTTGTTGATAAACTGCTTATTTTCGATCTCATCAGCAATTGCTACCGCAAGATCTTCCACGGATAATCTGGAACGGCCATCTTGGTCAAATACAGGCGTGTCTAGGGCTGTGCGGTATTTTCCAGTACGTTCCCCACCCGCATGTGAATTCATTTCTATCGCCGGGCTAAACATTGTCCAGTTAAGCTGGTCTTCTTTGCGAATAGTATCTAGATAGTCAGCGGCAGCCAAAGCTCCTGGCTTGATCTCTTTCGGGAAATCAGGAGAATCCACCAATCGATTGCCGTCGATCAATAAACTTCCGGCACCACCGATCACAATAAAACGATCTATACCTGCATCTTTTACCGCTTGTTGGATCGCTGAAGCACCTTTGGTAAAATCATCATATAGGTTCGGATTGGTCCAGCCTGCATTGAATGCCGAAACGACAACATCGACACCGCTTAGGGCAGTAACTAACTGACTATGATCATTGATATCTACGGAAAGTCTGGTTACTTTTTCATTAGCCGGAGTATTTTCTGAATGGCGGGCAAGCGCAATTACATCGTAGTTACGGTTAGCCAATTCTTTAACAAGGTGTGATCCTACATATCCTGTGGATCCAATTACTGCTACTTTCATGTGTTTTTAATTAAATGTGTTACCAAAATCAGCTAACGTAATTTTTTCCAAACGTTTCATAATATCAGTGTCGACTTCCTGATAGAGATGCTGTAACTTGGAATTGATACTTTTGCCGACAGCGCATGCTGGATTAGGATTGTTAAATTTTCCTCCTAGTTCAGTTTGCTTCGTACTCAAATAAATATCGGCAAGTGTGATCGAGGAGTTTTCGGTATTGATGCGAATACCCCCGCCTTTACCTTCTTTGCTGATCAATAATGCTGCGGCTTTAAGGGATGCAACCTCTTTGCGTACTACAGCGGCATTCACTTGAATACTGGAAGCGATATATTCGGAAGAAAGCCATTGATCGGGTTCTGCCAATTGCGCCAATGTCATGATGTGCAAAGCTGTAGCGAATCTTAAGTTGTGTAACATCCTCTTGCTGATCTTTTTAATTTATAACACAAAATTAACAGAAAAGGTTTAAACTGAAATAAAAAATATTACAGTTTAAACCTTTCTGACAATCACATGATAAAGCTTGTTATCTTTTATTTTTTCTCGTTAAATTTCTTATAACTATCCATAATGTAAACCTTCAGTGTTTCTTGGCTACTATTTTGGATAAGCTTATATGATGGCCTGAATCTTTCCTTAAACAAGGCTAAATCTGAACCATTTAGTGGTGTTAACTCTTTGATCAAATTATCTGTGAACTTNNCTCTTTTTTCCAATTCTGCTACAAGAAGTTTATAATTTGAACGAGCCTGCTTTCCTTCCTTGCTGAATATACGGCTTGGAGAAATTCGGATTCCGCCACGGTTTTGACTCGCATCTGAATATTTTCCAGTCGTCTTTTCACGTTGAATTTCAGCTGCAAGCCTGCTGTCTGTCATCCGCTCGACAATGACTTCATTTAATTCAATAGCATTATTTATTCTATTCAAGTAGATTCTACGTAGGCTGTTATCGTAAATAAAGACAGTGTCTTGCTCATATCCAGTTGCTTTAATCAATAGAAGATCGTTGATACTTGCATCAATAGCAAAAGAGCCGTCTCTACTGGTTTGTACTTCCACTTTGGTGCGCAGATTCTGGATTTGCGCAGCTTCAATTTTTTCTCCGCTGACAAGTTCCATGATGATACCTTTGGTTTTCTCTTGTGCAAAGAGAGATTTGCTCATTAACATAATGAGTAAGCAGCTTAGGGCCGTTTGTATAATTTTCATTAGCATTATAGTATGTGTGTTGTCAAGGTATAAATAAACATATCTTTTGCTCTTTGATTTGCCTCATGTGCATCATCGTCGCATACCCAAAAATAACGAATAGATTTCTAAAATTGCTAATTTGCTTTCCAGATATTATTATCTGGGTTTTTGTCTGGCATGACGGTGTCTGGATCCAGTTGTACTGATTGTAAGGCTTCCAGGCTAGGTAATTTGAATTGCCATACATTGTTTCTTTCCCAGATTTCTACAGGTAATTTCTTTCGTATTTTTTTGCCTGAAACTGTTATCGCTTCTACGATGACAGGCATTGGCAATTTTTCTAAATTTTCGACGGTAACCAATGCTCCAAGTTTTGGATTGTTGTTCACATAAGAAACTGATTTTATACTTTGGTCCATCTGCCAGTTATTGACAAACCAACCTCTCCAGAACCAATTTAGATTTTCTCCTACACCGTTTTCTATTGCTTTAAAGAAGTCTTCTGGCGTCGGGTGTTTGTAAGCCCATTCTTGGATATACTTTTTAAAAGCGTAGTCGAAGCGTTCTTTACCTATGATTTCGTTGCGTAATAATTTCAAGCCATACGCGGGCTTATAATAAACAAGCGCTCCGATATTGTTTTCTTTCATATTTTGTGGCGTGCTCATGACTGGCTCAAGATTGCGTGTCGTAAATATGTAAGGTCTGCTGGCTTGATTACGATCATATTCTCCATTGTTGAATTCCTGAGTTGCCAGTTCATTGATAAATGTATTGAAACCTTCATCCATCCAACCATGTTCACGTTCGTTGGAAGATACGATCATTGGAAACCAATTGTGGCCAAACTCGTGGTTAGTAACTCCCCAAAGGGATCCGGCTTTAGCCTGATAGCTACAGAACGATAATGCAGGATATTCCATACCACCAACGTTGGAAGCAACATTGACTGCAACAGGATAAGGATATTCGAACCAATTCTTGGAATATATTTCAATGGCTGCTTTAGTATATTCTGTAGAGCGTTCCCAAGCGTTGTTGTTATTGCTTTCAATTGGATAGGCAGATAGTGCGAATGCCTTTTTACCACTAGGCAAATTAATCTTTGCTCCATCTAATATAAAGGCTGTAGAGGAAGCCCAAGCGATGTCCTGTGCATTATTGAGTTTATACTTCCACGTCAGCACCTTTTTGTTTGGGCGGGAATCTTTTGAAGAAACTTCTGCTGCGGATCGAATTAGCACTGTTTCATCACTACCTTGCGCTTTCTGATATCTTTTCAGTTGTTCAGAAGTAAATACCTCTTGTGGATTTAAGAGTTCTCCGCCTAATACGACGATATGATTGGCTGGGGCTGTAATTTCAACTTGATAATTTCCAAATTCGCGATAGAATTCTCCCGGGCCTGTATATGGTAAAGTATTCCATCCTCTAATATCATCGTAAACACAGAGTCTGGGGAACCATTGTGCAATCGCATAGATCTTGCCATTTTTCGTGTCAAGAATACCCGTGCGATCTGCTCCGTATGGTGGAACAGTATATTGATACTTGATCTTGAATGTAATTTTTCCTCCTTTACTTTTTAACTCTTCCGACAGTCTTATCTGCATCCGTGTATCGTCAATAATGTGGTCAATGGCAGTTCCATTTGCATCGGTGACAGATTGTATCTGATAACCACCGTCAAATGTAGCGTTGCCATCGCCATAGCGACTTTCTGTCAACGGGGAAATCAATTGGCCACGTCCACGTTGAGAAAACATATTTTGGTCTAATTGCAACCAGATATAGTCCATGTTATCAGGACTATTGTTGCTGTAAGTAATTTCAACAGATCCTGTAATTTGATCGTTTTGATCGTTTAGAGACGCCTGAATTTTATAATCGGCTGCATTTTGCCAATATGCCGGGCCAGGTTTACCTGCCGCAGAACGATACTCATTTCCATTATTTTTGAAGAATAAAGGTGCAAAGGCTTCTGTGTAACTGTAGTTGGATGTTTTCTCCTGTGAAAAAGAAGGAAAAGCATAGCCTAATGCAATAAGGCTTAAAGATGCTAGCGCAATTCTTTTCATCATACGTCTAATTCTTTTAATTGTGTTTATTCGCTCCAATATACAATGAAAAGTAGATAGCGGCAAAAAAACATTTATTATATCGGAATTTAGAAGACGTATAGAAAAGCTGCTCAGGGAGGAGCTTAGCAGCTATTTCAAAGTTGTGCTATATTCTTCTTCGTTGAATCCTAATAGAATTCCGTTTTCATGTTCAACCACGGGGCGTTTGATCATACTGGTATATTGCTTTAGGACATGATTGGCGCTATCTGCATCTTTGACTTTCGCTTGTTCTTCCGCTGTCAGTTTTTTCCATGTTGTTCCTTTTTTGTTGACTAAAGTTTGCCAGTCTACTTTTGATTCCCATTCTTTCAGCTTCTCATCGTTCACTCCTTCTTTTTTAAAATCATGAAATTGAAAAGAAATGTTATTCTCTTCTAGCCAAGTGAGTGCTTTTTTTACTGTATTACAATTTTTAATACCATATACCTGTAGCATAGTAATGTCAATTAGTGAGCTCAAATTTAATCAATACTTGGTCTTTTTTTATAGAATAATTAACAGTAAGGATTTTTAATGATGAGATTGTAGAACCGTTTTACTGCATAATTTGTTTATAACTGTTTGTTTCGCTAGTTATTGAAGGAATATAATAATGGCGCGGTAAAAACTCGAATTTTTGGGATTTGTTATTTGGAATTATAATCATAGTGTATTTAGTACACTATAAAAATTAGGAAGTAATAATAATTTTTAATAATTTAGTAGCTTCAAGAGTTAATGAATGATTAAAATAAATCAATAACAAAAATATGAGCCTAAAAGATTTTAAAGGTGTATTGACGGGAGATCAAGTACAAGAGTTGTTTGAAGTTGCAAAGAAAGAGAAATTTGCTTTGCCTGCGGTAAACATTATTGGAACAAATTCTATTAATGCTGTGATGGAAACTGCTAAAGCAGTAAACTCTCCTGTAATTATTCAATTGTCAAATGGTGGTGCGCAATTTTATGCAGGTAAATCATTGAATAATGATAATTTGCAAGCTTGTGTATTAGGTGCAGTATCAGCGGCACAACATGTTCACTTATTAGCTGAACATTATGGTGTAGCTGTAATTTTACATACAGATCATGCAGCTAAGAAGCTTTTACCTTGGATCGACGGTTTATTGGATGCTGGAGAAAAATTCTTTGCGCAACATGGGAAGCCATTGTTCTCCTCACATATGTTAGATTTGTCTGAAGAACCAATTGAAGAAAATATTGAGATTTCTAAAAAATATTTGGAGCGTATGAAACCTCTTGGTATGACTGTGGAAATCGAGCTGGGTGTTACAGGTGGAGAAGAAGATGGTGTTGATAACTCAGATGTTGATAGCTCTAAATTGTATACACAACCTGAAGAGGTTGCTTATGCTTTCGAGGAATTATCTAAGGTATCTGACAAATTTACAGTAGCGGCGGCGTTTGGTAATGTACACGGTGTTTACAAACCCGGAAACGTGAAATTGCAACCTGTAATTTTACATAACTCACAGGAATACATTCGTGAGAAATATAATCTTGCAGCTGAAAAACCTGTGAATTTTGTGTTCCATGGCGGTTCAGGTTCTTCTCCTGAAGAAATTGCTGAAGCTATTTCATATGGTGCGATCAAAATGAATATTGACACAGATATGCAATGGGCATACTGGGATGGTGTACGTGCTTACGAAGCTAAAAACCACGACTATTTACAAGGTCAAATCGGTAACCCTGAAGGAGCTGATTCTCCGAACAAAAAATATTATGATCCACGTGTTTGGTTACGCAAAGGTGAAGAAGCTTTTGTTGCTCGTTTGAAAGAAGCATTTGGAGACTTAAATGCAATTGATGTTAACAGCAAACTTTAAGCTTTAAGATATCGTATTTAGAAGGGGCGTCCATGAAGTGGACGCCCTTTTCTATGTCAAAATAGGTTAAAATCAATCTTAAGAGAAGCGTTTGGCTTATTTTTTGACGAACAAGATTAAAAAGTCAAGTCATATGAAATTGATAGGAATAAGCGCAATTCTTTTATTAGTGACCCAACTAAGTTTTGGGCAAACGAAGCAAAATGTCGGTGATTTTACTTCAGTTGTGGCGACGGATAAGATCCAAGTTGAACTGATTAAATCAGACGAGTCTTTGGTTACTTTCGAAGGACAAAACCATGAAAATGTTAAAGTGGTCAATACGAATGGTTCATTGGTACTCAAGATGAATACATTGAATATGTTGCAAGGTGGAAATATTTCTGTTAAGGTCTATTATAAGGATCTAACTAATATCGAAGCAAAGAAAGGCGGTAAAGTGTTCGCTGTGGCAAATAACACAATTACTGGGGACCACTTGAAAGTGTATGCGTCTGAAGGTGGTCTTGTTGACCTATACGCCGCTGTGAAGACGGCTGAAATTAAAGTGACGTCGGGAGCGACCGTTGCTTTGTACGGGAAAGCGGATAAGCAGGAAATCATATCTAATTTTGGAGGTAAATATGAGGGGAAAGATTTTAAAACGGCAGAAACTGTTGTGACTGTAAACGGAGGTGGGAAAGCGGACGTATTTGCGGTAAATTCTGTTGAGACTAAAACTCGTGGCGGTGGGGTGATTGACGTCTATGGAAAGCCCGAGCAACGTGTAGAAAAGAAAATGGCAGGTGGAACGGTCAACTTTAAATAGTTAAACTGTCGTGATTTTGTCAATTTTAACATAAAGAACTTAAATTGGGTTGATCGGAAAAAACCACCGAATTTGAGTAAAAGGATGAAATAAAAAGGGTTTAGCAGAAATAGGAGTCTGATGGTGATTTAACTTTTTTATTAAAAAGGTCAGTTATATTGTTTTTCTCTTGACAAGCCTTCTTCATTTGTGCTTAAAATACTTATTTTTGTCAGGGAATAATAAAAATAGTATTATGGCAAAGCGTAATTATGTTTCAAATTCTACGGAATCTACGCGCATGTTCAAAAGTGACTTTTTGGAGTCTTTGACGAAAGTGCATTGGAGTGTACCTTTGATTTTCTATGTACCGGTAGTGGTTTTCTTTTCGTATAAAGCGCTAGTTTGGGGAGAAATTTCTTTATTGACATATGCAGGGTATTTTGTTTTTGGATTAGCTTTTTGGACTGCCTTTGAATATGCATTGCATCGGTGGGTATTTCATTATCATCCGACTACAGCATGGGGAAAGCGTATCGCTTTTATATTTCATGGTGTGCATCATGATTTTCCAAGAGATCGTATGCGGCTAGTTATGCCATTGTCGGCAAGTATTCCCTTGGCAGCTTTGGTCTATTTTGGATTCACTTTGTTTTTTACAGATGAGTTTATCTTGGCTTGCTTTTTCTCTGGCTTTATGATAGGTTACCTGATCTATGATGAGTGTCATTATGCAATGCATCATGCTAATTTCAAAAGTGGTATTTTTAAACGTATCAAACAACATCATATGTTGCATCATTATTCAGATCCGGAAAAAGGATTTGGTGTAAGTTCTTCATTATGGGATGAAATCTTGCGTTCAGGCTTTGAAGAAAAAGAACCAAAAAGAGATTCATCAACATTAAAGGAAGAAAAGGCATAAAAACATGTTTACTTTTAAAAAAAGCCTTTGGGGAATCTTCCAAAGGCTTTTTTTTATACGATCCTTTTCTTTGGCGGCTTGACCGGTCTATATCAAAGGCTTTTTATTCGAATTGGCATTTATATACTCCAATTTAAATTGGAACATCTCCGCCATTTTTTGAGCACGCCATTTAGCTTCTTCAGCCTTTTCGCCTTCATAAAGTCGATCTACTGTTGTCTCGAACAGATGTAGCCAATGACTAAAGTGTCTTTCACCTATTGGTAAATTCATATGAGGAGGAAATGGACTTCCAAAATAGCTATGTTCATTCAATAAAACAGTCTGCCAAAAAGTGTACATCTTTTCGAGATGTTTAATCCAGTTGTCCTGGATCCGTTCCTGAAAGATTGGGCCAAGTAATTCATCCTGCTGGATGGTACTATAAAACTGATCTACCAAAGCTTTGATGTCATCAATTGTCTGAATATCTTGTTTCATCGGATTCTTGTTCTGAACCCATAAATGATAGTTGAAGGTCAATCCGACAATTCATTTATGGTATTGTGCGATATAAATTTAAGTAGATTTTGAGAGAATAGAATCAATTTGATGTAAAGATGATTTGTTAAGATCTTGTATTTTTATGTTATTGTCAGTAAATTGATCCAATACTAAGGGAAAAATACATGAAAAATTATGCTTTTTTAATCCTATTGTTGCTGGGATGTTACCATGTGCAGGCACAAGTATCAAACATTTCGATAAACAAGGAGAACTTTCAGTCTTCAGGTTTTCCTTTCAAGGGTAAGCGTGTTTTGCAGGTAGAGCGAATCCAAACCTCGAAAGAAGATAATTATATCGTTTTTTCAAAAGAGGAGCGCGGTGCCGACCCTGATAACCTTTATGCGCAGCAATTTCAACAAATCGATGGCGTGTGGATCCTAGTGAGTGACGAATTGATCTCTGAAGATGGAATTATTACGTCAGTCTGGGAATCCCGAAAAGCATTTTTTGATGCGGATAAGGATGGTAAATTGGACGCTTTATTTATCTACTCTAGGCATCCAAAAGACGATCTCCAAAAACAGCTGAGTTGTATTGGGTTAGTACTTTATAAAAGTAAGTTTTATCGACTTAGGGCAGAGGCGGCTGATGGTTATAACCAAACAACGTATTCGGACAATTATGCATCTTTACCGGTTGAGGTTAGAGAGTATGTGGAACGTTATTGGAATAATCTTGATAAAAGATAGTTGGCAGTTGCATATTGAATTTATTTTATCTACCGAAAGATCGACTATCTTATTACACGATCTTTCGGTATTTGTTTTCTTATTTATAATCTGCTGATTGAATCTCCCAACCATTGCTATGGAGCGAAATTTTTGAAGGCTGCATTGAAACTTTTAGAGCAATTGATTGCGGTTACTTGATTGCTGCGAGCAGTTGTTTTTCCTCATCTATTTGTGTTTTGCTTATCACATATCGTGTGATATGTTGATCTTTCAATTTGTCGATAGTCTGAATGAGATCCTTAGTCCGAGCTTCTTTACTAGGCTTAATTAAAACAATAATATCCTTGGTATTGGGCATTTTACTTATCTTTTCTTTCAATTGTTCAATTACAATCGGAAGTTCTTTCTCAATATCCAAAGGTATTTTTGAAGAGCTGATAGGTTTTTTGAAATCACCATGGTACCATGTGAATTTTCCTTCACCTAGAATGAGTGTTGCTGTGCGGTTTTCGTCGATAAGAATAGGGATGTCCACATCGGCTTTTGTTTTATCTGGCATAGCAATGTCCATCGCTGCTGGCTTGTTCAGCGTAGTGGTGAGCATGAAAAATGTAATGAGTAGAAAGGCAAGATCCACCATAGCTGTCAAATCTACTTTAGGAGCCATCTTTCTGCTTCTGATTTTTTTCTTTCCTGTTTCTTGTGTTTTTTGATTTAATTCTGCCATGAGATTCATCCTTTAGATTAATATTGTTTTGCTACTTATTATTATGATGTCAGGATAGGGGTGATTCCATAGCTTTTTTTACAAAAAAGAATCTTTTTATGAGGATAATCTTGTGTTACAAGGTAATTCGAACACAAGAAATGCAAAAAGCCTTTCGTTTCCGAAAGGCTTTTTTTGCGGAGAGTGAGGGATTCGAACNNTGCTAGAATTACAAAACTTATTTTACTTTTTTCTCGATTTAGATGGGATGTTTGCCTTGATAGTGATTAATATTGTTGATTATCAATTGTTTATTTTGGAATGTTTTGAATCTTTAATTGATCATAGGGGCTATTGAAAACTGTATATTGACCCATGCTTTTAATATTTTGATGAATACCACATGTCTTTACCGGTCAGCTATTGATTTGGCCTGAATCAAATCAATAGCCAATTTAGTGTCTAACAGCATCTCGTATATGCCAGTTGTGAAGTGAATTCAGAAAGTGTCAATACTAAGGAAAATGTAAGAATCAAATAGGTCCTAACTTTGTTATTCAGACAGTACTTGTTCAGTGTTTGTTCAGTGCTTGCTCAGTGATCATTCAGTGTAAACTGAATAACCAGTGACAGATGACTGTCTAAAAATTGATTGAAAATTTATATTAGCTATAAGTTGGTATTAAAATGTATCGATTTTCATGTTTATCATAACTATTTATGATCCGGCAATTGTTGGAACCCATCAAAAGTGCAAGCTATATTGTATTGAGAGGGTTTGAGTTCTGGGGGGCACCTTTTCTGGTTCGAATCTATAGAAATGCAAAAAGCCTTTCGTNNGCGGAGAGTGAGGGATTCGAACCCCCGAACCTGTGACAGTTAACGGTTTTCAAGACCGCCGCATTCGACCACTCTGCCAACTCTCCGCGACAAAAGTAGAAATTCTTGCTAGAATTACAAAACTTATTGTCTGTAGTTAACCTTAGCATTTGAAAATGAGCTAGATTATTTTTAAAAAGCCTATGTTTGAATTATCTCATGACAATGTTTCCTGATGTTGGCGGCTATTTTATCGATAGGTAAATCGTCTTGATCAATACCAAAAGGTTCTTCGATGGATTCGCCAATTAATTCAAGAGAAGCCAAAACATATAAAATAAATGGTACAGCAATTACGACAAAGTAGCCGATGGAAAAAACATAACCTACAGGAAGAGTCATGGTATAAAAGATAATAAATTTCTTGATAAATGCGCTATATGCTAATGGGATGGGCGTATTTTTTATACGTTCACATGCACCACAAACATGTGTCATGGAAATAATTTCCTCATTCAGGATAATAAGTTGATCGCCACTTATATCTCTATTCTTATAAAGATCGTTGATTTTTTGGAAAATCATAGTTGAAACTTGGTTTGGACCATGTTTCTTATTGTCGAGTGCTTTTAATTCAGGATGTTCATTTTCGTCAAGCATGAATTTTGTATAATCTGATCTGAGAAAATCATATAGTGTTTCGGCAAATAGGGGTATTGTTTTCCGGAAGAAACTGCGATTAACTTTATCCTCGGGATGTAACATGGCATTCAGTTTGTAAGAGAAGGCTCTGCTAACATTGGTTAATGTACCCCATTGTTTTCTAGCCTCCCACCAACGATCATAGGCGGAATTTGTTCGAAAAACAAGTAAGAGCGATATGACAAAACCTAGAAGATTGTGAACAATAGTAATGTTTTTAACCCAACTTTTTTCATTTAACTTAAGGTATTCGAGTTCAAGAAAAGCAATAGTCCATGAATAAGCGGCTATTAAAATAAGAAATGGCAGAAGTTTTTTGAAGGTGTCTGATTTATGCAACTTGAAAGCTGCTGAAAGCCAATCTTTGGGGTTATATACGATCATACACAAAAATATAAATTGTTGTGAAAATTTTGCGAGTTAATTGCTATTGCCGTAACTTCATCGTGCTATGGCGCAACAGCGATCAAAAATAAAAAAAACAGAAAAGAAAGGTAATCAAGTTCGGGAGACTAAATGGGTTTGGACGATAGTGGGTATGCTACTCTTCTTTCTTGGTCTTCTTACGTGGCATTACAGGGCAGGAATTGTCTATTATTTTCGTGTAGCTACTTCCAAAGATAAATCTTTGTCAAAGGAAGCGAAGTATGATATCCGAAATATTGAGATTATGAGTAGGCATGATGATAAAGTATTTGGTATAGATGTTTCTACCTACCAGGAAGTAATTGATTGGCAACAGGTAAATACCATAAATGATCAATTTCCGATTGACTTTGTCTTCATTCGAGCCACGATGGGTGAAAAGGGAGTAGATGACAGGTTCGGTAGGAATTGGGCCAAAATACATAATAGAGCTATCTTAAGAGGGGCTTATCATTATTTCAGACCCAATGAGAATTCTGTGAGGCAGGCCCGAAATTTTATTCGTAAGGTAAAACTACAAGCCGGTGACCTCCCGCCGGTATTGGATATTGAAGAGCACCCTAGACATCAATCCATGGATAGTTTGAAAGTAGGACTCAAGCGTTGGCTTGATGAGGTTGAAACTCATTATAAAGTTAAGCCCATTCTTTATTCTGGTGACAAATTTTATAGTGATTTCTTGGAAAAGGAGTTTGCTGGTTACACCTTGTGGATAGCAAATTATAATTTCTGGGTAGAAAACCCCAAAGAGCACTGGACTTTCTGGCAATTTTCAGAGAAAGGTACGGTTAGAGGAATTCGGGGTAATGTGGATTTAAATATATATAATGGTAAAATCGAGGAGTTGGAAGAACTGCTCATTCCATTTAAATAATAGATTGTCATGAGAAGAATTTTGATAGCTTCAGTCGGAGCAGGCTTTATTATGTTCGGCAATCTAGCATGTGTACATGCAGAATTGACAGTTCGTCATACTGTAATAATTGATAGTATAGGGTCTACGGCGCCGATATTGTCGTTAAAACAATTTAAAAAACTACGTAGTCAAGCGAAAGTGATGGTGCTTGACACGCGGTCAGGAGATGACTTTTTAAAGGGCTTTATACCGAATTCCATTAATATCGGATTTAAGGGACCNNATTTTTACTGCAAATTTTCCCCGATAAAACGCAAAAGTTGCTATTGATTGCGGACTTAGGAGATGCTATGAGTGTGTCTGAACATTTATCTAAGCTAGGTTATACGAATGTTATGGGAGTATTGGATGGGGAGATATGGTCTTGGCAAGGCAATGAGAAGACAGTGAATGTATCCAATATCACAGCACGAAAATTTTTAGAAAAATCAAATCAGGGTCATATTGTAGATGTAAGGACTAACAAGGAGTTTGCCGGGGGACATATTGACAATGCAATGAATATTCCCTTGACGGATTTCGTTAATTTTGATATTGTACTGGGAGCAGTTGATGATCAGGTTTATGTTCATTGTCAATCGGGGTATCGCAGTGCGATTGCGATTTCTATTTTGAGTGCGAAAGGATTTAAAAACATATGCAATATCCAAGGTGGGTATAGAGCTTTACAAGAAGAAATAAAGGAGAATCAATAATGGCTACTTTTGACCAGATTATTCAATCGAATTCACTTGTGTTGGTGGATTTTTTTGCCACATGGTGCGGTCCATGCCAGACTATGGCACCAGTGTTACAGGATGTGAAGGAATTTTATCAGGAGGATCTCTCTATTGTAAAAATAGATGTGGACAAAAATCCAAAGATTGCTTCCATTTACAAAGTGAGCGGAGTACCGACATTTATATTATTTAAAAATGGCCAACAGGTGTGGCGCCAGAGCGGGATGATTCCTAAATTGGAGTTACATAAGCTAATTGACCAGTCAAAATAAATTGGTGGTGTAAAAAATAAGGCGTTCAATTCAATTGAACGCCTTACTTTTTTAATGATGCTTTGTTTTTTTAATAGGTAGTGTTATATCGCACTAAATATTAAAATTCATCATCATCATCAAAGTCATCCAATCCTTCAATTTCTGGGATTTCAAAATCATCATTATCGAAATCATCATCATCGTCATCGGGTCCATTGAAAGATGCGAATTTTACTTCTTCAAGATCTTCGGTAGCTAATATTGCCGTGTTCATAAAATAATACTTTATTGTTTCTTATTTAATGTTGTAAAATTAGAGAAGAAAACTATTTTTTAAAACTTTTTTTTAAAAAAATATCAACCTTTATTTTTCTGTTAATCAGTCTGTTAAATTGTGTTTTAAAAATAAAAATTTATTTTATTTTATTTAATCATTCGTTTCGCCAATTGCGTTGTCTTCAGTGACGATATCTTTTAATTGAGGAAGGTCACGCACGCCATTGATTCCGAAATGATCCATGAACTGTTGGCTGGTCGCATATAGTAGGGGCTTTCCGATAGTATCAGCTTTTCCAGCAATCTTGATTAGCTTTTTTTCCAAGAGTCTTTGGATGGAGTAATCGCAGCTAACACCTCTGATTTGTTCGACCTCAAGTTTTGTAATCGGTTGTCGATACGCAATGATGGCAAGAGTTTCCAATGCCGATTGGCTGAGTTTTCGTTTGTTATGATGATTTTGCAGCTGCTGTATTGCTTCGTGATAAACTGATTTTGTCAAAAATTGATAGGAATTGTTGATGTAACGTAGTTCGAGTACTTGGTCCTCATCTTGATATTTATTTTCTATTTTTTTGATCAATTCACGCAATTCTTCCTTTGATATTTCGATAGCCAAAGCTTCCTGTAAGATATGTTTAATATCAGCAAGATCTATCCCTTCTGCTGAAGCAAATATAATGGCTTCGATATTTCTGATGATGTCTTTCAATGTATCTTATTAATAATTAATAACTTGTTCTATTATATGGGGTGGAAGTTCACGGAATTCATATTTTTGAGTCCGTAACTGCGGATCGAATCCAGCTTCCAAAATAGCCTCTTGGATCGATCTGGAAGTAAATCTATGTGGTGCCCCTGCTGCGGAGACGACATTTTCTTCGATCATAATTGATCCAAAATCATTGGCTCCTGCATGGAGACATAATTGTGCTGTGCGTTTTCCAACTGTAAGCCAGGAAGCTTGAATATTTTTAATATTTGGCAACATAATGCGACTTAACGCAATCATGCGGATATACTCTTCGCCTGTTACATTATTGGTGATACCCCGCAGTCTCTTCAATAGCGTGCCGTCATCTTGGAATGGCCAAGGAATGAATGCAATAAAACCATATGAATCCTGCGGTTTTTCTTCTTGTACTTCTCTGATCCATACTAAATGCTCAAAACGCTCTTCAACGGTTTCGATATGGCCAAACATCATTGTTGCTGAGGTTGGTAAATTAATTTTATGAGCTGCGCGCATCACATCTAGCCATTCTCTGCCGCCGCATTTCCCTTTCGAAATTAATCGTCTAACACGATCATTGAGGATTTCTGCTCCTGCACCTGGAAGAGAGTCCAAACCAGCATCTTTTAATTGACTCAATACTTCAATATGAGTCATGTTTTCTAGTTTGGAAATATGGGCAATTTCGGGAGGACCCAAAGAATGCAGTTTTAAAGTCGGGTAAAGTTCCTTTAATTGTCTATAAATATTTTTATAGAATTCGATCCCTAAATCTGGGTGATGGCCACCCTGCAATAAAAGTTGGTCGCCGCCATATTTGAAGGTTTCTTCTATTTTCTGTTTATAGCTTTCGATGTCGGTTATATAGCTATCTTCATGTCCTGGTCGACGGAAAAAATTGCAAAATTTGCAATTAGCAATACAGACGTTTGTCGTATTGACATTTCTATCGATCTGCCATGTTACTTTGCCATGGGGTACTTGTATCTTACGCAATTCATTGGCTACGAAAGTCAAATCAGCAGTAGGTGCATTATGATATAGAAAAACACCTTCTTCCTTGGAAAGGAACTCAAATTGGAGCGCCCGTTCTAATAAATTACTTACATTCATCAACAACAAATATAAGCACCTTTTAATTTAAATTGGCGTATTTGAATGATATTTGACAATGCATAATCATTTATTGAAAGTATTTGTTGAGAAGCAAATGATTAAATTCCCTAATTGTAACAATAATATAGCGTTATAGCTTAGTGTATAAAATACAATAATTTGATTTATAGTGTTTTGTGTATTATTTGATATTTTTCCTTTCTTTTTATATTTATTATTCTTTACATTTATTTAACAGATTTTAACATTTCTGGAAATAACCAAATTAGAACAAAAAATGATAACCAAGGATTCTGAATATGTCAACAATATCGCTTTGTTGTACTCAGAATTAGAAAAAATGACCAATAACTTAAATAACCAATATCAACTAAAAACAACTAAAGAATAAACATAAATTTTTAAACCACCTATTTAGTAAATTATGATGAAAAAAACGGACAAAAATTGCTGTTTTGATCTCATATTGAGCCAAAAGTTCAATAAGAGGTTTCTGGTTATGAGTTCTCTCCTCATCGGAGGAGGAATGACCACTCATGGAATTGCCAATGGGATCGTTAGCCATGGTAAAGTTGAAGTCGTTTCATTAATGAAAAACAACAGCGTTCAACAGACTCCTATCAAAGGTGTAGTGAAAGATGCTACGACAGGCCAGGGCATAAGTGGTGTCTCTGTTAAAGTCAAAGGGACCAGTAATGGTACATCTACGGACGCGAATGGTGCGTTCACGATCCAAGGGAAAGCAGGAGATGTATTGATCGTAACTTATATTGGTTACAAAGGCACCGAGGTTGCCGTGTCAGGAAAAGCTGATCTGACAATTTCCTTAAACTCCTCGGAAGATGCACTAGAAGAGGTTGTTGTGACAGGTTATCCGACGCAACGTAAAAAGGATCTGACAGGATCAGTTGCGATCGTCAATACAGATCAATTGAAAACTACACCTGCTGCGAGCGCTGTTGAGTCCTTGCAAGGGCGTGCGACGGGGGTTCAAGTTGTGACGGATGGTGCTCCAGGCTCTACACCACAGATTAAAATCCGTGGTTATAGTACCATTAATAATAACGAACCACTTTACGTGATCGATGGTGTTCCATTCGAAGGAAAATTGAGCTGGCTGAATCAGAATGATATTGAAACAATGCAGGTGCTGAAAGATGCTTCGGCAGCTTCTATTTACGGTTCACGTGCAAATAATGGTGTTGTAATCATTACAACAAAATCAGGCAAATCAGGCAAACCACAGATTAATTTTGATGCCTATTATGGCGTTCAAGTACCAAATAGTGGCCGTTTTCCAAAAATGTTAAGTCCACAGCAGATTTATGACCTAAATGGTAATAAAGACCCGCTACCTGATTATTTGTTGGCTGGCGCGGTATCAGGTAACAAAGTGACGCCTGCGGATTACGATATGTCCAGATACAATTATGCGGACAATAAAGAGGAATTTTATCAAATTACCAAAGCAAATAAAGCAGGAACGGACTGGTTTAAAGAACTGAGTCAGAACGCACCCACACAGTCTTATCAATTAAATACTGTAGGCGGGGGCGAAAATGCTTCTTATGCGGTTTCTGGTGGATATTTGGGACAAAAAGGAACAGTGATCCATACGGGATTCGAACGCTTTAATGTACGTTCAAATACGAATTTTTCCGCTTTTAATAAAAAACTGCGTTTTGGTGAAAATATGCAATATAGTATGACCAAAGGGCATGGTATCGGTGTAAATACAAATACTGCCGGCGATTATATCGGTGAAGGTAGTGCGATTGGATTTGCCTATCGGATCAAGAATATTATTCCGGTATATGATGAAGGCGGTAATTTCGCAGGCTCTAGAGGTGGCTGGGGAAATGGTGAAAACCCTGTAGCTATTGCTTATCGCGCTAAAGATAACGTCAACAAAAGCAATTTCTTCTTCGGGAATGCTTTTGGAGAGTATGATATATTGAAAGGATTAACATTTAGAACAAGCTTTGGTATTAAATATGAAAATTATTACAATTTAAGTTATACCTACCCGAATCTGGAATTTACAGAGGGTAGCGCAAACAGCGCATCGTCAGAGACTTCAGGTTATAATACGGAATGGACCTGGACAAATACATTGAACTATAAGGCTAACTTTAATGATACCCATAGCTTAAATGTGTTGTTGGGGACGGAAGCTATCGATAATACGTATCGTCAAGTTCAAGGAAATGGGAATGGATACTTTATCACAAATAGCACAGACTTCTTTTATGTGAGCCAGGCTTCCAAAAATTCGGCCGCAAGTGAGGGTGCTTTAGGATCGTTGTTTTCCATTTTTGGAAAGGTAGATTATTCCTATAAAGATCGCTATATCTTCAGTGGAACAGTCAGAAGAGACGGTTCGTCAAACTTTGGCTCCAAAAACAAATATGGTACTTTTCCTGGCGTGAGCGGTGCGTGGCGGATATCGCAAGAGGAGTTTATGAAAAGTGTAAGCTGGTTAAATGATCTGAAATTGAGAGCGGGTTATGGTATTACCGGGAACCAGCGGATTCCATCTTATCAATATCTAAAACGTTATGCGACTTCTATTAATTCGGCTTCTTATCCAATAAATAATGAATTAGTAAGCGGTCTGTGGGTCAGTGATTATCAAAACGAGAATGTAAAATGGGAACAGGTTGCTTCTTTAAACCTGGGATTGGACTTCTCGATTTTGGGGGGTAAAATTGATGGTGCTTTTGACTGGTATAATAAGAAAACGTCGGACATGTTATTTGCATTACCATTGCCGGGAACAGCTGTGGGCAGGGCTGCTTCACCTTACGTGAATATTGGCGATATGCAAAATAAGGGGGTGGAGTTCTCATTAAATTATCACCATAAACAAACTGATCCCAACAAATTTAATTTTGACATTGGCGCAAACATCTCAAGAAACAAAAATACGATTGTGGGTTTAGCACCTGGTATCAACGATGTAGTGTACGGTGCATTCCGAAGTATGGAAACCTCTATCTTGAGGACAGGTGAACCTTTTGGTGCGTTTTATGGATTCAAAGTTGCTGGCATTTATCAAAACGAAGCAGAGTTGAAGCAATATCCATCTTATGAAAAAGCCCGTGTCGGTGGTTTTAGGTTTGAAGATGTGAACGGTGATGGTATCATTGACGCAAAAGACAACACTGTTATCGGAAGCCCTCATCCAGATTTCACGTATTCACTTAACTTTAATGCCAGTTATAAAAACTTCGATATTATGATGTATTTCTATGGCTCGAAAGGAAATGAGAACTATGAGGCAACACGTTACTTTACGGATTTTGGCGTGTTTGATGGCCAAAAGAGTGTACGTGTGTTGGATGCATGGAGTCCAAGCAATACGTCAAGTTTGATTCCATCGCAAACAAAAGAAGAAGTGTCGGCCAATGAGTATGCATCTTCAAGCTATTTCGTACAGGATGCCAGCTTCTTTAAGATGAAAAACTTACAGATCGGTTATAATTTCTCTACAGATAAACTTTTTGGCGCAAATACGGGTGTGAAAAGGTTAAGGGCTTATGTCGGAGTAACAAATCTATTTACCATTACAAAATACGAAGGTCTTGATCCGGAAGTATCGGCAACACCATCGGATTATCCAGCACTGGGCGTTGATTTCGGGGTTTACCCGCAAGCTAGGCAATATATGTTGGGCGTAAGTTTAGGTTTTTAACGAAATTATAAATCAATTAAAATGAAAAAGAGAACTATTCTATTATACAGTTTGTTAGGACTGACAACTTTAGGCATGTTTGGATGCGGTAAAGGGTTTTTGGAAAAGAATCCCCAAGGGGAATTGATTGAAGAGCAGATTGAGGGAAAGAAAGGGGTGGAAGCGACGTTGATTGGTGCCTATGCAATTATGAACGGTAATATAAATGGCACGTGGGGAAACTATGGTTCGGCGCCAAGCCAATGGATTTTTGGAGAAATTACATCCGATAATGCACACAAAGGATCGGTGATCACCGATCAGCCGAACATGAATATGATCGAGTCTTTTACGACAATTTCCTCTAATGATAATTTGAGTACAATGTGGCAGGTGTATTATGAAGGTATCCTTCGGGCAAATACTACGCTCCGCCTACTGAAACAAGACCAAGATGGCAGCAAAACAATTAAAGCGGAGCGAGCAAAAGAAATCGAAGGTGAAGCGAAATTGTTGCGTGCGCACTACTACTTTTTTCTGTGGCGAATCTTTAAAAATATTCCTTATGTAGATGAAAATACGAGTATTGAAGATGCAAAAGTTATCAAAAATGATAAGGATGTGCAACCTATGGTCGAAAGTGATCTAAAGACCGCTGTTGCGAATTTGCCAGATAGCAAGATTAATGGGGAAGGTGGACGAATGGATCAACGCACTGCAAAAGCATATCTGGGGAAATTATACCTTTACCAGAAAAAGTATGCCGAGGCTTTGGTTTTATTTAAGGAGGTTATTGGCAGTCGGGATATCACAACAATGCCTTTTCAGGATAATTATGATGTGAATAAGGAAAATGGACCGGAAGCTCTTTTGGTGGCCAAGCACGCCATAAATCCTGATGGTGGAGGTGATAATGCGAATGTGGGTGATATGCTCAGTGGACTCAATGGTACTAATCCTGTTGGTTGCTGTGGTTTCTATCAGCCTTCAATTGATCTTGTTAACGCTTATAAGGTAGATGCAAATGGGCTTCCAATGTTGGATGACTCTTACCGTACAAATCCTTATACATCTGATATCCTGTTGACAGACAAAACCGCGATAGCGAATTATAAATTGGATGTGAATCTGAGATTTGATCCACGTCTTGATTATACCGTTGGCCGCCGCGGAGTAAACTTCTTGGATTATGGCGAGTTTCCTGGTGACGCATGGTTGCGCCCTGAAGAAGGTAGCCGCCCGCATGGTGGTCCATTTACGGGTATTAAAACAATGATTCCAAAAAGCCAACATGCAGCTCATACACAAGCAGGAGCGGCTTATGTGACCGATTTGGATGTAAATATTATTCGCTTGGCGGACGTAATTTTAATGGCTGCTGAATGTGAGGTTGAATTAGGTAATCTCCCAAATGCGTTAAAATATGTTAATGCTATTCGGCTACGCGCAGCAAAACTTCCGACAAAAACCACCGCAGGCGGAGTCGCCGCAGCAAAATATGAGGTTAAACCCTATCCAGCATTTACGAGTCCTGATCAGGCGCGCAAAGCTGTCCGATTTGAAAGAAGATTGGAACTTGCCATGGAAGGTCACCGTTTCTTTGACCTGGTGCGCTGGGGGATAGCAAAAGAGGTTATCGCAAATTACGCAAAGTTTGAAGGCGGTATACTCCCTGTCTTTAAGAGCAAAACATATGCAGATAAAAATGCTTATTTCCCAATTCCACAAGAGGAAATAAATAAAAGCAATGGTAGTCTCACACAAAATCAGGGCTACTAATAACTGAAGTAAGATATGCAAAAGGAGGATTCATTTCCTCCTTTTGCTGTTTTAACTGATTTGTATCTGAATTTTGGCAATGGGAGAAATGGAGTTAGTGCTCTTTTTTGTATGTTTGAACCAATGAAAAATTACCTGCGTACAATATTACTGCTTTGGCTTGTTCCATTTTCTACCAGCATTGTAAAGTCCCAAGGTTTTGAAGATGTCTACCGGATGTTTCAGGAATCTCCGATTCTAAATGATCATTTTTATGGTTTTTCACTGTATGACTTGAATGCCAATAAGTATGTCATGGACGTGAATGGTAATAAACATTTTACGCCTGCGTCCAATACAAAAATGTATACTACTTATGCTGCCTTGGAACTATTAGGTGATTCAATTCCAGGTCTGGAATATTTGGAAAGAGGGGATTCGTTGCTCATATGGGGAACGGGAGATCCCACGTTTCTGCATAATAGGCTAGATACAAAGGTTGTATATAATTTTTTGAAAAAGACCAATAAGCGCATTTTTGTTGTGCCGGGAGTGATGAAAAATAAGTTTTTTGCTCATGGTTGGGCTATGGAGGATTTTGAAGCATATTACCAACCTGAAATAAGTACATTTCCTATTTACGGTAATGTAGTCACTTTTCGACAAAATGGATATAATTCTTTAGCGACATCCCCAGCTAATTTTCAGAATGCACTAAACTTTTTGCCAGAGCCTAAGTCAGGGGATTTTGAGCTGTCTCGCTCATTTCGAGCGAACTCCTTTTGGATGTCTAAACGTCCCGTTCCTAGCGGTTATGTTAATGAGGTTCCATTTATGTATTCAGATAGTCTATTTGTTAAATTGTTGTCTGACAGTTTAGGTAAATCCGTGACTTTATTGTCATATCCTAAACCAAACGGTACCAAAATTCTTTATTCCGGAAGTACTAAAAATTTGATCCGAGAGATGATGTTACCTAGCGATAATTTCATTGCCGAGCAATTTTTGATGATGTGCTCTTGGAAGCAATTTGGTCAATTTGATACTTATTTGGTAAGGGATTGGATGAAGAATAATATTTATAAATATTTTTCTGCCGAAGTTGCCATTTTTGATGGTTCAGGCTTATCTTCTTATAATAAGGTCACGCCGCAGAACAATATCGATCTTTTAGTGCTATTGAAAAATAAATTGCCCGATGAGCAGCTGCGTTTTCGTCTTTTCCCTGCTGGCGGCGTTGATGGGACTTTAAAAAGAACATATAGTAAAGATCTTGGGGAACCTTTTGTTTTTGCTAAAACAGGAACGATAACTTCTGTCTATAATCAAAGTGGATATTTGGTAACACGGACCGGAAGACGTCTTGCGTTCTCTTTTATGAACAATAATTATATTGATGACCGTGCAGGTGCAATTCGTAAAGAAATGGCTAAAATAATTACTTATATTCGTCAAACTTATTAAGTCAATTTAGATGGAGGCAATTGTAAAAAATAATAAAAAATTGATTCGTTCATGGGCCATGTTCGACTGGGCCAATTCTGCCTACAACCTTGTTATTACTTCCACGATATTTCCTGTTTATTATACCGCAATTACTACCACAAAGCAACATGGCGATGTAGTCAACTTCTTTGGAATAGAAGTTGTCAATACTGCGCTATCTAATTTTTCATTGGCCGTCGCCTACTTGTTGATGTCTTTTTCTTTACCTTTTATATCCTCGTATGCCGATGCAAAAGGAAAGAAAAAACAGATTATGAAATTCTTTACCTATATCGGGGCTATTGCATGCATGTGCTTATTTTTCTTTAAACTTGAAACTTTAGAGATTGGCATTATATGTTTCGTCCTTGCTGCAATGGGGTATATCGGTGGTGTTTTGTTTAATAATTCCTATTTACCGCTCTTAGCTACTGTTGATCAGCAGGACAAGGTGAGTGCGCAGGGTTTTGCTTATGGTTATATTGGCTGTGTTACTTTACAGATTCTTTGTTTTATAGTGGTGCTTAAGCCTGAATGGTTTGGTATTACAGATGCTTCATTGCCGGCTCGTATTTCGTTTCTAATGGTTGGATTATGGTGGCTTGGGTTTTCAATGATTCCTTTTAAATACCTGCCTAAAATCGATGCGACCGAGAACAACAACGGTNNCAGAATGTACGAGATGAATTCGGCCATGTGATTCAAAAGATCAAAGGTATTCCTGAAATAAAGCAGTTTTTGCCCGCTTTTTTCTTTTATGCAATTGGGGTCCAGACTTTGATGATTGTCGCCTCTTCTTTTGGGGAGAAAATTTTGCATTTAGGCGCAGAAAGGTTGATTGCGACAATTCTTCTCATTCAGCTCGTAGCTATCTTAGGTGCATTTTTAATGTCTTATTTATCTACGCTTTTTGGGAATATTAAGGTGTTGATCGTTGTGGTGATGATCTGGATCGGCATCTGTATTTCAGCCTTTTATTTATCTACTCCACTTCAGTTTTATATTATTGCCGCATTGGTCGGTCTAGTAATGGGGGGAATTCAATCGCTTTCACGTTCTACATATTCGAAGCTCATTCCTACTGATATCAAAGATACAACGGCTTTCTTCTCTTTCTATGATGTTACAGAGAAAGTTGCTATTGTTATTGGGTTGTTCTCATTTGGCTTAATCGAGCAGGTAACACACAATATTCGGTATTCAGCATTGGTTCTTTCTTTATTTTTCGTAATCGGATTGTTACTTTTGGTGCGGATATTAGTATCCAATAAATCTTAATTTTATTTGATTGAATTAAATATGAAAGTAGAACTTTTTGTTCCTTGTTTTATAGATCAGCTTTATCCTGAGACCGCATTTAATACAGTTCGTTTATTAGAAAAAGTCGGTTGCGAGGTAGTCTTCAATCCTGAGCAGACGTGCTGTGGCCAGCCTGCCTATAATGCTGGATTTTGGGATGATGCAAAACAGGTTGGACGGAAGTTTCTTGAGGATTTTTCTGGAGAACACGTTATTATTTCTCCTTCGGCATCTTGTACCGGTATGGTAAGGCACGGTTACAATGATTTATTTGCAAATTCGGCGGATTCTCATCAATGTCATAAAATACAGCAACAGGTTATCGAAATCTCTGATTTTTTAGTAAACGTGCTAAAAAAGGAGTATTTTGGAGCTGAATTGGAGGGTGTTGCGGTATACCACGATTCTTGTTCGGCTTTGCGAGAGTGCAAGATTAAAGATGAACCACGGAAATTATTGCGTAAAGTCTTAGGTTTGGAGATGGTGGAGGTGAAAGATAGTGAGACATGCTGTGGATTTGGTGGAAGCTTTGCCGTTAAATTCGAAGGAATATCCGCAGCCATGGCCGAACAGAAAGTGCGTAATGCACTTGATCTGAATGCGGATTACATTATTTCCACTGATTCATCTTGTTTGCTACAGCTGCAATCTTATNNTATAGATAAACATAAATTACCCATTCAGACGATGCACCTCGTTGATGTCTTGACCACTGGCTGGGGAAATATTTAAATAACACATTAAATCTAAACACATGAATTCAAGAAGAGATTTTCTTAAAAACCTTGCGCTAGCATCTGCTGGTATAGCATTAGCTCCTTCATTGGAGAGTTTTGCTGCAGCAAAGAAAGATTGGTTTGACATTTCCCTAGCTGAATGGTCATTGCATAAATCCCTATTCAAAGGAGATTTGAACAATTTGGATTTTCCGGTATTAGCGGCAAAAAAATATGGCATCTATGGTGTGGAATATGTGAATCAGTTTTTTAAAGACAAGGCTAATGACAATAATTACCTTACCGAGCTAAATATGCGCGCAAAAGATAATGGCGTTCGTAATGTGCTCATTATGATTGATGGTGAGGGAAATCTCGGTGATGAAGATGAGACAAAGAGAAAACAAGCGGTGCAAAACCATTATAAGTGGATTTCTGCGGCTAATTTCTTAGGTTGTCATGCGATTCGTGTCAATGCGGCTGGAAAAGGCACGCCTGAGGAAGTGAGTAAACGTGTTGTTGAAAGTTTAACAACGCTATCTGATATCGGTAAAAAAGCCGGGATTAGCATTATCGTAGAAAACCATGGTGGTATCTCTTCACATGGTGACTGGTTGGCCAAAACATTAAAAGCGGTAGGTAGTAAATATTGTGGAAGCTTACCTGATCTTGGTAATTTTTATGAGTATGACCGTTACCAAGGTGTAACAGATCTAATGCCGTATGCACATGGCGTGAGTGCTAAAACGCACGATTTTGACGCTGACGGTAATGAAACACAAATAGATTATGAACGTATGTTGAAGATTGTAAAAAAAGCTAAATTCAAGGGATATGTAGGGATAGAATATGAGGGGAGTAAGCTGAGTGAGGAGGAAGGAATCTTTGCAACTAAAAAATTGTTGGAGCGTTTACGTCCATTGATTTAATATCAAATGTGAGAATGAAGTTCTTTTTTTGTAGAAAAGAACTTCATTTCTTTACATGGTTCGGGGTGTACAGGGTACCTAAGTACAACGACTTTGAATCAATAGTCCATCATAAAGAAATCTATTTAATCTTTTATTATATTGCTCGGATATTAAGAAGATTGTACAACCTCTTTGTTTTATCAGGAGGACCATCAGATTTTTCATTTGCTGATGATATAAAAAAAAATGGATAGCACACTACCTTATTTTGAAAAATAACGACTAAAAAAAACATGAATTTTGAAAAAAATGCTGTTCTTGAAACCCATTTGCAAAAAGTAGGAGCTGAACATGTAATGGTGCAAGGACATCCCGCTGGACTCTTCGTTCTATTTTTTACAGAGATGTGGGAGCGCTTTAGCTATTATGGGATGCGTGCACTTTTGGTAAACTTCCTGGTTTCTACGATTGCCCAACATGGTTGGGAATGGACCAATTCGGAAGCGATGAAACTTTATGGCTTATATACTGGAATGGTGTTTTTGACTCCTCTTTTTGGTGGAATTATTGCCGATAGGCTAACTGGTTACAAGAAATCCATCATGGTTGGGGCGGTGATTATGACCTTAGGACATCTTGCGATGGCTTTGGAGGGATTTAGTAAGAGCTTCTTTTTGACTGGGTTGGTATTGATTGTTCTGGGGAATGGATTATCAAGCCCAATATTTCCTCGATGGTCGGCAAATTATACCCGGATAAAGGAGGTAAAAAGGACGCTGGCTATACCATATTTTATATGGGTATCAATGGGGGGGCTTTTTTGGGGATGATGTTGTGTGGGTATATCGGCGAGAAAATAGGTTGGCATTTTGGTTTTGGGCTGGCAGGAGTATTTATGTTTTTGGGTATGTTGCAATTCTATTTCGCGCAACGAATTTTTGGAGGAATTGGAGATAAGCCGGAAAATCGAGTTGAGCATATTGAAAATTCAGATGATGAGGATGAAAATCCAAAACATATTATTCGAGATCGCTTATTTGTTATTGCCATTTTTATGTTGTCCAGTATTGTGTTTCATTTGGCTTTCGAACAGGCAGGGGGATCTATGACGATATTCGCCAAAAATTTTACACAACGTGTATTGAGTGGAGATGCAGCTATTACCTTTAAATGGTTAGATTCAGCATTGACAATATTACCTATTGTGGTGATTACGGGAGTGCTATTTGTTTTAGCGAAGAAAATCATTCGTAAATATCCATTAATTATACTTTTCTCCAGTATCTCATTTATTATTATTTGGACCTTATGCCTTTGGAAAGTTTACCGTGAGTATCATGGGATGAATTCTGAAGTCACCGTATCTTGGTTCCCGATGTTGAATTCTTTCTTTATTATCACCTTAGCGACATCGTTTAGTAAAATCTGGGAGAAACTTTGGAATCCTTCGGGTCCGATTAAGTTTGCTATGGGTTTAACCTTAGTAGGGATCGGATTTGCCGCACTTTCCATTGGTAGTATGGATATTCCTACTGGAGCGAAGACAGCATCGGTAAGCATGATCTGGTTGGTATTGGCTTATTTTTTTCATACAGTTGGTGAGTTATGTATTGGTCCTGTGGGCTTGTCTTATGTAAGTAAGCTTTCACCTAAAAAGTTCTTGGGACTCTTATTTGGTTTTTGGTTTTGTGCTAATGCCATCGCTAATTTCATTGGCGGTTTTATAGGATCCTACATTGATAAAATCACAGCAGAGCATTCGATGTCTTTTTTCTTTTCCGTATTTACTGTAATCCCTATGATTGCAGCGCTGTTTCTTGTCCTTGGAAACAAAAAAATAAAAAAGATGATGCATGGGATTGATTAATTCATAGAAAAATAGTGTATCTTCATGCGATTTTTATCAAATTAAAAACAAAACCTGAGTTATAAAACAATTATTGGAATTATATGAATCAAGAAAAAGACCAAGTTCTTGTAGCACATCTGGCCAAGCAGGGGATAGATGACAAGATGGTAAGTGGGCATCCTGCCGGATTATTTGTGCTATTCTTTACGGAGATGTGGGAGCGTTTCAGCTACTACGGCATGCGTGCTTTATTGACCTTATTTTTAATCAGTACAATTGCTGATGGGGGGTGGGAATGGAGCAATGCGCAGGCAATGCAATTATATGGTACATATACTGGGCTTGTTTATCTGACGCCATTGATCGGTGGTATGATTGCGGATAAATTGACTGGTTTTAAGCGCGCTATCTTGATAGGAGCATTGATTATGACCTTAGGTCACCTGTCTATGGCATTTGAATCTGTTAATTCAAATTTTTTCTATTTAGGATTGCTCTTGATGATTTTGGGAAATGGAATGTTCAAACCTAATATTTCATCGATGGTCGGAAATCTATACCCAGATAAAAGTGCGAAGAAGGATGCTGGGTATACCATATTTTATATGGGAATCAATGCTGGCTCATTTTTGGGAATGCTCCTGTGTGGATATATTGGTGAAAAAATAGGCTGGCATTATGGGTTTGGATTAGCTGGTGTCTTTATGTTCTTTGGTATGCTACAATTCTATTTTGGACAGAAAATATTCGGTATTATCGGTGATTCTCCTAAAGCGTTACAAGCTCATCATGATGAAAAGATTAAAAATCAGGAAGAGGTTGATGATATTATTCCTGGAAATGTTGTTAGGGATCGCCTTATCGTAGTCACAATATTTATGCTTGCCAGTGTGGTATTCTTTTTATCTTTCGAGCAGGCAGGGGGGTCGATGTCCATCTTTGCCAAAGATTATACACAGCGCGTGTTGTCTGGCAGTTCGGCTATAGCCTTCAAATGGATCGATACAATCTTAACTATCGTGCCGATTGTGATTGTGACTATCGTATTGACTGCATTGGCTAGAAAGATTTACAAGCAATATCCGTTGACAATTTTGTTTACAGCGATTTCCTTCGGAATCATTTGGTGTTTGGGTTTATGGAAAATCTTTCGTGAGATCGGTATAAAGGGTTCGGAAGTTGGCGCTTCTTGGTTTCAAATATTAAATGCTTTTTTCATTATTTCTCTTGCTTCATCATTTAGTAAGTTTTGGGAAAAAATATGGAACCCTTCTGGTCCTGTTAAGTTTGCATTAGGTTTAATTCTGGTNNTAAAGCCTTAGCTTATGGAGCAAGTGAGATTCCACAGGGAGCTAAGACGGCATCTGTGAGTATGATTTGGTTGGTAATCGCTTATTTCTTCCATTCTGCGGGCGAACTTTGCTTATCGCCTGTCGGACTATCTTATGTAAGTAAACTCTCGCCAAAGAAGTTTTTGGGTCTTTTGTTCGGATGTTGGTTTTGCGCATCGGCGATTGCAAATTTCATCGGTGGATTTTTGGGGTCTTATATCGATAAAATCACAGAAGAACATTCAATGTCTTATTTCTTTATGATATTTGCAATCGTTCCTGGGGTCACTGCTCTTTTATTGATTGCATTCAATCCGATATTGAAAAAAATGATGCATGGTATCAACTAATTTTTGATAAGAATTTTTCTATATATACAAAACGGTGGTGCTGAGGATTATAGTCTTCTGCACCACCGTTTTTTTAAATGGTTCTTGTTGATGAAAAGATCGTAGATCTATTCTTCGATTTTCAGTAATAGTTTATCGATACGGTGACCATCCATATCAAGTACTTCGAACACGAGGTTTTTAAATCGCACCCGTTCACCTTCTTCAGGAACATGATCTAATCTTAGAAAGACTAAGCCTCCAATTGTTGTTACATTATTGATTTCGTCTTCATCTTCTTCGGAAAGTCCGATTTCAAATTCGTTTAAAAGATCTTCAATTTGATATTGTCCATCGACGACATAATCGCCGTTCTCCAATTGCCGTATCGATGGTCGGCTGCTCAGATCACTTTCTGTGATATTACCCACTAAATCACCAACTATATCCCTTAAGGTAATAATTCCCTGGGGGGAGCCGTATTCATCGATCACGACTGCTTGGTGTACACGAGAAGTTCTTAAGGTGTCCATGATGCTATAGGAGGAACTGAATTCGTTGACAAATTTGATCGGTAGCATAAGCGATCTTAGATCAAAAGGTTGATTTTTCAAGCATTGGCCCAATAAAGATTTGACATGGACTACCCCTTTGATATTGTCAAGCCCACCTTCGCATACAGGATAGATTGAATGATCATTTTCTAAGATAACCTGCCGATTTTTTTCGAATGAATCTTCCAGGTCCAAAAATACAATATTTTTACGGTGGGTCATTAAATTGACGGCCTTTTTGTCACCTAAACTGAGTAATCGGTCGACGATATCATGTTCTATACCTTCGATTACACCGCTATCGACACCTTCGTCCACCAGTGCTTTTATTTCTTCTTCTGTGACACTATTTCCACTGCTTTTGATGTTAAGGATTTTTACAATAAATTCAGTTGAGATGCTAAGCAGCCATACAAACGGTCTCACAATCTTGCTGAGGAGATTCATTGGATAAGCAATAAGCATGGCATATTTTTCAGGGATAGCCATACCAATGCGTTTGGGCACGAGCTCACCGAGCACTAAAGAGAAATAGGTAATAATAAACACTACGAGAATGACAGCTAGCTGCTGACTATATGGCGCTATAATACTAGATTTATTGAAGATTTCAACCAAATACGCCGAGATGCTCCCGCCCGAAAAGAAACCCGTCAGGATACCAATGAGGGTAATGCCTATTTGTACAGTGGATAGGAAGCTGTTTGGGGACTCTTTGAGATGGAGGGCTATCTTTGCTGCTGCATTTTTTTTATCGCTTTCTGCTTGCAGTCTTGCTTTTCTGCTGGATACGATCGATATTTCGGATGCTGATAATATTCCATTCAGAATAATCAATAGTAAAATAATAATTGCTTCGGTAAGCATAATAAATTTAAAAGTTGTTTGCTAAGGCTAATTTAAGAAAAAGAGGACCTAAATCGTAGCATTATCATGATTATGTTGAGAAGACATAAAAAAAGCCGTATATATTCAATACGGCTTTTAATAATAGGAGAACGTTTTGGATTACATTCCACTGTCGTCTAGCATAAACGTGTTTTTCTTAGTCTTCCACTTGCCTTTTGTGAAATCAGGGAATTCCAGGGTTTTATTTCCTTTTTGGATAGATTCAGTGGATAATGGAAATACCGCACTCATGGTTACTGAATCATATACGTCAATAGGAGTTTGTACTTTTTGTTTTACTGCCTGGATAAAAGCATTGAATACAAACCAGTCCATGCCACCATGACCTGATCCTGTTGCCAATTCTTCGTATTTTTTCCAGATTGGGTGATCATATTTTTTAACCCATTCATCTGCGGAATCCCAGGTATGTGGTTTAGATTTGCCCTCGATATGTATGCCTTTTGCAACATCCATCCAGATACCATCCGTTCCTTGTACGCGGAAACCGATTGAATAAGGCCTTGGTAAGTGTGTGTCATGGGTCAATAACATCGTTTCGCCATTTGCGCATTGTAACATAGTTTGTGTAATATCACCGTTTTTGTAATTGATCTTACCATTTGGGTGTCCTGGAGAGACTTTATTGACATAAGCTGCCAATCCACGTGCTTTACTTGAATAGGATGTAATGTGTGTAAATCTATTACCTTTATTGATATCCACAAACTGCATAATAGGACCTAGACCATGTGTCGGATAAAGATCTCCATCTTGATCGATATTAAACTGAGTACGCCATTGGGCCTCTGAAATTGATTTTGGACCATATTCTACACCGTGTCCGTAGTAATTTTTTCCGTCATTGAATAATACCTCACGTAAATCGTGCTGATATCCACCTTCTAGATGTAATAATTCGCCAAATAGACCTTGTCTATGCATTNNATTCAAGACAGCAAGTACGTCACGGCGAAAAGCAACATTTTCCAATGTCATGTAAGGTTTTCCAGTTTCCTCAGATGCTTTGACGACATCCCAGTGATCCTGTACTGTTAAACCAGCAATAACCTCACAACCAACGTATAGTCCAGCTTTCATGGCATCGATTGCTTGGCTTTTGTGGAATTGCCAAGGTGTTGCAATGATAACAGCATCCAATTTTTCACTGCTTAACATCTTTTTGTATGCATCAACGCCACCAGTGTATTCTTTTGGTAGTTTGGTGCCTTTTGCGTTGAACTGTTTACGACATTGTGCAAGTGACTCTTCTTGTGTATCACATATAGCTACAATTTCCAAATCATCTCTATTTAGGGCGATCTGAACGTGATTACGTCCTCTAAGACCTACACCGATGAAACCGATTTTTATTTTCCCGTTAGTTTGTGCAAATAGGTCTGTACTCGAAAGGACGCCGATTCCTGCTGTAGTGATGGCAGTCGACTTTATGAAATTTCTTCTATCCATTGTTTTGAGATATGGGGAGTTGTATATTAGTTATTTATTCGTCCAAAAACAGTCTATAGACTGACTACTATCAACAAATATATTATTTCATTTGAGATAAATGAATGTGCAAACGATTGTGTAATTTTATTAAATTTCATGCAATCGTTTGATTGAAATAAAAATTATCTTTTATTAATTCAATTTGTGATATTGCAAGCACATTGATGATTTAAAAAATATAGTTTAATGTCTGATTTTAACCAATTAGTAGTAGAGAACGCAGCAAAACAATTCACATTAGAAGGAGATATCATTTCAGTGCAACCATTTGGTTCTGGTCATATTAATGATACTTATCGTGTCGTTACTACTGTAGATAGCGGTATATCGCATTTATTGCAACGTATCAATCACCATGTATTTCCTGACGTGGACGGATTGATGCACAATATCGAAATTGTCACAAAGCATCTTAGTAAGAAAGTTAAAGTTGCTGAAGGAAAAAGAATTAGCGATCATGTTTTAACTATTGTCCCTACTTTGGAGGGGAATTTATATATTAAAGATAGTCAAGATAACTATTGGCGTATGTTTATCCTGATTGAGGATACTAAAAGTTACGATATTGTTGAGACGGAAATCCAGGCAGCAGAGGGGGGGCGTGCTTTTGGTTTATTTCAAAAACAGCTCTCAGATTTAGATGCCGCACTTATCGTTGAGGTTCTGCCTAATTTCCATAATATTGAAATTAGACTTGAAAATCTTCAAAAAGCGATTGAGAAAGATGCCTGTCAACGCGTTTCATTAGTGAAAGATAAAGTAGCTTTTATCTTTAATAGAGCAGATCGGATGAAGACTATTCTTGAATTAGGTAGTCGTGGTGAACTTCCGTTACGCATTACGCATAATGNNAGATAGCCAAGATAAGATGCAATGTGTGATTGACCTCGATACCGTAATGCCTGGGTATGTGGCATATGATTTTGGCGATGCTATTCGTACGATAATCAATCCCGTGGCAGAAGACGAAAGAGATATCTCGAAGATTATTCTTAATCTCGGCTTATATAAGGCTTATGCCGAAGGATATTTGGAGGAAGCTAACGGATTTTTGACGACTTTGGAAAAAGAAACTTTAGTTGATGGCGCTTTCTTATTGCCATATATGCAAGGAGTACGTTTCTTGACTGATTATCTAGAGGGAGATCATTATTATAAAACCAAATATGATGACCATAATTTAGTGAGAACAAATACGCAGTTGAAATTGGTTGAAGAAATGGAGAAAAATGAAGCATTTATGCGGAAGGTTATCTTTGATTGCATATAACAATTTTTTACCTTTAGTAACTTGAGACTTTAGTAACTTGAAAAGCTTATACCAAAAAGATGATGCTTCTTTTTTTATAAATAATCCTATACGAATGAAAAAACTAACCATTTTGCCGATTGCTTCCGACATGGAGAGAGCTGTTGATTATTATAAGCTTTCCGAGCTTTTGAAAGGGTTTGAATGGCATTCACTTGAGTTTAATAATTGGAGTGAATCTTTTCCATATAAACCTGATACACGTTTTAGGATCGGCTATACACAGGATGCGCTTGTCTTGCAATATGACGTGGTGGAAGAACAGTTGCGCGGTAGTTATTCGGAGATAAACGAAAATGTATGGGAAGATAGTTGTGTTGAATTCTTTATTTCTTTCGATGGCCGTAAAAACTATTACAACCTGGAGTTTAATTTGATTGGAACAGGATTGATCGGCTATGGCTCAGCAGATAAAAGAACTAGAAATCGATTGAGCGCCACTGAAATTAAACAGGTACGTACTTTTTCAATGATCGAACGTCATGGCGATTCCAAACATTGGAGTATGATTGAGGTAATCCCATTTGCTGTATTTAAGTTTGATCACGTAGTCAATTTGAAAGAAAAGTCAATTCATGGCAACTTTTATAAATGTGGTGATCATCTTAAGCGTCCCCATTTTGTGTCCTGGAATAAAATAGAAAATCCAACGCCCAATTTCCATTTGCCGCAATATTTTGGTGAATTGGTTTTTGGATAATAAATGCTTCATCTAATAACAATCCTAATTTTTTTAATTCTGCAGCATATGCAGTGATTTTTTTGTCTCATCTGCTTATACTTATGTAAGTGATTTAATTGTAGTGAGTTAAGTTCGGGTTAAAAATTTCGAAAACAAAAATATTCTTTAGGGATTAATAAAGATTGTTACATTTGTAAGCTTAGTAGGTGCATATAATAACAATGTGGAAAAATTCAACTAATTATTCTTCGGAATTGTTGTAAGTTACATTTTTATAAGTTATCTTTGCACCTCAATAATTGAATATACGTAATCATAATAATAATGAAAAAAGATTTGCATCCTTCAAACTACAGATTAGTTGTATTTAAAGATATGTCAAATGACTATGCTTTTATCACAAAGTCTTGTGTTGATACTAAAGAAACTATTACATGGGAAGATGGTAATGAGTATCCAGTTGTAAAATTAGAGATTTCTCATACTTCACACCCTTTCTATACAGGTAAAATGAAATTGGTTGATACTGCTGGTCGTATCGATAAATTCCGTAGCCGTTACAACAAAAAATAATTGTAGCAGATCTGTATATTACAATATTAAGAACCCGATAAATATGATTTGTCGGGTTTTTTTTATTAATTTTATTTTGTGAAAATCTTCTTTGTAGATTCTTTTGATAATATCCTATCGTTGGATAGCTTTAGCCCGTCGTTAACATCTTTTGATAAAAAGAGTCTGTATCCATTTACTTTCATAAAATCTACTTTAGATCTCCGGGTAGGTATATTGACCTTGCGAGATAAATGGAGCAAAATGGGTTCGCAATTTGAGATCGAGTATATTGATGGTAATGCAAAAGAGGATGGTGTAATCTGGTTATCAGAAAATGTGGTTCCTTCAGCTTATTTGGTAGAGGTGATACAGAATATGGGCATTGGTGAAATCTTAGTTCAGGATGGTTATATTTTGGCCTTATGTTATATGCATACAGGGAAATATATCTTGCGTAAAATGAATCATCCCATATCCCTATTAAAAGGAGTGGAAGACCTTTTTTTACTGACCGGACAAGAGATTTCGAACGATTTTGATCTAATTGGGCATGTTCAGCTTCCTGAGGTGTCCTTAACCAATCAATTGTTAGGTAGTAGATTTTATATTGCATCTAATGTGAGTATGGAATGTGCTACACTTAATTCCCTGCATGGATCAATATATATCGATGAAGATGTTACAATCATGGAGGGGGCTCATTTGCGAGGTCCGTTATATCTTGGTAAAGGAGCGGTTGTAAAAATGGGGTCGACTATTTATGGAAATGTTTCTATTGGGGAACAGAGTGTTGTTGGTGGTGAGATATCGAATTCAGTTATTGGCGACTTTTCTGCAAAGGGACATCACGGCTATCTAGGCTGCTCGGTTATAGGTGATTGGTGCAATTTGGGGGCTGGGACCTCTAATTCCAATCTAAAGAATAACTTAAAGACGGTTTCTATTTACGATTATGCCCTAGATGGGGATCGGGACACTGGACTATTAAAATGTGGATCGTTTATTGGAGATTATACACGCCTTGGCATTAATTCGGCTTTAAATACAGGAACGGTCATTGGAATTGCAAGCATGCTGGCAGATACAAGTTTTTATGCTAAATTTGTACCGTCATTTGCTTGGGTTTTTGATGGGAATACGCAGACCTATGCATTTGATAAGTTTATGACATATTTAGAGGCTTTATATGCTTCGAAGGGGAAAGTGCTCACAGAGCGGATAAAAGATGAACTGAATCAACTTAACAATAAATATAATTAAATCGTAAAATCATGCGTAAAAAAATCGTAGCTGGTAATTGGAAAATGAATTTAGACTATCAATCCGGATTAAGTTTGTTTTCTGAAATTATCAATATGGCCAAAGATGAAGTGATTGGAAATCAAGAATTGGTTGTTTGCAGCCCATTTATTCATTTGTCAAGTCTTGGACAATTGTCTAAAAATGTAGCTAATGTAAATATCGGTGCACAGAATATTCACCAAGCAGAGTCGGGAGCCTATACAGGTGAGATTTCAGCATCACAGGTGAAATCGGTTGGCGCATCACATGTTGTTCTAGGTCACTCCGAAAGACGTGCTTATTTTGGTGAAACAGATGCTTTATTGGCGTCTAAAGTAGATATTGCTTTGAAACACGGGTTAACTCCAATATTCTGTATCGGAGAGACAAAAGAAGAGCGCGAATCTGGTGCTTTCTTTGATGTTATTAAAACACAATTGACTGACGGATTGTTCCATTTGTCAAAAGATGCATTTGCTTCGGTTGTATTAGCATATGAGCCTGTATGGGCAATCGGCACAGGACTGACAGCTAGCCCGGAGCAAGCACAAGAGGTTCATAAATTTATCCGGCAGGTTCTTGCTGATCAATATGGTCAGGATATTGCAGAGAATACAAGTATTCTTTATGGCGGATCTTGTAACCCGGGCAATGCAAAAGATTTATTTGCACAGGCAGATATCGATGGTGGTTTGATTGGAGGGGCATCTTTGAAATCGAGAGATTTTATTGATATCGCTAAAGTATTTAACGGCTAATTCTTAGAAATGAAATACGTAGAGGTTATCTTCCAAATGCGATCAGGTGAAGAATGGCAAAAGGATTTGTTAATATCTGATTTGGCTGATATCGGCTTTGATACTTTTGAAGATACCGAATCTGGATTTGCAGCTTATATATCGGCTGCAAATCTTGACTTGCAGGCATTAGAATCGTTGATGCTGCAACCTTATGAGGGGCTAGAGGTTGACTATAAGGTACAGGAAATAGAAAATCAGAATTGGAATAAACTCTGGGAAAGCAATTTCAACCCAATAGAGGTGGGAGGTCAATGTTATGTACGAGCAACTTTTCATGAGGCAAGACCAAAATTTCCATACGAAATTATTATAGATCCGAAGATGTCTTTTGGTACAGGTCATCACCAAACAACTTCGATGATGCTCCAGTACATTTTGGAGAATAATTTTAGTGGAAAGCAAGTTTTGGACATGGGCTGCGGTACAGGAATTCTGGCAATTCTAGCGTCCAAAAAAGGAGCTGGCCCTGTATTGGCTGTGGATTATGATGAAATATGTGTGGAAAGTGTGATTGAAAATAGATTGCTCAATCATGTGGAGCATATCGAGGCGCTATGTGGCTCTTATGAAGTGTTAGAAGATCGTGTCTTTGACGTGATTTTAGCGAATATTAATCGCAACATACTTTTAGAGCAATTGCCACAGTATGCGTTGAGTATGCGGACAGGAGGAGAGTTGTACTTAAGTGGTTTTTATGAACAGGAGGACCTAGCGATTATAAGCGATTCTGCATCATCATTAGGCTTTGAGTTTATCTCCAATAAAGTTTTAAACAATTGGTGTGCAGCCAAATTTGTGAAGCGATAATTTAGCTATGCGGATTCATTTTATAGCAATAGGTGGTAGTGTGATGCATAACCTTGCTATTTCACTGGCAAAACAAGGGCATCAAGTGACTGGTTCCGACGATCAGATCGTGGAGCCTTCTCGTTCTCATCTGATCGAAGCAGGATTGCTTCCTGATCAATTGGGATGGTTTGAGGAAAGAGTGACAGAGGATATTGATGCTGTTATCCTGGGCGCCCATGCTCATGCAGATAATCCTGAATTAAAGCGAGCACAAGAATTAGGTCTGAAAATTTATTCTTTCCCAGAATTTGTGCAAGAACTTTCCCAAGATAAAATTCGAGTTGTTATCGCTGGAAGTTACGGTAAGACCACCATAACAAGTATGGTTATGCATGTCATGCGCTTTCTAGGAAAAGAATTTGACTATTTAGTAGGTGCTCAATTGAGAGGCTTCGATAAACTGGTCGATATTACTAAACATAACAAGATTATTATTATCGAAGGAGATGAATATGTTTCATCCAAGATCGATCCCAAATCTAAGTTTTTGTATTATAAACCGAATATAGCCTTGATTTCGGGTATCGTATGGAATGAGTTTAATTCGAAAATATCACAAGAGGAATATATTAAACAATTTGAAGATTTTATTGATACAATCCCCCCTAAAGGCACGCTAATTTATAATAAAGAGGATACGATTCTCCAGAAGGCCTTACAGGATACAAAGGATTGTAAGATCAATAGACACGGTTATAAAATACCTGATTATACCATAAACAAGGGAGTTACTTATATTAATACGCCTGATGGAGATGTTCCATTGCAAGTGTTTGGGAAACATAATCTCTCCAATATTGCCGGAGCATATACAGTATGTGAATGGTTAGGGGTAAAGAAAAAAGAATTCTTCGAAGCCATAAAGACATTCAATACTTCTATTCGTTATTTAGAGTTTGTGGCGAGTTCAGAAGGATCCGTTGTGTACCAAGATTACGCTTGTAATGCAGATAAAGTGAGGACTAGTATTCACGCTGTTAAAGAGCAGTTTCCTAATCAGAAATTAGTCACAATTATCGAATTAAACTCGTATGATAGTTTGGATTCATCATTTTTGTTACAATATGCTAATTCGATGAGAGAGTCGGATGTCTCTGTGGTCTACGTGAATATAAATTCTTGCAAAGAAGTCAATAAAAACATTCAAAGTGTGCCTTATAATATTAAAGATAGCTTTAATAATCCTGATTTAGAGGTTGTTGTGAGTTTGGATGGACTGTATTCCTTTTTGGATGGAGTGAAGTCAAAGGGGTACAATTTACTTCTTATGAGTTTAAATAATTATAATGGGGTTAATTTATCTGTGTTAGCTGATCGCTTTTTTAGAGATTTTTAGAGAAAAAAATATAATTTAATGTAAATTAAATTGTAATTTATTATTTTTGTTTAAAATATCTACCAGATGAATGCATTAGGAAAAAAAATCAGATTACTTAGACACCAAAAGGGGTGGAGTCAAGAGGATGTTGCAAAGCGATTGGATATCTCAATCCCAGCATTTTCTAAAATTGAAACGGGAATTACAGATGTAAATTTGTCTCGCCTGAATCAAATTTCAAAATTATTTAATTTGACAGTTGTTCAACTTCTATCTACTTCAGATTCTGAAGAGGATAAAGAGTATGTAAATGAGGTCAATGCTTTAACTCAGAAATTACAGCTACGTGATAGCGAAGTGATTGAATTGCAGAAAAAAGTTATTGATCTATATGAGCAATTGCATAAAAGATAAGGCATATTAAAATTGTTACTGAAAAGGCGATCCGGAGGATTGCCTTTTTTTGTTTATGCAACTTTATTTTGGCCAAAAGTGATTTTGTTTTTGTTTCTTTGTAAGTATTTTATCAAAAATAAAGGTTGATTATTTATGGGGAGATTAAACGGGGATATGATTACTAGCCCGTCGACTGATTTTTTTAAGTCTAATGTATTGGGACAGCGTTCGGGACTCTTTGTCCTTTTCTTTACGGAAATGTGGGAACGTTTTTCGTTCTATGGAATGCGTGTGCTTTTAATGCAGTTTTTAACTGCTGCAGTGATCCAAGGTAGTCCTTTCTCGGGGTGGTCCTGGACAGCACAACAAGCGGGGGCATTATATGGAACTTACGCCATGATGCTCTATTTAACACCTATTCTAGGTGGCATTATTGCCGATAAATATATCGGATCGCGGAAAGCCGTTATTATTGGTTCGGCAATCATGACATTGGGGCATGCGGCTATGGCATTCGATACATCGATCATGTTTTTTCTAGGTTTGATCTGTCTAGTTATTGGAACGGGATTTTTTAAACCCAATATGCCTTCTATTCTAGGGGAAATGTATAAAGATCTGCCCGAGAAAAAAGATGGTGCCTATACAATATTCTATATGGGCGTTAATGCTGGCGCTTTTTTTGGCATGATGCTGTGTGGTTATATTGCAGAGACTTACGGGTGGCACTGGGGGTTCGGATTAGCTGGTATCTTTATGCTTTTGGGTACTTTACAGTTTGTTTTTGCCAAACCTTTAATGGGGAATCTGGGCGTTTTAGCTAAGTCTGAAACGATTGAACAGAAGACTATTGTAACAGATAGCGATACACGTAATCCATTTACTGTACGGGACTATATATTGATCGCGATCGTTTCTATTATTGGTTTCGCTTATGCTTTTAACGACCCGTTGTCTAAGAATGGTATTATTGACGTGTTTTCTGCTTTGGATACATCTTTTCTAAGGGGGCAATATATAATGGTGATCGTTGCGTTGATTCTCTTTACTTATCTGATTGTTACAAGGATATTACGTTATGATAAGGTTGTTAGGGATCGGATGTTTGCGGTCGTATTATTGGCTTTTTTCCTGGTCTTCTTCTTTATGAGTTTTGAGCAAGGAGCGACTTCACTGGTCATCGTGGCAAGGGATAATATCGATAGAACGCTTGCTGGGGCCGCATTAACGACGTTTAATGTTGTAAATGGTTTATTGACAATCGTGCCCCTTTCGATCATAACTTGGGTTTTGATCAAATTGGCAAAAGTAACCTGGGATAAGATTGCGATTTCGAATATTGTGCTATTTATCTGTTTCGGATTGATTTGGGGAGCAGCAATCTGGATGTTGTATAATGAGTTTAATAAAGAAGCTTCGGAAATTAAAGTTTCTTGGTTCTCGATTCTTAACTCGTTTTTCATTATTGCACTCGCTTCTTCTGTATCCAAAATTTGGGAATCTAAATATAACCCTTCTGCGGCCTTTAAATATGGCTTTGGTTTGATCTTGGTTGCGATTGGCTTTTTGATTATCGGATTAGGATCTATGGGGATTACTTCAGGAACTAAAATTTCCATGGTCTTTTTAGTACTGACCTATTTGTTCCATACCTTAGGTGAATTATTTATTTCGCCTGTAGGTCTTTCTTATGTATCTAAACTAGTGCCAGCTCGCATGCTCGCATTTATGTTTGGTATTTGGTATCTGGCGATTGCTATTGCACAGAAGGTTGCTGCCGTATTGGGAGGACAGGTTGAAACAATTCAAGAGGAACACTCCTTGAGTTATTTCTTCTTCTTATTTACAGCAATTCCTGCTTTAGCGGGGCTATTAGTGATGCTGTTTAATCCATTGATTAAACGATTGATGCACGGAATTAAATAATAAATATATAAGCTTCTTCTACGAAAGAAGCTTTTTTGATTAATATAAATTAGTATGGAGGTTAGTACAAGGGAATCGCTAGAGGAGATTCAAAATTTTGACGGAAAGTACCCAAAGCAATTATGGTATTTATTTACCATCGAAATGTGGGAGCGGTTTTGTTTTTATGGGATGCGAGGCGTTTTGGTCATTTTTATGACAGATCAACTTGGATTGTTTGAAAAAGATGCCAATCTAAAATATGGCGCAATACAGGCTTTTATATATGCTTTCACTTTTATAGGAGGTATTTTTGCAGATAAAATTTTAGGATTTAAAAAATCGCTAATCTTTGGAGGATTAATTATGGCAATTGGTAATCTTATCATTGCTTATAATCCCCATGATCTTTTTTATTTTGGTATTACCTGCTCTATTATTGGTACAGGTTTTTTTAAACCGAATATTTCCTCCATGGTAGGTGAGCTTTATAAAGAAGGAGATGTGCGTCGTGATGCAGGCTACGGTATGTTNNGCATTGTGTATTTATTTAGGGAAAAATTATTCTTGGAGCCTGTGTTTTCTAGCCGCTGCCATTGTGATGATCATAGGGTTAGTTACCTATTTTTTAATTCGAAAATCCATCGCACCAATTGGGAACTCACCACTAGCAAATAACTCAAAATCTTCTCGTACGATCCAAGAGGGGCTAGTTATTGCAGGGGCTATCCTTATGTTGCCGATTATTTATATTCTAATTCATAATAGTAATTTTACCGATTATTTTATGTACGGTATAGGTATTGCTGCAATTGCATATTTAGGCTTTGAGCTAACGAAATTGAATAATAGCTACCGTAAGAAAGTCATTGCAGCTTTGATTTTCATTATTATGTATTTAATTTTTAATACGATTTATGAGCAAAGTGGTGGATCCCTTTCATTATTTGCAAAGGATAATCTAGTAGACAATTTACTCTTCTTTAAAATAGATCCTAATATTATCAATAATAGCTCGAATTCTTTTTTCATCATCATTTTTAGCCCGTTAGTCGGTTTGCTGTGGGTATGGCTTGCCAAGAAAAAACTTGAGCCGAATACAATCATTAAATTCGGAATCGGATTTTTATTTTTGGCTTTAGGCTTTTTCCTTTTTTACTCCTTGAGATTTTTTGCTGATGCAGATGGCAAGTCATCTTTAAATTTATTCACTTTCACGTGGTTGGTTATCACCTTTGGTGAACTTTGCTTGGGACCTATTGGAATGTCTATTATCACTAAGCTGTCGCCGCAACGTTTATTTGGTATGATGATGGGCATGTGGTTCTTGGCGAGTGCTTATGGACAGTTTTTCGCTGGAAAAATTGGCGCTGAGATGTCCGAAGCAAATACGGGAGGAACATTGTCATCCAAGCTATTGGCTTATACGGATGGTTATAAAACGTTAGGAATATCAGCCTTGATCGCTGGTGTTATATTAATTCTTTTCTCTTCGTTGGTGAAAAAATTAATGCAGGAGGTGCGCTAATTCATTTAATTAGTCATAAAAAAAGCTTGATATTGCTATATCAAGCTTTTTTTATTTATCCATAAATCCATTTGAATTTATAATCTTTTTCGGGAACCTTCATCCGGTCGGCTAGTCTAGCCAAACGATCTGGTAATTTTAACAGATAGTCTCTTGCTTTCTCACCTTTATCATTCAGTCCTGATACTTGATCTATTTTCCATTCGTTATTTAATTCTTTCAATATATCAACATAATCTAATGCTGTATATACGCCTAGCCTTTGAGCGGCATCAGAGAAATGTGCAAATGCTTCACCTTGTGGTTCGCCAGCTTCTCTTAAAAATTGAGCCGGCATCACGATTTTCTTCCGCATCATATCTTCAAATGCGATCATGACTTCACTGGGGTCTACTGTGATTGCTTTTGATATAAATGACATATATGCCTTTGCGTGACGTGCTTCATCAGATGCAATTACACCACACATTTTAGCTAGAAGTTTATCCCCGCTTTTTTTAGAAAGCCCCGAAACGCGACGATGTGAGACATTTGTCGCTAATTCTTGGAAAGAAGTATAAATAAAGTTCCGGTAAGGATCTGCTCCCGTGCCAATATCAAAACCATCTTGTATTAGATATTGCGTAGACATTTCAAATTGGCGCATGTCTATTCTACCTGATAAATAAAGGTACTTATTTAGAAGATCTCCATGACGGTTCTCTTCCGCAGTCCAAGCACGTACCCATTTCATCCAGCCTCCCTGTTCATTTTTATCCACATCTTCTACCATGGTCAACCATGATTCGTATGTTGGAAGAGCCTCTTCGGTAATGGTGTCTCCGACCAATACAGCGACCAAATCATAAGACAGTTCTTTTGCGCTTTCCTGCAACTCCCTTACTTCCTCAAAAAAAGTATCCCTAGAAGAATCTGGAAGAAAGTCGGCAGGTTGCCACATTTCTTCAACAGGCTTTAGGTATTCGCTCATCTCATTAAGCATGAACGGTTCCAAATAGGCCATCACTTCTTTACGTGAGCCTTCTGGTAAATTTAGAGGTAATTCTTGCATATCATTACAAAGGTAACTAAATAGCATCAATAAATTATACAAGCTCACTATAATTGTTTAAAATGCCAACAATTACTATTTTGAGTGCGACTGCCATAAAATACCGAACTTGATAATGACATAAAAAACAGATTGGCCGTCCCGTATTCGATAAAATACTATTAACTTTGTATAAATTATTTAGACGACGTTGGAAAAATTTAATATAGATAAAATACGTGCAGATTTTCCTATTCTGAAGAGAGAGGTAAACGGTAAACCATTGGTTTATTTGGATAATGGCGCAACAACACAAAAGCCGAATTCTGTTATCAATTCGATTGTACATTACTATACAGATATGAATAGTAACGTGCATCGTGGAGTACATTATCTCAGCCAGATCTCGACGGACGCCTTTGAGGTCACTCGCAAAAAAGTACAAGCTTTTATCAATGCTGCTGAAGATAAGGAAATCATCATTACCAAAGGATCTACTGATGGAATCAATCTGATAGCTACTTGCTATGGGCGGGAATTTATTCACGAAGGTGATGAGATTATTATCTCAGCGATGGAGCATCATTCCAATATCGTGCCTTGGCAAATGCTTTGTGATGAAAAAGGATGTAAAATCCGGATCATTCCTATGAATGATAGAGGGGAACTTGATATGGATGCTTACCGGAGCCTGTTAAATGAGAGGACGAAATTGGTGGCAGTGACTTACGTGTCAAATGCGTTAGGGACAATCAATCCGGTGAATGAGATTATTTCAATGGCTCACCAACATGGAGCCGTTGTTTTGGTTGACGCTGCTCAAGCTGTTCAACATATCCAAATAGATGTTCAGGCGCTGGATGTTGATTTTTTGGTGTTTTCAGGCCATAAAATGTATGGACCTACCGGGGTCGGTGTACTATATGGAAAGGAAAAATTGCTGAATGCGATGCCCCCTTATCAAGGTGGTGGAGATATGATTAAAGAGGTAACATTTGAAAAAACAACCTATAATGAATTGCCTTTTAAATTTGAGGCTGGAACGCCTAACATTGAAGCTGGCATCTGTTTAAATGAAGCTATTGATTATATCAATTCAATAGGCTTGGACAATATTGAGGCCTATGAGCATGAGTTGCTACAGTATGCTACAGAGAAGCTATCTCAAATTCCGGGCATGCGATTTATTGGTACAGCCGAGCAGAAATGTTCCGTTATTTCATTTGTCATCGATGGTACGCATCCTTATGACGTGGGGGTGATCCTGGATAAATTAGGAATTGCTGTTCGTACTGGACACCATTGTGCCCAACCTGTCATGGATCGTTTCGGTATACCGGGGACAATTCGTGCTTCTTTGGCAGTTTATAATACAAAAGAGGAAATAGATGTTTTGGTTGCGGGTATTCAACGCGCGGTCAATATGTTGGTTTAATAATATATAGGTATGACCATTAATGAAATACAGGATGAATTAATTGAGGATTTTGCTTTCTTTACAGATTGGATGGAAAAATATGAGTACATCATCCAATTAGGAAAAGAAGTGCCTCTAATTGATGAACAATACAAAACAGAAGAATACATCATCAAAGGATGTCAGTCCAAAGTATGGCTTTTTCCAGAAATTAAGGATGGAAAGGTTTATTTCACGGCAGACAGCGATGCAATTATCACAAAGGGATTAGTAAGTTTAATGGTTAAAGTCCTGTCGGGGCATACAGCAAAGGAAATCGTTGACGCAGATTTATATTTTGTTGATAAAATAGGATTGAAAGAACATTTGTCGCCAACGAGGGCAAATGGTCTACTCTCCATGATTAAACAAATGAAATTATACGCTTTAGCGTTACAAGTGAAAGCATAGGAAGAAGGGGGGATTTATCCCCTTTTTTATTTGGTCCATCTACCGCTTTTTTCCCAATTTAATTTTAATGGAAATTATCCATCATGAAATAATTCTGCATAAAATGCTAAAGCTTTTTCGCAATTTCCCTGTTGCTCATCACAATACATTAGAGTCGGTACGATCGCCTGTTGGTTGGTATCGTTCAGTTTACTGAGGTATAATTGCCAATTGACGCCAAACTTGTTGGGCAGCTAGCCGTAGTAAGGGCTCCAAGGGTAGGAGTTTAAAGGCATTAAGGTATTTTAGGACCGCCTCAACAACGATTGGCAAGCTGTTGCTAATATGACTGTCCGGAAAGGTCCGGCAATAGCGATCAAAGGCTTCTTACGCATTTTGATCAAACCAAATGGATGGTATAATTAAACTATTCATCATTTCATTTCTGTTTTTAGAATGCAGCTATTTGTATTTGTCGTTCAGTCCTTTTTTTGCAAAAATCAATGGTTTAATTTTCTCCATACGGGACATTTTAGTCTTTTCTTGTTTGGCCTCCTCGATGTATTCGATGTATTCTTTCCGTTTTCCAGGGGTTAATGCCTGGAAACTGTCGTTGAATAATTTGTCTGCCTGTAAAGTTNNTAAACCTGAGGGAGCTTTTGCAGGTGCCTTGGTTGGTTTGAGTTCTTTTCCTTCGTCGATGGTTTGGATGGATTCTTGGATATACGCCGCTATTTTTTCGGTATCCATATCCTTAACGTCTTCAAAACGCCATTGCCGCAATGCTTTCGTTTTTCCTTCTGAGGCACTAATCAGTTGCTTTTCTTTGTCTTCTAAGAATACACCATTATAAAACCAGAGGGAAAAGAAATTTTTAAAACCACCCCATCCAATAACGTTTTTTCCTTTATGGGTATAAATGTAACTTCCCCATTTGAATTCTTTTTTTAGTGAAGTCTTTACGATAATTTGCTGCATAAGCGCTTCAGCCTCTTGCCAGTTTCCACGGCTGAGGTACCAATTGGGACCTTGTTTGTCTTTGAGTTTATCGATATTAAAATTAATAATATCGCTTATTATTTGTACGGGGACCGGTTGATCCAACGGAATCTGTATAGCACCTTTTGTGGTTTTAAAATTTTTAAGTACTGCGGCGAAGTGCTTAATAGCATCAGGACCAGGATACAATCCCAGATGATTCTTGTTCATTGCAAAGTGGATGATATTACCTTTGTATCTGAAAGTGGGCATTTGATAGGAAATTGTTTCATCTGCCGAAGGAGGGACCAGACCAGCAATAAGCTGTCTCACTTTGAGCAGATATGCTTTTTTGTCTGCATCAAACTGATTGATATATTCGTCTATTGTTGAGATGCTCGTTGCCATAATTTGGATGCTATTCTTTGATTCTCGTATACGTATTTTCTATAAACTGTATTGTTTCGCACATAAGCTGTTTCAATATGTCAATATTGATGTCGCTTAATCTTTTGATGTATATGCAGGCTTTGCCTATTTTGAACTTGCCCAACTGATCAACTAAGTGCCGCTGTTCATCTCCACCGCTGTACACGTAAAGAGAAATCGCCGATTTTCGCGGACTAAATCCAAGCAGAGGGGCATTGCCCTCATGTCCGCTTGCATATTTATAATGATATTGTCCAAATCCGATAATGGATGATCCGAACATCTTTGCTGGTTCACCTGTTGCTGTTGCCATCAGTTTTATAAGCGCGATGCTATCCATTTGTTTTTGTGGGTCATCAGCTGTCTTAATAAAGTTTTCGACAGATGCTTCGGTATGCGTTGTTTTATTTTGTGCCATTTATAATTGAATGCTACGAAAAATCTTCCTATAATTTTAATTGTTCTATGCGAGGATTTTGAAATGCAATATTGTCGTTGGGTATATTTTGCTGCACTATTTTTGGAACATAAAATCAAAGTCTCCAGTTCTCAGATTAATGTCGTATTCAAGATATGCTTTCAGACATGCCAGGAAGTTAGCCCAACCCTCGGTTTGACGCATCATAATTAAAATACCTTCTGCATCATCGCTCATCTCATGTTCCGTGATTTTTACAACGGTAGAGTAATCTCCAAATGGAGACAATACAATTTCAACCAATTGATTCGGAAGTCCACCACTCCAATCAAAAGATATATATGTGTTGTACGTGATTTTTTTACCTGTAACAGGAAAACTTTCCGAAAACTCAGGAAATGTCCACTCGACTGTTTTATCAGTCTCTAATTGTCCAGTTGACGATTTTATAAAATAATGGTTCATCTTATTGGGATCAACGATTGCCTCAAAAACTTCGTTGATGGGTTTCCGGATCTGTATACTTGCTTTGGCAATTAGCTTTTCCATCTTTTTAAATTTAAGTTTAGAACAAATATTAGATAAATACCAATAACTTGTATCCCATTATCTCAAAATATTTTAAAAAAGCTTTATTGCGGCGGGGTGACCTAATGCCTAACCACAGTTCATTACAGGAATAGGTTTTTACTTCTGAACGGTTGCTAGGGCAAGGAAGTCGAAATCTTTAGGAGTTGTATATTGGTGTCAAAATAATAATATTATTTGTCATAAGTTATCTCGACTTGGTATTTGATCAAATATGTTCGAAATATTTTCGAATTGCATGATGATAAAACAAAAAAAGCTAATCGTTAGATTAGCTTTTTTTGTTTGTGATCCCGCTGGGATTCGAACCCAGGACCCATACATTAAAAGTGTATTGCTCTACCAGCTGAGCTACGGAATCCTTTCTGTTTTTGAAAGTGATGCAAAGGTAGGTAAATAAATGATTTCTCCAAAATGTTTTTATCTTTTTTTCTTTTATTACCTGTAACTCACTGGATGTTATTGAATTATTTTTTAATAATAGCGGTAGGAATCAAAATATATAGTATTTTGATCGAGTATTATGTTATAGCAATACTGTACTATATTGTTGACAACATTATTTTCAAAATAGGAATAAAGAAAAAAGTCAGCTTTAAGCTGACTTTTTTCTAATTTGAGAGATGTTTGTAACATTATTCTGTCACAACCCCCATATTACTAAATTTATCAATTCTTTCGGAAATCAATGTGTCGCTATCTTTTGCCGTTAATTCAGCCAAATCTTTTAGTATTAGATTTTTAAGATTAGCAGCTGCTGTTGCTGGATCTTGATGAGCACCACCCAATGGTTCCGGGATGATACCGTCAATAAGTCCATTCCCTAACATATCGTTTGCAGTCAACTTCAAGGCTTCTGCTGCTTTTTCTTTGTGATCCCAGCTTCTCCATAAGATTGAAGAGCATGACTCCGGTGAAATAACAGAATACCAGGTATGTTCCATCATATAAACTCTGTTTCCAACTCCGATTCCCAAAGCTCCCCCAGAAGCCCCTTCTCCAATAACAATACAAATGATTGGCACCTTCAATACGGCCATCTCCATCAAATTACGTGCAATTGCTTCACCTTGCCCACGTTCTTCAGCTTCAAGCCCCGGATAAGCACCCATCGTGTCAATTAGCGTAATGACTGGCTTATTGAATTTCTCGGCCATTTTCATGAGACGTAAAGCCTTGCGGTATCCTTCAGGATTAGCCATTCCGAAGTTGTGGTACTGGCGTTCTTTCGTATTTTTACCTTTTTGGTGACCGATGATCATTACTGGATTGCCATCTATTGAAGCCATACCGCCAACAATCGCCTTATCATCCTTAACTGTTCTATCGCCGTGCAACTCGATAAATTCATCACAAATAGCTTCTATATAGTCATAGGTCTGTGGACGATCTGGGTGACGTGACATTTGAACATTCTGCCAGCCCGTTAAATTGCCGTATATTTCTTTTTCTGTAGAAGCTAGTTTTTCCTCGAGTTCACGAACTGTTGCGCTCATATCGACTTGAGTTTTTTCGGCAACTTGAGTTACCTTTTCAATTTGCAATTGCAAGTCTGCAATTGGCTTTTCAAAATCAAACGTGGTTTTCATATATCTATTTTATGAAAATATTCAGACGGCTAATTTAGCGCATTTTTTTCGAAATTAAAATTAGGCTGGCTAATATCATTGGAATTCCTTTGTTACATTTGCGTTATAATCGCAGTGGTGGCTTAATTTTTGTTTGTAGGCCAGTGAAAAATGTTGACTTATGCTGAAAAAATATTTTTACTTTATTTTCGTATTGATCTTACCGCTATTCGCCAAATCGGAGAGTTACCCAGAGGTCTTATTTGATAATAGTGTTATCAATGGTAGCTATGCAAAAAGCATTGCACACTATACCGGAGAGTCATGGATTCAGAACGTGAGTTATAGCCTACCGGTTTCAGATAGTTTATTCTTTACACCTGGAAATTCCCTTTCTTTACGTTATGTATCTTCCGTAAACGGTAAATGGGAAGCTAGTATACTGAACGATAAACAAAAATTTGCTTATTTGATTACGAAAGAAGACCAGCTTACTTTTAAGTTGTTTATTCAAAGCAATACAAAAAAGGAACAACTTCCCAAGGTAGTACTACAACAAAATGATACACGCACGAGAGCCATAGAGATTTTCAACTATATTGATGATTTTGCGTACGATACTTGGTTAAACGTATCGATACCCGTTAGCAAGTTTGAGGGTATTGTTTTTGGCAAAGCAGTGTCGGCTATGATTTTGGAACAAAATGGATATTCGGCACAAACTCACCAATTATTTATTGATCAAATTGAGTTTCTTCCTAAAAATTATCCAAAGGTAAAACTTTCATCTGCTGCCATTTTATCCAAAATAAGTTCTGTAGATAAGCAGGTGGAGCTAGTGTGGCAGTTGCCTCTAACGCCGAGTATTCGTTACGTGAAGATTTATCGATCAGAAGATAAGGTGAATTATCAGCCAATTTCTATTTTACCGATTTATGTTCAAAAATCGCTGGATCGGGTGAACGAATATAATAAGACATATTATTATAAAATAGCTTGGGTAGACTATAATTATGTTGAATCGCCCTTTTCTGAAGCGAGAGAGATACAGGTGAAAAAATGCTCCGATACAGAGATGCTGAACTTTATTCGGAATGCACACGTTAATTATTTTATTGATAATTATGATGTCAATAGTGGCATGTTTATGCCGGATAGAGGAAATAGGCAGGCTATTGTATCGACGAATGAAACTAGTTATGCAATTTTAGGTCTTCTCGTTGCAAGTGAGAATAATTTAATTTCGCGACAGGCTCTTCTGGCGAGATTAACGCGGATTGTAAAGTTTCTTGGTAAAGCGCAGCAACATCAAGGTGTCTTTACCTCATTCTATGACGGAAGATTGGGTGTTCCCTATTATCGGGATTCTATACCAACGTATGATGTGAGGGGAACATCGCATATCATGGAGTCATTGTTGATCGCTCGTCAATATTTTTCAGCAGAAAATCCTGAAGAACAATCTTTAAGAAATAACATAACCAAGCTATGGGAGCGTATAAATTGGAATTATTTCACTGATTCAAAAAATGCAGATGTCCTTTGGAATAAATGGTCTCCGATTGATAGTACTGCCAGATCCCGGCCCTTGGGCGGATTTAATGAAAGTCTCAGTACCTATTTGCTCGCTATGTCTTCACCGACACATCCGCTAGCGATTTCGGCATATACAAATGGTTTTGCGACAAAACATAAGGACAATGAATTTTATTTTGGAGATGAGTTTAATGATTTGGTGCCTGAACTAAGAATGAAGTTAAATGATTCTATTTCAGGATCAACAAGTTTCAATCCATTAATAGATGGTGTTGAAAATAATACAACATCCATCTACTCGGATGATAAGGTGATTTTCGCTAAAAATATCGCCGGTGGCAGTTTGACAGAATCGCTAATGTCCGTTTATAGACCTTTTTTAATTATGAATCCGAAAGGCAAAGTTGATGACTTTGTTGATTATAAAAAGTATTTGTCGGATTATATACTTGCATATAAGCGAAGAGATAATGAGTTGAATATTGGTACAAGATTTACAGACATTTGGGGAGTGGAGAATGTTGAAGATGCTTATCTGGGCTATTTGGTGAATCCAGCCATCTCGATAGCCGCATATCCATTTGAAAGGGAAATCGGTTTAAAGGCGCTACGAAAATTTTATGAAGAATATGCCGATGTATTGTTTACACAATATGGATTTAGAAGTTGGATCGATATTAAAAATAATGATGTTTCGGAAAGTTATCGTGCAAGAAATCAAGCTACAATTGCGGTTATGATTGACAATGCGAATTCAGGAATGATTTGGAAATTATATGAGGATATCCCTGAAATCAAAAAAACCTTGGAAAAAGTTTATACCAAGAAATAGATTTGTTACGTACGATCTGAAATTGCGACGAGAGCTTATTGGACTTTTTTCTTTATATTTACGGTGCTTAAATCGATATTAAATACGTTAGAAACGACATGCTTAGAAAAATTAATTTTGGAATTTTAACCTTATGTGCAAGTTTATCATTGTTTTCCTGCAAACAGCAAGCAATTGTAGTCAATCCTGGTGCTGTTGTGACGAAAGATGGAACTGATGATGGTTTGAAAAATGTGAAGAAGGATTTTGATGATGCTAAAAGAACGGATGAAGGGATTAAGTTCAGTATATCGTCTGATCTATTGTTTCCTACTAATTCTTCTTACTTGTCTGAAAAGGCAAAAACTGAGGTTAGCAAATTGGCACTTATCCTGAAAGAGAGCAATAATAAGATTAAAGTAGATGGGTATACAGATGCGACCGGTACCGTTGAGTACAATCAATGGCTTTCTGATAAACGAGCTGCATCTGTTAAGAAATTTTTGGTCGATTCTGGTATAGCTGAGTCCCGTATCACGGCAAAAGGATTTGGTCAGTCAAATCCTGTAGGAGATAATAAAACACCTGAGGGTCGTCAAAAAAATAGAAGAGTGGAAGTTACTATTTTGGATAAGAAATAGATTGGATACTTATCGGGACGTTTAAAAAAGCGACATATTAGAAAAATATGTCGCTTTTTTTATGCTTTTAAATATAGTTTAGCTAGATGTCTTAATTGGGGCTAGTTTTTTAGTAAGTAGTTGTAATGTATTGTTCGTTAAAACAAGAAAAGCCCATCGATTGATGAGCTTTCTTGTACCTAGGGCGGGAATCGAACCCGCACTCCCTTAACGGGAACAGGATTTTAAGTCCTGCGTGTCTACCAGTTCCACCACCTAGGCAGGTGAGCGAAAAACGAGATTCGAACTCGCGACCCCAACCTTGGCAAGGTTGTGCTCTACCAACTGAGCTATTTTCGCATGGAATTTTTATTTCAATTTTTAAAAAGAACCTCGTGTTCCTTTTTGGTGATGCAAATATAGAGTGAAAATTCAATATTCCAAAATATTTATTTACTTTATTTGAATGTTTTCTATAACTCCTTTGAATTCAGTAGAGAAAAAATTAAATCACTTTCAAAGCCGCGTGAAAGAGCAAACTGGTAAACCTTATTTCTGGTTGTATAGTTGTCTTTGCCTTTGGTCTCGCGAAGCTTTTTGTCTATAATATTATTTAATATACCTTCATATTCGTCTGGGTCGATTTGTTTGAATGCTATTTTGATTAATTGGTCGGATACTTTTTTCGCTTTGAGGGCCTGTTTGATTTTTACTTTACCCCATCCTTTCATTCTGAGTTTTCCATTACAATAGGCAATGGCAAAACGCTCTTCGTTAAGAAAGTTGTCTGATATCAAATTAGCCAATATATTTTCTACCTCTGTTTCGTGTAGGCCCCAGCCGTAAAGTTTGTCTCGAACTTCTTGCTGTGAACGTTCTTGGTAAACACAATAACTTTCAGCTTTTAGCTGTGCCTGCTGTTGTGTTAATATTTTTTTGTTTCTCTTTTCTTCTTCAAACATATTGTCAAAAATTCAAAAATAATATGAAATAACTAAAAAAATGTTCAGTTTTGACACAAACAAAATATCAGCAGAATGTACAAAATATCGGAAATCGTTCAGATTTTACATCCTAGTCGCACATTTATCACGGATCTCAATTCTTTGGTCCAGCAGTTGTTTTACGATAGTCGGAAGATTGTACAAGCAGATAATGGGATCTTTTTTGCTCTTCAAAAGAATAGAGATGGCCATCGCTACATCAAGGAAGCATATGATAAGGGTGTTCGAAATTTTGTATTGGAAATAGATGAAGGGCAGGAGATCGAATTTCCCGGTGCGAATTTACTTTGGGTAGACAACAGTCTATCTGCCATGCAGGAATTGGCTACTTTCCATCGGAAGAAATTTGAGTATCCGGTTATTGGAATTACAGGTAGTAATGGGAAAACGATTGTTAAAGAGTGGCTCTTTCAACTTATGTCGTCCGAATATAAAATATATCGGAGTCCTAAGAGTTATAATTCCCAGCTCGGAGTTGCATTGTCCTTATGGGGACTGTCTGAACAGTATACTCTAGCAATCATTGAAGCAGGTATTTCGGAAAAAGGTGAGATGATTCGGCTCGAAAGCATGATTAAACCAACCATTGGTATTCTAACAAATATTGGTGTCGCACACAAAGCTGGATTTGCATCAAAAGAGGAAAAGATCTATGAAAAGATAGGACTTTTTAAGGATGCCGAGACCATGATTTTTCCGAATAGCTACCTCGAGAATATTCAGTTGCCTTATAGGCCACGCAAATTTTCTTGGGGATTTGATGAGGGACTTTCTTTGGAGGTTTATTCTATCAAGCAGGTGAATGATAAACTTACAAGGGTTACCTTTTATTATAATGGGCGTACGTTCGCCATAGAGATTCCCTTTGTAGATAAAGGTAATGTTGAGAATGCTATAAGTTGCGTAGCTGTTATGCTGCGTTTTGGCTATGACAGTGAAGTGATTGCATCTCGAATCAGAGAGTTGCAGCCTGTCGCAATGCGACTTGAATTAAAAAAAGGGAAGAAGAACAGCTCAATTATCGATGATTCCTATAGCAATGATCTGGATGCTTTACAGATTGCACTAGAATTTTTGAATCAGCAGGGGCAACATCCCTTCAAGTTGCTGATTCTATCGGATATACCGGGTGTTGGGATCCATGATGAGAAGAGCCTGTCAAAATTAAAACGCCTGCTTGGCGAGTATCGCTTGGATAGGCTCGTATTGATCGGTGAGGTTTTGCCTAAATTGGCTGATCAATTTGATGTTGCTTCAGTTTCTTATCCTGATACAACAGCTTTTTTAGCGGATATCAGGTCTTTTTCCTTTGAAAATTCGACAATTTTACTGAAGGGTGGGAGAGAATATCATTTTGAACGTATCAGCAAGCTTTTGGTAGCAAAATCACACGATACAGTTCTCGAAATTAACTTGAATGCCTTGGAGAATAATTTGAATGTATATCGTCAGCTTTTACCAAAGCATGTGAAGTTGATGACCATGGTCAAAGCTTTTTCTTATGGGAGTGGTAGTTTTGAAGTTGCTAATCTTTTACAATTCAATCGGGTCGATTATCTTACAGTTGCGTTTGCTGATGAAGGAGTTGATTTACGTGGAGGAGGTATTACATTACCTATCGTAGTCATGAGCCCTGACGAAAGCTCTTTCGAATCAATTGTTCAATATAATCTGGAACCTGAAATTTACAGCTTTAGAATACTATTCGCCTTTTTAAATTTTTTGAAGACTAGGAATATTTCTTCCTTTCCAATTCATATCAAGGTCGATACAGGTATGCACCGCCTGGGTTTTATGCCCGGAGAAATTGATCGCTTGATTCATGTGCTTCACGGCGATACTGTTCTACAGGTGAAGTCAGTCTTTTCACATTTGGCATCTGCAGGCAATGAAAAAGATAACGAATTTACCGAGAGACAGATAAGTCTTTTGGAGGAGTTCACTAAGCGTCTGGAGGATGGTATTGGTTATTCTTTTTTACGCCATATTGCTGCAACTTCGGGTATCGAATTGTGGCCAAAGGGATATTTTGATATGGTTAGGTTAGGTATCGGTCTTTATGGTATCGATGTTGAACGTCATGATTTGCCCATTAGAGAGGCGAGTACATTGAAAACTAATGTGACACAGATCAAATGCCTTCAGGCAAGTGAAACAGTAGGCTATAATAGGCATGGCGTATTACATCGAGACAGCAAGATTGCTACCATAAAGATTGGGTATGCAGATGGCTATGATAGGCGTTTTGGCAATGGTGTTGGTAAAATGCTTGTGAATGGCTTTTTGGTCCCTACAATTGGCGACATTTGTATGGATATGTGCATGTTGGACGTGACAGATATTGATGTCAGTGAAGAAGATGAAGTGATTGTTTATCCAGATATAAAATTGGCTGCAAAATCTATTGGAACAATACCATATGAATTGCTGACAAGTATTTCGCAGCGAGTAAAAAGAGTATATTTTTATGAATAGTAAAGGATATTCTGCATTTTTGAATCGTATTTGATTTTCAGTTCATGTTTAGAAAAATAATTAGAGGATTTATTAATTACTTAATACGTGGTATACTGGTTGTTGTTCCACTGGCCGGGGCTATCTTTTTAATTGTTTGGATTTTCGCTTCAATTGATTCGGCATTGAATCTAACCGAACATTTTCTGGAGGATGAAAAAGGTCATCCATTGTATATTCCTGGGATTGGGATTTTGACTGTAATCTTGGTACTTGTTTTGGCAGGTCTAATATTTACAAATTTTGTCACGGATCCGATCAAAGGTTGGATTAATCATCAGATTAAACGGATTCCACTTTTAAATACACTGTATACTTCTATTAAAGACTTTACAGAGGCCTTTGTTGGTGATGCAAAAAAATTCAATGAACCTGTGTTGGTGACTGTGAATGAATTTGGTCTTAAAAAAATTGGCTTTTTAACCCAACATGATTTAAAAAGCATAGGATTAGAGGATGATGTTATGGTTTATTTCCCTTATTCTTATTCTTTCGCGGGTCAAGTTGTGATTATTAGCGCTGATAAGGTTAAAAAATTGGATATGTCACCGACTGACGCAATGAAGTTGGTTGTTTCAGGAGGTGTGAGTGGAATAGCTCACTAATTGGCGAGATTCCCGTTCTTAAAGACTGAGAAAGGCTGCAGTCCAAAGATAGCAGCCTTTTTGAATTATATATCGCAAATATGAGTACTTTCGCTTGAGTTCTATTTAAATATTAATATTCCTCGAGCTCAATTGACGTTTCGGGATGCCAAAGTCCGTTTTGTAAAAGTTGCCAATTGTTTCTTGCATCACGTTCAGGTTTTAGATCGCTTTCTTCTGACCCAGAGTCGGATTGACAGGAGGAATTGGAATATATCCATCATCACCGGGGACTTCTGGAAATTCGCGATTTTCCCATCGTTGTCTTGCAGCTCTTAATGTTTCAATATCCGAAGCGACAAAGTTCCAGTCAATATAACGTTCCTCAGGGAAAGGTTCACCGCCAAAGATGTAAACGGAGGTGCCTGCCTTGATTTCAAACTCACAGAGTTTTGCATCTTTAGCCACTAAAATTTGTTTTGAACCAAAATCTTGCCCTTCTGCCTTTACATTGCCATTGAGAATATATAAGCCACTTTCTCCATATAAATGGTCTCCCAGCTTTATTACTGCATCTTTTTCAGCTTTGATTTCGATGAGATATAGCGGGCTGTATACGGGGACTTCAGAACGATGGCCTTTTATTTCTCCTGCAATTAAACGATAGGATATACCATTCTCTGTCCAATGCGGAAGTTGGGGTTCCTCAATATGGACAAAGTTAGGATCCATTTTTTCTAGGTCCTTTGGGAGTGCTACCCAGATTTGAAGTCCATGAAGATCATGCGGTGTCGACCTTAATTGCTGTGGTGTTCTTTCGGAATGGGTTACACCCTTTCCTGCGGTCATCCAGTTGACGGCTCCTGGTTTAATCTCCACGGCATTGCCCAAACTGTCACGGTGCATAATGCTCCCTTCAAAAAGATAGGTCAATGTGGATAAACCAATATGTGGATGTGGGGCAATGTCCATGAAGTGAGGCTCGGCAATGCTGTCAGGCCCCATATGGTCAATAAAGATAAAAGGACCAACCATACGTTTCTGTCTAAAAGGAAGAAGCCGCCCGACTAAGAAATTACCTATGTCCGCGGCTCTTTCTTCAATAACTATTGCAATATTTGACATAATGTTTCCTTATTTTTGTGTGTTTAATCTAGAGCAATTTAAGAAATGTCAAGTATAATCAATCGTTTTTGGGGTAAAAAGAGTGTAAGAAATGAAGAGTCTTTGATACTGGCAAATAGATTGTCTTTCAAAAATAGTCAATTGAACGGTTTCCTAATAAAGAATTTTCTAGAGACTGAAAAAGCGACGAAACAGGGTTATATAGATTTTCAAGCTCTACTGCTTCAATTAACTACCGATCGATTTGAATCTTTGCATGTGGAATTGGACTTGTTGAACCGATATTTGTTATTGGTCGAAAGTTTTATGCCACAGGGATTTTTGGTCAAGTTTGAGAACAAGATTAAATTACAGTATGACGTTCTATTGCCACCACTTATTCTATTTCCAATGGTGCAACATGCAGTTGAAAATGGATATAATACCATGTCATCACATCCCATTCGGATACGGTTGTCGGGATCATCTAAACTTATTGTGCTAGAGGTAAGTTATCGCGTAAATCATTACTTGGAAGGGCAGTTTAAGAGTGATTTAATCCGAGATTTTGAAAAGCGATTAGATTATCTCTTCCCTGAAAAACACAATCTTTTGATGAACAGCAATAGCAATACCTGTCGTAGTACGTTGACAATACAGCTTTAGATCACATTGAAGTGTTTTAGCGCATTCCAAATACCATCATCATCTACGCTGTCTGTAATGTAGTCTGCTATTTCCTTTACTTCGGGATTTGCGTTGCCCATAGCTATGCCAATTCGCGTGTGGGCAAGCATTGTAATATCATTTCCACCATCTCCAAATGACATTGTCTCTTCCAGTGGGATATTATAATGGTTCAGAAAGACATCTATACCTATTTTCTTACTTTGTCCCATTGGGTTAATATCGGCAAAAATTGGAGTCCACCGCGATGCGACGGAGCTAGGCATTACGTTCTCCATAAATTGAGTCTCTTCTTCAGGGCTGATGAAAACATTGACCTGCATGACTGAATCAAGATCGAAATCCTTTTCGTAATCACGTAAGGGAGGGGTAGGAACATTTACCTGTTGGTACATCCTTAAAACTTCCGGCGTAACTTGGTTTAAAGAAATTTCCTGTTCGGACATAAATGAGAAAGTTAGGCCCTTGTGCTGTTTTGCATAATCTAACAATGAGCGGATGTCTTTCTGCGAAATGTTATTCTTATAGATAACCTGATGCTCTTTTGTAACACAATATCCGCCGTTAAAAGTGATGTATCCGTCGAAATCCAGATAACGGATATGTCCGAGCTGATTAAAGGAACGGCCAGTGGAGACAAATACTTTGATGTCTTTTTCTTTCAATAATTGAAATGCCTGTTGAGTGGATTTTGGTACTTCGTGGGTCTTAAAACTTAATAATGTACCGTCTATATCAAAAAAAATTGCTTTAATCATGTGAATAAGGTCAAAGTCAAATATAGTAAATTCTTGAGATAGTGTAGATGTTACAATATTAAATTTAATTCAATTGATACTGGAAAAGGAGTATTAGTTTTAATAACTTTTCTCATGGTGGGTTTGTGGATTGCAGATGGAAATGATGTATAAAAAGCTGCTTGATCGGTAATAAAACATTTATATTTCATGTGAAGGCTACTAAATTCAGGGAATAGTGCAAGTCAAGTGTTTGTACAACGCATTTTTCCAAAATTCTGACATAATCTTTTCTAATAATTTCGTAAATTTCAAGTTCAAAAAAGCACAAACTTCATTGTGTTTAATGTATTGTATTAAAGAAGGTTAGGATTATATGTATATTATTTTCGATACAGAAACGACGGGTTTGCCAAAACGTTGGGATGCACCAATTACCGATACGGACAATTGGCCGCGTTGTATTCAATTGGCTTGGCAGATTCATGATGAGATGGGAAACTTGGTCGAACATCAGGATTTTTTAATTAAACCTGATGGATTTGATATACCTTATGATTCTGAAAAAATACATGGTATATCAACTGCTTTGGCCGAGGAACAGGGCTTGCCGCTTCAAGAAGTACTGGATAAATTCAATTTGGCATTGAAAAAAGCAAAGTTTGTGGTTGGCCAAAACATAGGTTTTGATTTGAATATCATGGGCTGTGAATTTTACCGCTATGGTGTCAACTCCAATATGGGCAAGATGCCTGTACTGGATACCTGTACAGAGGTTACTGCAGAATTGTTGAAGATCCCCGGAGGTCGTGGAGGGCGTTTCAAATTGCCTAATTTGACCGAACTTCATTCCTATTTATTTGGTGTGCCTTTTGCGGAAGCGCATAATGCGACTGCCGATGTGGAGGCTACGACACGTTGTTTTCTCGAGCTGGTTAGAAGAGAAGTATTTACTGCGGAAGAACTTCAGGTAGATACAGGATACTTTGTTGATTTTAAGAAAAATAATCCTGGACCGGTTCCAACAGCGGGGCTAAAACATATTAACCTTAAATCAGCCTCTGACGAAATACGAAAGAGGTCTGGAGCTGATGATGTAGCGATAGTTGTAGATGCCGAGGCGTTGGAGGCGCTAAAAGAGGCAAAATTTGCTCATTTACATAATCACTCACAGTTTTCGATTCTCCAGTCGACAATGTCGTATGATAAGTTAGTTTCAGCTGCGGTAAAAGATAATATGCCTGCGGTTGCTTTGACGGATCATGGAAATATGATGGGCGCTTTTGAATTTGTGTCTCGCGTTATCGGACATAACAAGGAGGTGGAAGCTCAAAATGCTGAGGCTATCGAAAATGGACAAGAACCTACTGGTCAGCTTCTAAAGCCTATTGTTGGTTGTGAGTTTTTTGTTTGTGAGGACCATAAAGATAAGTCCAGAAAAGATAATGGATATCAGATTGTGCTGTTGGCAAAGAATAAACGCGGTTACCATAATCTAGCTAAACTCGCTTCTTTTGCCTACACCGCTGGATTCTATTATGTGCCTCGGATTGATAAGAATCTGATACTTCAATATAAAGACGATGTAATTGCTCTATCGGGTAACTTACAAGGTGAGGTGCCTAATAAAGTGCTAAATATTGGTGAGGCGCAGGCTGAGGATGCTTTAGTGTGGTGGAAAGAGCAATTTGGAGAGGATTTTTATCTCGAATTGATGCGCCATGGGCAGGAGGATGAGGATCGTGTGAATCAAACCTTGCTTAAGTTCTCCCGTAAATATCAGGTTAAAGTTGTTGCGACCAACAACACGTATTACGAGAAGAAGGGGGATGCGCATGCGCATGATATTTTATTGTGCGTGAAAGATGGTGAAAAACTTTCTACGCCAAAAGGTAGGGGGCGAGGATTCCGTTTTGGTTTGCCTAATCAGGAATATTATTTCAAGTCTTCTGAAGAAATGAAGGCACTCTTTAAGGATTTGCCAGAAGCAATTCTAAATATCCAGGAAATTGTCGATAAGGTAGAGATTTTTAAGCTGAACCGAGATGTTCTTTTGCCTAAATTTGATATTCCCGAAGAATTTCAGGTTGCTGCGGATCTTGAAGATGGCGGTAAACGGGGTGAAAACAAATATCTGGCGCATCTCTGTTATGTAGGTGCTGAAAAACGTTACGAGCAAATTACGGACGATATCCGCGAGCGTCTTGACTTTGAGCTTGCTACCATCGAAAAGACCGGGTACCCTGGTTATTTTCTGATTGTGCAGGATTTTATCGCTGCGGCACGTGACATGGGAGTTTCCGTTGGGCCTGGAAGGGGATCAGCTGCAGGTTCGGCGGTAGCTTATTGTCTTGGGATCACGAATATCGATCCGATTAAATATGATTTGCTTTTTGAGCGTTTCTTAAATCCCGATCGTGTATCCATGCCCGATATCGATATAGATTTTGACGATGAAGGGCGCGGACGTGTTATGCAATATGTAATTAACAAATATGGCGCAAGTCAAGTAGCTCAGATTATCACCTATGGTACCATGGCAGCCAAATCATCTATTAAAGATACTGCCCGAGTATTGGACTTACCTTTGGGGGACGCCAATGAAATTGCGAAGTTGATTCCGAACCTTAAGCTGGCCAAGATTTTTACTTTGGATGATGCTGGTCTAAAGGAAAAACTCCGTGCTGAAGAGATCGAGGCGGTTAATAGATTAAAGTCGATTGCTGATGGTGCCGGCTTAGAAGCTGAAACGATCAGGCAGGCCAGGGTCTTGGAAGGATCGGTTCGAAATACAGGTATACATGCATGTGGTGTTATTATTACGCCAGACGACATTACTAATTTTGTTCCCGTTTCTTTGGCAAAAGACTCGGATCTATATGTAACGCAGTTTGACAACCATGTCGTTGAAAGTGCTGGTCTCTTGAAAATGGACTTTTTGGGCTTAAAAACATTGACACTGATTAAAGATACAGTAGAGAATGTCAAATTGAGCCATGGTATTGTCTTGGATCCGGATCAATTTCCGATTGATGACGAATTGACCTATGAACTTTTCCAACGTGGAGAAACAATTGGCGTATTCCAATATGAATCTCCAGGGATGCAGAAGTATATGCGCGATCTTAAACCGACGGTTTTTGCCGATTTGATTGCCATGAATGCTCTTTATAGGCCTGGGCCGATTGAGTATATCCCAAGTTTTATTAAACGTAAGCATGGAATAGACCCTATTGTTTATGATTTGGATGCCTGTGAGGAATACCTAAAAGAAACTTATGGAATTACAGTGTATCAGGAGCAGGTCATGCTTTTGTCTCAGAAATTGGCTGGGTTCTCGAAGGGTGATGCCGACGTATTGCGTAAGGCTATGGGTAAGAAACAAAAGGCTGTCCTGGATAAGATGAAGCCGAAATTTGTTTCACAGGCGGAAGAAAAAGGGCATAATGCGAAGGTCCTAGAGAAAATCTGGACCGATTGGGAGGCTTTTGCGAGTTATGCATTTAACAAGTCGCACTCCACTTGTTATGCATGGGTTGCTTATCAGACCGCTTATTTGAAAGCACATTTTCCTGCAGAATACATGGCTGCGGTACTTTCCAATAACATGAATGATATTAAACAGGTGACATTCTTTATGGAAGAATGTAAACGGATGGGATTGGAGGTGCTTGGTCCAGACGTGAATGAATCCTATTATAAATTTACGGTAAATGAAAGTGGTGCTATTCGCTTTGGTATAGGTGCGGTTAAAGGTGTCGGAGCTGGAGCAGTAGACGCTATCGTACAAACTAGGCAATCGGGATTGTATAAATCTGTTTTTGATATGGCCAAACGAATTGATCTTCGTGCGGTTAATAAGAAAGCTTTTGAGAGTTTGGCCTATGCTGGTGGTTTTGATAGTTTTGAGAATACGCATCGCGCACAATATTTTCATTCGGATGAAAGTTCAACGGGAATGGAAAAGGCCATACGATTTGGCCAGCGCTATAAAGAAAATGAAAGTTCAGCTCAAGCGAGCCTATTTGGTGTAGGTGGAGCTGCTGAGCTGCCAGAACCTGTATTGGCACCTTGTCCGCAATGGGGATTGATTGAGAAGCTTAAATATGAGAAAGATGTTATCGGTATTTATCTGACCAGCCACCCTCTAGATACTTATCGGTTTGAGATTGAGCATTTTTGTCAGAATTCGGTTTCAGATTTGGCATTGATCAATAAGGTTAAGGCGGCGGAGGTCGATGAAGAGACTTTACTCGAGTTTAATCGTATTAAGAACAAAGAGTTGGTAATTGGAGGAATTATTGCTTCAGCCAGCCATCGGTTGACCAAGAACGGAAAGCCTTTTGCTTCGTTTATCATAGAAGATTATAGCGATTCTTATGATATGGCCGTATTTGGCGAGGAATATGTGAAGTTAAAGGGGTATCTCCAAGAAGGGTACTTCGTGCAATTACGCGGTTTGGTACAGGAACGTTTTAGACAGGTTGGGAACTGGGGCTTTGAACTGCGCAGTGTGCAATTGCTTTCTGATCTTCGAGAGAAAATGGCTAAGAGTTTTACGATCAATATTCCTTTACCTAAATTGAACGATGCATTTCTTGAAGGAATAAAAGATATACTTGCGCAAAATGAGATTGAAGGAGTTGTGCCAAATTGTCAATTGAAGTTCAAAATTTGGGACCCTCAGGATGAAATATCTGTCGAAATGCCAGCTAAGAGTCTGAAAATAAACCTAACAAACGAATTTTTGGACTGTATAGATAAGTTTGAGGGGATAAATTACCGATTGAATTAATTTGGATTGGAATTTGTGTAATTAAGATTACAAATACATTGGTAGTTGTTGCTATCTTTGTTTATTGATTTTAGCAATTAAATAGTATTATAGATATAACTTCGGTTTATAAAATTTAAAGATTATGGCATTAGAAATTACAGATAGCAACTTCGAAGAAGTTGTTTTAAAAGCAGACAAACCAGTATTGATCGATTTTTGGGCAGAATGGTGTGGTCCTTGTCGTATGGTAGGTCCTGTGGTTGAGGAATTAGCTAAGGATTATGAAGGTAAGGCTGTGGTAGGAAAAGTAAATGTGGATGAGAATCCGGAAATTTCTGTTCGTTATGGAATTCGTAACATTCCAGCGTTATTATTCTTCAAGAATGGAGAAATCGTTGACAAGCAAATTGGAGCTGTTCCCAAATCAGTTTTAAACGAAAAATTAGAGAAGCAATTAGCATAATTAGGTAGAGTATAAAAAAAGCCTGAAATATATATTTCAGGCTTTTTTTTTGTGATTTTTTTATTTATGAGTGACAAATATATCTTTTTTAGTTGTGTCTTTTGTTTTTTTTGTTGATTGTAGTCTTTTTTACGTGTTTTTCGGATTTTGATACATTTTAATTGTTTTATATCTACTTTTTTTGTCAATTATGTTTGTTTTTTAATGTATTCACGTGTTTTTTTTAGTGTTTTTATATTTAAACTCACTTATATCGTATCTATTTCTATTTTTTTTATATAAAAATAGTGTTTTACTTGTATTAATGAATAATTTTTACGTTATTTGAGTATTGAAATCGATGAGGTACGGGTGTTTGTGTTAAGTTGTTCGGTTTTATTTTTGGATTCTCTGATTTTGAATCATTTTTTGGAAAAAAATATAGTTTGATCAAGATTTTCCCTTTCAAATACCCTAGATTATGCCTCGCGTTGTTCTCCGCAACGCGAGTTTTTTTTGTGGGTAAAATACAGTAAAATAAAAAACGGATCAAGCGGAATTCTTGGGGGGAATTGAAAAAATACTTAGTTTAGTGTTTTTAAACTAGAGAACACTTGCAAGCTGCCGAACGTAAATTATTATCCCTGTTGATGCCCGAAGGGCTATTAGAATATTTTCAGATTTTAGAAGTAGATCAGGTAGAAAATCAACTTCATATCTATTTAGATGAGCTTAATATTGCTCCAGCGGGTTATGAAAATAGTAACCTAGAATCAAAAGGTTTTATGCCTTCCACCGAGATTTCAGACTTTCCTATTAGAGGTCAAAAAGTTACGCTACACATCCGCCGCCGTCGCTGGACTGTTTTGGACACGGGAGAGATTATCACAAGAGATTGGAATCTAGTACGTGAGGGTACCCGAATGACAACAGAATTCGGGCTTTTTTTAAAGAAGATATTTGGATAAACATCCTGTAAGTGCCCAGTTAGTAGGTTTGTTCTTTCAGATGGATGGCAAGCTGCTACAAGATCAATATAAGAATCATCTGAGCGATTTCCATGATTGGGATCAAAAATCACATGCAGAGAATTGGACACTATTTCCACAGAATATAGCTGAGCACTTAAGTATTGATGAGACCAGTTTTAGTAATGGTGAACTTTATACCATTGTAAGTAGTAAATCTGCAAAAGGTAGGAAAGGAACCATTCTAGCGACAGTCAAGGGAACAAAAGCGGAAGATATTATCGCTGTATTAGAGCGAATCCCTCTTGCTACAAGAAACAAGGTTAAAGAGGTGACCATGGATATGGCTCCTAATATGGCTAAGGCTATCCGTAGATGTTTCAGAAATGCCAGGCGGGTAATAGATCGTTTTCATGTTCAAAAGCTAGCATACGATGCTGTTCAGGAACTACGGATCCAGTATCGCTGGGAAGTATTGGATATAGAAAGCCAAAAAATAAAGGATGCAAGAAAGCAAAGTCTTCCTTATGAGCCAGAGGTATCATCCAATGGAGACACCATCAGGCAACTATTGGCTAGATCTAGACATCTGTTGTTCAAGCACCCTGGGCGGTGGACAGAAAGTCAAAAACATCGTGCAGAGTTATTGTTTATTCGCTTCCCAAAGCTAAGACAAGCATATGACTTAGGGATTGCTCTGGGTGATATTTTCACCAAATGCAAAGACAAAACACTTGCCTTTACCAAATTGGGTCTGTGGCATAATCAAGTGGAGAATGCGGGCATCCTCTCTTTTGAGAGTGTAGCTAAGTCTATTGCAGCACACCACCCTGAAATCCTGCATTACTTTGACAACAGGAGCACAAATGCTTCGGCTGAGTCTTTCAA
>DKIT01000157.1 GCA_002454415.1 Sphingobacterium sp. UBA6711
CTGAATCCGTATGATACTTCAAAAATTCAGGAGGTTTTTATAAATGCCTAAAATTACTTTTACTTTCAAAGAAATTAATCAACCCTCGCCTACCGCTTTGATGGATTTTAATCAACATGTTCATCAACTCCTTAGCAATCCGATGTATTACAAAGCGAAAAAAGGGCATAATCTCGCGGAAGTAACACATAGTACCCAAAAACAAGCCACAAGTTAACTAAAATAGAAAATAAAAAAACCGGAGCGTAATGCTCCGATTTTTTTATGCTTATTGTAGATTAGTAGCAATATATTCCCGTTCCTTCTTTTTTAAATACCGGACTGACTTTTCATAAGTATAGAAGTACGTTCTCTTCAATAGAATCAGCTTATCTATTGATTCTTCCGCAATGGCCTTCTTTAATGCCGGAATCATTTGGCTGTTGCTAACACCGTATCGTCCTTGTTCGATAATGTCCTCAACTTTAAGTTCAGCCCTTGATTCCTTTACTAACTCATCTTCCTTCTCTTCACTAGGAGAAGTATTATTAACCAAATCTTGAGATACTGTAAATTCCTGAACCTCTTGGACTCCCTCATTAGGTTCTAAAATAGGTTCCTGCCCATGCTGCTCCTCTAGCTCAAAATCATCCATCACTTGTTTACCTACCTCCTTAATAATTGTTTGTTTTGTGTGATGATTTACTAACATCGGTTGGCTATTAGCAGGTCTACACCTGGGGCATAGACCAGAGCCATCATCTTCCTTATAGGAATAGAGCTTTTTACAAAGTCCACACCGTGGGGTTAGCGGTTTGATGTTTCGCTTCACGCAACCACCTTCTTTATGTTAACTATCTATATATTTATCGTATCCTCCTGATTTCACCGCGTAAACGGTTTTATGCTTCTGGAATAAAAAAAATAAACCTCTGTCAATAATTGACAAGGGTTAGCTAAAGAGGTGACCTTCAATATTCTTCTGGCAGCAACATCATACAGTATTCGTCACAGTCCATTACCCATACCGTTATTTGTGTTGTTGTTTCAATCAATGGTACATAATAGTTATCAACAGCTGGCGGACATTCTTGCCGATGTATTACATATTGTATATCAATACCATCTTTTTGTATTACAGACAGTTCAAATACCTGTAAATAATCGACTTCAATTCCGTTCTCATTTCGTATATCAACCAATGACCACAATAATAATTGTACATCAAGTCTCACTCGATTAGTTATGCCTCGCGTAGCATATCTCTTTCCTTTAAACATTAGTGATCCCCCCGGTACTTCTTGAAATTTTCCTCTGTCATTGGCTTAAAAAAGGCGGCTGCATCAATTTGTAATGCATTAGCAATCGCAAATAAGAAATCCAATTTCTTTACTGACCATATGACACTCATCGTTGTTCGGGTTGCCACAAGCTCTCCTTCAATTTTTTGTATGTAAATCGAACTACATTTAACTCTTCGGGATAATTGATCTTGCGATAAACCTCGCTTCTGTCGATAAAATGCAATTCTTTTACCCAGTTCTAGATACGCTTCTTCGTAATCAGTCTTCAACTATCTCACTCCAATGCAACATCAGTGCGTTTTTATTATTATAAATAGTTGTTTCACAAGCGAACATCAAAACGATAAAAAAAACAGCCAGCTATTCAGCTGGCTATTCGTCATTCACCCAGTGTCACCACAGTCACTTTTTATTGATCGGTTAATAGTTTACTATTTGACACTTCTAGGTGTAAAAGTGAATTATCAGTGATTTTTTTACACCTTTGACACTTCTTTTGCCATAAAACGGCCTTTTACATCACTCCAGCACTAAAAATTGCTTAGTTGAGAAGTATTTTTCCTTCTTCTTTCCTTTCTCTTTGACGTAAAAAAAATAAAGTCTTGTATTTCACACCAGACTTTACATTTATCTATAAAATTAAATTGACTTGGATACATCGTAAGCAAAGTTAATGCTTCTTTTAAATACTTTAAAGCTTCACATCGTTTTCCCTCAGTATGCCATAAACATAGTGCCAACTCCTGCAAACACCAAACTTTATCTTCCACCTCCGACAGAGTAAAGCAATCTTTTTCTTCTATGTAGATATCGACATCAATTATTGATTTGAATAATTCGATTGCTAAATCATATTTTTTAGCTCTCGCCAATGCTCTTGCCAGTACCGCACGATTACGCCAGTTATTTATATCTTCAACGACAATAGCTGGAAGTGGAAAATGATTTTGCCTAATATACTCAATCCAGTCTTTATATTCCTTTTGCGTCAGCAAAATACACCCCTCCTTATAAATTGAGGCTAATATACACATTATCCAGTTCTTCTTTAGTAATCCCAATGTAGGCTAAGGTCACACTTGGTGCAGAATGATTCAACAGCTTCTGGATACGTGTCACGTCCGTACCATTAACGTATGCATGGTACCCAAAGGTCTTGCGTAATGTATGAGTTCCAATTGACTCTGTAATTCCGACAGTTTTAGCTGCTTCACTTAAAATCCGATATGCCTGTATTCGAGTGATTGGCTTATTCTTGCCTTTGCGACTAGTAAATAGATAACCATCAGCAACCTTAGTCGTTTTAAGATACTCGCTTATTGCCTTTTTACAACTGTCGCATAAAGGAAAGTCTTTCAGTTTGCCTGTTTTCTGCTCGCGGATAGAAATACGATCTTGCCCTTGTACGTCTTTCACAGTCAACTTAAGCAAATCTGAAATTCGAAGTCCCGAGTTAATCCCCAACACGAATAACAAGTAATCCCTCAAACTCTGTCCACGTAAACANNTAAACACTTCTTTACAGCATCCACCTGTTTTTTACTGCGAATTGGCTCCACTAATTGCATTTTTGCCACCTCAACATCAAATGTAATATTATGTAAATTAATTATATATTGTATTACATCCAACGTAAACGGCCAGTATGGATATAGATTAAAAAGCTACTCGATGCCTTATGCTGCCTACATTCGTGAACATTTTTTGTAAGTAACAGAAGATACTTTTGTTACTTACATTCTTCTCCAAAAGAGCAGCTATATAATAATCATTTTACGAATCAGCATCAATTACATCGTATTTTTATGGATTATTGTATTTCTTTACATATCAAAAAACAAGTCGCTATGTAGTAAAAAATGACTTCTGACAATTCACTATCAGAAGTCATCTCACTAGAGCTATACGCTTCTCTTACTGGAAAAGTCCTACTTTTTTACTCGTGATTTAAGTGACACCTGGTGGGGGCTGCTGCTAATTTCGA
>DKIT01000075.1:0-11898 GCA_002454415.1 Sphingobacterium sp. UBA6711
CCCTTTTCTATTTTGCTATAAGATCATCCTGTCCCAGCGCTTATTGATATGCAAAATCTTTTACGTAAGTCTGGAATTGAGTTTATCATTCTACATGAATTCCAATAAAGGTGTATTTTTAGTTTTTCTGGCTAAATAGACTAACCAAGGTTTTTAACTTTTTTGCGTTTTCAGGCTTTAACTTTCCCGCCAGGATAAGACGTAGTTCTCTTCGTTGTAGCGCATCTTCAAACGCTTTATGTTCTGATTCTGTCTCTGGAATTAATACAGGTACTGCCTTTGGATTATTATCTGCATCAACAGCCACAAACGTATAATAGGCTTCATTTGTCTTTACGCGTGTACCTTCGGGCAGGTTTGATGCGAATATTTCCATACGGACTTCTAGCGAGCTATTAAATGCACGAGTGACCTGAGCTTGTATTGTGACTACTTCTCCAAGTTTGATGGACCGTTTAAAAGATACATTGTCAACAGAGACAGTTACGACAACATTACTACAGTGTTTTTGTGCAGCAATCGCAGAGCAGATATCCATCCAGTATAATAGACGGCCTCCCATGAGATTACCAAATGTATTGGTGTCATTGGGAAGAACCAATTCGTTCATCTCTGTGTACGACTCTCTGGCAAATTTTTCTATCATATCATTTTTTGTCATTATCTTCCGAACGCTTTAATTTGTCTGTCTATTATTTCCAAGGATGCTATAAATGAAGTCGGAGCATAACCTAACTCATTGCTTGATTTGCGGAGGTCAAACCCCGTCCTACGTGGTCTATTATCTGCTTGTCCAATACTTTCAGCACTTATTTCAGTGATCAACCCTTTGTCTAACTGCCAATAGTCTGCAATGTTATAGACGGCTTCAGTAATGGACATCGAGTCAGCTCCTGAAATATGGAATATCCCTTGTGCTTTTCGTTCAATAGCCAATTGACATGCATAGGCTAGATCATCCACAAAAGTAGGCATTCTCCATTGGTCATTGACTACTTTTATTGCTTCATTTTGAGAAAGTTTAGTTTTTGCCCACAATACCAAATTTGAACGGTTTGGATCGCCATTGATTCCGTATACTAAAATTGTACGTAGGATGGCGTAAGGGCAGGAAGATTGAGCTAATACCTGTTCTGATGCATACTTACTTTTCCCATATTCACTTTGTGGATTAGGACGGTCTTCTTCATGGTATGGCGAATCTTTTTTGCCGTCGAATACAAAATCAGTGGAGAGATGAATTAGTTGTACTTGATTTTCTGTACAATAGGTCGCTAATGTTTGTACAAGGTCCACATTGAGTAATTGACAAGCTGCTTTGTCAGCTTCACAGGCTTCAACACTTGTCATAGCCGCTGTATGAACAATTGCATCGAAATCCCTGGAGGACAAAAAGTTCGTTAGCTTTATTTGATCTAACAAATCCACTTGATGGAATGCGTAGCCCGTTTTGTTCGGATTTCTATTCGGGCCTTTAGAAATAGCAACAACATTATAAAGTTCATTTGCAGCAAGTAAGTCAACAACTTTTTGACCTAGAAATCCATTGGACCCCGTTACTAGAATTTTTTTCATGAGCAATATATTATAACCAAGCTTACGTTTTCAATAGCGTGTTATAGCTTGATTCACGCGCTATGTTTTTTTTATCCTACTGGTAGGCGGTCCTTCGTTACTAGTTTATCTTCTATCCGTATGCGGAAGGAATTTAGCTCTTAGATCGTTAAAAACTAGATGTTATAGCTTATTTGCTGCATAACCTAGCGCCTTGTAATGTTCTAATTGGTCCAAATGAAGTCCATTTTGTCGGTCTGTTTCATAATATTCTCTACTACCGATTTCTCTAAATCGAGAATGGATTTTAATGCGTTGTAATCGATTTTATCGGCGTCGTCTGTTGGCATATGATAATCCGGATGTCCCCCGGTGTGGAAAAATAAAACAGGTATATTCTTTTTGTAAAATGACGTTTGATCCGACCCTCCATTACCATCTTTGCTCAGATTAAACTTTATTGGAGCTTGAATATCTTGGAATACAGCGGGCCATTGACTGCTTGTTCCATACCCAATGACCGCGAGTCCATTGTCAGGATTGTAACGTCCAATCATATCCATATTGAGCATGGCTGTGATCTTTTCTAAGGGGAGGGTAGGGTGTTCTGTAAAATATTTGGATCCAACTAAGCCCAGTTCTTCGGCACCAAAAGCGATAAACAATAAGTTGTAGGGTTCTTTTTCATTGTTGCTGCTGAAGTAGCGTGCGAGTTCCAATAAGCCCGCAGTACCCGAGGCGTTGTCGTCAGCTCCGTTATGGATTTTGCCCACTCCTAAAGAATCTTTAGAGCTTCCTTGACGACCGGTTCCCAAATGATCGTAATGGGCGCCAATAACAACTGTCAAGTCCGCACCATTATCAATAAATCCAATGATATTATCCGCATTGCGAATGCTGTCTGCAACTTTTACTTTCCATACTTTGGCTTTGAAGGATTGGCGGTACCCTTTGTCACCTTTAGGTTCAAGTTTATATTTTTTGAATTCCTTTTCAATATAATCTGCTGCCTTGAATACTTCTTTACTTCCTGTGCCTCTACCTTGCATTTTGTCATCAGCGAGGTAATAGATATGTTTCTTTAGGTTTGAAACTTCGATCTGTTGCGCACGGCCCATATGTATTCCGAGCAAGCAACTAATTGTGAGTAGTAGGCTAATGTTTTTCATTTTGGTATTCGGGTTTAGATATTCGTATTGAGTTAAGTGTCATGGGAAAAAATAAAAGCCTTGAGATTAACAAGGCTTTTAGCGGAAATTTCGTTAATCTTCAACGATTTCACTGTGAATGCTGGATTTCTCTTCTTTTTCCGTTTTGAAATAGCGTTTTTGAAATAGCAGGATTAAGACCACGCCGACTGAAATAGCTGAGTCCGCAATATTGAATACAGGTCGGAAAAATAAAAATTCTTCACCGCCCCAAAATGGTACCCAAGAAGGGAAATTGCCTTGAAGAAGTGGAAAATAGAGCATGTCGACAACTTTTCCGTGTAGGAAAGTAGAGTATCCACCTCCAGTCGGAAATAAACTTGCTTTATCATACCAGGTACTCTCACTAAAGATCACACCGTAGAATGCTGAATCGATAATATTTCCAAGCGCTCCGGCAAGAATGAGTGCAACGTTCAAGATAAAACCACGGTTATACTTATTTTTGATCATATAATGCAAGCCGTATCCGATACCGGCTACCGCAAGAATACGAAATACCGTCAAAAATAATTTTCCATAATCACCGCCAAATTCCATACCATAGGCCATTCCATTGTTCTCAATAAAATGAATCTGGAAGAATTTGCCCAGAATATGATGGCTTTGCCCAATTGTCATCGATAACTTAACCCATATTTTTGACAATTGGTCTATTAAAAGAATCGCTATAATGAGCGCGACTGGTTTCGTATAACCCTTCATTGTTGTATAAAAATGGTCTTTGCCTAAGCAAAGACCATATATTTAATGCCTAAAATTTAATATTGTTTGTTTTTTGCTTCGATGCTCAAAGTCGTATGTGGAACAGCTTTTAAACGTTCTTTTTGAATCAACTTTCCTGTTTCTCTACAGATACCGTACGTTTTGTTTTCGATACGCACCAATGCCGCTTCAAGATTGTCGATAAACTTCTTTTGACGAGCAGCCAATTGGTTGGTTTGTTCTTTTTCTAAAGTAGCCGAACCATCTTCCAATGTCTTGTACGTTCCTGCAGTATCATCTGTCCCATTAGCATTGCTGTTATTGAGCGTTGAAGTCAACGAGGAAAGCTCTTCTTTTGCTATTCTAAGCTTGTCCAGGATAATATCTTTGAATTCTTGTAATTCTGAATCGCTATAGCGTGTTTTCTCGTTGTTGTTTGCCATAATTTAATTTTTTTGGATTAATGCCTTAAGTTCTTTGCCATCGATCTCGATGGTCTCTCCTTCAGTTAGTGAATCTTCAAATACCAATGAATCGGCCAGAATTTCGGTGCAAATATACGATAAATTTTCGTTGGCAGCATTGACCACTTCTGACGATGCTGTTAACTTTACGTTAATTCTATCCGTCACCTCAAATCCCTTATCTTTCCGTAGATTTTGTAAACGATTAATCAATTCTCTTGATAAACCTTCTTTTTTCAATTCTTCGGTGATATGAACATCCAATGCTACGGTCAACTTACCTAAATTCGCTACTTGCCACCCCTCTACGTCTTCTGCTATAATTTCTACATCGCTCAATAGGATGGTATATGGCGTGCCTGTAAGGGCCAATTCGCCTGTTGCTTCCAATGTGCTTATTTGATCTACAGTCAATGATTGGATAGACGAAGAAACTAACTTCATATCCTTACCAACTTTCGAGCCAAGAGCTTTAAAATTTGGTTTTATTTTTTTCTTAATGATACCTGTGGTATCAGTTATGAATTCAATGTCTTTGATATTAGTCTCCGAAAGTATCAAATCTTTTACTTTTTCAACCTTCTCTTGGAAAGCACTATCCAGTACTGGAACCAAAATTTTGTTTAATGGCTGGCGTACATTGATCGACGTTTTCTTACGTAGAGAAAGTGTCAAAGAAGAAATGTCTTGAGCCAAGGCCATACGTTCCTCGAGATCTTTATCTACCAATTTCTCGTTGTATTCAGGGAAATTCGCCAAGTGGACAGATTCAACTTGCTCCTTATTTGTTGCTGTGTTCAAGTCTAAGAATAATCTATCAGAGAAGAAAGGCGAGATTGGTGACATTAATTTCGCAATCGTATCAAGACAAGTGTATAAAGTTTGATACGCTGAAATTTTATCTTCTGTATAATCTCCCTTCCAGAAACGGCGACGGCATAAGCGAACGTACCAGTTACTGAGGTGTTCATCCACAAAATTTTGAATGGCGCGCGCTGCTTTTGTAGGCTCGTAATCGGCCAAGTATTCATCTACCTCCTTAGTCAGTGAATTTAGTAAGGAGATAATCCAGCGGTCAATCTCAGGGCGTTTTTCCAATACAATGTCCGCTTCTGCATAAGAAAACTTATCAATATTCGCATATAGTGCAAAGAAGGCGTAGGTATTGTACAAGGTACCGAAGAATTTACGACGTACTTCGTCCAAACCTTCCATATTGAATTTCAGGTTGTCCCATGGTGAAGCATTGCTGATCATATACCAACGCGTAGCATCAGCACTATATTGATCGATTGTCGAAAAAGGATCAACACCATTGCCCAAGCGTTTAGACATCTTGTTACCATTCTTATCCAATACTAAGCCATTCGAGACCACATTTTTGAAAGAAACGGACTTATACATCATGGTGGAAATCGCATGCAAGGTAAAGAACCAGCCGCGGGTTTGGTCCACACCTTCAGCGATAAAATCTGCCGGATAAGCATGATCGAATCCCGTTTTGAATGGGAACTCTTCACCTTTAGCCAATTTCTCGTGATCTAATCCCCATTGTGCATAAGGCATCGCTCCCGAATCAAACCATACATCAATCAAGTCTGGTTCGCGGAATAATTTCTGACCAGCCTCAGAAACAAGAACAATATCATCCACATAAGGACGGTGTAAATCCAAATCTTCAGTATCGAATTTATCCAAGTAAGCTTTATTTTTTGCCTTCTCGTCTGCGGATAGTACATCCGAAATTAATGAAGCCTCTAATAAAGACTTTAACTCAGGTAATGAACCGATACAAACTTCTTCATTTTCATCCTCCGAACGCCAGATTGGAAGAGGAGTACCCCAGTATCGTGAGCGTGAAAGGTTCCAGTCTACCAAGTTTTCCAGCCAGTTTCCAAAACGACCTGTACCGGTTGCTTCAGGTTTCCAGTTGATGGTTTTATTTAAGGCAACCAAATCTTCCTTCACTGCTGTTGTGCGGATAAACCAGCTATCTAATGGATAGTAAAGAACAGGCTTGTCTGTACGCCAACAATGTGGATAGGTATGCTCATATTTTTTGACATCGAAAGCTTTATTGTCCTCTTTTAATTTGATAGAGATCAATACATCCGTAGGTTTGAAATCTTCTTTCGAACGTTCCTCTGCACTGTAATATTCCTCTTTGACAAATCTTCCGGCAAAATCTGTGATTTCACTTACAAAACGGCCAGTACGGTCAACAGTAGGAACTTCTTTTCCATTTTCATCTTTTACCAAGATGCCCGGTACCCCATGTTCTTTTGCTACTCGAAAGTCATCTGCACCATAAGTAGGAGCCGCGTGGACGATACCCGTACCATCTTCGGTCGTGACAAAATCACCTGGGATAACGCGAAAAGCATTTTCTTGTAAATCTTCGTTGGTGATATAAGGTAGCAACTGTTCGTAACGCAAACCGACCAGTTCCTCACCTACAAATTCTGCAGCAAGTTCCCAAGGGATGACTTTATCGCCCAATTTATAGTCTTGGAAAGATGCGTTTTCTCCTTCTGTTTTAAAATGCTTGCTGATCAGATCTTTTGCCAATACGACGGATACAGGAGATCCCGTATATTTATTGAAAGTCCTGATCTTAACATAGTTTATTTTCTTGCCTACAACCAATGCTGTGTTGGATGGTAAAGTCCAGGGCGTGGTCGTCCAGGCAATGAAAGCAACATCTTCCGCTTCATCGTCTACAAGTTTTTCTATTGCTGGATGAAGCTGGTTTTTGATCAATCTAAATTCAGCAACTATGGTCGTATCCTTGACATCTTTGTATGTGCCCGGTTGGTTAAGTTCATGTGAACTCAATCCTGTACCTGCGGCCGGAGAGTAGGGCTGTATCGTATAACCTTTATACAAAAGACCTTTCTTATACAGTTCTTTCAGTAAGTACCATAAAGTTTCAATGTATTCATTTTTATACGTGATGTAGGGATGTTCAAGATCAACCCAATAGCCCATTTTGGTGGTTAGGTCATTCCATACATCGGTATATTTCATAACTTCCTTTCGGCAAGCCTCATTATATTCTTCTACAGTGATCTTTTTACCGATATCTTCTTTTGTGATTCCAAGAGCTTTTTCGACAGCAAGTTCAATCGGAAGACCATGCGTATCCCAGCCGCCTTTTCGTTTTACTTGGTAGCCTTTCAAAGTCTTGTAACGACAGAAAATATCCTTAATCGTACGAGCCATCACGTGGTGGATCCCAGGCATTCCATTTGCAGAAGGCGGACCTTCAAAAAACGTATAGGACTTGCTCTCGGGGCGATTATTGATACTTTTTTCGAATATTTTTTCCTGTTCCCAACGGGTCAAAATCTCTTTACCTATCTCTGGTAAATTTAACTGCTTATATTCTTTGTACATCAGACTGTTGTATGCTTCTTTTCTAAAGGTCGCTAATTTAGTGATTTATGATGGAAAATGAAAGAGGGCTTTGTTGTCCTATTATCATTAAATGTCGGTATAAATAATTTAAAATCCTCCTGTCTGCACATGCCGAAAAAGTGCTGTGTGCCTACAACGACAAAGGGACTACTCGCTGCAGTCCCTTTGTTATTAGCATATGCGTGAATTTCAACTATGCGGAAAAACTGCTGCCGCAGCCGCAAGTACTTGTTGCATTGGGATTATTAAATGTAAAACCTCTGGCATCAAGTCCCGATTTAAAGTCAATCTCCATGCCAGCGAGGTAAAGACCGTGAGCCTTGTTCATGAATATACGAATTCCTTCAATTTCGTACTCGTTATCGCCGTCTTTTTTCTGGTCGAAGCCAAGGATATAACTCATGCCTGAACATCCGCCACCCTCGACACCAACACGTAAACCAAAATCATCCGAGATTTCTTGTTGATCTTTTAATTTATTTAGTTCCTTGATTGCTCCTTGAGTTAAGNNCGGGAGCAATTGCTGTATGTTCTGTACTCATTGTGATAAAGTTTTAGCCAATCTTTAACAAAAATACACAATTTTAATGGCAAATCGATTTGTACTGATTTTTTGACATTTTCAAAACATTCAAATTCGAAGTGGTGAATTTTCCTGTCGAACGAAACTGAAAATTGCTCTTTTATAATTAGCTAATTTGCATTAATAAGGTCGTTTTTATAAGAACATTTAATAAAATATGGCTTTTTGTCGATATTCTTTATGGAATATGCTATCTTTGAGGCATTAAAATAAACTACAAAATTTACTTTACAACATTTTAAAAACAATGGAAAGAGATCAAGCCATTTTTAATTTAATAGCTGATGAGCTGAAACGCCAAGAAGAAGGTATTGAATTAATTGCTTCAGAAAACTTTGTTTCGAAACAAGTGATGGAAGCTGCTGGTTCAGTGTTGACAAATAAATATGCAGAAGGCCTCCCAGGAAAACGTTACTACGGAGGTTGTGAAGTTGTGGATGAGATCGAAAGCATTGCAATTGACCGTGCGAAACAATTATTTGGCGCAGAATGGGTAAATGTTCAACCTCACTCTGGTGCACAAGCTAATGCCGCTGTTTTTTTGGCAACAATCAAACCTGGTGATAAAATTTTAGGTCTTGATTTATCTCACGGAGGTCACTTGACTCACGGTTCACCTGCAAATTTGTCTGGCAAGATCTATCAACCGTTATTTTATGGTGTAAAAGAAGATACTGGTCTAATTGACTACGAACAATTGGAAGAAACAGCGCTTCGCGAAAAACCAAAGATGATTATCTGTGGTGCTTCTGCTTATTCACGTGATTGGGATTATGCACGTATTCGTAAAGTAGCAGACGAAATTGGAGCAATCGTATTGGCTGATATTTCTCATCCTGCAGGTTTAATTGCGCGTGGTTTATTGAATGATCCGCTTCCTCATTGTCATATCGTTACCACAACTACACATAAGACTTTACGTGGTCCACGTGGTGGTATGATTATGGTGGGTAAGGATTTTGAAAACCCTTGGGGTATCAAAACACCTAAAGGCGAAATTCGTACAATCACTCAATTGTTGGATTTAGCTGTATTCCCAGGTACACAAGGTGGTCCTTTGGAACATACAATCGCAGCAAAAGCCATCGCGTACGGGGAGGCTTTATCCGAAGAGTATATGGAATATATCGTTCAGGTAAAGAAAAATGCAGCTGCATTAGCACAATTCTTCGTAGAAAAAGATTACAAGATCATCTCTGGTGGTACAGACAATCACTTGATGCTAGTGGATTTACGGAATAAAGATATTTCAGGTAAAGAAGCAGAAGCCGTATTGGGTAAAGCAGGTATCACAACGAATAAAAATATGGTTCCTTTTGATACGCGTTCTCCATTTGTTACTTCGGGTGTACGTTTTGGTACAGCTGCAATTACAACACGTGGTATCAAAGAAAACGAAATTGTTCAAATCGGAGAGTTAATCGATGAAGCATTGCAAAATGCATCCAACGATGCTGAGTTAGATAAAATTCATGGTAAAGTGAGAGCAATGATGGCAGAATTCCCATTGTATAAATAAGACAAGTCTTTATCCTATAGAAAAGCGGAATCATCTTAGGATTGTTCCGCTTTTTTCGTTTGTAAGGCCGATTTTGTATCCAAAGCTATTTATCGCGCAGTTTTAAATCCATTCGCCGGCCTAGATTTTAAGATCGTAGAGTTCTGGGATAGTGCCGTAATATCTTGTTATAAACTGCACAATAGCGACTAGAATAATAAGAAATTTATCTTGGTTTGATTGGGTATTAATAGGTATACTTTATACGCTTTTTATCCGAATGAGGTCCGGACAAGGTCCGAGTGAGGTCCCATAGAGTCTGTGTGATTTACGAATTTGTGTCAAAGTAATTCACTGGATAAATTGAATCAGACATAAGCGTTTTTTTTATTAAATGCTTTTTTGGGAAGGTAAGGGAGTTTTTAATGTTTTAAATGTTAAAAAGTCTTAAAATAGAATGTAATAATTTGATTACTCAATTATTTTGCGGTAATTTGAATTAAGATTAATTGATTGTTTTACAATAAGAAAGGATAGTTTATACGATAAACATTTACATTTTAACACAGAACTGATAATTTATTTGCGAACTGCTAAAAAGTAAGTGACGTATGAGACTTTTAAAGAGTAAAAGCGATCAAGAATTGATCCAAATGTATGTCAGTGGCCATGAGTCCGGCCTTGAGGCATTGTTGAATCGATATAAATCGAAAATTTATACCTCCATATATATGAAAGTAAAGGATGAATATCTTGCTGAAGATATTTTCCAGGAAACTTTTATCAAAATCATCAACACATTAAAATCAGGTAAATATAATGAAGAAGGTAAATTCTTACCTTGGGCTATTCGTATAGCACATAATATGATCGTTGATTTTTTTAGAAAAGCGAAGCGGGCTCCAAATATTGTAAACGCTGATGGCTTTGATATTTTTGAGGTATTGGAATTTAGTGACGAAAGTGCTGAATCTAAAATGTTAAAACAACAGGTTGACGTCGATCTAAAGAAAATGATTCAAAAGCTTCCGGATGATCAGAAAGAAGTTTTGATCATGCGCCACTTTTGCGATATGAGCTTTAAAGATATTGCTGAAATTACTGAAGTTAGTATTAATACTGCTTTGGGACGAATGCGTTACGCTTTGAGTAATCTGCGTAAGATGATTGAGGGGACCGATCTTACCTTACAAATGGGATATTTATAAAAAATAAGGGCGTTTTAAACGCCCTTATTTTTTATAAGTTAACTTTTCCTGCGATTGAACCCCCCAAATACCTAAATCAAATCGTGCTAAAAAGCCTCTATACTCTTCAATTTCTAACCGTTGGTTCCATGGCCGACTGATCCAGAATTTTATGTTGGCAGCTCCGTAAAATTTCTTGTCGACCGCTAATGGATGTTTTTAATTGAGCTTGTGGAATAGAGGAGAGTGTAAAATTGTCATGCGTAGATCAGAAGAAAATGTTCTTTTTGTCAGTTCAAAGACTTTTTTTATCTTAGAAATTCATGCCTATACCTTTTTCTATAATTGGAATAAGGTTTGATAGTCATATTATAACTATAAAACGATTGAACAGCTATGTACTTGATTTTATTTATTGGAATAATGGTGGTAAGCCTAATTGTCCAAACAAGATTCAAAAACAAATTTAAACAATACTCCGAGATGCCATTGGGAAATGGAATGTCCGGAGCTGAGATTGCACAGAAAATGTTAAACGATAACGGTATATATGATGTAAAGGTATTGTCCATTCCTGATCGCTTGGGAGATCATTATAATCCATCGGATAAAACCGTTAATCTGAGCCCAGAGGTTTACAGTGGCCGTAGCGTAGCTGCTGCTGCTGTTGCCGCACACGAATGCGGGCATGCCGTGCAGCATGCGAAAGCTTATAAATGGTTGGGATTTCGTTCGGCGATGGTACCTATGGTGAATGCAGCATCCAAACTAACTTCATGGGTATTGATGTTGGGTGTAATGCTATTTGCGTTTTCCAAAGGTGGTAACCCATGGCTTTTAGCAGTGGGTGTGGGAGCTTTGGCGATTACAACATTATTTTCTTTTATTACATTGCCGGTGGAGTTTGATGCATCAAGCCGAGCTTTGGAATGGTTAAATCATGCTGGTGTTACGTATAATGGAGAGGAACATGACGGCGCCAAAGACGCATTAAAATGGGCAGCGATGACTTATGTCGTTGCAGCATTGAGTGCTTTAGTGACCCTTTTGTACTATGCTTCGATTTTATTTGGAGGTAGAAGAAGCGACTAAAAACTTATATTGTAACTTCAATACATAAAAAATGCGATTATTTGATATAGTCGCATTTTTTGTGGGGTGTTAATGAGGTTACTATAGACAATTTTTTTAACTTTGCTGTTTATATAGAATAAGATTCAGATTTTATGTTTTCAAATCTTCAAGATAAGTTAGATAGGGCCTTTAAGGTATTAAAAGGACA
>DKIT01000075.1:12014-12321 GCA_002454415.1 Sphingobacterium sp. UBA6711
CCTATTGCTAAAGCGGGGGTAGAAGAAGCGAAACGCAACGGAAATAATATTGTCATCATCGATACAGCAGGTCGTTTAGCAATAGATGAGCCATTAATGGTGGAAATTACTGCTGTGAAAGAGGCTACAAAACCTGATGAAATTCTATTTGTTGTAGATTCCATGACTGGTCAAGATGCCGTTAATACTGCGAAGACCTTCAATGACCGTCTTGATTTTACAGGTGTCGTGCTGACCAAATTGGATGGTGATACACGTGGCGGAGCCGCATTATCAATCAAGTCTGTAGTCAATAAACCGATCAAGT
>DKIT01000017.1 GCA_002454415.1 Sphingobacterium sp. UBA6711
AAAGAGGAGAACTTACCATTTATATTTCCGGGTTCGGAGGCACAATGGACTGGGCTTTCTGATGTTACTGATGCTGGAATGTTGGCTAAACAAATTATTTGGGCGTCAGAAACCCCTTCTGCATTTAATAAAGCATTCAATGTGGTAAATGGAGATGTATTCAGATGGAGTTGGTTGTGGCGAAAAATCGTGGAGTGGTTTTCAATTGAATATGTCGGTTTTGAGGATAAAATAAAACCATTAGTCAAAACGTTGGAAGGGAAAGAAGAAGTTTGGAGAGCTATGGCAAAAAAACACAGTTTGGTGGAGCAAGACTTAAACAAAGTTAGTTCTGCTTGGCATACAGACCTTGATTTAAGTCGTCCTATTGAGATCATGACTGATATGACCAATAGCCGCACACTTGGATTTGATGCGTATTGCAGTACGACCGCCTCTANNATCAGGTAAAATTATCCCTGCATAAAAACAGAATTCTGCATTCAATAAGAGAGGATATTATTATCCTCTCCACTCTTATTAACCACAACGAGAGATTCCGCATATTGACCTTTTGTCCTGTTGACGTAGGTAAACTATATCAGAGGATGCTTCTTTTAGGCGGGGCAGCAGCACCAGAAGCCTGCTATTAATACCATTGGTGAACTAGCTAAGGGTTCCATCTCGGTTTCGGTCTACTTCCATCAAAAGAAGAAGTTTGGCAATGGCAGGCTCCCTCCATTCTTCCGCCAGATCGCCTTGTATAAAACCAAAATCCACATCCAAAATCAGCTGGCAGCCATCCATTGTAATACGTACAAACTGTCCATTCTCTTCCTCTTGTCCAACTTCAAAATCAAAATATTTTTCTACTCCTTCATTATTAGTCACTGGAATTCCAGTGAATGTTGTTATATCTGCCATGTTTCTATTTTTTACCTTTCAACTATTTTATAAGATCCTCACGATCATTTCCTACTTTACTAATTGCCTCTTCGACTTTCCACCGGGTTAAGCCTAGCTCTCTTGCCAAATAATCTACCTCATAGGATTCACCAACAGCTACCTGATTACGGTCTCTAGCGTTCTTTTTGTTTTTATTGTCTGTCATAATAAACGGTTTTAAAATAGAACAAGCGCCAGCCAATAGAGTTTGACGGTTTGATATCGGTTTAGTAATATTTTTTAAGATCACTAATCGTTTCAATATGAAGTTCTCTCGCCTGAGGCCGCCGCATCATTAGCGCGTAAGCATTATTAAACCCCAAAGGCTTTAACCTCTTGATGCCGTACAGTTTCCGAAACTCAGCCTTGCTCTTTCGCGTGCTCGTTTCAATAGCTCTTCCTAACTCGTTCAGATGGTTTCCGCATCCCATTTATTTCTTAAACTTACTTTTATGTGTAGAATACGGAGACTTATCTAAATTTGATTTGTAAATAAAAACCTGTACATTCAATGGAAATTCACTTCTTTCCATTATGCAAAGCAACAATTGGCTCAACCGGATTAAATCCATCAAGCGAACAAGAATATTTTTGCTAATTACACTATTAACTATTTTTCATCAGACAAGCTCTGCGCAAAAAGATCCACAGCTTAGGGAAGCATTGTCCATTATAACAAAAGCATCTATTTCCGGAGACATCGAAGGTATTCTAAGTCAAACATCGCCCCGCATTATTAAAAGCATGGGGGGGATGGATCAGGCAACAAAACTAACCAAGGAACTTTATTCTTCTCTCTTAAAGTACGGGGTTAAACTCGATTCCATGATCAGTTACGTCGATATGGATGTATCAAAAATTGATGGGATAGCGTATTGCTTTNNGACAGGTTTTGGTAATGTCCATGGCTGAAAAAGACAAAAAGGCGATTACTTCAGCTAACCTATTAGCGATAAAAGAAGATGACACTAAAAAATGGACTTTTTTTAATTTCAATAAAATTGATCAGGAAAAGATCAATATGTTTCTTCCTGAATTTAGTGGCAAGATTTCCCTTCCTCCAGGTCTAGAAAAGAAAACATTCGTCGTGCAGAAAGAAGATGTAGCGAAGACTGTCGATCATTTAATGCAGCTTATAGAGGAATCTGTCAAAAAACGCAACTAGTTCAAATTATTTACTCTTCCAAATTTGAGGAAGCCGAGAACGATTGTCTCCCCTTCGGAAGAACATCAATGCAATACCATCGGAGATATTGTTGATTTAAATTGATTACTTTTTACAACTGCAAACGAAAAATTGGAGTTTGCAGTTGCGTAGATCAAATCGTATTTAGATAATCATTTAAAGATAGTTCCGTTTCAATCTGCAATTTCTTACGCAACCTATACCGATNNTGAATTTCTACTCCCCTAACGGTGATATTTTGCAATTGAGCAATCTGTTTGGATGTAAAATGCAGTTTTAAATATGCACATACTTTGAGATCATTTCGAGATAATGACGGATGTTTGGCCTTCAAATTGGTTAAAAAACCATCATTGAGCTCATCAAAATGACTCGCAAACTGGTTCCAGTTCGCACTGATTTTTTCAATAGCCTTTAATAATGTGCTGATGCGTTTCAAATTGGAGTCTTCGTCATCTCCGGTGTCGAGCTTTGCAAGTTCATCTCTTACTTTAATTAATGCGCCCGAGTTTTCAAGCAACTGCATGCTAGTACTGGCAAGTTCTTTCGTTTTGGCCATCACTTCATGTGCCAATTTCTCATTGTTCAACTTCACGATCTCTTTCTCATTTTTCTCAATTTCCAACTGGTGGATATAACGAAGTTGCTGCAGCTGTCGCTCATGTTTCAGCTGCTGTTTGTATCGCTCGATTTTCCGCAAACGGATCAAACCAAACACACCGAGCATAGCCAATAAAAAATAAATCATTTTGGCCCATAGTGTCTTATACCAAGGTGGTAAAACGATAAAGCTGTATTCGGCCACATCGGATTGCTGGTTGAGATTATTTCGTACTTTCACGAAGAACGTATATTGTCCATCCGGTAAGTTGGTATATGCCTTTTCCGACTGTGGGCTCCATGAAGACCAGTCATCATCATAACCCGACAATTTATAACTGAATTCAAGATGCTGGTTGATACCATAACTTGGTGAAGAAAAGCTGAATCGAAAAGAGTTAAAAATGGAAGGTAGCCGTGGGATACTGTCTTTTTCGGAGTTGAGAGATCGTTGATTTCGCTTTCCAGTATTTGAGAAAAAACCTGCGAAGATAAGACTATCCCCTTTTCCCGTCGCCACAATCTGAGATAACATCGCTACCGGTTTGATACTCTTTTTCAAATACTTATCATAATTGATATGAATAGCTCCTTTCTCTGCGCCCACATAGATATTATTTTGGTCAACACTATAAATATGTTCGAATCCTGTGGTATTCATCCCCTCTATCTCCGGAAAGTTAATGAGGTGATAGGTTCCATGCCTGGAGTCAAATCGCCCTACTCCTACCATTTTCTTTGTACAAAACCAGATATTTCCTTCTTGATCATCTTTTATGTAACGTATGGTCAAATCTTTAAACGCTGCGAATTGTTTCGCAGGCATAAACCGATTCATCTTATCATCGTAGAAATAAAGCCCTTTTTCTGTAGCAAACACAACCTGATTTTTTATTTTAAATACGTAATTCTGATAATCGGCTGGTAGCCCATTTTTATGATCGCAGAGTTGGGCCCGATACGATTTCTTATCATCCGATAGTGTTNNCAAGAGGCCCTGATAGGTTCCGATTAAACTTTCTTTGATGGGATACACCATACTAAGAGGAAGTAACTTCCAAGTCCCCATGCCCTGTCGTAAGGGTTTAATGGAATATCCTGCGATTTGGAATAAGCCTTTGTTGTGCCCAAGCAATAATTGGCCATTGAGCTGCTCAAGGCGCCAAGCTTCGCCACCGTCGCTACCTGGTAGAAGCGAAAACACTGTTGGGGAACGGCTTTGATCTGCCAACCCCTCTTTAATTGCTGCGTAATATACCCCATTGGAAGAGGAAAGATACAGGGTATGGTTAAACATGAGCGTGGAATATCCAGTCATNNCTGATCACAGAAATGACATTGTCTGTGCCCATCCATATATTCTGCTGTCGGTCCACAAAAACGGAAGTGACGTTTTTATTTTGCAATCCTTCCCTGACACCAATCTTTTGAATTGTCTTCCCATAGAGGTTTCGGATCTGGCAACCTTCTTTGGCATTACCGACAACGAAGGTGGAGTCATCTATTTTCGCTATCGACGGCGTATAGCTACCCTCACCCTCTTGTGCATGGAGTTTCATCAGTCTCCGGTTCTGCAAGGTATAAGTTTCGTTATTCAAGGTTGACAGCAACAAACGATCTTTGCCAAGGGACAGCAGTGATGCGATCTTCACATCCTTAAAAGGCAGGTGTTTTATATAAGGATTCCATTTATTGTCGCGAAACTCCAGCAAACCATTCTTTTTATCCTGCGCATAAAGTATACCGCCTGATTGCCCCATGTAATACCACTCCACGTCTGCGGGATGTACTTGAATCTTTTCATCTTTCAATTCAAATATGGCGTTGGTACCACGAAAAAAAACCGATTGCCCTACGCCAACCGTATTCCAGATATCTGCAAAATTCCTAAATTCCTGTGGAACGAGATCCTGCAAAGAATGATAGATTAGGCCAAATCGGGGTGAACGCTCAAAATAGCCGAAATCGCCTTGCCCGCCAACATAAATACGATCTTTGGCATCAATCCAGATAGAACGGATGTTGGTATGATTGGGTAAGGAAAATGTTTTCCAATATCGTCCATCAAAGGTCAGAAGCCCTTCACTGTTACCAAAATACATGATGCCATGGCTATCTTGTTTTATGTCCCAAGTACGGCTTCCCCCTTGATAGACCGATTTACCATAATTGTAGACCAGGGGTAAGCCAAGTAACTCCTGCGCTGATAGCATATTTGAAAAGACAGAAAATAGTATAAAAAACAGGATGGCAAAACGCTTCATAATAATTCCCTTCAATTGGCTGACGTAAACTTGACGTACCTCAAATATATTGAATTGTAGCCGAAAAACCCAACATGAAGTAGTGTTGTTGTACCTTTAAAATTCAACAATAAGTTGCTTAAGCCTAATTTTGATACTTGATAATTATAAACAATTCCTAAATTTCAATTCATTACACATGAAAAATAATATCAGTATTATTGCCAGTACTGTACTGTTCTCTTGCCTAACACATATGGCAAGTGCACAGACTAGAACAGTTACCGGACGGATTACAAATGAGCAGGGTCTTCCTATCGTGGCCACCATCACTGTACAAGGAAATACCAAAATCGGCACAAGCAGCAATGAGAACGGGGAGTTTACACTCGCTATTCCCACAAACTCCAATTATGTCGTCATCTCATCATTGGAATATGAAGCGAAGACAGTGCCGATAACTGGTGCTACCTTAACGATTCAACTAACACAGAAAAAAGGAAATTTCAATCTTGATGAGGTTGTCGTTGTGGGCTACGGTACTCAACGAAAGGGCGACCTAACAGCGCCCATCGGCACAGTAANNGTACTGTTTCCAACCCCATGGATGCGTTGCAAGGGGCTGTAGCTGGTGTACAAATCGTAAGTTCGGGAGCGCCCGGTTCTTCCCCATCCGTTCGTGTGCGTGGAGTAGGATCTTTTAATAATGAAAGTCCTTTATATGTGGTTGATGGCATGTTCATGGACAATATTGACTTTCTCAATCCAAATGATATTGCCGACATCTCCGTCTTAAAGGACGCTTCTGGTGCCGCAATCTATGGGGTACGTGCCGCAAACGGTGTCATTTTGGTGACTACAAAAAAGGGAAGCTTAAATATGAAAGCAAGAGTTACCTATAATGGCTTTGCGGGTTTCCAAACACCAACAAATGTTTTGAAAATGGCGAATGCAAAGCAATATGCGGAATATGCAACAGCCATTGGCAATGAAGCCTTTGTAAAAAGTTCGGTGGAAAAGTATGGTGGTACAGCAGTTAATCCGGCGATGGACACGGATTGGTTTGATGAGCTCTTGCGCTCCAAGGCCCTGATCACCAACCATAATCTGGACATCACGGGTGGTTCAGATAAAATCACGTATTCCATGGGGCTTAATTATATCAAACAGGATGGTATCATGGATGCCAGCAATATGAACCAAAAATACAATATCCGCATGCAGGCTGATGCTAAAGTGACGGATTGGTTGAAAGCTGGTTTTAGCGCGCATATCAATAACTTCAAAACCTACTCGCCTAATAACGCTGCTTTTAGACAGGCTTATTTCGCATCGCCACTCTACCCGGTTTATGATCCCTCATTGGAACTGGCCAAACCGGAAAAATTTGGATCGAGTACTGCGATCGGCATGCAGTCGGGGTTTTGGTACAATAACCCAATAGCAACAGCTTTTTATAATACGAATCAAACAAAGGGCTTCCAGATCCTTCCGACAATTTATCTGGAGGCAACATTCTGGAAAGATAAGATCACTTTTCGTTCGCAACTGAGCCAAAGGTATCAATCCACACATAATATAAGCTATAATCCAGTTTACTATATTGACAATGATCAGCGCAATGATCGTTCATTTTTGCGTTCGGCACAAGCACGCAACAACAATTACATTTTGGATAATCTCCTGACGTATAAAGATCAAGCGGGTAAACACCATTGGTCTTTGCTATTAGGGCAATCTTCGCGTGAGGAACGCTGGCGAGAAACTTGGGTACAGGCTAATGATGTGCCCGCATCGGAGGAGTTTTGGTATGTAGGTGTGGACGCCCAAGGGACAGGTTCAGCCACAGGTTATGGTGAAAAAGGCTTTCGAAATGCCGGGATATCCTATTTTAGCAGAGGTACATATGACTATGACAACAAATATTTGCTGACCGCGACATTCCGTGTGGATGGCAGCTCAAAATATCAAACGAAATGGGGTTATTTTCCATCGGTGGGTCTAGGCTGGGTACTGACCAGGGAGAAGTTTATGGAAGATCAAAAGCTTTTCAACCAATTGAAATTGCGTGGAAGCTGGGGTAAATTGGGCAATGATGGGATNNTCAGGCAATAACTACTCGGGTATATTTGGGAGCGAAGGAACAACTAACGGAACGCGCATACCTGGATATCGCGTCGGACGTTTTTTCACCCAAGTGCGCTGGGAAGTTGTTGAAGAATGGGATGGTGGCCTTGATTTTGCCTTATTCAACAACCGTTTAACGGGCGCGGTCGATTATTACCACCGCACCACCCACGATCTCGCATTTAGCCGACCTATCCCCTTCTCATGGGATCGCGTATATGGCAACTGGGGCAGCGTGACAAACAGTGGCTGGGAGATTGGTTTGCAATGGAAAGACAAAATTGGCGAATTAGGTTATGCGGTCGGCGGAAATCTGACCACACTAAAAAACAGGGTTAAGAATCTGGGCGGACTAGAAAATATTATGAACGGTTATCCGGAATGGTCAGCTGAATTCCCAGCACGTATAGAACTGAACCAACCTATCAACTTCTTCTACGGCTATGAAGTCGCAGGTGTCTACCAAAACCAAGCACAGATTGATGCGGACCCCATCGCAAAAAAATATAACCAACAAAATCCGGGCACACCGATTTTACCAGGATATCTTCAATACAAGGACCAAAACAACAATGGTGAACTTGACGAAAAAGATCGGGTAAACCTTGGAAACTATCTACCTACGATAGCCTATGGATTTAACGTGGCATTTGATTACAAAAAGTTTGATCTGAGCATCGCCTTTCAAGGTGTAGCCGGCAACAAGATCCATAATCTGAACCGTGCCATGCGCCGAAAATACAATCAGATGAATGCTGATGCTGCATTCGTCGAAAACCTCTGGACTGGGNNCTCGCACCCTGGAATCTTCAGGCGAGTTCGTTTTTTGTAGAAAGTGGAGCGTATCTACGAATACAAAATATACAATTAGGCTATAATTTTGATCTCAATAAAATACCCGTACGCGTGTTTGCAACTGCTGACCGCCCTTTTATGTTCACAAAATACAATGGTTTTACACCAGAAATATCTGGAATGGGATTCGATGCCAATGTGTATCCGATTGCGTCTTCCTATAGTCTGTGTGTCAAAGTATCGTTCTAATTATTAACCTTTTAATGTAAACTGTATGAAAACTCTTCCATATATCCTGATTGCAAGCTGCTTAGGTCTTTCTTGTAGCCTATCTAGCTGTAATAAATTTTTGGACAAACCTTTAGAAAACCAGCAGCGATCTGAGGAGATCGACTATAGCAATACTGCCTTGATGTACGGTCCAGTGTCTGGGNNTGACGACTACCAACAGGGGGCACCTAATCCGAATGATAACCACGAATTAATGGGTATCAAAAATTTTCAAAATGATGTTACCATTCAATCTTACTGGGGATTAAATCAATCCTGGATTAGTTATTACAGCCTAGTTATTGCTGCAAACAATGCTTTGATTGAATTGAATAATTTTGCTGAAAAAATTCCTACTTCCAATGCTGCGGATATAAAATTAAATAAACAGTACAAGGCCGAAGTAAGGTTTTTAAGGGCATACGCCCACCTGATGGCTTCACGCTTGTTTGGCAATGTACCCATCCTCATTGATAGCGACAACATAGGCCGTCTGGCTACCATCCAAAAAAGTACGGTCGCAGAAGTACGCCAGTTTATCATTGATGAAATGAATGCCTGCTCGGAAGATCTTGAAGATGCCCGCCCAAATCAGTCGAAGCACGTTGGAGCGGTAACCAAATATTCCGCCCTGCTTTTGAAAGCGAAGGCCGCAGCAGATTTGGCTGGGGATGATAACGGAAGTTCGTATTGGTACGACGTCCTAGATGCGACAAACAAAATTATTGCGAGTGGTCGATTTTCCCTATACCCAAATTACTATGAGCTTTTTAAAATACCCGGAAAATTATCTAACGAGTCTATCTTTGAACTGCAATATTCGGATTTTGGATTAGGAACGGGCGATATTGTTCGACCGGGCGTGGATTGGGGTACATTCTTTAAATGGCAGGGTCCTTCGGGTGATCAAAAAGGAAGCCCTATCTCTGGAGCAGGCTGGGTACCTCCTTCACAAAATATCGTTGATTTCTTGACCAATAGAGGTGAAACGGAACGTTTAAAAACGACAATTTTATATTGTGGCGTAAATGGCAATCCGGCGACAACAGCAACGACTCCAAGTGGTGATGTTGTCTATGGCAATCCTTTTGGCGTAAAATATTTCAATGGTAAAGCCTACCTTCCAAAAGCGCAAATGACAGCTGGTCGCATGGAGTATGGAGCAAACAATAATGTGCGAATATTGCGTTATGCGGATGCTCTTTTATTAAATGCGGAAGCGAAGGTCAGGAAGGGACAAAATGGCGATGAGCCTTTTCGTCTGATCCGTGAACGGGCAAAACTTGCACCAATCACAAATGTAAATTTAAATCAAATCTTGGATGAGCGACGAGCGGAATTTGCCTGTGAATGGTGGGGAGAACGTTTTAATGATCTGGTCCGCACAGGGCGCGCCAAGGAAGTTTTCGGCACAAAATTTACACCAGGCGTGAGTGAGTATATTCCTATACCGCAAACGCAGATAGATGCAAATCCTAATTTTCGATAGATGATGACAGCACGAAAACTAATCATATCTGTATTGCTAAACGTACTTTTCCTATCCTACGGATGGGGAAAGCCAGGCAAACCCGTTAAATCCACAATAGTCAAATTGGAAAATGGCTTTACAATACTGCGNNCGGAACAAGCAATCTGGAAAAATTAAAAGCGTATGGAGGCAACTCCATACGCACATGGAACCCACAACAAGCGGATGGAATCCTACACAAAGCACAAAAACTGGGACTTACAGTAACCTTGGGGCTCAATGTGAAAACGGAGCGCCATGGCTTCGATTACGATAACCCGGTAGCTGTTGCCCAACAGAAAGAATATATTCGCACAATTGTCCTGAAATATAAGGACCATCCGGCACTACTGGCCTGGGGAATCGGCAACGAACTCAACTTACATTATAGTAACCCAAAAGTTTGGGATGCTGTCAATTCGATCGCCGAGATGATCCATGAATTGGACCCCAATCATTTGGTAACTACCATGTTGGCTGGCGTGAATCAAAAAGAAATTGATTATATTAAAACAAGGTGCCCAGCTTTGAACCTGATTGCTGTGCAAGTGTATGGGGGGCTTGCCGCTGTTCCTGAGCAATTAAAAAAGACCGGATGGAATAAGCCCTATATCGTGACAGAATGGGGACCGACGGGCCATTGGGAAGGTCTTCAAACACCATGGGGAGCATCGATTGAAGAAACAAGCCACGAGAAGGCACTAGTCTACCAAAGCCGATACGAAGCCTCTATCGCAATGGATAAAAACTGTCTGNNATCTATGTCTTTTTGTGGGGACAAAAACAGGAGCGCACACCTACATGGTATGGATTATTTACGGAAAGCGGTGAGGAAAATGAAGTTGTCGATGTCATGCAGTACCTTTGGTCGGGTCAATGGCCGCGCAATCGAGCGCCGCAGCTGGATTCTCTATTACTGGACAACAAACATGCAAAAGATTTTATCTATCTGGAATCGAGTAATACCTATCCGATAGAGGTCTTTGCCCAAGACCCCAATGGAGACAAATTAGCGATACGTTGGGAGCTTCTCAAAGAAAGCACGGACCTCAAAGAAGGTGGCGACCGTGAAGAACGTCCTCAGGCAGTTACTGGCTTTATAAAAAACAGCACTGGCAACAGGACGTTGTTGACGGCACCATCCAAGGAAGGTGCCTACCGGCTATTTGTCTATGCTAGCGATGGAAATAACAAGGTGGCAACGGCTAATATTCCATTTTTTGTGAGATCAAATTCGGATAAAGCGGATAGCATTACCTATCATTTTTCGCCGACACCCGTATGGGCCGATGAATTTAATTACTCGGGATTGCCAGATAAAAACAAATGGTCTTACGATGTCGGTTCTTTGTACGACGGATGGGGCAATAATGAATTACAATATTATATTNNTAAAGAGGGGAAATCCTATACCTCCGCCCGGCTGATCAGCAAGAATAAAGGAGACTTCAGGTATGGCAGATTTGAGGCGCGTGCAAAACTGCCGAGAGGAATCGGTAGCTGGCCAGCTATTTGGATGCTTCCTACCGATATGAAATATGGTGACTGGCCGAATTCGGGGGAAATAGATATACTTGAACATGTTGGATACGATCAGGATGTCCTCCACATATCTATTCATACCAAAGCCTATAATCATGGTATAAACACACAGAAAACAAACAAAAAAAATGTACCTGGCGTTTCTGACGAATTTCACAACTATCGCGTGGACTGGACGCCAACGTACATAAAAGGCTTTATTGATGAACAGGAAATCTTTCACTTTGACAATGAAAAGACAAGTTTTAAAGAATGGCCCTTTGATCAAAAGTTCCATTGGTTAATCAATCTTGCTGTCGGTGGAAATTGGGGTGGCAAAGAGGGCGTGGATGATAAAATATTCCCAGTAGCATTTGAAATAGACTATGTGCGTGTCTTTAGTTTATTAGATTAAATTTTCGGATAGCAACCGAGATTGCTTACCATATTTTCATGATAAGCAATTTCGGTTTCCAACAATTATTAAATAAGCATAAAAGGTAAGATAAAATCCTTTTCTTGCAGACCAAATTCCTGAAGATATTAAAAATGCCATAGTAGCGGCAGTTTTGCAGAAACAAATCGGAGCAGCTGCAGGAAATAGTGGATACCTTCTATTTGCTAACGTCTCTTAATGCTTTAATCGCATCGTGACTTGCTTGTATGTCTTTTTGCTGCGACAGCAATGTTTCGCGTACGTCTTCTCCAAGATCGTTTTCCTGAAGCGCCTCCTGATATGCTTTTTTTATTGCATCCTCGCCACGCTCACATTCTGACAAAATACTATGGCGGTCACTGCCCCCAAAAGTAGCTTTGATATCAATCCATGCACGGTGGATGGTTCCTAAAATAGTATTGCCATCTTCTGCCATCTCTCCCCTGCTTCCGATAAGTGAAGCCAGCTGGGTGATATTGCTTCGACTTTGTGAGCCAAATTTTTCAAATATTGCTTTGAGATCAATATTTTCATCATTAATATCATTCGCGGCACGTTCAAACCCTTCTGCTCTGTCATTGTTGATTTCAATAAGATCGTTTAAGATCTCCACAATTTGTTTTTGATTTTCCATTTCATCCATTTTTTATGGATAACAGCCCCAGGGATCAAATAGTTTAAAATATTCAATGGATTTGAATGGATTAAAAAATAATCTTTGATAGCAGTGAACGAATTTCACTTTGCCGCGTTCTTATCGGCATGGTTACATAACCATCATTACATATACATTCGATATATTATGAAAATAGCAGTACTTGCGCATTTAAAACATCCCATCCGCAAACCTTTTATGGGCGGACTGGAGGCCTTTACATATGAAGTGACGAAGCTTTTATTGCAAAGAGGACACGAGGTGACTTTGTTTGCANNATTCTAAGTGATGTGGACTATGATATGGAAACACTGAGCAGATTCCGCTCCCACGAATTAAGTGAAGATTTTATCTCTACACATCATGCTTATTTGGAGCTGATGCAGGAAATAGACCAATACAATTTTGATATTATATTTAATAATAGTCTCAATTATGTCCCTATTACAATGGCGACTTTGATGGAGACACCGATGGTAACCGTATTGCATACGCCCCCTATTTTCGAAATGAAAAAAGCTATTTTGGCGGCAAACAGATACAACAAGCTGACCTATGTATCTGTCTCGCAAACGAATGCCTCTATGTGGAAGCCATATATAGCGGAGTGTGCAGTTGTACAAAATGGGATAGATTTGAATAAATGGAGATATACAGCAAGTAATAAAGGGAATTATGCATTATGGTTTGGCAGAATTCATCCCGATAAAGGCACTCATTTCGCTATTGCTGCGGCAAAATTGGCCGGAAGAGCAATCAAAATCGCAGGTTCCATCGCAGACAAACATTATTTTGAAACTTTCGTTAAACCGCTGCTCGATGAACAGGCTGAATGGGTCGAGCACTGTACGCACGAAGAACTTAATGAACTTATCGGAAATGCGGCAGTTAGTGTGATTACCCCCTGTTGGGAAGAACCTTTCGGTTTGGTCGTCGCTGAAAGTTTAGCATGCGGGACGCCAGTCGCGGGCTTCGCGAGAGGAGCGCTACCAAAGATTGTAAATACCAAAACTGGATGCCTTACGAACTCTTGCTCCGTGACAGAACTAGCTAAATGCATAAACGACGCAGCGCAACTGAGTCGCAAAGCATGTCGGCAGCATGCTGAATCAACGCTGGATATACAGCATATGGTAGCTGCTTATGAAAGTATATTTGCTCAAGTCATCGAAAATTGCGCAAGTAAATATGTCTTATAAATACGCGGTTTATATCCATCATCATGGGGCTGGTCATATGACCAGAACGTTGGCCATTGCTGCACAACTTCCCCCTAACGAAGTGGTATTTTTTGGTAGTTCATTAGAAACTTTTAAAGAGCTAATACCCCAAGATATTACATGTATTCAACTGCCGTTGGATATTCCTAACGATAATGATCGTGATTGGACAGCTAGCGAAATGAGTTTTTTACATTATGCGCCCATCAAGGTTACGGGAATAGTTGAGAGAAATAACCTGATAACAGAATTCTTTGCAAAACACCACCAGTGTTTGCTTATCGTTGATGTGTCGGTCGAGATCACGTTACTGGCGCGTCTTTGTGGAATACCAACAGTGGTTGTTAGACAACATGGCAACCGGTCTGACTTGGCCCATGCAATGGCCTACGAAAGCGCTTCACTTTTGTTGGCCCCCTACGCGGAATCTATGGCGCAAAATATGGAACACGCTTTTACAGAAAAAACGTTTTATTCTGGCGGCTTCTCCAAATATAGCGGTATGCCGATTGACCAGAGTCAGCGTTCGGAGGATCAGATTGCGGTTTTCTTTGGTCAGGGTGGAACATGTTTCGATCTGCAGCTAATTGTTAATATCAGAAAAGATTTACCTAAAACAACGAGCTTACATATTTTAGGTACAATACAAAATTATCAAGCGATTAGCGGAGTTAGTTATTACGGCAATTGCAAAAATGCATACGATGTGTTAAAAAACTGCGACATTGTGATAAGCAATGCGGGGCATAATTGTGTGATGGAATTGGGGGACTTAAGAAAAAAAATCATCTGTATACCTGCCGACAGAACTTTTGAAGAACAAGAAGTAAAAGCACAACTATTGGAAAATGCTGGAGTTGCCACAGTAATTGAAGAGAAAACTTTAGATCAGGCAAACTGGTCTCAGATTGTGGAAAGCGCCAAAAAATTAAAAGTAGAAGGATGGGGAAAATTGATGAACCCCAATGCGACTTCCGAAATTGCTACCCAGCTTAAGAAACTGCATGCAAAACTATTCCGTACTTTATATAACTAAAAATATGCACGCCCCTTCCGCCAACATCTCCGTTTTGACGATCGTACANNCCGCTAAAAATTCTGTCCTACCCAAAGAACTGGTCATTGTTTATATCAATGAGCGCGCATACGCGCTGGAAGATGACTATCCGTTTGCAATAAATACATTGGAAATAGAAACAAAAGGCGATCTAAATTTGGCCGAAGCAAGGAATATTGCTATAAAAAATTCGAGTTCTCTTTTTAACATTTTTTTAGACGTGGACTGTATTCCGGCAAAAGATTTAGTAGAGCTGTATTTGTCCTATGCAGATAAAAAAAACACCTTATTGAGTGGCCGAGTGAGGTATTTGAAAAAAGGCTTTGCAGATAAAAGCGATTGGATGTCACGCCTAATGGAAAACAGCAGGCCGGATCCTATTAGAAAGGAGATAGATCAATATAGCTACGAACTGTTTTGGTCACTCAATTTTGGATGCAGCAAAGAGACTTTCGCTAAAATAGGTGGATTTGATCAAAATTTTATTGGTTATGGAGCTGAGGATACCGATTTTGGTTTTAGCGCTCGGAATAATTCGGTGGATCATGTTACGGTTGATGCATTAGCTTATCATCAGTACCACGCAAGTTATCAGCCTCCGCTAAACCATTTCAGATCCATTATTCTGAACGCTACTCAATTTTTTCAAAAATGGAAAGTTTGGCCCATGATGGGATGGTTAAATAGATTTGAAGCGAGCGGTTATATCATCTTTGAAAACAACGAAATCATCATCCTACGCGAACCATCAGAAGAAGAAACTGCGGCGAGCCTCATTGAATAGGAATACTACACGTTCGCAGGCCTGGCAGTGCGGCATCATTAAAGCCATAGCATTATTAAAACACATGGGTTTTAATAATGCTATGGCCATACAACTGCTGAAACTCTTTGTTTAAATCATCACTGCAGAGAACTACCTCGTCCACAGCCGATAGGCATAATGATTGGCGAATGGAGCTTTAAGGATTGGAAAGCAGCTGCTTTTGGTCTTGCTTTTTAATATATAGTTCCTCGACCAACACCATTACAATGACCAATATTGGTGTCGCAAGTATGACTCCCCAGGCTCCAAGCCAGATACCAACAAATACTTGTGAAATGATAATCAGAGCCGGCGGTGTTTTTATCAATTCCTGTTGTACTAAGGGTGTGATAAAATTGCTCTCCACAAGCTGTACAAAACAGTAAAGCAGAATTACCCATAATGCAGTTATAGGGGATTGAGAGAGGGCGACAAGGGCTGCAGGAACAATCGATATAATGGGGCCAAAGTTGGGGATAAAACTCAGCAATCCTGCAATAAGGGCCAAAACTAACCATAAATCTATTCCCAAAATAGCAAGCCCAATACTGGTGAGTGCAAATACCACGAGCATTGAGAACAGCATGCCCTTTAACCAAGCTCTAAGGTTTTTTGAAATTTCCGCTATCAAGTCACGCCCTTTCGCACGCGCATCGGCAGGAAGTAATCTGACAATCCCAGCTTTGTATTCATTAGGAGCCGCGGTGAAGAAGATCCCAATAAATAAGACAATATAAATGTCCCCAAAAACTCCCATTGTAGTGTTAAATAACCCGCTCAATATTGGTGAAGCTTTTTCCACAAGCTTAGAAGAGGACACTTTTTCGTAAATAAACTTCATGGTACTATTGGTTTCGATAAAGTTTTTAGCATCTTCAACTAAGCCAGGAACCTCTTTGGAAAACTGAACCGCTTCTCCTGTCACGCGGGCACCAATGAGAAAAAAGGCGCCAAATAAAAAACTGACTGACAGGACGATGGATAGTATAAGTGACCATTTTTGGGAAACTTTTGTTTTTCGGGCAATTAAGCCTGCGAATCCATGGAAGTATATTGCAATGATGGCACCAGCTAAAGTATACAAAAATACTTGATTGGCTTTCCAGGATAGCATTAGGGCGACGATTATTAGGGTTACAATGCCAGCCGCCATCCAGATTTTTGAAACAAACGGATGTTCTTCTTGCGGTAAAGGATCTCTATTTTCCAATTATTTTCAATTTTATAGTTTTAATTTTATGTGCAATTTTAAAATGACTTGATCTTCGAAAAGCGGTATGTCACCTGTATGATTATACGATGTGATAGGGCTAAGCTACCAGCTCAAAGAGCCCTGGGTAAGTTTTCACCATGCCATTTCGATCGATAAGAATAGATGAGGCAAAGTCCGTCTCCATGTTCTCGTAATGATAGCGTTCTTTTGAAAGTTTCGTATACTTTTGTTTAAAGGGTTTGATTTCGTCGTTCAAAATGTCAATATAAATGACGTCAATTATTTGTGATTCGTCAACATGAAGAGCCAATCCCTTTATCGGCAACGTATTTGTTAATGGGGTTATGGCAATATCGATATATTTGAAATCCTCAAAAGTGGCTACAACCTGTCCGTTGATCAACCAATTTGATCCATTTTTTTTCCCGTAAACTTGTTTTCGCTGCCCTTCCATCTCGCAGCTAATTTCAAAATCTTGGACATTCCACTGGTCGTCTGTGCTGATCAGATAGTTTACAGTATAGGTGTTGTTGTCGTGATTACCGACTATTTCGGATGCTATTTTGAAACCGCTCTCGACAGTATCAATCTTGCAATGCTCCCAGGATTTATTGATCAATCCTCTCCATAATAACATTTTCATATATGCCTGAATTATTTTAACACGTAAATGATTAGTCTTTCATTGTGATGCACATGTAACAGTATTCCTGTCACAAAAGTTTCAATTATTTACATTTTTACAAATCACGTAAAGCGCTAAACTGCCAAGGCTACAATCGCACCAAACTCCTGCCCAATATATTCTTGCAAGTCAGATAAATACAAACAACAAAAAAACCTTGAGCGGTAAACTCAAGGTTTTTCTTACAATAATATCTTTTAGTACCTATGCAATTTAGGCAGAAATATTCCTGAACTCCACTAAGAAGCAGGTTCCGACATCCAATGTACTTTCCACAGACACAGTAGCGTTTAATTTACTAGCTATTTGCTTCACAATAGATAGACCAATGCCCTTCCCCTCGTATTCTTCTGTGTTAGGCAAACGGTTAAAAATCTCAAAAATATTATCATTTTTAGTTAGATCCATCCCGATTCCATTATCTTCAATCTTATAAAAAACTGATTTCCCATCTTTATAGCTATTAACTTGAACATGCGGTTTTATCTTCTTACTACTGTATTTGATAGCGTTGCCAATCAAATTTAAAAACAGTTGATATATTAACGTCCTTTCGCCCAAAATAGCGTGGGTGTCCCCTAGCGTAAACGTCAGATTATCGATTCCATATTGCTGTCTGCAGCTATCTACAATGTTCAAAATCTTAGATTTAGGGTCAATAGGTTCAAAAACAAGATCGACATTGTTGGCTTTCGACATGGAATGTACCTTGTCCATCATATTGGTCATCAACTTAGTCCCTTCGAGAATATTCTCCAAAGCTTTTTGAAAAAGCTCACGGGGCATATCTTTTTTAATAAGCAGCATTTGTACCGCGAGCTGTATACTCGTAAGTGGGTTTTTTAGATCATGTGTCAGGGTATAACCAAAGGTGTCTAAGGCGTTATTAGAACGGATAAGCTTTTTGTTAAGTTCGTGAATTTCACCTCCTCGCTGTGCTATTGCCTGATGGATTATATGTTTAATGNNGATATTTGTCTCTCCAAATCGAGGTTCATGATTTTTTCTGGCTTACCTGCCCAGGTTTCTTCAATGAGCCTTTCTTTCCGAAAAATATAAAGATACCAGTTATTGCTTGGCAGAATTTTGATACGCACTAACCCTGGATAATGTTGGCTGTCTGAAAAAGACGAAGGCATCGTAAATTTCTCGGTAGCAAAAAACTCTTCATCTCCCAAGGCGATGTCAATCTTCTTGAGGAGGGCTTTGCTTGGAACTTCTCCGACAGCGTGCGTCCCCTGATCATGCTTCATAAAAATGCCATGGGCACACATCAGATCCATAATTCTGGGAGAATAACGTTCTAGTACTTCCTGCAGATCATGTTTCACCAAAAGTTCCCCTTTAAGATCACGTTCAAGGTCAGCAATTCTTTTTTGTAAGACTGCATTTTCTTTCTGAAACTCTGCAAGATAGTAATTGACAGCATATTGTGTCAGAAAAGTACAGAGATGCCGCTGGCTTAAGTCAACATGCAGTGGCGCGCGGTTCTGGCAGGCCACTAACCCCCATAGCTTGCCCTCGACAATAATACTGAAACTCGCACTTGCTTTTACTTCAGCATTACGCAGATATTGTAAATGTATGGGAGATAATGCCCTCACGCTGCAGCNNACGGCCAAAGATTTCATAAGTAGTTCCATCGACATCCGCCGTATGCCGCGCATGAAACACACGGTAAAGCTCTCTTGCCTGTGCCGGAATATCAAATTCGGGATAGCGATATCCCAGTAGAGATTCAAGTTCTTCATTCTTGCTTTCAGCAATAACTTTTCCACTGTTATCCTCCAAAAACTGATAAACCATCACTCTGTCGTATCCAATAATATCTTTGATGAGTTCGGTCAGCGGTTGCCAGGCTGCTTTGTCAGTCCTTTGGCTTTCTAGATACTTGGCATAATAATATAAGTTGGTTGTTTTTACCGAATTGGGATTGCAGGCTTCAACCTCGACATATATTTTATCATCATATTTATAAATACTCAAAAAGTAGTCTCCGCCTTTGATTGCTATTCGTTCAACAAAACGGTAAAAAATTTTGTCGGCTAGTTTCAATTCAACCGTCTCGCTGGTCAAATTTAATGTAGGGGCTATTCGTTTTAAAATATCGTCCAGTCCTGTCCCTAATAAATCCGCAGCCTTCAGGTCAATAATGGCAATAGAATTTTCACTGGCAGCTATACAGCCAGTTTCATCAAAAATAAGAAGGTAACCAAAAAATTGAATCTTTCCGCAAAGATGAATCTTTTCCTCGTGGCACTTAATTTCTCGCATAATATGATTCTCTTGTCGGGTTTATAAATTATTAGTAGCCGTCCTAAACATTATTTGTAAAATTACTAAAATTAAATTACTAATACCAATTTCTACTTTGCACTAGAAATATAACGGATTAAACACTGTCCACGTCGCTTCTTACTATGTGTCGGCACCAATATCATTACATATAGCTGGACGATTTTTAAGGTCTCAGATGATTTATTTTGGTATTATTTACCTATTGAACCCCCGTACTTTTACATCTTCTTAAATACATTTAATTCCCTACTTTTGCTATTGAGTCATCTACAATACATCTTTATGAGCAGCCCACAAACGATTGAACAATTGGCAACTGAAAATTATGCGCTGAAACACAGGATTTCGGAACTATCTGAATTCATAGACAGAGCATCACTTGCATTGCACTGGGTGGACCGTGAAGGATTTATAATTTGGGCTAATCAAGCGGAACTGGATCTACTCGGTTATAAAGAAGAAGAATATATTGGCGCCCGTATCGCAGACTTTCATGCAAATAAGGAGACGATAGCCAACATTTTACAAAAGTTGCTGAATAATGAACGTATTGAAGATTGTCAAGCAACGCTAAAATGCAAAAATGGTGAACTCAAACATGTAGTCATAAATTCCAGCGCATTGATGAAAGGAGATGAATTTATCCACTCAATGTGTTTTACCAAAGATATTACAGAAGCTGTACTCGCTGAGAAAAGAAAAGATCAGTTAACGGTTATTCTGCAGGAAAAGGAAGAACGACTTCGGCTCGCGCTAGTCTCCACAGGTCTAGGTACGTGGGATTGGAACTCCGAAAAAGAGGTTGTACATCTCTCAGATTTGGCTCAAAAAATGCTCGAACTACCTCATCCACTTCAGTCGAAACAAACAGTGATAGAACGAATACATCCGGAAGATATTCATACTGTATATCAACAGATAAATCGGATGAGCGAGAACGGTATCGACGGTCATTTTGATTTCACCTGCAGAATTATAAAACCAACGACTGCTTCTGTCGCTTTCGTAAAGATAACGGGACTTGCTTACTTCAGCGGCACAAGACAGTCGCGTCGAATCATAGGGGCTATCATGGACATTACCGATCAGAAAAAAGCTACAGAACAGAGTGCTGAGCTTGCAGCCATCGTAAATTCCTCCTACGATGCTATCATTGGAAAAACTCTAGAGGGTATCATCACCAGCTGGAACGATGCGGCTTACAGTCTTTTTGGTTACACTTCTGAGGAAATGATTGGCCAGTCTATTCTCAAATTAATACCGCTGGAAAGACATTCGGAAGAAGACTATATTCTCGGCCGGATGCGGCAGGGACATTCGATTAAACATTTTGAGACGGTACGCCAAACAAAATCGGGAAAACTAATCGACTTATCGCTGACGATATCACCAATTAAAAACGATCTTGGGGAGATCATCGGGGTATCAAAAATAGCAAGGGACATCACAGAAAAAAAGCAAGAAGAACAACGGAAAAATGTGTTTATTTCCATGGCAAGCCATGAACTCAAAACTCCCCTGACAACTGTGATGATAGGTGCACAGATGATGCAACAGCATGCAAACATATTTGGACAAAAAAGTGCACAGCTGGGAGCAAAGATTGAAGCTCAAGTTAAAAAGATGATGCTGATGATCGAAGATTTTTTAAGTATCGCTGAAGTTGAAGAGGGAAAATTACAGCTCAACAAATCTGCTTTTCAGCTCGAACGACTAATGATTGACTGTGTCGGCGACCTACCCATTGGCAAACACACCATTGAAATGTATTGTGATCCTACAATAAATATTTTCGCCGACCGCACCAAAATGGATCAGGTAATAGGTAATCTCCTCAGCAATGCCATTAAATATTCTCCCAACGGCGGTAAGGTGATGATAAATGTAAAAACTCAAGCACATAATGTACGCATCTATGTCCGGGATGAAGGAATTGGAATAGAAAAAAAACACCAAAAGAATATCTTTAAATCTTTTTACCGGGTAGATAATCTAAATACCTCCAATATATCAGGATTTGGGATCGGACTGTACCTAGTCGCTGAAATACTCCGCCGGCATGGCTCAGAGATCCATGTGGAAAGCGTCAAGGGNNATTTTCCAATTCATACTGCGTGCTAAGCTTCGTTGCTTGACTTTCATTTACGATCAATATAAACCTATCGTCTTTTGTTGTTGTTCTTTAAAAAAGAATCAAAACCATGATATATAAAGTTTATACAGACCAACACTATCAAGGCCGAAAAATCCCACTGTTAGCTGTATTTATAATAGTAAAAAAAGACAATAAAAATAAGGCTATAATGGACGAATGTGACATTGAAAGGTACGTCATCATCACAGACATTATCAAATCGTGAATGCTGATTCTAGCTACGATTTACCCTAGCATTAATGGTAAAATCAGTAAGGGTTTCACAAAATAAAATCCAGATTGTATTGCCAATTTGCGGTACGCTCCCACGACACTTAATTGTCAGGAACTGTAGCTAATTTAATTTCTTGACCAATGTCAATCTTTTTAATCAAAATATAGGTGAACTTAGCCTATATATAAAGCAGAAGAATTAATATAAACAGATTAAAAGCAACATTATGAAAAAAATAGCTATTAATGGATTTGGCCGCATTGGACGTGCCGCTTTAAAAATAATAACAGAAACTGCCGATCTTGAGGTTGTGGGAATTAATGATCTGATGAGTATTGAAAATGCAGCATATTTACTCAAATATGATAGCAACTATGGAAAATATGAGAAGGATGTACATATTGAGGGCGATACACTTGTTGTTGATGGTAACGCTGTTAAATATACCAGTATAAGAGAAATTGAAAACCTTCCTTGGAAAGATATTCAAGCTGATATCGTCATCGAAAGTACAGGTATTTTCACAAACAAAACTGATGCAGAAAAGCATCTAACCGCTGGAGCAAAATTTGTAGTCATCTCGGGTCCTACGAAAGATACACCTACTGTGGTCCATGGGGTAAATACGGAGGATGGGAAGTTATCGGTCTTTTCGTGCGCAAGCTGTACCACGAATAATATAAGCCCAATAATTGAAATATTAGGTAGAAGGCTCGGAATAAAGAAGGCAATCCTTAATACAACACATGGCTATACTGCTTCACAGGCACTTGTGGACGCTCCTTCAAAAAAAGAACCGCGTATGGGAAGAGCGGCAGGAATTAATCTTGCTCCCGCCGCTACAGGTGCAGCAATAGCGACAACAAAAGCACTTCCGCAATACGCCGGAAAGTTTGATGGAATAGCTGTAAGGGTACCTGTTCCAGTTGGCTCGATATCAGATATTACTTTTATTGCTGAAAAACCCACCACGATTGAAGAGATCAACCAAATATTGATCGAAGAATCCAAAACTGATCGATATAAGAAAGTGCTAACCGTAACAGATGAGCCCTTAGTATCTACCGACATCATTAAAAGTCCATTTGCTGCGACAGTAGATTTGGAGATGACAAGAGTTGTCGATGGAGATTTGGTAAAAGTAATGGCCTGGTACGATAATGAATGGGGATTTACCAATCAAATGATCAGACAGATACAAGTCATTTAACTTAATAGTAACGAAAAGCTAAACATGCAAGACCTTCCAAAATCTGGAAGGTCTTTTATTTCGAGTTAACACAAGCTCAGAAGGAAAAAGAAAAAAGGCCGAGTATTTCAAACTCGACCTTTCAATTAAAACTAATCCATCCCTCCCATAATCCTTACGGCTATTTATTTGACTACNNCTAGCTATGAAACCATTAGTTTAAAATAGCTCGCTAATTACTTAAAGTTACACTAACCCTACTTCGCTCTGCCTAATGATCAGTTCCTTTTGGCCAAACTGCATTACTAGTTTTTTCTTGAACTGTCTCCAATAAGAATAATCAATTTCAGAAACCATAATTTCAAAAATTACGATATCATCTTTGATTTCCTGGTGTTGACGATCTTCCCATATACCAATTGCCGGAGCCCGTGTATACGCTGTTACTCCCCCAAAGTCTTTTATTATTTGCTTACATATATGCTGGTAGAGGTAACCTGGAAATGGGATCCCGTCCTGATCATGTAGGGGGATAAAAACTTCGATCTTCTTAATGGGCTGCTGGTTGCTTTTAGCGTTCTCTATAGCTTTGCAGGCGTCCTTTGCGCTTCTTATTTTTAAGGGCTGAAAATCTTTGCCCTCCTGCTTATTATAGTTAACGAAAAAAAGCTGCAGTTCTTCAAGAACTTTATCGGGCAGCTGAGCCACGCGATAAATATTACCGAACATGGCTGAAGCTTCGGGCACAACGAGGAATCGGTCATTCTCTACCGTTTCACCGTNNCATCCCGGAAATGTGCTTTGTTCCGAAATTACAATGACATCCAATGGATCTCCATCATCTCCCTGTGTGCCGGGAATAAAGCCAAAGTCGTAAGGAAAAACCAAACCGAGCGGTAAATATTTTGCAAGGACAAATCCGCCACATGTCGGATCATAATTATATTTAGCATTTGAATTTTTGGGTGTTTCAACCGTACAAAATAGTTGTTTCATGTCTTTTTTTAAAATGGGCTTTTGGCAATAAAATTTAACTAGAATAATCTGGTTTAACTTTGAACAGGAACATTTAATATTTCGTTTGTTATTTTCTAACAAAATTTTGCAATCTACCTTTTTAATCGCTTCCCTTTGCCTATCGCTTTTTCAACCACTACCAAACGTTTTCGCCAAGCCAGGATTTGCGGATCTTCATATTGAGGAAGGCCTTTGTCAGCCATAAGCCCCAATGCCCTTGCTAAATTTTGACTGAGTTCAGCTGTATGACCATTAATTTTTTCCCAAGCCTGCTGATCTTTCATGATATCCTTTTCCCACGCATTAATAGCTTTCTTTATGGCACTTAGCTCCTTTTTGTACATCTTTTGCTTACGGTACAAAATCATCACCCTGTTGTAGGCAAGAATGTGCAACCTGTCTTTTGAGATAACTGTATTGTAGTTTTTTCTAACAATTTAGCCTCTTTTATTAAATCGTTGATAGATATGCGAGGCGTCGATCTTTGTTCAGCCATCAGCTTATGGTTGCCCGCCTCCTCCTGCAGCACCATAAATCTGTCCGTTAGCATAACTTGCATCTGCCGCAGCGAGTTGAACGTAAATTGACGCAAGCTCTGCTGGTTGACCGGGTCTTCCCATGGGCGTGTCGCCACCAAAGTTCACCAGCTTNNCGTCGTAGCGGCTTTGGTTTGTGCATAATCGTAGAGATCTTCGGACGGGTCCGTCGCCTGTACCGAAGTGGTTCCAATAATCACCGAACCAGGTTTAAGGTGCGGCAAAGCCGCTTTAATAAGCCAAAATGGAGCGTAGATACTTGTTTTCATGGTGGCATCAAATTCTTCGGTCGGAATATCCAATATAGACGGTTTAGTCTGTTGTCGCGCAGCATTATTGACGAGAATATCCAAGCCACCGAGTTGCTGAAATGCGTCTTTTATCAAACTTGTGCAGAACTCCTCATTTCTTAGGTCACCGGGAATCGCCACGGCTTTTCTCCCTGCCGATTTGATCAACGCAATGACTTCTTTCGCGTCGGCCTCCTCATCAGGTAAATAATTAATAGCAACATCAGCTCCTTCGCGCGCATAAGCGATGGCCGCAGCCCGTCCCATTCCTGAGTCTCCACCGGTAATTAGAGCCTTTCGTCCGTTTAATCGCCCACTTCCTTTGTAAGTTTCCTCGCCATGGTCCGGTTTTGGCTCCATTTTACTGCATAGCCCAGGCCAAGGTTGAGATTGTTTTTGAAAGGGAGGTTTGGGATATTTGTCGTTGGGATTACGCAGTATAGGATTTTCTACTTGCTGTGCTGTGGCTGGCTGCCACCCCCCTACTAAACCTAATGCTAATACACTAGTACCAATTGTTCCCAAAGCTTTTCTTCTATCCATTTTAGTCAAATTTTCCATGTTATGTCAATTAAAAATAATAGGCTCAACTTGATATTGTTGAGCCTTCTTATCCATTTCGTAGACCTTGTTCAAGATTCTAATCGTGCCCTTCGGTTTTTACAATTTTGTTATAAATCCCTAGCAATAGGAATGGTGCTGCCCATTGTCCTACAAAAAGTGCCGTTTTTTCGTTTCCAATACATTTAAGAGCTGCAGATACCCCCATCGAAACCAGCGCTGCTCCAAGGAAAATGGTTGATGGTAATTTAGATGTCTGTTCTTCAATTTTTTTGGTGATTTCACCTTCATTTGCTGTATTCAATGCCATAATCTTTTGTTTTAAGTATAAAAATAATTTGTCTTACCCAAAATCTCCTGCCTGACATATGCCTGAGGTTTTGAAAATGAACAACGATAAACGTTCTTTCGTTCGGGTCACTCTATTTGATTCTTAAATTCAGGCATAAATCGGTGGGAAAAAGTAAAAACACGTTGTGGACCGCAGAAAATACCGAGGAAATGAAAAATATGAAATACAGTTTTTTACTGGTACATCGGGCAGCTTTGAAAATATCCTGCATGTGCAACTGAGAAGAGCTTAGAAACAAAGGAGCCCAACAGAATCATTTGTTCTTATTGGGCACAACCATTCCATCCCGCATAAAATAAATCCGTTAACACGGATACGCGACCTATATTATTAATTTATCTCGTGGTGTATCCTCCGTTAGCAAAGATAGTCTGTCCGGTAACCCACCAGCCCTCTGTTACCAGGAATTCAATCAAGGGTGCGATATCCTTGATATCTGTAAGCCCGCCCAAAGCCGAAGCAGACTTATGATAGGCCACTGCATCATCTGATNNTTCTTGACCATAGAAGAAGGGCGTGTCCATAGGACCTGGCGCGACTGCTGTAACAGATATACCTCTTGGACCAAATTCTTTGGACGCGGCTCGGGTAAAGTGTTCAACGGGAGCTTTCAATCCCGCATAGGTGGAATATAGGCCTGTATAAGCCGCAAGAAGAGAGGTTACAACCGTACAGATTTTTCCGTTATCATTAAGCCTTCTGCCAGCTTCTTGAATAAAGAAATAAGCGATTTTGGAGTTAATATCACTCATGCTATCATATTCTTCCTCCGTGGTTTCAACAAAAGGTTTCTTCAACACTTTTCCGACAGTATTTATCGCAATATCAACACCCCCAAATTTTTCAACAGCACGGTCAAACAAAGCGACTATATTAGTCCGTCTAGTTAGATCTGCTTGAACAAGAATGGCTTCAGCCCCTAGTGCTTGTACCTCTGACATTGTTTTCTCGGCATCTTTTTTGTGCTTTCACTGTTATAGTGAATGACAAGCTTCGCTCCTTTCGTAGCGAAATCCCTACTGAGCAGTCCGCCAAGATTTTTGGCTCCGCCCGTAATCAAGATCACTTTTCCGTTTACATTTTTATTATCCATAATCTTCTGTTTTTGCCGCATTTATAAATTTCTCATACTTGAAAAGCGACGTGATGAACTTTTAAATTTTATTCCTAACTAAAGATCGGAAATTTGTAGGCGGGCAAAAAAAAAACGGACTTCACATAGATATCACAATTCTAACAAAGCACGCTACTTGTCTGAAATATTTATCAAACAAGCAGCTACTTATCCATTACGCGATAAGGTAGCCGATGACTTGGCATCAACAGATCCAGAGATTTTGTCATGTTTATTTTAGCAGGTCAATCGACAGCGAAATGTTATATTAGAAAGCTATTTAACAAACATTCCAGAAAGGNNATATCCTCGTTAAAATTCAGTGTTACTGTATTGGAGGATGTTTTGATTTCAATATAATTGGCGAAATCGACTGGTTGATAGGCTATATTAAGCTTATCCAATAATTTTAGCACTTCTTCAAATTTTAAACCTGGTTTTAAGCTATTTCCAAATGAGATGTTGACTTTTCTAAAGTCGTTGATAGCGTAACCAGTAATGGTGTTTCTTGTTGGGTTCTCAGGATCACTTTTGTTTGGTGAAAAGTAACAATATAAATCATGATAGTTATCCTGATAATAGATTTCATTCGTTTTCCCGCTAGTGCCATCAATTTCTGTCACTCGTTCAAAACGATTGCTTATAGGAGATTGTGTAAATTCTTCTTCAGTTGTTTCTCCAATAATGAAACTGTTTATATTCCAGTTTTTATCAATTTTCAGCGTGGGCTTGTCTTTAACATCTTCTGGTTTGGTCGCATTTTTTAGCAAGTTCGCCATGTATTTTTCATTGTCGCATCCGCCAAAATCAATTAGACCATTCATGATATCCCAGTAACACGTTTTAGACAGCTCCGCATTGTTCAGAATGATTAACCGATTATAGTCCGGCGCGTAAAAAATAAATTTATTTTGGGGCTTTATATTCCAGTACACACCGTTGTCGGTATTGGGGTTTTTTGTACCCTTGCCATATCTCTCCGATAGTTTCTTTAAAATACTGGCCTTTAATTCTTGTGTCTTGAGTTCAATTCTAACACCGTAAATTCTATCTGTAGCAGCATATTTTTTTAAAGCATGTTCTAACTCAACGCTAGTTTTAGCCGGGTTGAGATCAATATGTCCACCGCCCAGACGCGTAATACTGTCTGTTTTCAAGGTCTCCGAATTGATCTGAAAAATAATCCGCTGTCCTGTTAAGTCAATTCCATCGAAACTATATCGCTGTGATTTTTCGACCTCTAACAACAGACTAAAGGGATACTCGACGGTCTCCACACCAATCAATAATTGATAATCAAAACTGCTGATTTGTTCAATAGGCTCATTGAGTTTCAAGTTTGCTAAATCTATTATTTCTTGACTTCTACAAGAAATAACAAAAGGTAAAATAGCTATTAATGATAATATTTTCATGATTTTTTGGTTCTTTTAATGTTTAATAGTTTTTCCGTAAAGAAGATTCTTGAAATATACTTACACAGACATCATTTGAATGATCAGCAACAATTCATCTTCTTACCATTCTTGTCTAGGAAAAGATATTTTATAAGCTATTCTTTTGCATAATTTGATTTTCCATTTATATCAACCGCATCTCCCAGATACTTTGGCTTTCTTTTTCTTATCACATCCAAAACGGCTTTGGTTATCGATAGTTTTTCTCTGAGCGCGTAATATTTATAACCCGGATAAATACCTCTATCCGCACTGTAACCGAATGATTTAACACCCATTTTGTCGCCTAGGTAAATACATCTGTTTAAATGGTATTGCTGGGATACCAAGATTGCAGTATCAATATGAAAGATGTGCTTTGCGCGGTAAATGGTTGAATAGCTATCAAACCCAGCATAATCGATATAAATTTTTGTGGTATCGACACCATTTTTTTTACAGTATAATTTCATCACACTGAGCTCATCGTATTCATTTCTTCCATTATCTCCTGACAGCAGTATTTTATCTATTTTATTGTTTTTGTACAACAAAATCCCAGCATCGAGCCTATCTTTTAGATACCTACTTGGCTGATCATCCTTTATACCGGCGCCAAAAATGATGGCTACTTTAGTTTTAGGCACATATTTAAGTTCGTTGAAAACCGCTTTTTCGGTGTTGACCGTAACCATATTATGGGTCACCTCGATTATAAGCAGTACAACGAGACATAAGAGAAACACTGGTAAAACAAACTTTTTAATTTTTTTCATTAGCTTAATTTTTCAATGATTTAGCATTATCATTTGATCCTAATCTAGCGACAATATCTATAGGAAATTGAATAATTTATAATTCGTTTGACATGAATTAAAATTCGTAGACATTTGAGCGTTTCGGTATACCTCGGATGGCTTTGTATACATATCAAGCTATTTATGGAGATGGGAAATAATGCTTTACTTTTTTAATATATAAGCTTTGGCTACTTCATGACAGCATGTTCCACTCATGAGACGGAAACGACGAATATATTTTATTTCAACAAAGCCTCCAGGGTTGTCCACGTGCTGTAGATACTAAACGCAAGAGCCATCACAAGGACGTACAAAAATATGTCGATTTCCTTGCTAAGTTTGATCCAAAAAATGATGATAAACATCAATGGAAAAACCGTAATGAAAATAAAAATGCCTGTTGCAAGCGTCTCAAAAATATCTTTACTATAATTCATGAGCAAGAGCATGATTCCTGTGTAGAATAGCCAGACAATAAGAGGCACCACAAAGCACAGCAACAGCTTCCAAAATAATTTGAGCTTAAAGTGTTCAGAAATATTCTTACGCTTATTTCCATATAATATGAAACATATACTAGCAAGACATAGGATCAAGATTGACAACTGTATATAGATATTAACAATCGTATCAGAACGAGTGTTCACGGTTTTAGAATACGTGAGTTTATTATCACTATAGCGTTTAATATCAATTGTTTCGCCATTGACAAATGTCTGTACAACTTTATCATTGCTAATACTGTCCCTGAGAGTCCAAATTGAATCTTCTACCCCCATTTTATAAAATCCCTCGATGATCTGTTTATTCCCTTTAGTCCTGATGAACCGTCCGTCAAGCCGTCCACCATTAAATCTTAAAGAGTCAATACCTTCATTGGTATGCACAGTTAGAACGTTTATTTCCTCGGCAGGAAGTAGATGAGCACTGTCTGCAATAAGCTTTAAAACCTGTTGATCAAGATCTTTGATAGACTGGTTCTTATTCTAGTCATCATTCCTTACGGGCCTACTGATACCTAAATAATTTATTTTTACTGCAAGCAGAGAATCTTTTATGTGAAATTCAAATCCATCGTAGGAATCAAGACCTTTGAGCGTTGGATTCTTTAATAATACATACTGCGGCTGATCAAAAGACTGTAGATATCGAGGTTGGGTGGTTGCGCAAAAAGCGAAAATGGCGACGATACCAATAAAATAGGTACTCAAGCGAGTCATCAACACTGGGCCTATAGAATACGATGGTTTTCTTTCCATATAAAACCATGCAAACAGGATTATCGGTAATGCGATCAGGTCAGAAAGATCAACAGTCCTTCCGGTATTAAAATATGGTCTCATCCAGTGGATAATGACGGAAGAATATTCGCTTTTCCAAAAGATAAATAATACTGCTGTAGCTATAAAAATAAATGACTTCCATTTTGGAAAGATAGCGGACCAGAAAATAGGAAAAATAAAAAGTCCACTGAAATCAGAAAGCTTTCCCGTAAATGTATTTTGGAATGCGGCTTTCAGAAAAAAGTCGTTGATAATTAATAAGACAAGAAAAAGAATAAAAAGTGGCGAAGCGAGAATCCTTAAGCGTTCATACATAATTTTGCGTTACCTTTCCTATTGATACCAATTTGTCGATTTGGTAACCTATGGATAAAACAGGCATATCCTAACGGTCTAATCCAACAAATTGGCCTTTCCAATCAAACACTAAGCTGTNNGTCTGCAATAATTTAAAGCTATATAACAATTTGGGAAAGAATTGGGAAGACGAATTGATTTCTCCATTGGTCGCGGTCGGAAGTGGTCTTACCACGGATTAAAGTGTGAAAAATTTAAGTTACTCTTTCGATAATAAAAGTGCCATATCCTGTTTTGCGATGACATGGCCTTTATTGACAATATCGCTCTTCAAATAAAGAAAACATTGGTTGGAATGATCAAGTTGGCCAATAGTCAATTTTATCGATTTGATATCGAGCGCCCCAATTTCTGATGGGTCTATCTGATCCCGATCTACCATATGTTTTCCGTCCTTACTTATTTCTTCAAATTCCCAAGAATATCCTTTCCACGCACCTGCTGCCAGGGTCGTATTTTTGCTATCCATTACACGATGACTCTTATATTTCAATGCTATACTGTCGACTAAAATCGTGTGGTCCTTAAGATGAATTGAAAGCTCTTTTAAATATTGAGGGAAGTCTACTGGTTCGAAATAAATGCTGTTATCTTTCCTGAGGATTTTAAGTCTTACAACTCCTAATTTATCCATTTTAACAGCTTCTGAAAACTGCATAAAAACAGCATATTCTTGCTCGCTAATACCTAGATTTGAGTGATAAGGAATAGGTTCTCCAGGCTTTAATTCCTTCATTGTTTTTACGAACCATTCTTCATGCTGTTTGATGGAAAGTTTCATTTTCTCGAGAATTTCCGCCTGGGCTGCATTCATAGAAGGGGCCCCTAAGATTTCTACAACATAGTTTCCCTCAGGGAGTAAAGCGTCAACGAAGTGAATTGCCTTTACATTGCTGTCTTGTGTCGACTGTGTTTGGGCAAAGGAATTGAGCGAGAAGAGTAAGGCGGCTATCAGCCCAGATAAATGAATAAATCGATGTAGGAATATCATATTATACTTAAAATAATTTACTTAAGTTACAGCTTAATTTTCGCAATTAAAAAATCTAAAAAAGTTTAATACGTATGCAAGTCATAAAAAAAGCGCCGATCTTGGGAGATGGCGCTATTAAATTTGAACTCAAAACTATTTATTTCTTAATTTTTTTTAAAATTTTGTTTGCACTTTCTTGGAGCTCGGCCCAGTCAGTTGCACTGGCATCTATTTTACCATAAATCTTCTCTGGAATTTCAGAAGCTTTTTTTTGAAGAACTTTTCCCAATTCGGTAATAAATATCTCAACAACTCTCTCATCTTCCTTTTTTCTTTTCCTGCTAATGAAACCTTTTGATTCGAGTCTTTTCAAAAGCGGAGTGAGCGTCCCACTGTCTAGGTACAACTTCTCTCCAATACAGTTTACTGACAATCCCTCATCTTCCCATAGTACCATCATTACCAAGTATTGAGAGTAAGTAATATCCAACTCATCTAGAAAAGGGCGATAAAGGCCAGTGATCTCTTTGGCAAGTACATAAAGGGGAAAGCATATCTGCTGTTCTAAATTTGGGGATTTCGATTTTTTCATGAGCATTTCGATGATGGCTATGATAGCCTTTTTATTTTTTTATGATGAATTCCTCTAAAGGAATCCGTACTTTTTCCATTGTAGACAACCAATGTTTTTCTTCATCTCTATACCCAAGAGAAAGTAGGCTTACACTTTTCAAACCCCNNAACCCAGTTCTTTTAAGCCTAAAATCTCGTCCACAACGGTGTTACTAAATCCTTCGGCAGGAGTCGTATCGATTTTTAGTTCTGCTGCCTGTGCCAAAGCTAAGCCTAAAGCAATATATGTTTGTCTTGCCGTGTGCGCAAAATGCTCTTCTGCTGTTTGTGCGGAATACATCGCCTTAATCTTATCGGTATAACTTCCGAAACGACCTCTCGGCAATTCTCTCACATCGGTATGATGATCATAAACCTTATCTATTTTTTCGTCAGTATAACTATCCCAAGCTGCAAATACTAAAACATGAGAGGAATCTCGCATCACCTCAGGATTCAACGCTCCTTCTACCATTCTCTCTTTTAATTCTTGGTTTTCTACAACGATAACTCTAAAAGGTTGCAATCCCGATGATCTAGGAGCCAATCTCGCAGCTTCCAATATGGTGTTTAAATCTTGTTCTGAAACCTTTCTTGTGGGATCGTACGCTTTTACGGCGTGTCTCCACTCTAAATCTTGTATTAATGACATATTATTATAGTTTTTGTAATGTATTATTTGAAATTCATATCACAAATATACAAACAATTAAATTGCACACAATTTAATTGTTTAAATCTAACATTTCTCTGACTTTTCAAAAGGTGATCTCATGATTCTCCTTTCCAACTAAGCAATCATCTATTAGCTAAAAATAGTTTTATAATTTCCATAGCATAGGTCTTTTGGTTCTTCTTTTAAAGCCCTCTATATGTATAAAAATTTTTGGCCTTTCTCGGCAAAAGTTCAACCGTTAATCGTAATAAGAATGAGATGATTTAGCGATAAGGTGATTATTTTAAAACATAGATTTAAATCATATTCAGTTAGTCTCTTTTGAATACAGTTTTCCCCTCTTTGATTGTTTCAAGAACTTTTATATCCCGTAATTTTTGAGGAGCAATTGTTAATGGATTTTGATCTAAAATCACCAGATCGCCTAATTTTCCCGCTTTGAGAGACCCCTTCCGTTCTTCTTCTTGATATTGATAAGCAGCATTGATTGTAATCGCTTTTAATGCATCTATTACTGGAATTCGTTCATTTGGGCCTAATTTCATACCCGAACGCGTAGTTCGATTTACAGCGGCGTAAACTCCTGTCATTAGATCTGGTGGTGTCACTGGGCTATCGTGATGAATAGTAAATAAAATTCCGGCATCCATCGCAGATTTAGCTGGGCTGATAAATGCGGATCGTTCCGGTCCAAAAACACTTTGGTAATGCCAATCTCCCCATAAGTAAACATGCGATGAAAAATACGAAGGAATTACTCCAATTCGCTTAATTTTGCTGATATGGTCGGGCCTGCTATTTTGAACGTGAATTAATGTCGCCCTAAACTGGGGTTTATATATTCCTTCATCTTTTAGTTTGCCAATCACTCGAAGTGCTTGATCAATAGCGGCATCACCGTTAACATGAAGTTGAGGTGTAATATTGTTTTTGAAAACTATTTTAAGATCTTGATATAGGCTTTCATCAGTGAAAATTGGAAAGCCTTTATAGTCGCGCGATTGACCTTCGGGCGGAATAAAATAAGGTTCTATTAGCCAAGCCGTCTTCCCTTGGGGCGAGCCATCATCCGAAAATTTAAAGCCTCCAAATTTCAATCGTTTTTCGTATTTCATGTAATGAGGTTTAAAGGATTCCCATCCATCTTTATTTGCTTCGAAATCTGGAAAATAGACAATATCGGCCTTTAAGAGGTTTTTATTGGCCGCTTCTTTCAATAAAGCCACACTAACCCCCATTGAACGCCCATCGCATATTGTCGTCTGCCCAAAACTAAGCCATTCATCCTGTGCGCTCAAAAAATCATTCAGTGCTTGGGATAGTTCATTGGTCGTCATTTTAGCTTGGGGCATCAATTCGGTAAGCTTCACCAAAGCTGCAAAAGAAGCGTTTTCTTCTAATTTACCATTTAAGCGATTATCTCGTGGATCNNTGTCGGAGATACCTAACAACTTTAACATCGCACTATTGACTACACTAGCATGTCCAGAGGCATGAACGACGATAATCGGATGTGTAGCACTGATAGCATCCAATTCCCGACGAGTTGGATGACGATGTTCTTTCATAATGGCGTCATCATACCCGTTGCCTAATATTGGAGTTACGGGCTTCAATTTATTCTGCTGAATAAAAACTTTTAATATTTTCTGCAGGTCATGGATGGAATTTACCGTACCATAAGGACTTGGGGATAGGTCTATTGCTTGTTGCATTCCTGCTCGAGAAGTAATATGCCCGTGCGCATCTATAAAGCCCGGAAGCAATGCTTTTCCTAGCAGATCAATCTGTTTAGTATCATTACCGATATAGGAACTGGCGTTTTCCTTAGTGCCGACAAAAATGATCTTATCCTCTTTTAAAACTAACGCTTCTGCTTCAGGAAGTTGGGCCTCCATCGTTATAATACTTCCACCAAAGTAAATGACGTCGCCTTTTTCCTTACTGCCACTACAAGATAAAACCAAAATAGTTAAAAAAACAAAGGCGTACTTCAATATCTTTTCCATATGAAAGGTTGAATATTTGAAGGATAACAAAAGGAATAGTGAATTGTTTTTTAATCTAATATGAATCAAATAATTACTTATGCACAAAGGTTTTTCGCCCTAATGAAATTTATAGGCCAGTCGTTAACGATGTAGAAGCTTGCACCAAGTCGATCAAATATTTAGTACAATTTAGATTGACCTATTCTTCGACTGATAGATAAATGCCGTGATCGAATTAAGTAGAATTATACCTGCAACAATGATCGCATAAAAAAAGATAAAATTACTAACTTGTTTGTTTGCGATGGCAATAGCAATTAAAGCCCAAACAGCGACCATTGCAAATACAGGCATCCTACGTTTCCGCATCATAAACAGATGAAGTGCTAATGCGGTCATGAAAAGCACAATTGTCCAGTTAGTTTCTGGGATTCCAAAACCATTCCAGCTTATTTTTTTCAAATAGGCTGCTACATTGGCTATGAATGCCACGGAAATCCATCCAGAATAAATTTGAAAAGGCAGTTTTAGAAAAATATTGTTTTGAAATGTTGAAGGCAAAACTTCTGTTTGCTGGATAATTTTTAGAAGCGATACGAGAAGTAATAACATCAGCAGGACAGTTATAAAGGTGTATTCATATAACCAGGCTACTACCCATAGACTATTTGTGCAACATGATATCAAAAACCACCAACCAATATTTAAGACGACCTTTGTTTTATGCTCTGTCTGTTTTGTAAATGGGCCGAAATAGATGACAAAGCCCAAAAGGCCAATGTAAATAAGACCCCAAATTGAGAATGCATAACCAGCTGGCGTGAATAGATTCTGATATTTAGCAGATATAGTTCCCATGGTCTCTCCATTGAACAGGCCTGTATTGGATAAGTAATTAATACAAACTGTAAGGAATAATGCAATCCCATTTAAGCTTTGCAATACTTGTTTCATAATAAATGTCTTTTTTTTGTGAAAATGACTTATTCGACTAATCATCTCTTAAAATTCCGTTGGGATAACAGCCAAACTTCATCTTCTTTTCTTTGTTGATTGTGATGTAATCATGGACATAATTAATATGCATACTAATTCCATCTAAATTTTATAAATATAAACTTCAATATGGGACTGTTAGTTTTCTAAAATAACCATTTAAAAAGAGCTATTGTCTTAGAGCCATAAAAGCAATAAAAAAACTCTTTTTTTGTGAAATGGAATTGTCCCCAATGATATTTATTGATTAAATATACGTAACTTCCAATCAATCGAATACCCTTTCAGCCATCAATGCTTAGATATTGAAAGAATAAAGTTGTAAATTTTGGTATATTTAACTTGTTAACAATAACAGCGCGTAAACAATTGTTTACGTACTTCGATTGGTTACTTTCTTCATTTTTAAATAAAGCGAGACGTTACAGAAGGTAGCCACGTTCGAAATGGAGTTGCCAATGAGAAAAGCTTTTAAAGCTATATCTCAAAGACAGCGATAAAAAACGAAAACCAAACTAATACAACATGCATACAATACTTACAGCTATCAAAGGTGATATAACTAATATCTTAGCAGACGCTATTGTGAATGCTGCTAATACATCATTGCTAGGTGGCGGTGGCGTTGACGGTAANNAAATCATCGCTAGACAAGGCGGTTGTAAAGTGGGTGAAGCTGTTATCACGATGGCCGGCGACCTACCTGCTAAATATGTTATTCATACAGTAGGTCCAGTATGGAATGGAGGTAAAAACAATGAAGAATATATGTTGACAAATTGTTATCGCAATTCCCTTGAATTAGCGGTAGCAAACAATTGTAAAACAATTGTATTTCCCAATATAAGTACAGGAATTTATAGATTCCCCAAAAAATTAGCTGCGCATATAGCAATTACAACCATAGATCAATTCTTAGTATACAACAAATCTATTGAGCACATCTTATTCGCATGTTTTGACGAAGAAAACCATCAGCTCGTAAGTGATTTATTGATCAGGCGTTTAGAAGCACATTAGTTCACATCAAATGTAAAGTTACCATCTTGTTGACCTTATCGTGCAAATTAAGCAGAAGCTGAAAATTTCCTTATTAAAATGCAGACATATCCTTGATGATATTTTCAATTAGTTCCTGGGCATAATGATACTTTAAGATCGGTGCAGCCTGTCCTGACCAAAATGATTTCAATTCTGGATTTGATTCGGTGTTTGCAGGATAAGCACCAAGTTTTCCTACAATTTTCCCTTGTAATGGATACGGCGCTAAATTCTCTTGATAATCTTTCAATTCTTCTGTCAGTCTATTTTTGATTCCGCGAGATAAACGCCCTGTGAATACTTTGGTCAATGTGGTATACCGAGCATCTATAGAAAATAGTTTCTGTCTATGAATTTGACTTGTTCCTGATTCTTGTGTAGCCAAAAATGCTGTGCCGATCTGTACAGCGTTAGCTCCCAATACGAAGGAAGCCTTCACGCCTCTTGCATCTGCTATACCACCCGCTGCTATAACAGGTATCTTAACTTGATCGGCGATCTGTGGGATCAAGGAAAATGTACCCACCAAACTATCCTCAGCTTTATTCAGAAAGGAAACACGATGACCTCCAGCATCAAATCCAGTAGCTACTNNCAATTGCTATTGCTTCATCCAAAGTGGTTGCGGCGCCTACGGTTTTTATATTTAACCGACGGCATTTTTCTAAAATATCCGCAGATGGGATACCATACACAAAACTAAACACTGCAGGTTTGACTGCAAAAATGGCTTCGATCTGATGCTCAAAGGATGGACTCTCTGGAAGTGGAAACAGTGGCGGTTCTACTCCCACCTCCTCAAAATATGGTAGAAATAATCGCATTACCTCCTGAAGAGCAAGTTCATTAAAATCGTTTACATCGTCGTCTTTATCTTTTACCCAAAGGTTGAGATTGAAAGCCCGGTTGGTTTTTTTCCTAATTTCCTCTGAAATTGCTATAATTTCATTTGTATAAAATGGTTGGCAACCATATGATCCCAATCCTCCACTATTGGAAACAATAGCAGTAAGATCAACAGAAGAAACTCTTCCACCAAAGGGGCCTTGAACAATGGGTAAATCAAGTCCTAATAAACGTGTAAATTTTGTGTCATTCCACATAACTATTTTATTTTACTTATGACCAAGTTAGCAATTAATACTCCCGATCCATAATAGATTTCATTTGTATCTTGTCAATTAGTTTTCATCGATTACATATTTTTCGGAGCTAATCAACAACAATTAACATCTAGCGGTCTATTCATCTTCTTCCAAGTAAATGTTGTGAACGACAAACTTAACATTTTTACTAAATATGAGCATATCATCCACATCTTCTGAATCTATTGCATAGAGTGTATCCAATGCCCCGTCATCTAAAAGTTCTGAATCCGGTATTAGCTCATAAAAGGTAATACCTTCAATAGTAGATAGCTCTTCAACTTTAACATAGGAAACTTGCTGGTTTTTCCAAATAGAAAGAATCTCTTTGGAAAATAATTGATAAGTATTTGCTTGCATAGACATAAATAAATGCAAATTAACAAAAAAAGTCATTTTTTTAGCTCTTGCTCTAAAATACAAAGTCAATCAAATTATAAGGGGAAATTTGTATTTTGACTACCTATCTTTTTACAATCACATTAACAAAAAATATATCGCCCTATTTTTCAACAAATTGAATAATGGAAACTATGAAAATAATATTGGAAACCCTTAAAAAAGATTGAATATGGAGATGAATTAAATCGTTTTAATCCGTTTTCTAAATTTTAAATCAGCATTAAATCTTTCTAAAAAATTACTATATATTTAGGTATCTAAAATTTATTTATGTTAGAAAATTTTGAATTTTATCTTTTTATAGTGCTGCTTATTACCATGCTTATTATGCTGGCGAAAAGAATTCAGGTTGCCTATCCTGTTCTGCTTGTCGTAGCAGGGTTACTAATAAGTTTTATCCCCGGGGTACCACGTGTAAAAATAGAACCCGAATTAATATTCATAATATTTCTACCTCCTTTATTATATGAGGCTGCCTGGTCCACTTCNNGTGGAGTTGGAATTGGATTAGCGATTGCTTATATCTTCCTGAAAATGCATAAGATCTTACCCACGGATTCCAATACAGATATTTTACTCACTTTTATTGCACCGTTCTCAATGTATCTCGTAGCGGAGCAACTCCATGCTTCTGGTGTATTGGCTGTTGTCAGTGGTGGGTTATTTCTTTCTTATCGTAGTCATGATTTTTTAAGTAGTGCATCCAGAATACGTACTGTGACAGTGTGGGAAAGTTTCTGTTTTCTCTTGAATGGGATTGTTTTTATGCTTATTGGATTGGATTTACCTGAAATTGTTTCCGGCCTTGGCGATACTGAAATCTATACTGCGATTGGATATGGGATTGCAGTCACTGCAGTTTTAGTTCTCGTACGAATATTCGCAGGCTATGCAGCGGTAATAACGACGCTGATTATGCGAAACTACATTACTGTAGCCGATGCGCAGTTCCCTGGCTGGACGACGCCCATGATCATCGGTTGGACTGGTATGAGGGGAGTGGTTTCTCTGGCTGCTGCGCTTTCGATTCCATTAACTCTGGATAATGGTGTGCCTTTTCCTCAACGCAATCTCATCCTCTTTATTACATTTGTCGTCATCCTCCTAACATTGCTTGTTCAGGGGCTTACCCTACCTTTTTTACTGAAAAAATTTCCTATGGTAGACCGGGATTTTATAAGAAGCGAAAAAGAAATCGATTACGAAATATTAAATAAACTTGCTCAGGTCGCAGTTGACAAAATTAACAATGACTATGCTGATAAATTAGAGAGTTTTCCGACATTAAGAGACCAATTGCAAAAATATGAAACTCAGTTAAGTAGTTCGGAAATTATCCTTAACTTCGCTGAATATCGAAAAATATACATTGATATTCTTGAAACTCAAAGAATTTGGTTGATCAAGAAAAATCGGGAAGAACTGTTGTTGGACGAAGAAATTATAAGGAAACATCTTCGACTCATTGATCTTCAGGAGGAAAGAATGAACATGAAAAGTTAAACATATAATAAATATTACTTAGTTGTATTTTTCCGGAATTGACTCCGACAGTTTAATTTCCCTAACTGCATTGATTCATATCGAAAACTAAAAAGCATCTGATAATTTGATTACTAGTTTGGTTTCTTATTAAAGCTTTTAATGATTACAGGTATTGTTGCTAGAATAACTATACCTACAATAACATATTCCAAATTGCTTTTTACCCAAGGATTTCCGCCTAATAGATAACCTAATGTCACTAAACTGCCCGTCCAAAGAAAACCTCCTATAATGTTGTATATGAGAAACCGTCTAAAATTCATTCCAACAATTCCTGCAACAATCGGAGCAAATGTACGTACTAATGGTAAAAATCTAGCCAATATGATAGCACTTCCCCCCTGCTTCTCATAAAATTCCTTCGCTTTATACACATATTTTTTCTTGAAGAACCAAGTATCTCTCGCATTCATAATCCGGGATCCAAACTTTATGCCACACCAATATCCCAATAGATTACCAAGTACGGCAGATATGGCCATCAACANNTGTCCACTGCCCGAATATAATGTGGAGATGATAATTCCTGCAATAAAAAGCATTGGATCTCCTGGAAGAAAAAATCCAATTAAAATTCCTGTCTCAGCAAAAATGATAAATAGAAGCAGGTATAATCCTCCGTGCTCTTCAATCCAATAGGGATCTGTTAAGTTTCCTAATAATTCAGTCAATGCATCCATATGTTTTCGTATCGGACGCAAATGTACTATTTCAATTCACAACTTACGAAAATCAAGGCGCCTTTTTGTATCTTATTTTCGTAAAATTATAGGGTATGAACAACCAATCAATATCTTCGGCCAGTATTGGGTATTGAGTTATTTTAAGACAGCATGCGTATTTATTGTTTTTTACATCTATATTTTTAAAATAGATACAATGAATGGGGAATTTTAAAAAAATCTATTACCTTTGCAATCATCAGATGATATGACTATATGAAGAATGAAGCTATTATAAGGAAATCGTTAGCAGAGGAAGTTGCCGCTGCAATTGAAGAAAAAATCAAATTAGGAGATTTTCCTTTAGAATCAAAACTTCCTACTGAACCTGAATTAATGAAGCAATTTGCGGTAGGTAGATCCACGATTCGCGAAGCTGTCAAATATTTGAGTCAATCCGGTTATCTGAGTGTACAACAGGGCTTGGGAACTTTTGTGAAGAGTGTAATAGGGCATCACGCTTTGGATGCTAAAATTGAAAAAGGAAATTTTGATGATATTTTTGAAGTCAGACATGTTTTGGAGCTGCGTATTATAGAAAAGGCTGCAATAAATAGGACTGCCAAAGGTTTGAAGGATATGGCACAAGCGCTTAAGGATAGAAGAAAATATGCTGAGTCCAATAATCTTACTGCCTGCGTTGAATCTGATATTGCCTTTCATAGTGCAATTGCAGAATCCTGTGGAAACAACATTCTCACAGCACTCTACACAACATTATCAGTACATGTCAATAAATTTTTTATGTCAATCTATAAAGACACAAGCCCCTTCCTTTCATCTCAAAAACAACACGAAGAGTTAATGTTGGCAATTAAGAATAAGCATGTCAAACAAGCAGTCGACATTGCTAATAGGATCATTCAACACATATAGTTTCATTAAAAAAATTAAAAATCAATTTCAAAAATTTTCATCATTCCGAAAACAAACATCAGATGACCTGATGAACAATCTTATGAAAACTCAAACTTTAAATCAAAGGGGTGCTTGGAATAGTTCCGAGACCGTCTATCCCATACTACTGGCCATTAGTGTATCGCATTTGCTCAACGACTTAATTCAATCTGTCATTCCAGCAGTGTATCCCATGCTGAAAACCAATTACGCACTTAGTTTTACCCAAATTGGTATCATAACTTTAGTATTTCAGCTCACCGCATCTATTTTGCAGCCTTTTGTCGGTTTGTATACGGATAAAAAGCCCACCCCAAAGTCTCTAGCAATTGGCATGTTGTTTTCATTGGCTGGTCTAATCTGTATTTCATTTGCTTCAAATTTTGTTTATATTCTCTTATCCGTAAGTCTCATTGGCATGGGGTCTTCTATTTTCCACCCAGAAGCCTCGCGTGTAGCACATTTAGCTTCTGGGGGTAAAAAAGGTCTTGCACAGTCCATCTTTCAAGTCGGTGGAAATGCAGGCGGAGCTATAGGTCCACTGCTGGTAGCGCTCATTGTTATTCCTTTGGGGCAACAATACATCGGATTATTCGGTGTATTAGCTATCGTTGCTGTCATGATTTTATCTTATGTAGGGAATTGGTATCAAATCCACCTCAAACCGAAAGTACAAGGTACTCCGACGAATGGATTAAAAGCAAGCCTCCCAAAATCAAAGATTATTTTTGCCTTGATAATTCTATTGATCCTAATTTTTTCCAAGTACTTTTATATGGCTTCAATGACAAGCTATTTCACGTTTTATCTTATCAATAAATTTCAAGTTTCTGTACAAGAATCTCAAATTTACTTATTTATATTTCTTGCCTCTGTTGCAGCAGGAACGATATTAGGCGGCCCACTGGGTGATCGTTATGGACGCAAACTTATTATCTGGATTTCCATTCTCGGGGCGGCACCTTTCACATTGCTTTTACCACATGTAGGTCTTGAAGTGACCATTATATTGTCAATCTTAATAGGTCTAATTATTTCATCCGCTTTTTCGGCAATTTTAGTCTATGCGACTGAACTTATCCCTGGAAAAGTAGGTATGATTGCCGGCTTATTTTTCGGTTTTGCATTTGGAATGGGTGGAATTGGTTCGGCTGTATTGGGTTGGTTAGCAGACCGTAGTTCTATTGAACATGTGTTTAACATTTGTGCTTACCTTCCATTGATTGGAATTGTGACGGGCTTATTGCCAAATATTAGCCAAAGAAAAAAATAACCTTAAAAAGGCCTCCAATTGGAGGCCTTTCAATTTTAATATCCAGGATTTTGGATTAATTTCGTATTTCTATTCACCTCGTCCCGATGCAAAGAGGTGAAGTACATCTTGTCATCCCAATTCCGATTTTCAATACCTGGATCAATGTTTGAAACGACATATTTATAAGTGTAACTAGTTGGATCGTATTTATACTGTGTGACACTTTTCCCTGCCTTAAGAATACCAGTAATATTTATAATATTAGCCTTACGACCTATTGTCTCTGCGGCTATCATCCAGCGCCTCGTGTCAAAGAAACGGTGTTCCTCATAAGCTAACTCGATACGACGCTCATTTCTATACCGTGCTTTTAATACCGCTCCTGTTTCGTTGTCCGGAATTGCAGGCATTCCAGCTCTAAACCGAATCTTATTTAACCATATTTTAGCCTCAGCCTCCTCTCCAAGTTCGATACAGGCCTCCACATAGTTTAATATCGCCTCTGTATAACGGAACATTGGCCATGGAATGCGTTGTCTTGTATTTTGGTCTTCCATTGTGGGGTCCGGATCAGTAAATTTACGGATGTAATAACCTGTCCGAGAACCATTCCAGTCTTCAATGGGGCTTTTTCTCGTGTCAAGACCAAATTGAATAACCTTTTGTCCTTGAGCATTAATAACCTCGTATTGCCCTGTCTGAATCTGGTTTACTTTGTCCCTATCGGCAACATCCGCTGTCCTCGGCTTCCAATCTGCACCATCATATAGTATCGTTGCCTTCAAACGTGGATCACGATTTTGATAGGGACTCGCAGCCATTGCGGGATTAGACCAGTCAAATTTTTCACCAGCACTTGTCTCATAATCATCAATCAACAATTGTATTGGGGTATTCCCAGCCCAGTTATGATAGCCATTTGGCCCATTATCTCTACCTACCCAGCCTCCACGCTCATCTTTTTCGTCAATAAAGTATCGGCCCAAAATAATGTCCTTTGCTGCCGTAAAATCAACGGCTTTACTTCCGCCTCCCAAAGAAAGGGCCATGTAATTGATGGTGCCATCCCCGTTGGAAGCAGGCTGAGTCAGATCAAGCTTATACGAAAATTCCGTATGATCAAGTACGGCCTTCGCCGCGATCTTTGCTTTTGTCCAACGTTCAGTTTGATCTCCTGTAGTATACATTAAGTATTCGGGATTTTTATACCCTGCTAATAATGTAGATTTCGCTTTGGCTTTATTGGCATCATGAAGATCACTTGCTGCATACAGTAGCACTCTTGATTTTAATGCCAGCACCGCAGTTTCGTTCGCCCGACCCTTTACTTGAACAACTCCTTTCAACAGCTGAACGGCATTATCAAGATCTTTTACAATCGCGTTGACACACTCTTCATAGCTATTTCTCGGAACCATATAATCTTTATCATTTAGTGTATATATCTTATTATCGATCGGTATGCCGCCATAAAAGCGTAATAACTGCTGATAATAATATGCACGTAAGAAATATGCTTCGCCTAAAAGTTTATCAGCCTTTGCTTTATCAAATTTAGCCTCTGTTAGATTAGAGATTGCTATATTTGTCGCGCGGATACGTGTATACATCCGTCCATATTCATACGTATCCATAATGTAGCCCTGATCGGCGGGGTTTGAACGAGACTCAGTCACTGTATTTATTCCTCGATTGGGATGGGTAAATAAAGCTTCATCTGTCATGGAAGCCATTTCTTGTTCATAGAAGCCGCCGACCCCAAATCCATTATATATTTCAGTCACGAAAGCTTCAGATAATCCCGCATCCGACCAAACAATCTCCTGTGGCACCTCACTGAGTGGTTTTGTACTTACAAAATCGTCATTACATGAATGTAATGTTGTCGATAGTACAAGTAGCATGATTGATATATTCGTAATCTTTTTCATTTTTTCTTCCTTTAAATTCCGATNNTAATACTGTCCTAATGCATTTACAGTTTCTGGATCATACATTTTGATTTTACTCCACGTAATAAGGTTCATCCCATTAGCATATAAGCGTAAAGAACCAATCCCCATTTTACTACAGATGTTAGACGCTAGGTTATATCCCAGCTCCACATTTTTAAGTCGCAGGTAATCTGTACTTCGCATCCAATAAGTGTTATTATAAGAATAGTATTGATTACCACGGTCTGTCAAACGCGGATATACGCTGCTCGGATTATTTATACTCCAACGGTTATGGTAGAATTCGTCTACAAAATTTCCGATAGATCCTGACTCATCCGTACCGACACGAATCTCTCCACCTGTAGCACCTTGAAATAATACCGATAGATCAAAATCTTTGTATGTTAAGCTAAAATTAAAACCACCTTGGAAAGTCGGATCACTATTTTTATCTCTTCTAACTTTATCGTCTGGTGTAATTTTTCCGTCGCCATTATAGTCTTTATACTTCATATCTCCAGGACGCAAGGTTTTTGTGATAGCACTGTAATCCAGTTTATTGTTTGCGATATCGTCCAAATCCCGGAATACCCCATCGTAAACATAATAAATATCAGTTTTTATCGGTTTTCCTGTACTTTGCTGCCATGAAGGCGCTCCTGGAGCCTCATCCCAGAAGATGATTTTATTCTTCGCGTATCCGCCGTTAACACCTACTGTATAACCCAATTCTCCAACCTTACCATGATAACCAAGATTAAACTCCCACCCTTTATTATCGACCTTACCTATATTCTCAGCAGGGAGTGTCATTCCTGTACTCTGCGGTATCGAGGCATTTTTACGCCACAGAATCGAGTTACGCCGGTTTTTAAAAATGTCAAATTCAAAATTTAACTTACCTTGCATAAACTGAAAGTCAAATCCGAGATTGTAATTGTTGGCTACTTCCCAAGTAATCATCTCATTTGGAACCCGGCTTTCGTAAAGAGATTTAGCGAGCTTATCATTGACGATATAGGTACCAAAGGAATACGTTGAAAAATATTGATATTCTTGTAACTTATCATCATAATAGATATTGTCATTACCCATCTGGCCATATGACGCGCGGATCTTGAAGTAATTAATTACAGGTACATTTTCCTTCCAGAAATTTTCTTCGGATACCACCCATCCCGCCATTGCGCCAGGAAAGANNATCAGGGAACATATAGGAACCATCATAACGCCATAAGAATTCAGCAATGTACTTGCTTTTATAATTATAGCCAAATCGCCCAAAGTAATTTAGCCGTGCTCTCTTCCAGGCTGCCCCATCGTTATTCTTCTCCTGTTCCCCGCCAGCGAAAAGATAATCAATAGCACTTGAAAGGAAGTAGCGACGGTAAGCACTGAATTTATCGTTATCAATTGTTTCTCTGTTGATACCAGCGATTGCATTCACTTGATGATTACCGAATTTGCGATCAAAACTTAAAATCCCCCCAAGTAAGATATTCAACTGATCTTCATTGCTTTGATTCAAATTGGGGTCAGCCGCTCCACGTCTTCCAGGAACTAATTGCGGCGTTTTTCCATCGGCTTCGTAAGCACCTTGCCAACAGTACAACGTCCATGGTGTGACCCAAGTTTTCTGATTTTTAACATATTTATCGACTGAAGCATTCAATGTTAATTTTAGCCCCTCTACCCATGGATTGGTAATTCCAACCTGTCCATTCGTTTGGAAATAATAACGTTTATCGCGATCATATCCTGTTGCATTTGTAGTGATAACGACCGGGTTTTCACCATNNTGGCATACCGTTTGGCCATATTGCGGGTTGTGTTGGATTACCTCGCATGAGCATTCTGAAAATTGTTCCGGCAGACTTTGTTGGAAAATTACGATTTTCTTGCCTCCCTAACACGCCAAATTGCGTTTTTACATATTGACTTATATTCGCGTCGAGATTAATTCGTAAATCGTATTGTTTGTAACCAGTCGCGGAATTCTTATAGTACGCATCCTGATTTTGATAACCCAAGGACATTAAGTATTTGACATCCTCAGTACCACCATTGATCTGCAGATTGTGGCGTTGTTGGGGCGACCAATCTTTTAATGTAGACTTATACCAATCCGTATTTGGATGGCCCCAAGGATCCGACCCGTCTTGATATTTTTGGATATCTTCTGGTTTAAACGGAGCATCTAACACTCCGCCATCTTTTTTATTATAGGTACCATTATCCTTTATAGCGCTGTAGCCCGCGGA
>DKIT01000218.1 GCA_002454415.1 Sphingobacterium sp. UBA6711
CAGCGCACATAAAGCGCATGACCCTGCTTATCCCAAAAATTGAAGTCACCTGTGACAGCGACGGATTTTGCATTTGGAGCCCAAACCGCAAAATAAACGCCTTTTTCACCATTGACTTCCAGCTCATGCGAGCCAAACTTTTCATATAACCTGAAGTGCTTACCCGCCTGGAATAAAGCGACATCAAATTCAGAAAAAAGACTATGCGGTATTACCTGTTTGGCCATTTTTAACCCTCTATCAATATGTTATCAAATTCTCGAACGACATTAATCCAATATCGCCCCTGTTCATCTTGTTGTACTTTTGTTTCTATACCATCCGTCTTAACTTTCTTGATCTGGAAAGGTAAGCCGATTAACTGTAATTTGTATTCTTCGTACCGTNNTCGGTAAAAAGACCATCCCGGGTTTGTTTGATCGATAAGGAATCTTTAAATCCTGATACCGTAAAACATTTTTCAAGATAAATATCCTGCTCATATGCAAAAGTATCCCCATGATCCGAATATACGTACGAGCGCGTTACACCTTCAGCGAAGTAAACATTGAGCTGTAGCTCCTCAATTTTCTTTTCACCAGTATATTGCATCACGGGATATTCAGGGATAACAGATCCCCCGCGAATAAAAATCGGCATTTCATCAATCGGCGTAGCCACCGTATGTTCCTTGCCGCCGGTGTAAATTTCGTTACTGAAATAATAGAACCAGGTGCCTTCAGGCAAATAGACAATCTTACTTTTTTGTCCGGGCTGCAATACCGGAGACACCAATATTTTATCCCCAAAACAGAATTCTTCCTCGCGTTGCCAGTTGGTCGGGATATGCTGCTCCACCATAGAAATAGGACGTAATATGGGAAAACCATATTTCGTCTGCTCCCAAAAACAAGTATAGATATAGGGCAACAGTTTATAGCGGAGCTCGATAAATTTTCGGTTTATCTTCTCCCAATCCTCTCCAAAACTCCAGGGCTCGCGGTCGCGGGTATCCCCGGCCGAGTGCACACGCATAAAGGGGGAAAAAACACCAAATTGCATCCATCGCGTAAACAGTTCCCCATCCGGCTCTCCTGTAAATCCACCGATATCCGTCCCGCAGAATGACATACCAGAGGTCGAAAGACGCTGCAATTGCAAGGTTCCCAATTTAAGATGCTCCCATGTTGCTAAATTATCACCTGTCCAAACCGAAGAATAGCGCTGTGTTCCCGCATAAGCAGCTCTCGTTATCGTAAATGGCCTTTTATTTTTATACAATTTCTTTAAGCCATCATAGGTCGCACGAACCATTTGCATTCCATAGATATTGTGTGCCTTTCGATGTGACCCTCGATGTCCATCATATTGATGCCGAACATCATCAGGAAAGGTCCCACGACCAAATACTGCTGGCTCATTCATATCATTCCAGAAGCCGGCAACGCCATCTTCGACAAGACCCTGATAAAGAGTCCCCCACCACTGGCGCACCTCCGGATTCGTAAAATCTGGAAATTGACAGCGCCCCGGCCAAACGAATCCTTCCATAAAATAATCATCTCCGCGGCGACAGAAATACTTATTCTCCTTACCTTCCCTAAATACCCAATAATTCTCGTCCACCTTAATACCCGGATCAATCATCACAACGGTTTTAAAACCGTCATTTGCCAAATCGCTGATCATACTTTTTGGATTTGGAAAATACTGTTTATTCCAAGTGAAACAGCGGTACCCCTCCATGTAATCAATATCAAGATAAATGGCATCACACGGTATCTGTCGCTTTCTAAATTCTGCTGCTACCTTACGGACATTCGCCTCCGGATAATAGCTCCAACGACATTGGTGATAGCCAATTGCCCATAACGGTGGCAAATAATGCGTACCTGTCAATGTATGATACCGCCGGATGACATCGATAATATGCGGACCATGGATATAATAGTACTGCAATTCGCCGCCCTCCGACCAAAAACTCGTTTTTCCCGGATCTTCCGCCGCGAAATCAAAATACGTCTTAAAGGTGTTGTCAAAGAAAATCCCGTAGGCTTCACCATCTTTTAAACCAATATAAAACGGAATAGTTTTATAAAGTGGATCTTGATCATACGCAAAAGCGTAGGTGTCTGAATTCCAGTTCTTAAGTCTTTTCCCTCTGAGATTTAATTTTGTCGCTTTATCGCCCAGTCCATAAAATGCTTCATTTTCAAAAGCAACTTTTGTGCTATACACATAGTAACCACCGAAATCCGGACTTTCCTCCCAGTGCATGGGAGCCAAATCTGCATTGAACAAAGTACCGGAACGGTCGGAAAAAGAAATTAAAAAGTCATTCTTGTTGATCTTACAGGAAATCGTATTCGTGAGAACCAGGTAGTGATCAGACTCTTCCTTACATTGATGTATACTAACGCGGTGGACTTTCTTCGCTAAGGCATAGGAAAAGTCTTCTAAAAATGTGCCTTGCGGCGCCAATCTAACCCGCACAATTTCATCGGTCACGATTTTAACTTCGACCTTTGCTTTACCGTCTGAAAAATAGTAAGACTTATCATTTTGATTATGGGCTACTATAGCTTCAAGGTATTTCTTTTCAATTTTAGGCAGATCCAATACTGGATTGTTCACATGATGCATACTCTCCAAAGTACCATCATTTCCCTCCTCATTTAGTGTGGTTTGATTTAGGTTGTCGTCTTCAAGCATAGTTGTAATACGTTAAAAGTTTCTGAAGGCTTAATTCCTCTTTAAGATAGAAAATTAATCCTGCGCTGACAACAAAACAGAAAAAAAAATCCCGTCTATTGGGAAAGCCGGGATTTTTTTAAAAGAACTGTGGATGAATGACCACAGCCTTATTTCACAAAATGTGCTCGAAGCATCCAAGCCATTTTTTCATGTTTTTCCAACAATCCAACCAAAAAGTCTTCCGTACCATTATCGGCAGTACCTTCTACCACAGTTATATCCGCGCGAATAGCCATAGCGAGGGCTTCATGATCAGCCAATAATTCCTTATAATAAGACTGACTATCTGTTTTTTCTGATGTAGACTCTGTTAAACGAGTCAATTTTAAATATTTATCAAAAGTACCGACCGCATAATGCCCTAAGGTACGTACACGCTCAGCAACTTCATCGATCACTTCAGCCAGCTCGTCGTATTGCGATTCCAAAAACAAGTGTGCAGCGTGAAAATCCGCTCCTTCCACATTCCAATGTGCATTGCGTGTCTTCATATAGACAATGTGTTCATCTGCCAATAATACATTTAGCACCTTAGCGACTTTTTTTAAGTCCGCATCTTTAATTCCAATTGAAGCTTTCATCTTTGTCATGTTTTTTTGATGAGACGATCTAATTTACCTTTAGAGATTGCTGATAGCGTTTTTATATAGAAACGTATGGCACTCAGTTTGACAAATCGTGATGGTTTCACCGATAAATTCATTTGTTAACTATATGTTTTAATTGCTTAGTTAAATTTACCCAAAATTGCCGTGAAAACCAAGAAAGCTGACGTGAGAAATTACGACAAATCCGACGAAATAATCCAGAACTATTACTTTCCGGAAAGACTGCAACGAGCTAGTTTGATTCCGATATCAGCTAGACAGCCTTCAATTAAATAAGCATCTCCGATAAAAACATCGCTAAAATGGGAATTACCTAATTAGAATATTGTACTTTTGCCGGCAGATATATCGGCGAAAACAGTGTGCACAATGGAAAAAAGCGTTTATTTTCATCAATTCAATAAAAATATTTCG
>DKIT01000033.1 GCA_002454415.1 Sphingobacterium sp. UBA6711
ATCAATAACATTACCGGTGAATTTAAATCCGATAGCGTCAGTTTCACATCCTCGCAAGGACAATTTGTTATCCGTGACATCAATTTTCTAGCTGAGGGTGACGAAAATGAACGCTCCCTAAATCTGCAATCAGCTATTGGTCATATTGATCTCAAAGGAAGATTGGACCTGAATACAATCGTCCCCTACTTTCGGGCTCTGGCTATGCGCTACGCACCTGCGATAGGATTTGAAAAAAACACGTTTAATCGTCAAGACTTTGATCTCAATGTCAACATAAAATCTTTTAAACCTATCGCTACGTTCTTCAGAAAGGATATCGCACTGGATAGCGGCGCTACGTTCAATGCAAAATTTGAAAGCGAGAAGCAAACAGCCAATTTTAATTTCTATGCACCCGAATTCAAGTACAACGGAATCAGGCTAACACATCTTATTGTCGATCAAAATGCCAATTTGAAGAATATGGAACTGCAAACATCCATCGATCAGATTAATTTTACCGACAGTACCTACATCAAAAATGTCAATATCTCCAACACGTTGGCAAACGATAGTTTACAGTTCAATATTAAAATGTCTGAACTAGAAGCCAGCAATAGCCTAGATTTAAATGGCGTTATCCGTTTTGCACATGCAAAACCTGCATACATTAATTTTTATCCTTCCAATATTTTAATTAATAAAGAACAATGGCACGTCAATAACGATGCACAATTGAAAATATCCAAAGGAAAGTGGTATTTTGAAAAATTAACGCTGAGCCATGACGAACAGAAGGTCCATATTGATGGTATATTATCCAACGAAATCACGGATCAGATCAATCTGAAATTTCAAGATTTCAACCTCACGTCATTAAATGGTATCACCAAGCCTTATGGGATCAACCTCTCAGGAAACTTAAATGGAAATATCGAAGTCAATTCGATATTCAAGGCACCTTTTATGGTTGCTAACATCAAAACCTCCCCTATTCTATACAATAATATCCCTATAGGATCATTGGGATTAACCGCAAACTATGATCCTGAAAACCAATTGGTGAAACTTGACAGCAAAATTGAGGAAGGTAATAAATTAATTCAATTAATAGGATCCTACAATCATTTAAATGAGAGCAATAAACTCAACCTTAAAGCTAAATTAGCGAATACGGACGTGTTTGTTTTCCAACCATTTTTGCGAAGTTTAGTGTCCAATATCCAAGGGAAAATCAATGCAGAACTGGATATAGAAGGTGATATCATGCACCCCAAAATTACGGGATCAGGCAAGCTCGAGAATGCATCAATGGTGATCAATTATTTGAAAACACCCTACCGTCTTTCAGACGAAGTTTCAGTCGCCAATAACCGAATCTTCCTAACAGGGCTGAAGCTCTATGATCCAAAAAATAACGTGGCTACTATTGACGGTGTTGTGGACCTCAATAAATTAAGCGATCCAGATATTGACGTTACGGCAGAAGCTAAAAACTTCCTGGTATTGAATACGACAATCAAGGACAACAATATATATTATGGAACTGCCTATGCTTCCGGGAATTTTCAATTCAAGGGATTGACCTCTGCAATGAACATCAATATACGCGCTAAATCCGAAGAAAATACCAGTATCAATATTCCTTTCAATAGTGCCAGTACCATTTCCGACAGCGATTTCATTTATTTTATTGAAAAAGACTCGACGAAAACCAAGAAGAACCAAAAGAAACGCGATTTCAATGGATTAACCATGAACATGGACCTGTTGATAAGTCCAAATGCGGAAATAAATTTATTTTCCAGTATGGGAGAGCTCTCAGGAAGAGGAAATAGCAATCTCAACATGCGCATATCTTCTTTAGGCGATTTTGAAATGTTTGGAGACTTTATCATTAATAGTGGAAAGTTCAACTTTACCGCCCAGGATTATATTAACAAAATTTTTGACCTCAAGGAGGGTGGAACAGTACGATGGGCGGGAAATCCCACAGAAGCCAATATTAATATCAATGCGATCTATCAACAACGGACAAGCTTGGCCCCACTTTATAACGCTGCCGGTCGAGAAGAAAATCCCGAACGTGTCTTGGCACAAGCAGATATGATCCTAAAAGGACAATTGAGCCAGCCAGACATTACATTTGACATTAATTTTCCACAGAATCCCGGAGTTAAAGACGAACTGCAAGGCTATTTCTCAGACGCGAATAATGTGAATCAGCAAGCGCTCAGTTTAATCGTCAGAAGAAGCTTTACCCCCGGTACGCAGACGGACTTTGGCAAGGAAGTTAACAATACATTACTGTCCGCCGGAACTGAAATTGCTTTCAATCAGATCAACAATATTATTGCCCAATCATTAAATATCAATTTTTTTGACATCAACATCAAATCTTTAAATGACGCTTCCGCATCCTTGCGCTTATTCAACGATAGACTGATTCTCACAGGGGGCATTTCAGATCGTCGGAGCCAAGCCTTAACAGATTTAAATGTATTTTCTGATCGGGTTTCAACCGATGCCGAGGCAATGTTCTATTTGCGAAAAGATGGCCGTTTGGTATTGAGAGCATCCAATCGGCTGAATACTCGAAATTTTCTCCTGAGCCCCAATGATGGCGAATACATTAGTGCATTCGGGCTATTGTACAGACAAGAATTCAACACTTTTTCTGAATTTTTGAAAAGGTTGTTTCCTTTCGGCAAGAAAAACCCAACCGTCCCACCAAACGATGTAAAGAAGACAGAAGTCCAGCCAAAAAAATAAACAATTCAGTAAAGTTCTTAAGAAACTTAAATAAAAAAAAAGATCCCTCAATAAAAATTGAAGGATCTTTCTTATCTCTATTAAAAAATTGCTTATGCTAATTTTTCAAACTCTTTGTATTCAATTTCGTTAGTGTTCAATTTCACTACACGTTTTAAGTGGTCAAATACTTTTAAAGCTTTAGCTTCTTCGAACAAACGATTACCTTGCTCTTTATCCTGTAGCAACTGAATTGCAAATTGATTCAACTGCTCATCCGAAGGCTCTTCGTTGATGTTATACATCTTGATTTGTGCGTAGATACGTTCTTTTGCTAAATTGATAACTTCATCATATTTAACTTCAAGTCCGTTTTCAGTAACCACACGATTCTCGATGATTGTCCATTTCAAATTGTTCAAGAAATCAGCAAAACCTTCGTTCAATTCTTCCTCAGAAATGCTTGGGTTAGTTGCTTTCAACCATCTTTTCAAGAATTCTTCTGGGAAACTTACGTCAACTTTTTCCATACCAAAAGTATACATATCATTACGTAGCTTTTGATCTGAATTTTGTTTGAATAAGTTTTCAACCTCTTCCTTCACTTTTTCAGTGAATTGAGCTTCTTCAGTTACTTCGCCTTCTGTAAATAATTTATCAAAAAACTCTTGGTTAAGATCAGCTTCTTCCAAACGGTTGATGTTTTTAACTGTCAACTCAAATTTAGTTACATCCAAAGCTGTTGCTTCTTCTTCAGTGATACCTAATATACGTGCTAAATCTTCTGTTTTAAAAGCTTTCTTAACATCAATTTTAACAGCATCGTCTTTCTTAAGGCCTACCAATGATTTTTTGATCTTAGCATCTTCTACGATATCCGTACGGATAGAAGTTGTTTTCTCCAGACCTTCCTCTTTATCTTGTTTCAAAGTTGCATATAATACATCACCTTCTTCAGATACTTCTGGATTCGTCATTTTTCCGTAGCTACGACGCAAGTTCTTAATACGATCTGCCAAAGTCTCTTCGTCAGCTTTGATTTCGTAGGAAGTAAATTCTGTTTCACCAGAAAAAGGTAAGTCAAAAGAAGGAGCTAAACCAATCTCGTATTTGAAATTGAAGTTATCTTTGTAATCCCAGCTATACTGCGCATCATCTTCCAAAGGAAGTGGTTGACCCAAAACTTCTAATTTATTTTCACCAATGTAATTCGTGATTTTTTCATTCACCAACTTATTGATCTCATCAAATAAAATAGATTTACCATAGGTACGTCTGATGTGTCCCGCAGGAACCTGACCAGGGCGGAAGCCTGGTAATTTTGCTTTTTTAGCTTGCGCTTTAATCTCTTTGTCGACTTGAGGATTATAATCTTCAGGTGCTAATGCGACGTTGATTACCGCATTGATTGCATCTACATTCTCGTGTGAAATATTCATACTTTTTTTAGCTATATCGCATTCATAAAAAAATCCTCCCGAGGTTTTAAGTTCGGGAGGACATCAAGTGCGGAAGAAGGGACTCGAACCCCCACGCCTTGCGGCGCCAGATCCTAAGTCTGGTGCGGCTACCAATTACGCCACTTCCGCATTAGGATTTCTTTTGATGCCACAAAGATAGAAACCAAACCTATATGATGCAAGTATTTTTCACTCTTTTTTTGACTTTTTTTAAATATTTTTTTTACCTCTTGTATAATCCATTATTATTCATTTACTTTGAATATCAAAGTACTTTTATGGAACAGAAAGATTTATTTAAAGAGCTTGGACAGATTAGATCACTCATGGAGAAATCATCCAAATTTGTTTCAATAAGCGGATTATCAGGCGTACTTATTGGCTGTTATGCCCTACTGGGAACCTTATTTGGATACTATATTTTACATTCTCCAAAAAGTAGCGATCTATTAGGTGGAGAAAATTTGACTAAACAAAATATACTTTTTATAACAGCCATACTCATCCTTCTTTCATCATTATTGACGGGATGGTTAATGGCTCGCAAGAAGGCCAGAAAAAATAAACAGTCAATTTGGAACATTACGAGTAAATCTCTTTTATTTGCAGTTTCAATTCCTTTGGTAACTGGAGGTATTTTATCCCTGATTCTTATTGCTCAAGGATATTATCACTTAATTGCTGCCATGCTGCTCATTTTTTATGGGCTGGCGTTAACCGCCGGTAGCATTTATACCTTTGCCGAAGTGAAGTGGCTTGGCATGCTCGAAATCTGTTTGGGAATTATTGGTTTATGTTTCTCCGATCAGGGGCTTTTACTGTGGGGATTGGGATTTGGTGTATTACACATCATTTATGGTTTTATTGTTTACAAAAAGTACGAATCGTGAAGTTAGATCTCTCTTTATATGACAAAATATTTGAAAACAGGGTCCGTCTCCAGATTATGAGCGTTCTTGCAGCAAACGAAGAATACGATTTCAATTCGCTTAAAGAATTGTTGGATGTGACCGACGGAAACCTTGCTTCCAATCTAAAAACATTGGAAAAAGAGGAGTACATCGTTGTCGAAAAAAGCTTCGTTGATCGTAAGCCAAACACCAAATATAAGCGAACCGCAAAAGGATTAAAAGCATTTGAAAATCACCTTATTGCGCTAGAAAATTTAATCAAACAGCAATACAAATAATTTTTTTATCCAATAACTTTGAAAATCAAAGTACTTTTAAAATAATATTATATGAAAGAAATCCGATTGAGGTTCATGTTGCATCTCTACGACTGGTCCTCCAAAATCTATGCAACAGTCTTTAAATGGAATAAAAAGGCTTGGGGAATTCGCAAAGAAGAATTTCTAAATTATCCTGTCGGAAGTATTGGTCACTCGCTTGGCCTTTTTTACGAAAGTAAAGGCTTCGAAGTGATGCCTAAATTAGAAAACCATGACGTTTTTCACATTCTGACGGAAACTGGAACAGAAATCCAAGACGAAATTGCGATGCAGTATTTGTTGTTGGGTAATGGAAAGATCAGCTTGTACCTTTTTGGGATGGTCCTCATTGGCGGAATACTCTTCCCAGAATACCTCCGTTATTACAACAAGAACTTTCAAAAAGGCCGAACACTTCAGCGATTTCATCATTTAGAATTCAAGGACATGTTACAGTTACAGCTCACCGAACTTCAAATCGCACTGTATAGCAAAAACATTCAAATAAATCTAAACAGCTAAAAACCATGGACAACAACAATTCATCTCCAATGGAGCCATCTTCATTGTTTGAGAAAATCAGCAATTCCACTGTACTAAAACTATTTGTCATCTTATTTCTTTCTTTAATCTTGCTTATCCCTCTTGCATTAATTCGTGATTTAATTGAAGAAAGAAAATCGAGGGAACAGGAAGTGTCCGGAGGCATCGCCCTCAATTGGGGAAAAGACCAAGTGGTGTCCAGTCCAGTACTTGCCATCCCCTACCGCGAAACAATCCCTTTATCGGCCGAAAAAACTGAAAAATCCAACCTGAGAGAAGAGACTAAATGGATATTTGTCTTACCTAAAACTTCCAATATTGTTACAGCTATTTCTCCCCAACATCTTTCAAGAGGAATATATACTTCTGTAGTCTACAGCAGCAACATTACCGTGGAAGGAAATTTTGGCAAATTAAACCCAGAAAAACTGGAGATTCCAGTTGAAAATATTGACTGGAAAGGCAGCAAGCTTATTTTTGGTATCCAAGATTTTAAAGGACTCGGAAAGCGCCCAACATTGAACTGGGATGGTCAGGAGATAGTTTTCGATCCAGATTTCAATAATCTCAACCTGTTCAATCAGAATTTGGTTTGTGCTGTACCATTAACCCCTCAGGACGATAATAATCATTTCAAGATCAAACTGGATTTAAAAGGATCTAAGTCCCTCAGCTTTTTGCCCCTTAGCGACCAAACAAATATCCAAGCAAAAGGAAACTGGGCTAACCCAAGTTTTACAGGTGCATTTCTACCAAGCAAGCGAAATACCGAAGCTTCAAATTTTTCCGCATCCTGGGAAATTCCATCTTTCAGCCGCAAACTTCCACAACAATGGGTCGGTGACGCTCACAACATCTATCGCTTTGACACCAACATAGAAAACACCAACGATACCAACGAACCAAAAACAATGCAACCTACCACGCCGCCGGGTACTTCCGCAAACAATCTATTGGACAATACAGATATGATTACCATTCATTTTTTACCGGACATCAACAACTATCAGAAGACAACCAGAGTTGCCAAATACGGTATTTTGATTATCATCCTCACCTTTACTTCACTCCTATTTACAGAAGTAATCAAGAAAAAAAGAGTTCATATCATTCAATACATCCTAATCGGTGCAGCCATGGTGCTTTTCTATACCTTGCTATTGGCCTTATCAGAACATATCGGATTTAATTTAGCGTATCTGACAGCAACAATTGCGACAGTTTTACTTATTGGCAGTTTTATCAAAGCTATTACCAAGGATGCGAAGACCGCAGCGCTTCTCAGTTCGATTTTAGCCATATTTTATCTCTTTATTTATGTATTGATGCAGCTCAGAGATTATTCGTTAATCGCCGGAACAATTGGAATCTTTATTATTCTGGCCATTCTCATGCGTGTTTCGACAAAAATAAATTGGTATCAATTTGACAGTAACCATGCAGATCAATAGACAACATTTTAAAATATACTGGGTACTTATCGAAGTATTCCTAAAAAAATAAACATTTCCCTTTATAGCCATTAACATACAGCTTAATGGCTATTTTTTGCTTTCCTTATGTTTTATTGGCAAAATCTGTAACTTGCAAAGATATTTTTCAGCATAACAATATGAAAAAACTTACAATACTTGCATTAGCAATGATAACATGCAATTTAAGCAACGCCCAAACTCCCAAACAGCCCATGAACCCAACGACACTTTGGGAACTTGGTCGTGTATCAGCAGAGGGACTTTCAGCAGACGGCAAAACCTTGGTCTATGGTGTATCGAATTATACTTTAGAAAGCAATAGCAGCGAAAAGAATTTATATACAATTTCACTAGAAAATGGTAAAGAGCAACAATTTACCGATCAAAAAGGTGGCGAGTCAGTCGTTCAAATTGAAAAAAATGGCGATGTTATTTACTTGTCCAAAGGCCAACTCTGGAAAAAAAATCTGTCAAAGGGAGAAGCAGTCCAATTGACTTCTGGTGACATGGAATTGGAAAATGTCAAGTTTTCACCCGATGGAAAGCAAATTCTCTTTAGCCAATCTGTTTTGGTTAAAAAATACCACAGCACAGACAAATATCCCGAATTACCAAAATCAGACGCTTATATCTATGACAACTTAGACTACAGACATTGGGATACCTTCAATGATGGTAAGTTCAGTCATCCCTTTGTTGCGAGCTACAGTAATGGAAAAATTGGTGAACCCATAGATCTTCTAAAAGATCAAGCCTATTATAGCCCACAGGCTCCCTTTGGTGGTGCAGAAGATTTCGCTTGGTCGCCAGATAGCAAAGCGGTGCTCTATGTCTGTAAAAAGAAATTCGGCACAGATTACGCCGTGAGCACCAACACGGACATTTATCGTTATGATATTGCATCGGGAGCAACAAGCAACCTCACAGAAGGAATGAATGGCTATGATACCGCACCAACATATTCTCCCGATGGAAAGAGCCTAACCTGGCTGAGTATGAAAACAGATGGCTATGAGNNATATCATCCTATTCGACAAAAATAGCTCTATTCGCCTAAATCTAACAGCACATTGGGATGGCACTGTCAACAGCTTTATTTGGAGCGCTGATAATCGTAAGATCTATTTTACGGCTGCGACGCAGGGAACCGTCCAATTGTTCGAACTCGAGGTACCGGCAAACATCAGGTCAAAAGCATTCCCAAAAATCCATCAAATATCAGAAGGAGATTTTGATATTTCAGGCATTGTCGGACAATCAGGCGATAAACTGATTGTCAGTTCCACAAAATTCACCCGTGCAGCAGAGATCTTTAGCTATGATCTAAAAACAAAAAAACTCGTAGCGATTACCAAAGTTAATGACGCTAAATATGCGATGGTCAGCGACAATAAAATTGAAAAACGTATCACCAAGGCTTCTGATGGAGCAGATCTCTTTTCATGGATAATCTATCCACCCGACTTTGATCCAGCTAAAAAGTATCCAACTATCCTTTATTGTGAAGGCGGTCCACAATCTGCCCTAACCCAGTTTTATTCCTTCCGCTGGAATTTACAGCTAGTTGCTTCACAAGGCTATATTGTTATTGCTCCAAATCGCCGCGGCATGCCTGGCTGGGGAGTAAAGTGGAATGAGGCAATTTCCCAAGACTGGGGCGGTCAGCCAATCCGGGATTATCTAGCAGCCATTGACGATATCTCCAAAGAATCTTATGTGGACACAACCCGACGCGCAGCGATTGGCGCAAGTTATGGAGGATACTCCGTTTACCAATTGGCTGGTGTCCATCAAAACAGGTTCAAAACTTTCATTGCTCACAATGGTCTTTTCGATATGAGAAGCTGGTATGGCACGACAGAGGAATTATTCTTTGCCAATCATGAATTAGGTGGAGCCTACTGGGACAAGAAAAATCAGAAATCTTACACGGATTTCAATCCAATTGAAAAGGCAGATCATTGGCATACCCCGATTTTAATCTTCCAAGGTGGAAAAGACTACCGTGTTCCCATTGGACAGGGTCTAGCGGCGTTCCAATTGGCTCAGCTCAAAAAGATTAAAAGCCGTCTAGTCTACCTCCCAGATGAAAATCACTGGGTACTATCTGGACAAAATGCACAGGTCTGGCAAAGAGAATTCTTTAACTGGCTTAAAGAAACTTTGTAATTACGATTGAAAAATTAGATTGCAAGATCCTCTACTTTCATTATTTTTAAGTAGTTTTTCAATTTTTGAAACGACCAAAAACAAAACGCCACTCACGGAGTGGCGTTTCACTTATGATGTCAATGGGGTTGAACTTGCCAGCCAATTAATTATAACTGTAACTTGAACCTTGCCTGTTGCTATCGTAAGTGTAGATATTCATCCCAGCATCTCCCACCACCGTGAAGGGTGTTAATTCTACACCGATTTATCGCTAGAACAAGAAACTAAAAAAAGTAATAAATAAATAGGAATGTAGGTTTAAGTATTTCTATGACTGAACAATCGGTTAATAAAATGAACGTTAAAATGTATCGCGACGGCCCCTAAAAGAAAGTCTTATCACTTTCAGATGGCATGGCTAATTCTTAATTATCTTCTATTAAATATATCATTTTTTTTATATTTATTCAAAGAATTATTTAAAATATATTTTGCAGTTTTACAAATTCGCGTCTTCGGTTGCTGCCGTAACAATAAGATTGGAGAAATACAAGCACACAGTATCAATGTTAGGCATAATGTCGATAGCATTGAATATGAAAATACCACTGGGTGGGATTTTAACACCAAAGGGATTAATGACGGGGATTCTGTCTGGTTTAAATACGCTGTTGAAGACCCACGTTTAATTATTACTGAATTAGAAAAGGCTTATTAAAATCAATGAATAAATGTAAATTACTATTTTTATTTCTTTTAACCACATTGAATGGCTATTCTCAAAAGACCTTTGAAAGTGAAATCATTTATCAAAATATCTTCGAGAGTAAAATCGCTAGCGTCTCTAGTGAACAGATGAAGGCTCTTATAGGTGAGAAGCAAGAATATTTTATCAAATCAGGGAATTATAAATCCTATACAAACGGTATGGGTATAACCGTTCAGTTATATATCGGTGAAACGAATAAACTTTACAACAAAACAAGTCGATCAGATACACTTTATTGGTTTAATGCTAATTTGAATACAGATACAGTAATTACTTCTAAGCTTATTAAAAGTCGAGAGAAAATACTGAACGAAGATTGTGATGCGTTGATTCTAACCACTAATAGTGGACAGACTACTTATTTTTTTACACAAAAGTACCCTGTTGATTTCACGAAATATCAAGAGCATAATTATGGGAACTGGAACTACTATTTATCTAAAGCAAAAGCTGTTCCATTGAAAATTATAGTCGAAAACAAGCAATTTAGAATGGAGTCGATCGCTCAAAAAATAGAAGCGATGGAACTTCCTGAAGAATTCTTTGCAATTTCACGAGATACACCAATTAAACAAACAAAATAATCTAGTATTGTATTAAATCACTAGTAAAGGAGAATGTCCCCGGAAGGTATTTAACCATTGGGGACATTTTTATGAATGGTATTTACAAAATATACTCCCAAGGCTACCTACGGTAAATAAAAAGAAAAAAATAAAAGAGTCCGATAAGAACAATCAGTGGAAAAACAAAAGCCATGAGCGAGACAGTTTGCTTTTCCTGCTGTGTTTGAGATTCTGAGGTCTTCGTCACCTGCCCTTTTCCGTGGTTTGATCGCAGTTGCTCCTCAGATCGGCGTATGCCCGATTGCTTCATATAAACGTATCCTTTCTCTTGGGGAAGCCTAATAATTATTATTTTGATCTTCTTGACCCTACAGACAAGAAAAGAATAAAACAGGAATATTTGACACTTTTCCCTGCTATTTTTAATGTACCTTTAGACCACGTCCTTTCTTCATGCACTAATGCGGATGAAGAAATTAAACTGAGTGCATCCTCTAAATTCAATAAAAAATCAACAATCTTCAAGCATACAGTAACTTATGAAGATGGAACAATTTCCCCTGAAATCGAGTGGCGACAAAAAATAGTAAAAGGTGTCCGTAAAGTCGAAAATAAAGCCTTAACAGATTATTTAAGATTTTTGGAGGAAGAAGGTTATTTCTTGAAACCACAAACGGCATTGGGGCTTTTCGTTCATCTAAGAACCTATTTTGATTACCCTTTCACAGCGAAGGATTTGAGCGTATCACTAAACAAGTTATGTAGAAAGGATTCAAAAAATAGGCCTTTATTGCAACGCGACTTAGATAGATCTAGGTTCACCTATTCTGAAACTTACCAAATCCAGCATCTTGCTACTTCTTTAACCGATCTTAATGGACCATTTGATTTTAATACGTCCAAGCTATCTGGCGCTCAAATCTTCACTTTATCGGATCGCAATAATCGGATATGAGGTTATGCTGCATTAGCCGACCGTCAACTTATAGATATACAAGTCCTTCCAAATTATAGAAGGATGAGATTAGGAAAACGAATCATCGATTTCTTGATTGCTCAAGATAAAAACAGCCCCATAACTTTTCAGATACCAACAGATATCAATATCGTCAACTTCTTAAAAATCATAAAGCATAAATAAAGTATTTTATTAACAGCCATCCTATTACCACTTAGGACCAAAATTGATAAGCCCTCGTTGGTTTCTCGCTTTATCTTCAATTGCACTATTTTCTTCATTAGTCAGATAATCGATAAAAATAGGGACTAATTGTATTATCTAAGTTCTATAACTGTATAGTTTCTGAGGGATAATTTTTTTAAAAAAAATATATTTAATCTCAATCAGGAGAAAATCTTGCTTTACAAAATTCTAGGAACTCTAAAGCCGTTTCTGGAGGAGGCACTTCTCTTGTTATATATCCAGCTGTAGCATTGAAATATTTCTTAAATTCAAAAAATAACTCAATGCTCCTTTCTCTTGCTATCTCTTGACAAGGGAATGAAATGCCAACAATCATACTACCATCACTTGTATATTGCAATGTAAATTGATAAATATCTAAATCAGCATTTGTATTCTGCCAATAAATCAAATACTCTCCATTAACATTATTTTCCATATACGAAAGTAAATCCAAATCGGAATAAAAAACATATTGCACTATTTCGGAATATTGGGGAAATGGGTAATCAACTGCCAATTCTTTTTTTTCGAATGAATAGTCATAAAAAAAATTTCTAATAATATTGGCTTTTCTATGGTTGACTAAGAAATATAAATCTAAATATTGTGGCATATTAACACATTTTACATTTTACCGGCGCTTACAAATTTACCAGCAGTAGTTTCATAAAGATTCAATACTAACAAAAGATTATTAATAATATTCATTAATCCTTGGAAACTCAGTCCTGTATAATTTTCACCATCCCCCTCCTACGACTTTGGTTTTTACAAATTGCAGCGCCATAATATTACCACAACGACTTACTTAAATAGATTTCCTTATTAAAAGGTTCTCCTTTCCAGCAATATGGCGTACCGTCAAGAGGCCAATAACTAATTTTTCCATTATTCTGTTTAAGGTTTTCAAAATATTTTTTATATATCCTAAATATAGATTTCAAATCCTCATCTTTCGTTACCGGAATTTTGGTCTCCCGAAAGTATAACTTAGGTTCAATTTTTGGATAATCCCGTATTAACAACCATGAGAAAGTGAATAGCGCTTCTATTTCTACCGTTATCCCTTGAAATCTTCTCGATCGACTGCTTCCGTCTACTATGAAAAATTTATTGCTAACACTTGTATCTTCTCTAAAATACAAATACTCTTGTAAAATTTTCAATCTATTTTTTTTAGAATACATAAAAAAAACTGTTCTATCATCTGTGATATTAACCAGTCCATCTGTTTTAAGTCGGGGTGATTTAATAGAAATATGCTTTCCTTTTTCTTTAGAATTTTTGGAAATATTTATTTCTAAAAATTTGAAATGAGAATTTTCAACGCACTGAGTGAAACTGACATTTGCATTGATCAACATAAAAAATAATATACACAAAGTTTTCATCTGTTATTTTTTTATATAATAATTTCGCTGAAGTTGATTTATAGGAGTCTTAGATGCCGCTCCTGTATTATTAAAGTCTACATCATAAAATAATTCCACCTTATCTCCGGAAGAGTATTTGGAACAATTTTCATAGGGAAGGTTAATTGAATAATTCTTATTTAGAAAGTCTACCATCATTGCAGAAGCCATTCTTGGTGCAGCTGTACAAGAGGTATTAAGTACTTCTACTTTCTTTAGATTGTTGACAACATCTAAACCATGATAACGTAAATAATGAAACATAGCATACATAAAGTATGATAAGGTGATCAAAATAAAAAAAATGATGTCTGGTACTTTCATAAACAAAAAGCCCGCAAAATTGTATTGCAGGCTTCTTAATTTTATCATTGGATCTAATCGTTGAACACTATTTCTCTCCTTTTTTCCCGAAAATAGAAAGCTTGATATATTTTCCAGGTTTTTCCTTGACATCTTTCATGAGATTGTCCATTTCTTTGGATGCATTGTTGAGATTATTATATAGCGATTCATCATTTAGCAAAAGACCAATAGATCCTTTGCCACTATTGATTTTCCCAGTAATCTCCTTAAAATCGTTGACGGCAGCATTCACTTTGCCCATCGTTTGCTCAAAATCCAACCGTGCGGCCTTATCAGTGATGTTATTTAAATTAGCCATAATCGCATTAATCTTTTCTCCATTTTGGGAGAAATTGGAAGTAATCGATTCCAGATTTGCCATAATCCGATTTAAGCGCCCTTTTTCATTTCCAACAAGTCCTTCTACATCTTTTGTGATACCTTCAACGTTTTTCAATGAGGTCGAAATACTATGGATACTATTTTTGAAATCGTCTTGGAACTGTTTATCCAAAACTGTATTCACAACAGATAATGTTGAATCCAATTTAATGGTAATGGTTTCAATACGCTTTTGAATAGGCTCTACTTTGTCCATGATATTCGGCTGAATACCGGAGTTCAAAAAATCGCCATCTTGCGCCAATTCCTTGCTGTTTCCCATCTCAAAAACAATAGCCTTCCCGCCCAATAAATCTGTACTTGAAATTCTTGCCACGGTATTTTTGGGAATATCGTAATCAGACTGAATCTTGAACTCGGTTTTGATCTTTCCATCGGGTTGTAAAATCATTTTTGAGACCCGACCGATCTGATAGCCATTGACCAAGACAGGCTTTGATGGCGTTAGGCCATCCACTGCATCATAGGTAGTATAAAAGGTATTATCATTACTAAAGACATCATTTCCTTTAAGGAAGCTGTAGCCAATAAATAGGAGAACTATCGCAACTGTTGCTAATATGCCGACTTTCGTTTCGTTTGAGATTTTCACAAATAATCTATTTTGTATGGATCATTAATATAAGTTTAAAACAGCACAAAAGCAAATCTGTTTAGCGTTCGACAGAATTTTTATAAATTTTTAATGCTGAAACCAAATTATCAACAATCTCCTGCTGCCCCTCATCAGACAAAAGGTAGCTTTCTTCTTCTCTATTACTGATAAATCCAATTTCTGTCAACAC
>DKIT01000193.1 GCA_002454415.1 Sphingobacterium sp. UBA6711
CAGAAATTAGCTTATTGCAATGGCTTAGTATTAGCGACTGATATGGGCGGAACAGTTTATGCGATTAATGAAAAGGATGGTAAATTGGTGTGGAAGAAGGATCTCAGTGGGGGACGTCTTCCGGGATATGTGAGTGCTGGTGTTGTTCAAGATGGTATTTATTATACAGGAGCCGGAAACTACCTATCAGCAATAAAAGCCGATGACGGTACCATGATATGGCAAAATCGTGATTGGAATGGGGGGGAAGGGATGCCCGGGGAACTGTTTGTCACAAATGGATATTTAATTACAGGGGCAAATTGGAATAGCCTATTCGTTCATGACTGCAAGACCGGAAAACTCCTGTGGAAGAAAAATGAAGATGGCTTGCGGTTTAGAACCGGCGGGGCCGGTGCTGATGCCGCCTCTTTTTATGTAGCTGGGTTGAACAATCTTTTTCAATTGGATCAAAAAAGAGGAACAGTTATCAATAAGACACAGAGCGAAGATGATTTTAANNAATTTCCAGACCGGAGAAGCCCTCATCTATACTTCTGCTTATTCGACTTCTGATCTTCATAAAAAAGTAGGTACGGTTGAGTCGAGTATTCGTTATGCGGCAGGAAAGCTATTTTTTGGTGGATCGGATGGTTATTTGTATGTGTTGAATCTGGATGGGAGATTGGTGCAAAAAATTAACTTGGGTACGCCGATTTTGGCAGAAGTCACTATTCAAGGAAATGAAATCTATGTCGCGGATTTTGGCGGTAATATTTATTGTTTTAGCATGTCTAAATGATCTGAAAATATAAGACTAAAAGATGAAGGACATTCTAGTTTACGATAGCTTTTTGTACCTTAGTTTTTGTTTAACTGGTAACCCTTTGCTACGGCTTAATGTGATCAGATTCGAAGCAAGCAAAGCAAAGTAAAATCTGAATAAATAATGGATGAGCAATTCAAACAGCAGGTATATGAGGTAGCTAAGCTGATTCCGAAAGGAAGGGTGACGACCTATGGAGCGATAGCAAAGGCCTTAGGTTATCCGAATCATTCAAGGCATGTCGGAAAGGCCATGGGCGGATGTCCCAACGATGTACCCGCTCACCGTGTCATATCAAGCGGCGGTACGCTTGCCGTGCCTGANNGTTGTTTTGGAATCCGATGGATGAAATAATCGATTAATTTAATAAGATGAAATACTGTGCTTTTTTACGCGGCGTCAATGTAAAGGGGACCAATATGAAAATGGCTGATGTTTGTCAGGTTTTTAAGGATGCAGGTGTAACGGACGTTACTTCGGTACTGGCTTCTGGTAATATTGTTTTTTCATCAGACCAAGCGGCCGAACAGCTCAAGCAGCTATTGGAGGAGTCTATGTCGGCGTATTTTTCTTATGAAGCTTTTTTATTCATCCGTTCAGCGGATGAGGTGGGATTTCTAAAGGCAAACATTCCTTTTGAAACGGATGCAGACTTCCATGTATATGCTTTTATAGGAGCAGAAGGTGTCGAAAAAATACTGATGGATGAATTCAGGAACGCGACACAAGCGCCGGGGGAGAAAGCTGAGATCGTCAATGCGGTCTTTTATTGGCGAGTGCCCAAGGGAAATACCTTGGATTCCAGCTTTGGAAAGGTATTGGGGAAAAAGAATCTTAAAGATAAGATGACAAGCCGGAATATCAACACCTTTGAAAAGATATTGAAAAAACTGGGTTAAAAACATCAATGAGCCCTGCTACTGCCGGGCTCATTGATGTTTTTAAGGAATTCACTCAGTCGCGAAACAGTTTCTTGAGTAAAAACTTCAGTGGTACTGATCTTAATCAATTTCTGCTGATTTGGCCCAGATATTAATATGACCATCTTTTGCATAAAGATCAATTTCGTGAATTTCCTCTGGGCTGAATGATAGATTCTTCAATGCCCCAACGCAATCAATGACCTGTTGTGGTTTTGATGCGCCAATTAGCGCGGATGTAACTTGTTTCTGGCGTAAAACCCAAGCAATAGCCATTTGCGCTAATGACTGTCCTCTGCGCTGCGCAATGGCATGAAGAGCTTGGATATTCTTTTGATTTTCTTCGTTCAGGAATTTCGTCTGAAGTGATTTGGATTGCGACGCACGGCTATTCTCCGGGATATGCTGTAAATATTTATCGGTTAGCATGCCCTGTGCCAAGGGAGAGAAGACGATAGAACCAATGCCTATCTCATCCAAGGTGTCGAGCAAGCAATCGGTTTCTACCCATCTGTTGAGCATGGAATAGCTGGGTTGATGAATAATAAAAGGTGTACCGAGGGATTTCAGGATCGCATAGGCCTCTTTTGTACGTTGCGAGTTATAGGACGAAATACCGACATAAAGCGCTTTTCCGCTACGAACCAGCTGATCCAAGGCCAACATGGTCTCCTCTAAGGGGGTGTTGGGATCAAAACGATGTGAGTAGAAAATATCAACATAGTCGATACCTAAGCGTTTTAGCGATTGCTCACAGCTCGATATCAGATATTTGCGGCTGCCCCATTCTCCGTACGGGCCATTCCACATGTGGTAACCTGCTTTGGATGAAATAATCATTTCGTCGCGTAAGCCCTGAAATTGCTCTCTTAATATTTGTCCGAATGCTTTTTCGGCACTCCCCGCAGGAGGACCATAATTATTTGCAAGGTCAAAATGCGTAATTCCGAGGTCAAATGCCGTAGTGCAGATATCGACTTTGGTTTGATGTGGAGTGTCATCACCGAAATTATGCCACATTCCCAAGGAGATTGCGGGCAATAAAAGACCGGATTGACCGCACCGATTATAGATCATATTTTGGTATCGGTCTGGATTTGCTGTATACTGCATAGTCTTGAATAGTTTTAATCCAAACTAAGATAAATTTATGCTTATTTGCAAGTTTTAATTGCGCCCTATGCCTGTAATTTTTTAGCGCCAAAAAAAAATTGGAAGAATCTGGGGTATGCGGTCTTTTGGTACAAAAGGAAGATAGACGGAAAACGACTTTCAAAAATCGAAATTTAGTGTATTTTTATGTGAATTCTAAAAACTGATTTATGCGCACTATGAAGAAAATTCAGCTTATCCTATGCGTTGTTTTGATCGCATTGGGTAATTGCTATGCACAGTCAAAACACTTGCTTTTCAAGACTGCTTTTGGCAATTTTAAAGTTGTACTCTATGATTATACACCACATCACCGTGATTTGATGATGCGGTCAATTCAAGATCGTGTTTATCAGGGGGCACTCTTTAATCGCATTATCGAAAATTTTGTAGTGCAGGGTGGAGAGCATGATATTGATATTGAAAAACGGGAGGCCGCAGATCCGCTGCATCAAAAACCGCGATTGGCAGCTGAGTTTGACAATCGTGCTTTTCATAAAATGGGCGCATTGGGCGCGGGGAGGGATGGAAATCCTGAAAAAGCGTCTTTTCTGAACCAGATCTATTTTGTGGTCGGCAAGAATATCACAGCATCTGAGCTTGATGGTCTGGAGGCAAAGAAAGGAGTTAAATATACCGAGGTCCAACGTAAAGAATATCTCGCCCACGGTGGTCAGCCGAGACTTGATCATGATTTTACCGTTTTTGGTGAAATTTATGAAGGCTTTGACGTGATCCTGAAAATAAGTCAGGTAAAAACGGATAAGCAGGATTATCCGCTGGCTAAAGTGCCTTTTGAGGTCGTTGAAATAAGTAAATAGCCTTGATGTTAAAAACTGCAATGGCCCCAGAAAGTGTCTAACTTTTTGGGGCATTGCATTCAGCCTTTTTTTATTTGCGATGCTGATCAAATTCTTCTTTAAGCTTTTGGTAACGCTCTTTCCACTCGTCTGGCAGTTTATTTGGTATATCTTTGAGACTTTTTAGCTGAAATGCAAATACACAAGCCGCAAATCCCACTGTACTAATAGCCATACCTGTCCAGATAACCAAGGAAAAACCGGCAAAGAGTGGATTCCAGAGTAAAATAAAACTGAAAATAATACCTAAAATGGCAAACAGCAAATTCCATCCCCAGGACTTACTGCCGTAATTTTTGAGGTCAAAGGAGAAGGACAGCAGCTGGAAGGATTTAAACAGCGCATAGAAACCCACAATAAATGCCAGAGTGCTGGCGGAAAGCAAAGTGTTGGAAATCAGTAATATTCCGAATAGCGTGTAGAGGATACCTCCGGTGAGGTACCAACCCCAGCCATCTACCTCATCTTTGTTCTGTACCGCAAAGATGATCTCCAGAATNNAAGAATTGCTAATGTGAGAAATGCAGCAACAGGGGTTGAAATGGTATAGAAACCTAAGAGGATTAAAAGAATACCGATAATCAGTGGAATATACCAGTGTTTAATTGATGTCCGGATTGTTTTGAGAAATGAATTTGCCATAATAATGAGTTAAAATAGTGCAGTATTTCGTATAAAAAAAAGCCCCATTAATTTCTTAACGAGGCCTTACATATAAAACTGATTAAATTAGGCAAAGGGAAAATGTACTAGATCTTTCCAGTCTCTTTTAAAAGTTTGTAATATGCATACACAATATTGATTTCAGCATTTGTGTATTTCAATTCTGCTTCAAGTTTTGAGTTTGAAGCATCCATGATATCAACGATCAACGCCAATTGGTTCAAATACTTTTTCTCAATAATGCGGTAGTTCTCATCAGCAAGTGCTTTGTTGTACTCCAGCGTCTTGCGTTGCGAGTAGGCCTCATTGTATTTAATGTATGCAGTATTAACAGCTACGTTGGTTTTTTGTTTCAGTGCACTTTCATATTTCTCGTTTTTTTCAATTTGTAGATCATTTAGCTTAAGCTTTTTTCCTGTTGTGTATAACGAAGAAATATTATAGCTCAGGGAGATACCGGTATTCCAGGTATTCATGTATTTATCAATAACCGGCATCACATTGGTGATTGGTTTGACAAGGCTGTTTCCCGCGAAGATGCTAAGAGCAGGCGATTTCTCTGATTTTGTAATATCTTTTTCGGTATGCAGGAGCTCAGTCTCTTTGGCGGCAAGTTGAAGGCCCGGGCTGGATACATAAGCATCTTGTTTCAAGCTCGCGAGGTCTGCCAGCTGAAAGCTGCTGTTTAATAATTTATCATCCGGCTCAATTACTGTGCCCTCTTGTAGCCCCAATGCAACAATGAGCTCATCATTCAGGATTTTCATGTTGTTTTGAATGACCTCTTTTGCTAACTCCAGCTCGGATATTTGCAATTGGTTTCGGATGACATCATTTTTGGTAATCATTCCTTGGTTATATAATTTGTCCGTCAGGTCCAGTCTTTTGTGCGCCAAATCGATATTTTGATTATAAACAGCTTCCTGATTCTTAAGTTTGAAGAGATCAAGATAATAACCCAAGACCAAAATTTTAATGTTCTGTTCTTCATTCTTATGGTCCAATTCAGCCAGTTCTTCGCCAAGAGACGATGCTTTGATGCTATTTTTTACAGCACCTCCCTTCCAGATAAGTTCTTTCGCTTCCAATGCATAATTGTTACCGAAATGGGGTAAAGGGACTTTCTCTGAGCCCGATAAGTCTTTGTTAATTAATGCGGCGTCGCCGAGGTAAAAAGCCGACGCCGAAGCACTGATTTCGGGAAGCCTTCTTAATTTTGCAACTTCTGTTTTTTGTTGGGCGATATTTACAGCTGTTGCCGAAACGATAAGATTTGGGTGGTTATGGATAGCAAGTTCGAACAGTTTTTCAATTGTTATTTTCCGGCTGTTTATGCTGTCTTGACCGTATGTTTGATTGCAAAAGAATGTAAAGAAGCATAACGTCAAGTAAAAACCTATTTTTCGGGCTCTTGACTTCGTATTCATGGTATTTAACTTTGTTTATATATGTGATACAAAGTTAGTATGTCTTGGGGAGACAAGAAATGTGCGATTCCTGCTTTATGATGTTTAATTGGTAACAAGATTGGCTTGCTGTTCACGAAATAGCTTGGGTGTTATCCCGACATTTTTTTTGAAAAACTTGCTAAAAGCATATTGATCTGAAAAATTAAATTCCTGTGAGATTTGATTGATTGTTTTGGTAGAAATGGTGAGCTGCGCTCTAGCTTCTGTGACTAGCCAGTTACTAATAATTTCAGAGGGCGATTCTTTTGTAATCTCCTTGACGCTGACCGACAGGTATTTGATGGAGATGTTGAGGTGGTCGGCGTAGAACGCTAGATCGCGCTGTTCTTTGTAGTGATCGGCTATAAGCTGTAAAAAATGCACGGTAATTTCTTCCTTTCTTTTGTTGTGTGTCTTTCCGGAGCTTTCGCCGGCGGTATAGATCACATCGGCCAAAAGGTAAATAATCGCCATGAAAATATTGATATTGGCTTTTTGGAGAAAATCCTTCTTCGGATCGATCGGTTTTTTACGGTTGCTATGCAAAGTGCATAACAATGTCCAGATAGCTTCAAAATTGTTGGGGGCGGGAGTAAAAGGTGTGGAACGATTGGCATTGATTAACCGATACGCATCGTATCGACTGATCGACAATCGTATTCGGTTGGAAAAATTTCGGTCATAATGAAGTATTTTAAATATAGCATCGGTACTAATTGTCGTAAAGCTGTAGTACTTATTGTATCCGATAAAGAGGATATTGCCAGCTTGGAGATCGGTGGGCGTACCATTGCTATTGACCTGAATGGAGCCTCTATACAGCAAGATACAAGTCGTCCATAAGGGGTGATAGTAGTAGTCTTCTCCCTGCGCAGGAAGTTCCGATTGATCTATAAGTTCTATTTCATTCATTTTTTCAATAAAAAAGTAAGGAATAGCGTAGGCAACTTTACCGCTATAATAGCAAAAAATTGTTATATACTGTTTAGGAAAAATAGACAATCAGTTTCTTTCGTGCTAGAAGCTCTGCAATATAAGATTTATGGAGCAGCCTTATAGCGACTCCATAAATTTTGTATTACCGCTCTTAAAAAGCGACTTTTTTAGGATCCGATCCGGAAAACCCCATTTCAGGTAAATCGAGGATAGTTTTGATATCGCTTGCTGTCAGCTCAAAATCGTCGATAGCTAAATTTCTTTTTATATTATCGGGATTAGTTGATTTTGGCAACGGCAAGATACCCTGAGATAAAGCAAATTTGATACAGAGTTGTCCAACACTTGTATTCTTTTCCTTAGCCAGTTCAACGAGTGTTTCATCCTGCAATATTCTGCCCGAACCCAGGGGTGACCAAGCCTGAACAAGGATGTCATTGGATTGGCAGAGCGCCACGGTATCTTTCTGAAGATAACCCGGATGAAATTCAATTTGGTTCACGGCAGGTATGATTGTCGCTGACTCCAATAATTTGGCGAGGTAGTCTTTTGGGAANNCCTGTTGATAAAGATGCTCAAAAGCTCGCCAGGTGTCCGCGTTGATGTCAGCCCAGTTTGCAAATTGTGTTTCATTGGCTGGCCAGTGAATCAGGTAAAGATCGAGATAGTCCAATTGTAGATCGCTGAGTGATTTTTCAAATGCAGCAATTGTCTTATCGTATCCACGTTCGGTATTCCAAAGTTTTGTTGTAATAAACAGTGAATTACGATCTATACCACTGTCTTTTATAGCCTTTCCAACACTCTTTTCGTTTCCATATATAGCCGCAGTGTCAATATGTGTGTATCCAGCGGCAAGAGCTTCTTTAACTGCCTGATAAGCTTCTTCGCCCTCTGGAATTTGCCAGGTTCCAAATCCAATTGCCGGAATTTCAACTCCATTGTTCAATTTGAATGTTTTCATTGTCAGTCGTGTTTTTAATTTGAGCTAAAATAGGATTTCGCCTGTAGTATCCGGTCACTGAAATGTCAAGAGGGATACTTTTGGGGAGAGGGGAAGCGACTTATTCTGTATTGCCAAAATATATTTATTTTCACATTTTTATTGTCAAAAGGGGTGTAATTTCTCGTTAATTATGGCATTAATTCTTATCTTTAGGCGAATTTTTGAGAAATTCAGATTTTTCAATGATTTCACGTAGCATTAAAAATTAAACATATTTCTAATAGATTACTATGTCAAACAAATCAAAAATTGTTTGGACAAAAACAGATGAAGCTCCATTATTAGCGACTTATTCGTTTTTGCCTATCGTTCAAGCGATTACAGCTACAGCTGGTATCGAGGTTGAATTGAGAGATATCTCTTTAGCAGGCCGTATTCTTGCTAGCTTTCCAGAATTTTTAAAAGAAGATCAAAAAATTGCTGATGCATTGGCTGAATTGGGTCAGTTGGCAACAACTCCTGAAGCGAACATCATTAAATTACCGAATATTTCTGCGTCAATTCCGCAGTTAAAAGATGCTATCGCTGAATTGCAGCAAGCGGGATACGCTGTTCCGAACTATCCTGATGAAGCGACCACAGATGAAGAAAAGTCAGCCAAAACTAAGTATGCAAAGGTATTGGGTTCTGCTGTAAATCCTGTATTACGTGAAGGAAACTCAGATCGCCGTGCACCTAAAGCGGTTAAGAATTATGCGAAAGCAAACCCACATAAAATGGGTGCTTGGGCCAAAGATTCCAAAACGAAAGTAGCTTCGATGACATCAGGTGATTTCTATGGATCTGAGCAATCAGTAACTGTCGAGAATGCGGGTCAATTTAAAATAGAATTTGTAGATGCCAACGGTGCGGTGACAGAATTAAAAGGACTTTCTGCATTGAAAGCGGGTGAAGTTATTGATTCTTCAACGTTGAGCTTAACTGCATTGAAAGCTTTTGTACCTGATGCTATCGCTGAAGCGAAAGCCGCAGGAGTATTGTTGTCTGCGCATTTAAAGGCAACAATGATGAAAGTTTCTGATCCAATTATATTTGGTGCTGTTGTTGAAACTTATTTTGCAGATGTTTTTGCGCAATATGGCGATTTGTTCAAAGAGCTGGGTATCAATAAAAATAACGGTTTAGGCGAGGTTTATGCTAAAATCGCAGGCCATTCAAAAGAGGCTGAAGTGAAAGCTGCTATCGACGCTGCTATTGCAAATGGTCCAGCTTTAGCGATGGTCAACTCGGATAAAGGTATTACAAATTTCCACGTGCCTTCTGATGTGATTATTGACGCTTCTATGCCAGCAATGATCCGTATCGGCGGTAAGATGTGGAATAAAGAGGGCCAAGAAGAAGATACGATTGCTATGGTTCCTGATCGTTGTTACGCTGGTGTTTACGAAGCGACAATTGAAGACTGTAAGGAGCATGGTGCATTAGATCCTAAAACAATGGGTTCTGTGCCAAACGTAGGTTTAATGGCGCAAAAAGCTGAGGAATACGGATCCCATGATAAAACTTTCCAAGCTACAGGCGACGGGGTTATTCGCGTGGTCGATGCGGAAGGAAATGTTTTCATGGAGCAAAAAGTAGAGACAGGAGATATCTTCCGCATGTGTCAAACGAAAGATGCTCCGATTCAAGACTGGGTGAAATTGGCTGTAAATCGTGCCCGTTTATCTGAGACACCAGCTGTATTCTGGTTGGATGAAAACCGTGCACATGATAGAGAAATTATCAAAAAAGTAGAAAAATACTTGCCAAACTTTGATACAACTGGTCTGGATATTCGTATTTTATCTCCGATTGATGCGACGAAATTCNNATTCATTAGGTGAATTCTTGGCACTTGGTGCTTCTTTGGAACACTTGTCTCAAACACAAAATAATCCAAAAGCGTTGGTATTGGCGGAGACATTGGATGAAGCAACAGAGAAATTCCTGGCTAATGACAAATCTCCGGCACGTAGAGTTGGTCAGATCGATAACCGTGGGTCGCATTTCTACTTGACATTATACTGGGCTCAGGCTTTGGCAGCACAAACAAAAGATGCTGAATTAGCTGAGAGATTTGCGACCGTTGCAAATGTGTTAACAGAAAATGAAGCGAAAATCAATGAAGAGTTGATCGCTGCTCAGGGGCATGCACAAAACATCGGTGGTTATTATTTCCCGAATGATGAATTGGCCGCTAGGGCAATGCGTCCATCTGAAACATTGAATAATGCAATTTCCAGCATTTAAGCTGTAAGTGCTTTCATAAACAAAGAAGCCCAGTTCGATTGATCTGGGCTTCTTTGTTGTTTGCAAAAATTAAGTATTTCTTCTATTTTAATGGATATTTGACACCTGTAAAGGTCATCTTAACAGGTATGATATGTCCATTTTTGTCAAATTTCATTTCTTCGATACAGGTGACCCGTTCATTGGCTCCATCTTTGCCAAGCGGTCTACGGTNNGATAGACAATAAAATACTTGTCTTTGTTAGGTACTTTGATGACAGAATGATGCCCGGCGCCAACAGCGACTTCGGGATCCCGTTCCAATATTGTCCCGATACGCTCAAAAGGGCCAAAGGGCGAATCGGCGATGGCATAAGCGACTTTGTAGTCGGGGCCTGTCCAGCCACCTTCCGACCACATGAAATAATATTTTCCATCTTTTATAAACATAAATGGTCCTTCGACGTAATCCTTGGGGGTGATTTCCTTGTAAAAGGTGCCGTCATCAAAAGGAAGCAAGCCGGTGAAATCCGGTTTGAGCTTGACCACATTGCAATGCTTCCATCCGCCGTAGTACATGTAAAATGTACCATCTTTGTCTTTGAAGACAAATTGGTCAATAGGCTGTGCACCATTGACGATATCGTTAATTAATGGTTTTCCCAATAAATCGGCATAAGGTCCTTCTGGTCGATCTGCAACAGCGACTCCGATACCTCCAATTTCGCCCTGATGAACGTCATTGGCACCAAAAAATAAATAGTACTTCCCCTTATTCTCCAATACAGCTGGCGCCCACATCGCCTTTTTCGCCCACTTAACATTTGTATTCTCTAAAATGCGGCTATGTTTTGTCCACGTAGCAAGATCGGAAGATGAAAATGCATCAAAGAAAATCTGTTCTTCGTAAGGAGCTGAATAAGTCGGAAATATCCAATATTTGTTTCCGTATATAATACCTTCAGGGTCGGCGTAGTTACCGGTAATTACTGGATTTTTTTGAGCAAAAAGTGTTGATGTTAAAAGTAAAGCAGTAGTTGTTAAAAGTGTTTTAATCATTGTGTCATTTTAAATCTTTAATATACAATTTTATAGCAAAGTTTGGTGCGCTTACATGTCTCAATTATATGCGTTTTTGTCTCAATATCTATTCGAATGTTAAAGTTTTGTTAAAACATGTTTTACTTTCGATTGTTTACGATTTATTTCACATATTTGTTTATGCCATTTCCAAATGGCATAAATACTTTTCATAAAATAGGTTAATAATATGGCTAAAGTACCCGGAGTTCCCCAAACTTCGGGTATTTTTTTACTCTCGTTCTAATCCAAATATCATGATTAGATTATTGTTTAGATAGAGATTTAATGTTTGATCGGCAATGTCGAATTGAATATGTTTGTTATCAAGAACCTCAAAGAAATCGTTTTCAATATTTACCCTGTTGCACGCTTTTATTGTACTAGCCAAGTGTGGGAAGCTGATTTTATTATCTTTAATGATGAAATTCCCCCAAAAATTATTACATCCAGTTGTACCTGCGACTGTGCCATTTTTGGCATCAAAGCCGATGCTTGCTTTACTGTCGGTAACATTTTTTCCATTCAGTTGAAGTAAATTCCATTTAAAGCGAGCGAGGAATGCGGCGACGCTCGGTAGTTCGTTTGTTTTTTCTTTTGAAATAATTTCAACTAAGCTGTAATCGATCGTGTCTATATCTTTTTGTTTCGTTTGTTTAACCCGAATGCGGTATCGGTAACCTTCTTGATAATCGAAACCACGGATGGACGTATTTAAGTATTCCCATTTATTCTTTTTATCCGTTTTTATCTGCAAACATTTTAATTTTCCAAGACGCTGTGCGTTGACATAGCTGTCGCTAATCTCCCATGTTGCGACGTCAGTATTTTCAGACAATGATTTTGCGAACGTCTTCGTTAAAGTATACGTCGAATTTGGCCTCTTTTTATGTTTAGCAACCTTGATGTCATATTCATATTTAGGATCATATTCGAATTTTAAAATGTTAGCATAGAATTTTTCCCAATTTTTGCTATTGTAATATTTAACAAGATATGGAGGGGTATTTTGAAGGCCCGATTTTACTTTAATCCGAAATGAGGAATTTTGGGCAAGTAAATGATATGAAGGGAGAAAGAGCATGAAAAGAAATAGAACTGAACAGAATTTTGGAGACTTATTCATAATTGGAATGTAAATATCAATAAAAACGTATCTTTAAACATGAATATTGCAGGGATCAAACTGTGCCTGCTGACGACCATTTTTCTACTGAGTCGGCAGGTGTATTGCCAAAATAGCAAGGATTATTTTAAAACGCAAATCGCAGTCGGTGAACTGACAGATCCGCAACTGAAGGAGGTTTCTGGCATCACGGAGTCCTATAGAAAAGGTAATTTCTGGGTGCACAATGACAGTGGCGACGGTCCAAATGTTTATCTGATTGATCGTCAGGCTAAATTCTTGAAGAAAGTTACACTTGAAAGAGTGTCTGTAGTAGATTGTGAAGATATTGATCGGGTTAAAATTGCTGATAAGTATTTTCTTGTATTAGCCGATATTGGAAATAATACGGGTAAAAAAACTTGGACTTGCTTATACGTATTTCCAGAGCCACATGCTGAAGACCCTGATATTGTCGCGAAAGAATCTATCCGGGTCATTTTTTTGAAATTTCCAGGTCAGAAACGTTTAGATGCCGAATCGATGATGATCGATCCAATTGACAATCTGCTTTATGTCATATCCAAGCGGGAGTTCCGCTCAACGGTATATTGTGCTGATGTATTCGGAAACAAAAGACAGCAATATTTTACTTTAAACAAGGTCGTGGAACTTCCCTTTACTTTTGCTACAGCTGCAGCTATAGATCCGACAGGTAAGCAGCTGCTTGTGAAGAATATTACATCGATTTTCTATTGGCAGAGAAATGGACGTGAACCTTGGAAACAGGTATTGCAGCAGAAACCAGTGATTGTTCCTTATCAAGTGGAACCTCAGGGGGAAGCAATAGCNNATTTAAAATCCTATCTTTATTTTTTTGAAAAAACTCGATAATATATGATAACAACTAAACCTTTTTCCTATCGCACAGCACACATCATTGCTATGCCAGAAGCTGTCAAGGTTTCATTATGCCGCGTGGATGGCATAAGCCGCTTGCTCCTGGCTTTTGCTGTTTTCTTATGTTCAATTGCGCAGGTACATGCGGCTAAAGTGGATACGCTTTCTATCCAGAGCCAAGCTATGAGTAAAGCAGTTAAGACAGTGGTTATACTGCCACAAAAGTATTCCAAAGGANNAAGTTCTTTACTTACTGCATGGCTACTCGGGCAATTATAGCAATTGGGTTAAAAATTCCAGTGTGAGTGCACTGGCCGATCAATATGGCTATATGGTGGTCTGTCCCGACGGCGGTTTTGGAAGTTGGTATTGGGATATTGCGAACGATAAAAATTATCAATATGAGACATTTGTGTCGAAGGAATTGATTGATTATATAGATACACATTATTCGACGATCAAAGACCGTAAAGGACGGGCAATTTCGGGACTGAGTATGGGTGGCCATGGAGCCTTATCGCTGGCGATTAAACATCAGGATGTGTATGGTGCTGCTGGGAGTACGGCGGGAGGGGGGGATTTTAGACCTTTTCCTTTGAACTGGGAAATCAAGGATCGTATCGGGACTTATGCGGACGCTCCACCGGAATGGGACAATCGCGTCGTTATTAATATGGTACCTAAGCTCGTCAATAACGGATTGCGTTTAATTATAGATTGCGGCAAAGAAGATTTCTTTTATGCGGTAAACGTTGCCTTGCATGACAAATTGATGTATCATAATATAAACCACACTTTTGTCACAAGTGAGGGGGGGCATAATTGGGAATATTGGTCAAGGTCAATTATCTACCAGATGGCTTTTTTTAAGGGATATTTTGATGAGCCAGAAAAAGGTGAAAAGAAAAATAGATAAATATTTGGCATAAATGAATAAATTGCTATTTTTGTTAAACAGAGACCTTAACTAACAAATTATAAACTTATTATTAAGCCTTACAAATTGTAAGGCTTTTTTATTATTTTCAGCAAAATTTTTGACTTCACTTGATTATGTTTAAACCTATAGAGGTTGTTTTTTATTGTTCTTCCATTTTGTTCTGCGCACAGCAAGCGTATAGTCAACAGTCTAAATCTATTTCTGGGTTTGTTAGGGACAGTATAAGCGGTGAGAATATTATTGGTGCCGTAATACGAAATGATTCTGAAAAGAAATCTACCGCTTCAAATAAATACGGTTTTTTTAGTTTGTCTGTTCGTGATGGCAGCAAGGGTATGGAAGTATCATCTGTTGGCTATCGAACAAAGGCGTTTTCTGTTCGTTTGGATAAAGATTCGACGTACATCATACAGCTGGTTCCCATNNCGGCGGCGGCGATCAGAACCTGATTTTGCTGGATGAAGCTCCGGTGTATAACAGCTCACACTTGTTCGGTTTTTTCTCTACGTTTAACTCTGACGCGATTAAAGACGTTAATTTTTATAAAGGTGGCGTGCCTGCTCAGTATGGTGGAAAAATATCGTCAGTGATGGAAATAACAACCTTGGACGGGAATAACCAGGATTTTAATGTCGAAGGGGGCTTGGGACTCATTGCTTCAAGATTAAAATTGGAGGGACCGATCCAAAAAGGCAAGAGCTCCTTTATGATCTCCGGTAGACGTACTTATGCCGACGTTTTCTTAAAGCTTTCAAGCGATGAGAATATAAAGAAGAGTGCGCTCTTTTTTTATGACCTCAATGCAAAATTAAATTACCGTATCAACGATAAGAATACGCTTTACTTATCGGGATATTTTGGTAAAGATGCCATGGCTTACCATGATCTGTTTGATTTCAATTGGGGCAATGCCACCGGAACGATGCGCTGGAACCATGTCTGGAGCAATAGGTTGTTTAGTAATACTACGCTTATTTTTAGTAAATTCAATTATCAGGTTAAGATTGAGGATGATAACAACTTTAAAATCCGTTCGGACATCTATAATTACAATTTTAAACAAGATTTTCAATACAGTCTCTCGGACCGTCACAATCTAAAATTTGGAGTGCAGGCAGCCCTGCAGGAAATTAGACCAGCAAGTATCGAAGCTGGGGAAGATTCGAATGTAAATTCACTTAAAATCCAACACCGAAAGGGTGCTGATATTGCTGCTTATCTAGCCGATGACTGGTCGATTACCGATCGTTTAAAATTAAACTATGGACTGAGAGCATCCGCTTATGCAACATTGGGGCCAGGAACATTTTATACTTATGATCAAGCAGGTGAGGCCGTAGATTCTACCTATGTGGGGAATGGCAAGTTAGGTAAAAAGTACTTCTACTTGGAACCTCGTGTTTCTTTAAACTACGCCATTAATGATTTAACGACGTTAAAGGCTTCTTTCAATACCAATGTTCAGTATCTGCATCAATTGAGTAATACGACCAGCAGTCTTCCTACCGATCAATATGTATTGAGCAATAACACGATTAAACCGCAATTGTCAAATCAGTATTCTCTTGGCTACTTTAGAAATTTTGCATCCAATAAATACGAGTTTTCTGTCGAAGGCTATTATAGAGATTTAAAGAACCAGATAGATTACCGAAACGGTGCCGACCTGCAGGCAAATGAACTGTTGGAAGGTGAATTGCTGTTTGGAAAAGGCCGGGCGTATGGAATCGAATGGTTCTTAAAAAAGAGGCTGGGACGATTCAATGGATGGCTCAGCTACACTTTATCGAAAAGTGAACGGCAGTTTGAGCAGATCAATGATGGGAAATGGTTCAGTGCCCGGCAGGATAAAACACATAATATCGCTATTGTCGCACAGTATCAGTTAAATCCGAAATGGAATTTAAGCGCCAATTTTGTATATTATACAGGCGATGCTGTGACAATGCCTGCGGGTAAATATTTTGTTGACGATCGTACGATCTTCTATTATGATAAAAGAAATGGGCAGCGGATGCCTGCTTATCACCGCTTGGATCTGGCCGCAACCTATGATATAAAGCGGACAAAAAATAGCTATTCGAGCTTGTCTTTTGGGCTCTATAATGCCTATAATCGGAAAAATGCCTATTTGATTGATTTTAGAGAGAAAGAGGGACAATCCAATGTCACGGAGATTTATCGAATAGCATTATTTGGGACGATACCGTCGATTACGTGGAATTTTAAATTTTAGCAAAGAATGAAGAAGATATTAGGAGTTATTGCTGTTGCTTTATTTACTTTAGGGGGCTGCGAAGACAAAATAGATTTGGAACTGCCAGAGAACACGGGGCAGTTAGTTATTACAGCTGACTTGATGGTTGCGGATCAACAGCACGAGATCAGTATTCAGCAGGTTGTCAGCATTAAAGATTCCCTGCTTGCTCCGATAACAGATGCCGAGGTGACTGTTAAGAATATGCAGAATAATCGTACTTATACGTTTTTGGCAGGGGCAGATGGTGTTTATACAAATAAGACAGTACGCTTGCAGGAGAAAGCTACTTACCAGCTTCAGGTAAAGACGGCTGATGGAAGGGAGATCCAGGGAACGGCAAAGGTTCCCAGCTATGTGGATGTGGATTCGATAGGGCTCTCCGAGCGCATTATATTTACGGATACAATTTATTACCCAACACTCGTATTTACGGATCCGCCGGAAATCGGTAACTATTATAAGTATAAAATGTCCGTTAATGGGGGTAAGCTACGTTTTATTGACGTATTTAGCGATAAATATAACAATGGCCTGGAAGTGCAACATGATATTATAGACAGAGATAGGGATCTAAAGATAGGAGATCGTGTACGTATTTTGCGTCAATGTATCGATGTTGGAGCCTATAATTACTGGAATAGTTTTCAGATGATTAATCCGAGATCGGCATCACCTTCCAACCAAATCTCAAATCTTTCCAATAATGCGCTAGGCTATTTTAGTGTCAGTGTTGGCAAATATTACGAATCTGAGGTGGTGTTGGCTAGAAGCCGGCCTTAGTTTTAGCCTATTACAGAAAGCTGATAGTGATTTTTTAATAGAAATTCTATTGTTTTAGGTAGGGCGTATTCTACACGCGGAATGGCTTTGATATTATCGTGAAAGATAATAATGGAGCCATTTTTGATGTTAGGTAAAACATTTTTTAGGCATTTTTGAGGACTTAAGTTCTGATCAAAATCGCCTGACATAATATCCCACATGATGACGCGGTATTGCTTATAGAGCTGCTGGAGCTGTGATCTCGAAGCTTTTGCATAGGGAGGACGAAAAAGATCCGTTTGCGTCAATTCCTGGCATTGTGCAATATTCTTTAGATACTGATCGTCATTCGTGTCCCAGCCTTTAAGATGGTTGTAGGTGTGATTGCCGACCTGATGTCCTTCATCTAAAATTCGTTGAAACAAATGTGGATTTTTTTTAATATTTTCACCAACACAAAAAAATGTTGCCTTCACCTGATATTTTTTTAGGATATCGAGTATAAAAGGTGTAATTTCAGGAATTGGACCATCGTCAAAAGTGAGGTAGACCTTTTTTTCAGTACGTGGCATATTCCATATTGATTTGGGATACAGCCATCTCAGGAAGAATGGAGATTTGACAAAATACATAACCGATAAATGAAGTTCAAATCTAAAAAAAAATGTATGGTTCTACATATGGACATGAAAAGATTTTATTATTCTGCAGTAATATTTACTGGATTATTTCTAGGGACAAATGATTTGGTCCAGGCCCAGCAGGTCGTCGGGGTGCAAGAAGCTATACGAATGACCTTGGAACGTAATGTACAGATCAAGCAGGCTGCATTGAATAAAGATCTTGCAGAACAAGATCTATTTCAATCAAAAAGCAATTTGTTGCCAGACCTAAGTGCCTCCGTGGATCAAAGTTTCCGTTATGGCTTTGGTTTCGATTTAACTTCCGGACGAATCGTCAATAACACCTGGACAAAAGGAACTAGTGGCTCGGTGGGATCGAGTGTCAATTTATTTCAGGGTTTTCAACAGGTCAATCAGATCAAAGCGAATAAATTGCAACTAGAGTCCACAGCGACGCAGGTAGATAAGATAAAAAATGATCTAATTCTAAATGTTTTGGTGAATTATTTGGAAGCTATTACCAATCATGAAATGATGGTTGCCAGTGAGGATCAGATCGCTTTATCGAAGCAACAATTTTCTTTGGATTCCATCCAGTTTGCAGTTGGTAATAAAACGATTGCCGATCTGGCAAAATCAAAAAATCAGGTTGCTACGAATGAATTGAACAAAGTGAATTTGAAGAATTCATATGAAATGTCTTTGTTGACCCTAAAGCAATTGATGGAAATGCCTCCTGAAACCGCAATTTCTTTAGAACGTCCGAAGTTAGAATCGGTATTAGTTCATGCTGAAGATAAAAATGCGGTCGATATATACCAAAAGGCTTTAACATTGCAACCGGATATCCGCAAATCTGGATTGGATAAAGAAGTCGCATTAAAGCAAATCGACATAGCAAAGGGCGGGTATTATCCTACACTCAATTTGAATGTAAGTTATGGTACAAATTATTCTTCTGCAACAACTAGGCAGACGGATCCACTGGATCCCGCAACATTATTTAGGGTGCCTTTTGGTCAGCAGATTTCCGATAATAAATCTTTCTTTACAGGTTTGTCACTAGCTATTCCCATTTTTTCTAGAAATCAGAATAAAATAAATGTTGCTAAAGCAAAGATCGGTTTTAAACAGGCTGAAGCTAGTGAGCAACTGGCAAGGAATAACTTGAATAAAGCGGTTAATCAGGCAGTGCTCGATGTGAATGCGGCCAAACAACGCTATAGCTCGGCTACTGTAGCATTTGAAAGTGCCGAAACAGCATTCAAGGCAACAAAGGAGCGTTACGATATTGGTATGGCAAATTCACTAGAGTTGTTTACAGCTCAAACAGAACGAAATAAGGCGGAATTTGATCTTATTCAGGCAAAATATAATGTAATATTCAGATCGAAGATCATCGATTATTACCTTGGGAATCCAATTCAATTCGATAACAATTAATCTATTTGAACTAACAAAAGAAATGGCAAAGAAAAAACGTAGCATTGGAAAAATTATATTGATCATAGTAGTGCTCTTGGTGGTCCTTGGCTTCATAGGATTTAAAGCTGGCTGGTTTGGAAAGGGAGAAATTACCAAAGTCGCTGTGGATGTCGTAAAAGAGACTGATGTCGATGAGTTAGTGTCGGCAAGTGGGAAGGTTCAGCCTGAGGTGGAAGTTAAGTTGAGCTCGGAGGTATCTGGAGAGGTTGTTGAACTTAATATTAAAGAAGGTGATTTCGTTAAAAAGGGACAGGTGCTCTGTCGGATCAAACCTGACATTTTGCAGTCTGGTTACGAACGTTCTGTTGCAGCAATGAATTCGCAGCGGGCCAATCTGGCTGCTGCTCAACAGCAGCTAAAGCAGCAAGAGGAAAATTTTAAAAATGTATCTGCAACATTTAAAAGAAATCAAGAGCTTTTTGAGAAGCGTGTAATCTCAGCAGCTGAAATGGATAAGAGTTCATCTGAATATTACGCAGCACTTGCTTCCATTCAGGCACAAAGGGAAACAGTACGTTCAACAAGGTACGGAATCGATCAATCACAGGCTTCGGTAAAGGAAGCGCAAGACAATTTGAATCGGACCACAATTTATGCACCTTCTGATGGTATTGTCTCTTTGTTGTCTATTGAGAAGGGGGAGCGTGTCGTAGGGACTGCACAGATGGCCGGAACGGAAATTATGCGGATTGCCAATATGACATCAATGGAAGTTAATGTGGATGTCAA
>DKIT01000182.1 GCA_002454415.1 Sphingobacterium sp. UBA6711
AAAAATAAAGATTTTTCCTTCTTTTTCAAGCCCAAAATAGCATTTTAAAGGATTATTTTACTAAATTCCTATTGATCAAGGTTCTAATTACACCGTCTACCAATCCGACCCTTGGTACAATAATCTGTTTCAGGCGGCCATACTTCATAATCGTCAGGAAAATCTCACTTGCTGGTATAATAACATCAGCACGATCTTCATTAAGGCCGAGTAAGATAATACGTTCTTTCAATGAAAATGAAGATAGATGCTCGTACACCGCTTTCAATTTCGCATAGGATAAGGGCTTGTCTAATTTTTCGTTAGATAAGCGAGCTAATTTATTAATATTACCGCCCGTACCAATGCCTACGACCTGCTTGTACATATGCGTATTACTTCTTACCCACTCTTTTAGTTCTTCCCAGGTTTCGGGCTTATCCTGATTGTCCAAAATACGGATTGTACCCAAATGGAAGGATTTAGAGTTTACCAAAGCTCCGTTAGCAAATAATGACAATTCTGTACTCCCCCCACCAACATCGATGTCCAGGTAAACCTTATCCTTCTCTATCTTATTATCCCAATGACTATTGTAAATAATCTCGGCTTCCTTCGCTCCTTCTATAATATCGATGTTTATGCCGTTTTTCTTGATCTCAGCAACAATATCGTCCCCGTTACGGGCATCACGCATCGCAGAAGTAGCACAGGCCATATAGTCTTCCACATGATAAACATCCATCAACTCCCGGAAAGCCTTCATGGTTTTTATCAAACTTTCAGCCTTCCGCGGAGAAATCTCCTGATGAATAAATGCATCATCTCCCAAACGAAGAGGAACACGTAGCAGTGTGTTTTTTTTAAAATTATATTGATCTTTCTGCCCTATAATGTCAGCTATCAAAAGACGGACTGCATTGGAACCTATATCTATTGCGGCGTATCTCACTTTTTATACGATTTCTTTCAATTATGCTAAAATAAACACAGTTATTAAAAACCATGTTACACATTTGTTAAGTTATTATTAATTTAACAACTTAACAAATGGATGATACCCAAATTTGAAAATTTGCGTCCAAATATTGTAGACTCCATATAAGTCCTATAATAACATACCCCATAAAGAAAAAAGGAATACCCATGAGTGAATATTCCTTTTTCCTTTATTTGTAGGTCTAATTAGTGATGGTGTTCCTCAACTTTACCACCGGCTAATTTATAGATCTCTTCTACTTTTTTTAGCGACTCTTCCGAAAGATGAATAACGTCTTTGTTCGTGTTGTGCTCTTCATGAGACAATCTGCTATTGATCTCACCTTGTTTTTCCAATACCACCGCTAAAAATGCTTTATCATTAAAAGCCGCCGTGCTATCTGATCCAGCAACTGAAGTTGGAACTTGAAATGCTGGCACACCACGTTGTGCATCGCCAACGTGTAACTCTTTCGCTAAATTGTCTAATTCTGGTAATACTGTAGCATAAGCTTCTTTAATCTTTGCCGCTACATTTTTAACCTCTGCCGAAGCAGATTGTTTTGTTGCCGCATCAGCTAGGTTTACCAAGTAATTTCCATTCTCGCCAACGAATTTAATCATTGCAAAGGCATCACCATCTGCTAAAGATGCATTAGAGTATTGACGCTGTCTATCTGCAGCTGTTTGACCACAAGATGCAAATAATGTACTCGCACAAGCCGCAACAATAAATAACTTATTAATCTTCATATCAATTTTGTTAACTATACAAAAGTAGATAAAATATACGTTCTCCAAAACCTTATCCACCAAAAGAAAGAAAAATTATGCAACATTTCTCCCGGCGTTCACCACACCGAAGATTGTCCGCGCGATCAACTTCGAATAATCCTCACGTTGAGCATCATCCAACTTATCTGAATTTAATGCGCGAATAGCATAATGTTGTATAACTAATAAAGGCAATACAATGCTTTCCCTCGCCAAAATTGATTCCCGGTCAACCGGATAATTTTCCATTAATTTAGACGTACCGCTGAGCTTCAATAAATACGTTTTAGTGGTCTGGTACTCTTCATACAGGCTTTTCCAAAACTCGCCATAAGTAGGATCATCCTTCATGTATGCGGTGATGTCAAAGTTCGATTTCGTCATCGACATCATACAATTATCGATCAAGGTCTGGAAGAAACCAGATGACACATAAAGCTGCTGTACATCTTTCCAAAGGTTATTTTTCTCAGCCCATTGTAATGCTGTACCAACACCGAAGAATCCTGGAATATTTTGTTTCAATTGGCTCCAGGAAGTGACAAAGCTAATGGCACNNCTCCGGCACGTTGCTTTAAATCAGAAATAATCCCTGCATGTAATAACTGTTCGATATTAAATCGCGCAGTATCCAATGAACCATATTGACTACTGATCGTCTGCCCTTGGATAGTTAATTGAATATGATCATTCGCAATTTCTTTACCCATAGATGCGTAGAAACGTTGTGTTTTACCACCACCACGTGCGGGAGGCCCTCCCCGACCATCAAAAAATACCAGATCGACATCGTATTCACGTGAGATGGCAGTGAGTTCAATTTTTGCCCTATAGATAGACCAGTTCGCCATCAGATAACCACCGTCTTTCGTACTGTCAGAATAACCCAACATAATCGTCTGCTTATTGCCGCGACGTTTTAAATGTGCTTTGTATTCTTTATTGCTATACAAGGTTTTCATGACATCAGCCGCCCGTGTCAAGTCATCAACGGTTTCAAAAAGTGGTACGAAGTCAATCGTCAGTGCATCTTTTTTCCAGCCAGACCATAAGAATAACTGGCGCAGTCCAAGAATATCACTTGCTTGCTGACAATTACTAATGATAAATCGCTGTGCCGCACGCTCTGAACCCGAACGTTGAATCTCTTTGAGCAACTTGATGACACCAGAAGTATCTTTTGTCAGTGGATCAGCATCCTCACCGACAGTCAAATCCAGCCCTTTGAATTTTAACGCTTTTTGCTTATCAATTTCACTAAGCGCCAAATAATCCAATGGCATTCCAGTAGTTTCCTGATTATGCGCTATAAGATAATTTGTAGCCTCACGAAGTATACGGCTGTCCTGTCTTATATCCAGTGTGGTAAAGAAACAACCAAACGTCATAACTTTTCGAAGCAAATCATCAACAATTTCCACAAAAAGTCCATTATGATACTCCTCTAAGACATTTTTTATTGCTTTGAGATTTGAAATAATATTGTCCGTTTCGTCAGCAGGATATTCAACAGGATTGAAACTATTGTCGTAAAACAACGTTTGTAAGTTCTCCATGTACTCTTCTACGCCTCGGAAAGTAATCCGGCGTCTGACAATACGGAAATCCCTATAATAACATCTAAATAAAATAGTACGCAGCAAAGCCGCAACTTTCTTTGTACTCTCAACACTGACGTTAGGATTACCATCACGATCCCCTCCTGGCCAAAATCCCAACTCGATCAGCTGCTTCACTTCTTCTGTATCCACATCCAGTTCATCGTCGATAAAAGACTGGATCTCAGAAGCGACTTTATAGAACACATTTTCTAAAAACCAGGCTAAGCTGGCAGCTTCATCTACCGGTGTAGGTTTGTTTTTATTGATAAATGGTGTTTTCCCCAATTGTTGCAACAACAAATGGATACTATGTATATCATTCGTTTTGATGGCATCAATAAGATCATTGATGATTCCCAATACCGGTCCGGGATAAAATTGCGTTGGATGGGCGGTCAATACCAGACGAACAGAAAAATCTTTCAATTTGGATACAATCTTGCGACGCATGTCATCGCTACCTTCGGCATTTTTTATCAATGCACCTAACATATTTTCATCATCACCACGTCCTACCATTTGAAATGATGAATCTTCAATCGCATCAAATAATACGACCTGACGCTCTATATATTGAACAAACCGGAACAACAGATCGATGCGTTGCTCTTCCGAAGAGAACTCCTCATGTTGATCAAAGAAACTCTTTATGATCTCATCTGGAGTCAAGTGTTGATCCACACCCTTTTCACATTGCTTTGCAAAAAACGGCAATAAAGTACCTGTGTCCTTAACGCGTTGAAACGGCAATGTTAAAAACAGACTTTTGAAAAGCTCAAAGCGTGTCAATACTTCGTCTTGAAAGACGGCTTCATTTTTACTTTGCTTCATATTTAAATCTTTGAAAGTGGTCAAGAGAGTTTAGGTGACTCTTGATTTTTGTAATATATCTGAAATTACCCTATGCGCCAAATATAACAATATTATATTTAAACAAATAAAAAAATATAAATTAATCAAAAAAACAAACAAAATATTACAAACATATTAACAAAAATTATCAATTTTCATTTTCATCCGATGAATAGTACCAAAAATCAGCAGGGACTGCTAATTGCCTTACCTTGTGTACCCCCGCTCAAAAAATTTCACCAATGTAGGTGGGAAACGGACAATAATTGTTTTTATATAAAAGCAATTTATCTAAGTTTGTGCTATACATTATGAAACAGACACAGGAAATAAAAAGTTTTTTCTATAGCCAATATTTTGCAGATGGACTTCGCATTACAATCGGGTGTATCGTACCCGTGCTAATTTTTGCGACCATAGGACAATTCACCAATGGCACCATCGTTTCCTTAGGGGCACTTTTAGTAGGGCTTTCAGACACCCCCGGCGCCCCAAGTCACCGCAAAAAAGGCATGATTGCTGGCGCTATACTAACTACACTGACTTTTATCCTCACGAATATAGTCAATCAAAATGTATTTTTACTTGCGATATTCATTGGTGTAGCCTGTTTCATCTTTGCTATGTTTGCGGTATTCAATGGACGTGCTGCCAATGTCGGGTTAATGTGTATTTTGATGATGTTAATTCATGTACAATTACATTATCCATTGGCTGAAGCCATTAATTACCTTGGTCTCTATACCCTCGGAGGACTATGGTACATCGCCATTAGCCTTTCCTTGACTCAAGTGCGCCCCTATCGGTTGGCAGAGCAAGAACTTGCTGAAACTATTCGCTACGTGGCAGACTACATTAGGCTAAAAGCAAATTTTTACGATGCTAAAATTGACAACGACAAAAACTATCTAAAATTAATCGACAAACAGGTAGAAGTCAATCAGCATCAAGAAAATGTACGCGACGTGCTATTTCAAAGCAAAAGATCAATTAAAGATACAACCAAGGCTGGACGCTATTTAACATTAGTTTTCAATGATATCGTAGATCTTTTTGAACAGAGCATGGCTGCTCATTATGATTACAATACAATAAGTGAACGCTTTGGTCCAACCGGTATCCTGGATGACTTTAAAAANNAAAAACGTTATCCTAAAATACACGAATGAATTGGACAATTTAGCCTATCAGCTTAATACCAACATACAACCCAAAGCGCTGTATGATTTTGATGTTGATCTGAGCAGCATACATGCTAAGATTGACCAGCTCGACAAAGATTATCAGTACAGCACATTTGCACTACGCAAAGTGCTGATCAACCTACGCGATCTCGTTCGCAGAATCAAGAATATCTATGGCTATTCACACCTTCAGCCCGACGATGTTAAACGAAAAGAAATTGATGATGCCAAACGATTTGTCCAAAGCTCTGCCATTGACTTCAAAAAATTCCGTGAAAATCTGACATTAAAATCCACCATCTTTAGGCATGCCTGCCGTATGGCAATTGTGATGTCAGTTACATATTATGTCTTTGAGGTGACCAATATCACCAACAATGTGTATTGGATCCTTCTTACAGTGATGGTCATCCTAAAACCCGGGTTTGGTCTAACAAAAGAGCGGAATATTCAACGGTTGATAGGTACTACAATCGGCGGTCTCATTGGAGCTATTATCCTATTGACTATTCATGACCCAACGGTGCTATTTATTCTTCTGGTCTTTTTCTTCCTAACTGCATACAGTTTATTCCGGGTCAGCTATGTCGTACAGGTCCTTTTTATGACCCCATATGTACTGATTATGCTCAGTTTTGTGAGTTCCAATACATTGGATGTTACCAAAGAACGGATATTGGACACTTTCATCGGGGGTATGATTGCATTTCTATCGAGTTATATTATTCTGCCTAACTGGGAAAGCATGCAAGTAAAGGAATCCATGCGAAAACTCCTAATTGCAAATTATAATTATATATTCCAGGCCCTCAAAGAAATCGCGGGCCAGGCGCCTACAATTACCGAATATAAATTGGCACGAAAGGCAGTTTATGTAGAAACTGCCAATATGGGTTCCACATTCCAACGCATGCTTACCGAACCTAAGAAAAGGCAGAAATACACCAAAGAGATTAATAAATTCGTTATTTTCAACCACATCTTAGCCTCTTTTTCGGTGACATTAATGAACCATCTGGATGAGATGGACAACAATTACATGAATAAGGACCACGTCCGCAGCATCCGCAGGATATTATCCTCTCTTGAACAGTCAATTCAATTGTTACATTCCACCGACGCTACCGCTGAATTTCTGCCTATGGCCGTGGATATTCCAAACGATCAATTTGACAGCGCGGACGTAAATTCTGTCGATGGACAATTATTGACTGAGCAATTGGACTTTCTGAACAAAATTGCCCAGGACCTGCACAAGATCGTCCAAGATCTTAACACGAAAAGCACAGTAATGTCAGAAAATGGGATCGCAAAAACATTGGGCTAATTTAATTCCCTAAAATTCTCGAAATTTATACCATGAGCGAAACGATAGCAGCATATGACCTGATCATAGTTGGAGGCGGCCCAATAGGCCTGGCCTGTGCTTTAGAAGCAAAAGAAGCTAACTTAAAATATCTTATTCTTGAAAAAGGGTGTTTGGTAAATTCACTTTATAATTACCCCCAAAATATGACTTTCTTTTCTTCATCTGAAAGATTGGAAATAGGTGACATTCCATTTGTCACAACCAACCCAAAGCCGAAGAGAATGGAAGCCCTGGAATATTATCGGCGTATCCAACAGAAATTCGAACTCGACACCCACCTTTTCGAAGAGGTACTGAGTGTCTCTAAAAATGATTCTGCATTCCAAGTTGTCAGTAATAGGAGAACATACACAGCGGAAAAGGTTATCATCGCAACAGGTTTTTATGATATCCCCACATTACTCAATATTCCAGGAGAAGAGCTTCCAAAAGTACGGCACTACTATGACGATCCACATTATTATAGCAGCCAGAAAGTCATCGTCGTTGGGGCCAGCAATTCATCTATTGACGCTGCCCTGGAAACCTATCGAAAGGGAGCAAAAGTATCATTGGTCATTCGTTCCGGCGAAATTAGTCCTCGCGTAAAATATTGGGTAAAACCTGATATAGAAAATCGCATAGCAGCTGGTGAGATAGATGTTTACTACAACAGCTACCTTACAAAAGTCACGGACACCACAGCATCCATTCAGACGCAGGAGGGTATTGTTGAATTAGAAAATGACTTTGTATTGGCGTTGACTGGTTACCGGCCAAATTTTGAATTCCTGAAAAAGATCGGAATCACAATCCCGACGGAAGCTCCTTGTATTCCTAGTCATAACGAAGAAACAATGGAAACAAATATTCCTGGGATGTATCTGGCCGGGGTAGTATGCGGAGGGCTAAATACCCATCTTTGGTTTATTGAAAACTCAAGAATTCATGCCAAACAAATTGTCGGCCACATCATATCTAAGCGCTCTTAGTGGCGCTGAAAACGTAAGCCATTTAAGAAGATTTTCATCATTTTCTTCTGCAAACTGAGGATATGATCAAATTCTTCTTTTGTGGGAAACAACATATTTTTCATGTCTTTTAATATACCCATTCGCATACCGAATAAAGAATATAGGAGAATACGAGCTGTTTCATTGATGTCATCAACCTGGATCTCCTGCGCTTCAATACCAATTTTAAGAATTTTCTCGATGATTTCAACTTCTCTCAGATAAGATTCCTTGAAAACCTGCTCCAGTTCATCTGGGAGTTCCTTCACCATTTTCATGGTATATTCGAACAAGTTATAATATTGATTGATAATTTTAACACGCATGTCGATCGAATACATCATGATCTCTTCAAAGTTCCCTCCCTTCCCAATAACTTCTTCGATATCTTCAATCATCCTGTCAATAACATATTCGAAAACAGCGGAATATAGACTATTCTTATCCGGAAAATAATAGTAAAGCAGTGCTTTTGAGAAATTAAGATCTTTGGCTATCTCAGACATCGTTGTCTTAGCCATGCCAAAATGTGCAAAACGCCTTGTCGCAGCTTCCAGAATTTTGATTCTTTTTACATCAGCATTACCCATTAAACGTATATTTTTTATCGTTAAATAAACGGTTTGTACTATCTTTACCGATTATCATGCTAAAGATAGCTGATTTTTTTGAATTTCTGAAAATTAAAGTCAACATGGAATTAAACATTCAATCGAATATATCTCTAAAACCTTTCAATACGTTTGGAANNCGATGAGGAGACAAACTTTTTAATCGAAGTGAATGAAAATGAAACACTGACCAAAATTTTTAATAAAGGGATTTTTAAGGAAAACTTTTTTGTCCTTGGCGCAGGGAGCAATGTCCTATTTACGAAAGCATTTGAAGGATATATTATCCGAATGAACAGTAAGGGGATACAATCACGAATAGAAGGTGACCATGTTTACGTAACTGCACAGGCTGGAGAAATCTGGAATGACTTTGTATGGTATTGCATTCATCACAACTATGCCGGAATTGAGAACATGGCCCTCATTCCAGGCACGGTAGGCGCTTCACCCGTTCAAAACATTGGTGCCTATGGTACCGAACTTATGTACGTATTCCACACCTGTGAAGCCTTCGATACGCAAACTGGCGAATTCACCACGTTCAAAAAAGACGATTGCAAGTTTTCTTATCGGGATAGCATCTTCAAATCCAAGTTCAAAGGGCGGTTTATCNNTAGTCCCGCTATCAATACGAGCTATGGCGCTATAGAATCTGAACTTGTCAAAGAAAAGATCGTGAATCCATCCATCGCAGATATTGCTGCAATAGTTTCTAAAATCCGTGTAGAAAAACTTCCTGATCCAAGTACTGTAGGAAATGCAGGGAGTTTTTTTAAAAACCCGATCATCTCGCTGCACATTTTCAAGCAGCTTCTTGAACAGTATCCCTCAATCCCACATTATCCAATGCCAAATGATGAAACAAAATTGGCTGCTGGATGGTTAATAGAACAATGCGGTTGGAAAGGAAAAGAATATGGACAAGCAGGTGTATGGAAAAACCAAGCACTTGTACTAATAAATAGACAAAACGCTACAGGACAGGAAATTTACAATCTATCGGAACAAATTATAACGGATGTTGTCAACAAATTTGGCATACGCCTTGAACGCGAAGTTAATTTACTGTAAGATTTTTAAAAAATATTTTCTATATTTTTTCAAGAGCAAGGCAAGAGAAAAACGGGCTTCAGCGGATCACAACATCACTTAAAACTAATTTTATTTACTTAAAGTTAGTTCACGCACACGTTTGCACTTTTTAAAATAATCTTAAAACTACATTAAGAAATCCATTATCGCCATTTTTGGCGCATTATTTGCCTCATACTTAACGAACCGCATTTTATAAACTTACTGTTTTGTAAAAAGAACAGTTATAATTCATTAAGCTATGACAAAGAATGAATTTGACACCATGGTTATTGAGCAATCTGACTCATTAAAACTCTACGCCAGAAATTTCACCAGTGATTACGAGGATGCCAACGATCTCGTTCAGGACACCATCTTGAAGGCTGTCACCTATTTTAAGAATTTTAAAGAAGGTACTAATTTAAAAGGATGGCTTTACACCATCATGAAAAATACGTTTATAAACAATTATAGACGTATCGTAAAAACCAATTCGTTCATTACAAAAGACGAGGATATCTCAAGCTCCAATTTATTATTATCTGCCTCATGCAATCAGGGTGAAAGTAAATTTGTTATGGAGGATATTCACGAAGCTTTAGCGAACCTATCTGAGGAATACTACATCCCCTTTTCATTATATTTCGAAGGCTTTAAATACCACGAAATATCAGAGCATTTAAATATTCCCATTGGCACAGTTAAAACGAGGATACATGTAGCGAGAAAACTTATGAAAAGATCTTTATCGGCTTATAAAGTAGCTTAGTTTTTCTATCTTCGCCTTCTTACAAATTCAATGATGGAAGAAGGATTACCAGCATATAGCAAAAGTCAGTTGGCTTTACGAAACGGTCAGGATAAACCACAGATTTGGATTGCTTATCGCGGCTACATTTATGATGTGGGCGAAAGTAGGCTCTGGAAAAATGGTATGCATTACGAGCATTGGGCTGGGCAGGATCTAACGGAGGAACTCCGAGAAGCTCCCCATTCAGATACGGTATTTTCAAAATTTCAGCGTGTAGGAATACTGAAAAACGACTAAATATTATAGATTAAATTGAGACAAAGCTACAAAAGCATTCAATCGCTTTTGGATGTCCTCTTCAGTAAGGCCTACCAAGCGATCGGTACCAAATTTCTCCACACAAAATGATGCTAACGCTGAACCGAATATCAGCGCATTTTTCATATTTGTAAAGTTGATGCTTTTCACTTTCGCGAGATAACCGATAAACCCGCCGGCAAAAGAATCACCTGCTCCAGTTGGATCAAACACATCAGCTAAAGGTAAAGCTGGAGCAGAAAAAATCTGATTCTCTCCAAAAAGTAGCGCGCCGTGCTCACCTTTTTTTATAATCAAATATTTTGGGCCCATAGCAAGAATAGTTTTTGCAGCTTTAACCAACGAATACTCTCCGGACAGCTGTCTCGCTTCTGCATCGTTTATGGCCAAAACATCAACCTCCAAAAGCACCCTTCTCAAATCCTCCATCGCAACATTCATCCAATAATTCATTGTATCCAGTACAACCAATTTAGGCTTTTTCTGCAAGCGTGCCAACGTCGTCAACTGTACTTGTGGCGTAAGATTTCCCAATAATAGATATTCACAGTCCTGATAACTCGCCGGAATGATCGGATCAAAATCGGCCAACACATTGAGATCCGTAGCCAATGTATCCCGACTATTCATATCATTATGATATCTACCAGACCAAGAAAATGTCTGCCCTCCGGCAACCACCTGCACACCGGACACATCAACTCCACGATTCTTTATGATATCCAGATTATCATTTCCGAAATCCTCCCCTACGACACTGACTAATTTAATTTGGTCGCATAGATAAGAGGCCGCTAAGCTCGCAAAAGTACCGGCACCTCCTAGAATTTTGTCAGTTTTACCGAACGGCGTTTCTATCGTATCAAAAGCCACCGTACCAATAATTACTAAACTCATAGTTTTTTAATAAGTATGGTAAACAAAAAAACCGGCATAAAGCCGGTTTCAATATTGCTCCTGAAGCTGGGCTCGAACCAGCGACCCTCTGATTAACAGTCAGATGCTCTAACCTGCTGAGCTATTCAGGAATTTATTTTCCGAGAAACTCTCTTTCTCATCGAGTGTACAAAAATAGTACATTTTACTTTATTCTGCAAATAAAATTATTGCATTATTGCTCCTGAAGCTGGGCTCGAACCAGCGACCCTCTGATTAACAGTCAGATGCTCTAACCGGCTGAGCTATTCAGGAATGAAAAATCGAATATTTTAAAAACTCCGGTTATGTAAGTTATTAAATTGCTCCTGAAGCTGGGCTCG
>DKIT01000121.1 GCA_002454415.1 Sphingobacterium sp. UBA6711
TGCCGTTAGTGTCTCGAATGAATCTGTGCAGATCTTTGGTGGTTATGGGTTTACAAAGGACTATCCTGCTGAAAAATTTTTTAGAGATGCCAAATTATGCACAATAGGCGAAGGAACTTCAAGTATCCAAAAAATGGTGATTGCTAGAGAGATTGAGAAAGATATTTTATAGCATACTATGAGGGATCAAGTTATACTGGTTGATTGTCCAAGAGACGCTATTCAAGGACTTCACAACTTTATTGAGACAAATAAAAAAATTAAACACATCAATACGCTAATAGAAAGTGAGCTATTTGATGTTATTGATTTTGGGTCATTTGTTTCGCCGAAAGCTGTCCCGCAGTTGGCAGATACGAAAGCAGTGCTAAAAGGAATCAGAAAGAGTGAGCATGTGAAGCTATTGGCTATTGTCGCCAATCTTAGAGGAGTGCAAGAGGCCATTCAAGAGGAAAAAATCGACATTCTGGGATACCCATTTTCAATATCTGAAACATTTCAGTTGAGAAATACCAATATGGATTTAGCTACATCTTATCAGCAAGTAAAAGAAATGAAAGCTCTAGCCGACTCGTATCATAAATCGTTGGTAGTTTATATTAGTATGGCTTTTGGAAATCCGTACGAGGATCCTTGGTCTCCGTTGCTAGTGCAAGAGTGGCTCGAAAAATTATTAGACTTAGGGATACAGGAGTTTTCTTTGGCAGACACGACGTCAGAGGCTGATGCGTCTCAAATTTCTATCCTATTCAATGAGGTAAAAAGCAAATTTCCGGGACTTGAGGTCGGGGCGCATTTTCATGCGAGACGGGAGGATAGTCTTGCTAAGATTGAAGCGGCATATCATGCTGGTTGTCGTAAGTTTGAGGGCGCATTACTGGGTTATGGGGGCTGTCCATTTGCTAAAGATGATTTGGTCGGTAACATTCCTTCTGAACTTCTGTTGCACTATTTTGGACGGGGAACTATCCTGGAAGCAACAGAATTGGAGCATAGTTTTAGGCAGTTGATTTTGTAGAACGTTAAGATGGAAAAGCTGAATTTTATAAAAATACATATTGAAGATCATCTGTTCACGCTGACGCTGGCTCGTTCTGATAAGAGAAATGCTTTTAGTCCGACTATGGTAAGCGAAATCGCATATGCATTGCAATTAGCGAATAACGATCCCGATGTCCGTTTAGTACAAGTGGAGGCTGAAGGGCCGGTATTTTGCGCAGGGATGGATTTGAAAGCTTTTGAAAATCCGGCGATGGATATTGGGAATCCGGCGATTCCGCAAGAAGAAAAGTCCTTGGCAGAATTATTTGCTGGTTTAGATAAGCCATCTATTTGTGTTGCTAGAGGTGACGTTATTGCTGGAGGGTTTTTAATTGCTTTGTCATGTACATATTTATTTGCTTCTCCTCATGTCCGCTTTTCATTGCCAGAAGTGAAAATAGGACTTTTCCCGTTTCAGGTACTAGCTTTGCTGTTGGAATATATGCCCGAGCGAAAAGCGATGGATCTTTGTATCAGGGGTGGTTCTTTTTCTGTTGAAGAGGCATTGGAAAAGGAACTTCTATATGCTGTTTTGGACAGCGAGGAAACCCAGCTAACTGAATTGAAGAAATCCATCATTGAGAATGCTCCTTTAGCGATATCAAGAGGGTTTGGTGCACTCCGTAGACTTAAAACAGGGAAGTATAACAATTCGTATAAGTTTCTCCTAGATGAGCTTTCCAAATTGCGTCAAACAAGCGATTTTAAGGAGGGTATGGATGCAAAGCGCAATAATAGAAAAGCTAATTGGAAAAATAGCTAATTAGAATGTTCGAAAACTTGGCCTGCTCGTTAAGGGAGAAAATTCCCATGGAATTGAACTAAGAACGATCAAAAGAGCGAAGCCAAACCAGATTAACAATAACTTAACNNATCATCTGTATCGGCGTTTTTACTTTTACAGGCGCCTATTGTTAAGAAAACTGCAGCTATAATCATCATGCTGCTATGTTCCATCCCAAAGAAACGGATTTGTCTGAGGTGAACCGCGGTATTGAAATGCTGTAAAAAATATTGTGTAATAGGACTCATTATATAGAGACAAAAACCTAAAAATAGTTGCATGTAGAAAGAAATAACAACTGTTCTTAAGAGAATTTGATCGATAGGGGAGAATGGAAGTTGTTGTGTTTTCTTGTAAAAAAATGTTGAGAGACTAATGATCATTATGAGTAAAACTTCCCATCGCCATAGAGAATGCATTGCAAGAATGAACGGATAAATGTAATTCAGCATAGGAGCAAAGATGAGAATAAAATAAATTTAAAGCTACATTCAATCTGGCTAGTTGATGAAATAGCCGGTCGACTGTCAGCGGGTCGTTGTGTTTTTATTCTTGAAAATGTAGGTTGAAGATGCGATTAGGGGTTAGTTTATATATATTTATACTTTACTTAAATTTTATATATGTTTGATTTTCAAATATTTTATTTTTTTTATTAATTAATGGTTAATACTGTTTAATGATAAATTTTTGTTGTTTTTCGGCGGATTTATAAAGAATGCGGGTGATGAAAGAAAGATAATTTCTATTGATTGGGAACAGAAAATGACTTGTGCTAAGCTGATCAAATGGATGGTGTGACTTTACGTTCTGTTTTTGGTTAGTTTTAGCCTTTCTCCTGCAGTATTTTCTGCTGCCGAAGGGTTTTTCCTAACTCATACCTTCCTATGCCGCATGTTATTTCATTTAGCTTCGGAAGTTAATCTATTTAGGTTTTTTAAAAGTAGGCAGGATTGTAAAAAGAATAATCAATACTGATTAATTTAAGAAAATTGTCATTATGAATTTCATAATTTTTATTAATAATTGTCTATTTAACAGGTTTATATGTTTAATTATATGAATTTAAAATATAAATGAATTAAGCTAAAGTGCTAGCTATTTCAACGTCAAAATCTGGAGTTGAGAAAACAGTCGAGCGTATTTTTTTAAACAATTTTTTGGAATTATATAAAATACATATTTATATTAGTGTATTAATTAAATAATACAGTAGTATGGTTACTATCCAAAATCTAAATTTCAGCTATAGTAAATCAAAGCCGCTCTTCCTTCATATGGATCTTGAATTGAAGCAGGGGCATATCTATGGTTTATTAGGGAAAAATGGTGCAGGCAAATCGACTTTGCTTAAAAATATCGCTGGCTTGGTCTTTCCTAATTCTGGACGAGTTAATGTTCTGGGGCGCAATCCCAATCGAAGGAAGCCATCTTTGTTAAAGGAGATCAGCTTTGTTCCAGAAGAGTTTTATCTGCCAGCAGTAAAATCGGAGCAGTTTCTGAAAGCGAATATGGGCTTTTACCCACAATTTGATCGCGAATATTTTGATCGTCTGATAACTGAATTTGATATTCCTATAGAGCAAAAATTAGCGAATATGAGTTACGGTCAGAAAAAGAAATATATTATTTCTTTTGGTTTGGCGTCCAACACTAAATTAATTATTATGGATGAGCCAACAAACGGTCTGGATATTCCTTCTAAGGTTCAATTCAGAAAGATTATGGCGTCTGCGATAACAGAAGATAAGTGTGTGATTATTTCTACGCACCAAGTGCGTGATCTGGACAATCTTATAGATGCTGTTATCTTNNAACTCTCCTGTGCAGGTTATTACGGATCGGTTATGCTTTAAAAAAGTGAGAGAGCTGCCCTTAGATACCCTCTATTCCGAAGAAGGCTTAGGTGGCTTCAATGTAATCCTTCCAAACTCGATAGGTGAAGACTCCAAGCTCGATTTAGAGTTGTTATTTAATGCCGTTTTAAAGTGCAAGGAAAAAATTACGAACCTTATTAAACATGATGAATATGTCAAACCTATTTAATTCTATACGTTTTTTTGGACTGATTCGAAGACAATGGATTAGTTTCGGACGCATTTATCTGATGTCAATAGGAATTATTGCGGGGGTAATTTTTGGTTTTTACGTCTTCAATTTTAATTCCTTTTATAATGATGTGCAAAATGCCCATTCTTCCATTCTAAATTTCCGTGCACCGTTGTTTTGTATCTTGGGGTTGTTTTTTGTGACGGTTATTTCCAGTAGTTATTTTGCTAATTTAGGACGGAAGACAACGGCGATTCTTGAGTTAATGATTCCGGCTTCGCAGCTGGAAAAGTTTTTAGTGGGTATTTTTTATACGACGATTGTTGGTGTCGGTTCTTATTTATTGATTTTTTATCTCATCGATTTCTCATTTGTATCCTATTTGCGAAGTTATAGCTCCATGACATTAACCTACAATGAAGGTGGGCGGGAGGTTATTATTGATGTTTACCAGTACTTTTTTAAAGTGAAATATGAGAATGTAGCCTATTATTTTTGCGTTTTGCCAATGCTTTTGAATGCTATTTTTTTACTGGGCGGAATTTTGTTTCAGAATTATCAATATATAAAGACGGCGATCTCCCTTGTTGTTTTTTGTGTTGCATGGGTAGTGTCGTTCATTTACTTGATGAAAATACAAACCGATAATACAGTGCATACAATGGACAAATCATACTGGTCAGATCCAGACCACGTTTTTGGATTGATTGCTTGTGTGGGCGTGTTGCTTACTGTAATATTTTGGTACATTGGTTTTTTAAGGTTAAAGGAAAAGGAGGTTTAACATGGAGTTCAGTGCAAATAAAGCCATTTACCTTCAGATCGCTGAGTATGTATGTGACCACATTTTGCTGGCAACATGGAAGGCAGATGAAAAACTGCCTTCGGTAAGGGAATTGGCAGTGCAGATGGAGGTTAATCCCAATACGGTGATGCGAACCTATGATATGTTGCAGCAGAAGGAAATTATAGCAAATAAGCGCGGGATTGGTTTTTTTCTAACCCAAGACTCAGTGAAAAATGTGAAAATATATAGAAAAACTATTTTTCTAGAAGAAGATCTTCCACTATTTTTTCGTAATATTTTTTTATTGGAAATTAGTCTGGATGAGTTAGAGCAGCGTTATAAACGGTTTGTTAATCAGAATTTTAATCAAAAGGAGTTATGAAATTAAGTAATAAATTATTAATAGGATTGGGATCCGCTTTATTTACTTTGCCAATACTATTCGCATCCTACGTTGCTCGT
>DKIT01000133.1 GCA_002454415.1 Sphingobacterium sp. UBA6711
TCTTGTCTACTTTATAAGCGGCTGTTTCACTATTACCACCCAAACTCAAGAAATATCTTGCAACTTCAGATCCCCCACGTCCAGAAGCATAATAGCTCTGACGCCAGAAACTCCGGTTCAAGATTTCATCCTGCCAGCTGACATCTGGATACATATCCGGATCGAGATGCTGCTGTATAATACCCAATTCTGTATCGTTATACAGGGGCTCACTACCACGTACGACAGATGCCTCATTGGCCAGCAATGCATAATCATATGATCTTAAATATTTTGGCAGACGATTAAGTCTTGATAAGGTGGAATTTGCTCGACCAGTAATCTGTATACGGTCAACGGTACCACGCTTTGTTGTTACCAATACAACACCATTTGCTCCACGCACACCATATACAGCAGTGGCAGAAGCGTCTTTCAAGATAGAAAAACTCTCCACATCAGCAGGGTCAATGGTATTTAAATCGCCTTCAAGTCCATCAATAAGTACCAAGGCCTTTGCGTTGGCACCGAATGTACCGATACCACGCACCCAAAAATCAGCGATATTTGCACCGGGTTCGCCCGAGGTCTGCATCGATATAATACCAGCCGCACGCCCCCCTAGCATATTTGCGATAGACGGTGCCGGACTTTGTAGTTGTTTCACATCTACTGTTGTTATAGCTCCAACGGAACTAATTTTCCGCTGTTTAGCGCCTAAACCAACGACGACAACCTCATCTATATTCGTGCTCTTCTCCAGCATCTTTATATTGAGACCTGTAGTCGATTCGACTACTAAATGTTCTGTCGTTTCGTAACCTACACTCGTAAACGCCAACATATCGCCGTAAATGGCTTTAATGGTAAATTTACCTTTTTCATCCGTGGAAGTTGCTCCCCCCGGCTTGTCCTTAATGTAAATTGACACTTTGGAAATTGGCTGCCCCTTTACATCAACCACTATCCCAGCAATAGTCAACTGCTCTTCTGTTTGTTGTGCAAATGCAGGTGACAACCATAGGAACAACGGCATGATGCACAGAAAATAAATAATCTTCATAATATAATAAGTAGGTTTATTATTCAATAACTAGTTTGCGAATGCGCGCATTAGTCCAATCAGCGATGTAGATATCTCCTTGGTCATTTACGGCAACGCCCCAAGGCTGGTTGAACTGGGACTCCACTGGCCCGCCATCTTTGTACCCAGCCTTAGTCGGTTGTCCCGCAACAGTAGATACAATACCATCAGCCGATAACATACGGATACAATGATTACCGTAGTCAGCAATAAACATATTTCCAGCTTTGTCGAATTTGATGTCTTTTGGGTAATTAAAAATAGCATCCTTGACAGGGCCGTCACGAAATCCCGATCCTCCAGGGGCATTTACCCGTTTAAAGCCTCCTGTCCCATTGGGATCCCGGAGATCCAATACCGATATCCCCTGCGCAAAAGTATTCGGACTCGCATTGGAGTGCAATGTGATATAAAGTTCCCAAGGCTTTGCGGGATTAATAGCCTGTCCATATTGCGAACCGTATGGCCCTTTGTGTACAATAGTCGCAGCATAAGTAACAGGGTCTATCTTGGCGATATTACCGTCACGGAAACGAGTATATAAGTAACCATCATAAGGACAAAAAGTAACAAAATTAGCATAGCGATCCGCCTGAACAATCTGTCCATAATCTGCTGCAGAAAACTGTGCATTTCGCTGGCGAAGTGCCCATGCTTCTTTTGGATCAAAAGAAAAAAACACTTCGGCAACTGACTCATGGGATACTGTCATAATACCTGTAACGCGGTCAACCGTTACTCCGTTCGCATATGGATTAGGTGAGGAAGCAACTGAATAAAGAGGTGTTACAATATTTTCCTTCTCATTAATGCGTGCAATACCAAATGATCCGCCATCGCGCCAAGTCATAAACAAATTACCTTGTGCGTCCATATCAAGATATTTACCATAAACATGTGCCTGATCAAGCGTGCCTGCTAAAAAATCCTTATCTCCTGTACCGGTAACTGTACTGACCTGTGCCTGGATATGATATGTGAAGGACTTTTCATAGACTNNTTTGGGATCATCTCCCGGCAGGCGTGGTACAATGGCATAAATGCGTTCTCCACTGGAAGAAACTACTGCGGCCCGTGCGTTGTTAAAATACACTTTGATTTTAGTTGGGTCCGATCCAAAATTTTTGCCATCTAACAAAATTTTATCTTTTGCCCCCCCTTCCGCAGGGTAAAAAGAGGAGAGCACGATCGGTAAATCCGGATCATGCTCATTCTGTTTTGTTGCAACATCCTCCTTACAAGATGAATAAAGCAGCAACAGTAACATTGAAAATGTGAATTGATTACATTTCATAATAACTTGGGTTAGTTTATATACAATTGGTTCTAAAAGGTAGATCGAATATAATTTAGAAAAACAAACAAAACAAATATTTATAAAACAAAAATTGAATCCAAATAAATATGTTTAACTAAAAAAATGAAAGCTTTAGAAATAAACAACACAAGCAAACATAGGTATAAGACCTTTTGATTAGAACGTTGCAAAACTAACAACAAGCGCATAAAAACTAACATTTAGCTAATTATCATATTATTAACATTGCTTTAATTTAATGCTAAGAATAAATTCTAATAGGGAGAACACTCCAAAAGAAAATAAAACGAAAATGTTACAATCATAAAATGAAACACACTAAATTGTAACATCATGCATAAATCACAGTCCGCCTAAGCTTTTTACCTAGATGAGTAAGGCAATTGGTAGAAAATTTAACTTCTGAAAATCTTTATTTGCTATTGTAACTTCAAAAGCATTTTTTAAAAACTTAATAATAATAATCCCTTACAATTCATTAACTTTATATTATATCTATGTTATCAAATTGTTAAGAATTGAAGTTAAAAAGGATACATATTGCATTTCTGACTATTATCGCTGGGTTAACTTGTTTCTCTGGACAGGTTTTGGCACAGCGTTATGATTTCGATTTTTACGACGGGAAGGTATCTTTTGATGTCTCACCATCCTTAAATATTCCTTTCAGTGACAGCTTAACATCTGCTCATGTTCAACAATTTTATCAAATGGCTGAGCAAGCCGAATACAGAGAACTTATAAATAATTTATTAGAATATCGCAATAAACAACATCTTAACGACTGGGTATATTACCAATTGATTAGACGCACAGCACAACAGATCGCTCCAAAAGGAGAAAATTATGCACGTTATACACTTTATAAATGGTTTCTAATGTGCAAATCTGGATACGATGCTCGTCTAGCCGTCGGCAACAATCAAATTATTTTTTTCATACAAAACAAGGAAGACATTTCCGATATCCCTTTTTTTGAGATTGACGGAAAAAAGTATACTTGCCTGAATTTCCACGACTATGNNTATGGCAAACTATTCCAACGGGCAGACACGTATATTCCTGTGAATATTAAAGTTCCGGAGGCAGTAGATGATTTCAGTTATAAGATCACCAAACTCCCCGATTTTATACCTGCGAACTACAAGGAAAAACAAATAGCTTTCAATTATGGACATAAAGCTTATCATTTCAATGTGAAATTGAATAGTGATATTAGTGATCTCTTTAAAAATTATCCAGGTGTAGATTTCGAAACGTACTTCAACATTCCTTTAAGTCGAGAAACTTATCAATCACTGATTCCGGCCCTCAAGAAAAACCTGAAAGGAAAAGGTGAAAAAGAAGGAGTGGACTATTTGATGCGCTTCACAAGATATGCTTTTTTATACGAAAATGACGAAGAAAATTTTGGTTCAGAAAAACGTCTTTCAGCTGAGCAAACTTTATTAAACCAGTATAGCGACTGCGATGATCGAGTCGCATTGTTCTTTTACCTTGTGAAAGAAATTTATAATCTCCCAATGATTACTCTGCTGTATCCCACCCATGTCACAATGGCTGTACAGTTTGACAAGCCAATCGGTGATGCAATTTTATATAACGGCAGATATTATTCGGTTTGCGAACCAACCCCACAAGCACAAAGTTTGGATATAGGTCAATTATCAGATCAATTAAAAAATCAAGCTTATCAGGTTGTCTATCATTATGAGCCCAGATAATTAAAACAAAAGATTAATTAAATTAAAAAAAGCGTAAAATTACACGCATATGGAAAAACATGAGGCTCTATTTGACAAGACTATACTGGCTTTCCTAAAGTTTGCCGATAAAATCTAATAGGTCTGTATATTTACCATCTGTGCGATGAGCAGCAATTGTTACCGTATTTTCTCTACCTTCTGACCAAATTGTAATCACATAGTCTGTACCATCTGCACAGCGTGCACACTCCTGAATTTTAGCGTTCATTAAACTGTAAGACTCAACATAAGAAGATATCTTTTTAAAAGTATCTGGGCTAGTTTTATAACTTTTATCTTTTTCAGTCTGAGGCAAACTACCAATTCCCGCTGGGTACCTGACTTCAGTCTTATTTTGATCAATGCTAATATTGACCACATCCCCCCAACCAGAGATTCCTTTTATTTCTATCCTGAGTCCTGTAGGTTCTAGAGCGGTTTTCTCATCGTTTTTTTTACAGCCAAAAAGTAAGAAAACACTTACAACAACTAAGTAGATTGTTTTTTTCATATTTCTAGAGTTTATTTTATTTGACTATATAACGAATTAAAGTAAAAAAATGCGACAAAAAAAATCCTGCTCAAAGCAGGATTTTTATTTTTAATTTCGCAATTAATTTTGTGTGACTCTACCTGGAGTTGTATAATTTAATGATTGTGGATCATAATGAGCCCAACCGGCAGTCCAATCTGTCGCACCAAAAGCTCCTTTATAGTCAACTTTCTCGAAGAAACTTCCAGAAACCTTTGCGTTGGTAAAGATAGCCCCACTTGCGGCAGCAGATCCGGATAAGACTTTAAAATCAGGTCTATTACTTGTATTCGAGAAGTCTAACCCGAAATTATAAGGTGCTACGAATAAATCAGACGCATATTTACTATTATCAAAAACGTTTTTAGCACGAATAAGTGCGGATATGGCAGCTGCGTTTGTCGTTGAGCTAACTTTTAAATCAGCATCTTTAGACCCGTAAACCAAATTATTTTCGAATACTGCAGAACCTGTCAAGAAGTTATTTGAAGTTGAATTGGCTGTAACAACTTTTGTATCATCAATATACAAACCAGCCAATGGAAAACCAGTAATGACGGAGTTTAATATACTTATTGATGAATTTCTACGGATTTGGGCTCCATGTTGATAGTTTGCGTTAAAAGAACCACCTGCTTTCTGAATTGGGCCAAGAACAGTTACATTAGAAAATACTGCAGATGTTTTTGGTGTTTGGTCTGTTCCTGTAGCGTTATTATCAGATTCATATCCATTCGAACCTGATTGATCGGCAACCGTAGGGACACGTTGTGCTAAGGCAAATTGCACATTGCCCGAGTAGCCAAAATCAGTATCAAAATCATCGTCCCAAGTACCAACAGCTAAAATGTGCTTTGCATTTACAGTACCACCAAACCATTCAAATGCATCATCGCCCGAACGATAAACCTGAATGTACTCCAAAGTTGTTCCGTTTCCAACACCTCCCAACGTCAAACCATTAATTTCATTATCGACAGAATATGCGATTCCTGCAAACTCAATACGAACATATTTTAATGTTCCTGAATTATCTGCAGCATCAGCACCACCATAAAAAATATAATTTTTTTCGTCTTTGCCATTTGGAGCAGAAAGACCACCTTCGATTTTCACATCTGTACCTTGATTTACAGGGGCTTTACCTAAAAGAATCACTCCTCCCCAATCCCCTTAAGAACGGGCTCCGGTAGCTAAATTAGAAGTAAATACGATAGGTTTGTCAGCTGTTCCTATGGCGTTGATTTTTGATCCCCGCGTAATTGTCAATGTAGCTTTTGAAGCCTTATCACCCTTTATGATTGTTCCAGGCTCTATTGTCAATGTAGCACCATTACTTACGAATACAAATCCTTTTAAAACATAGATTTTATCTGATGTCCAAGTTGTATTACTTGTTATCTCACCTGAAATCTCTACGACATTTTGAGTTTCAGGATTTGTTGGAGTTTCAGTACCTCCACCTTCATCCGTAATTGTTGTTTCTTTACATGCTCCAGCAAATAATAATGCTGCTAGTGATAAGAATAAAAATCTTTTTTTCATTTCTTAAGTTTTAAAATCTTGATACAAAAAAATACTTTAATTATGTCTTTAGATTTAAAGTAATATTAACTTTATATTATTATTAAAATGTATAATTAAATGATACCGAATAATTGCCGCCCGTCTTATAACGATACAATATTTCTTTCGCCTCATTGTCAAAATATACGTTTATAGGATTATTTAAAATATCACCCAAATTGACCTTTACTTCTGCTTTGTTATTCATCAATTTATAGCCCACCTGTGCATCTATTACGTTACGTGGCGCTTCATAAGCACTTGCAAATGTTATTCCCCCTGCCTGAGCTATGCGCTTACCAATACGATTAAAAAGAACATTAACATTCAATTTATTGTCCAATGCACTGTGTTGCAGTCCTGCATTTATTGTATAGGGAGACTGACCTACCATTGGTCTCGTTTTCTCCTTATAATCTTGATCAGCTGGATTAGTCACTTTAGAATGTACATAAGAAAGATTTAAATAAGCAGTAGTATTATTGAAAAATTGATTTTCATTAATAAAATCCAATTTCTTTCTCGCCTCCAACTCCGCACCGTACAATGTTGCTTTAGGCGTATTAAAATAGGAAACATCTACTGTCGAATTCACATCATAACGAGCCGCCTCGATGGCATCGGTAAAATGCTTATAAAACGTAGATATTGAGAAGATTTCACCGGCTTTTGGATATACTTCAAAGCGTAAATCAGCGTTATTAATGGCACTGCGTTTTAAATTGACATTTCCCGAAATCGTGCCGAATTGCTCGAAATCATAAAAACTAAAAGGTGCCAACTCCCGCAATTCAGGACGAGCAATTGTTCTGTAATAGGACGCTCTAAGATTTGTTTTACTATTTAGGCTATAAGTCATATTAACAGAAGGAAGAAAGTCTAATTTTGTATCATCGACATCCTTTTTATCCGTATCAATTTGGACATTATAATTTTCAACACGTAGGCCGTATACTACGCGAAATTTATCCATAAACTTTTGATCCATCATTGCATAACCAAATCCTGTCATAGATTTCGCCGTGTAGAAATCTCCTGGCATTTGGACCTCTTCATATTTATAATAATTCTTATCGATCAAATCTGCTGAAAATATTTTATCAGGTGAGAGTTCACGTATTTGATCAGCCAAATTTGGATCCATCCTAACTACATCTAAGACAACACCAACAAAACGCGCATCGAAATCACGATGTCGATAGTTTGCTCCAGCACCAACTTTCAGTGTACTCGGCACAGCTAAAAAATTCATCGGTCTAGCATAATTTAATTCCCCTGAAAAAATGTTCTCATTTAAATCAGAAAATAACCGAGTATTCTCTTTACTGACACTCGTAATATTAGCTAAATAAGGAACCGTTGGATCATTTTCTTTATCAATTGCTTTTGCATAATTGATTTTCATCTGATTCGGTTGATTATTCTGAATGTTGCTATAGGATGCTGTCCATTTTATTCTATCATTAAGATCTGAAAGTACATGATCTCCTTCTAAAGTCGATTTGAACAATGACTTTTGTAAAATATCAAAGGCATAGAACTTATTAATAGATGTTGTCCCCAAATGTGTCCCCGTGCGTTCTGTATATACATTGTCATAATTTCGGTTATATAAATTTTTTAAGGAAATTTTATTCTTGCCGAAAGAATAACCAAAGTTCGCCATTGCGCCCAAATTTGTTGTAAATCTATATTGATTATCTTGATAATCATATTGATACCAATTACGTTCAATATTTGATAAAATATTTTGGGAATTTCTATAATTCACAGAGAATAATGCTCCAAACTTATTGTTATTTTCATATTGTTTTACCCGTCCAAGAGAAAACTGATAAGATTGTGAGGGTAACGCTTTTTTATTTTCTACGGAAAAGTCATTCGACAAAGATTTCATTGTCAAACGTTGCCACTTCTGAGATAATCCAGAAGCGAATGATTCTCTTGACGGATAATTCTTAGCCAATTGACTGGATCCATCATCAAAGCCAAGATAGTTTTGAAAATTCTTCTTAGTCTGCAGAAAATCCTTAAAGGTAGACGCTGTGTTATAACCATAGCCTAAACCAAAAGAGATAAAATTTTGGTCAGGAATATCTTTCGTCGTAATCTGAACAGCTCCACCAGCGAAATCCGCAGGTAGATCTGGAGTAGCAGTCTTTGAAATTGTAATTTTATCAATAAGATTAGAAGGAATAATATCGAATGAAAACGCACGACGATTGGCCTCTGTACTTGGTAAAACCGATCCGTCCATCATAGCAACATTATAACGATCACTCAAACCACGAACAATAACAAATTTATTATCTTGAATTGTTGTTCCACTAACTCGGCGCAACGCCTCTGAAGTATTCTTATCTGGGGACCTTCTGATTTGCTCACTCGAAATACCATCTGAAATCAATGCACTATTCTTTTGCTGCGAATATAACGCACCTATAGATTCCTTTTTAAAAGATCCAGTAACCACAACTTGATCTAAAACCTGTCCGGAGGAGTTATCAAGAACCACATCTAAATTGGTCATATCGTTTGCCTTGATTTCCACTTCCGTCACTTGTTTTGTCGAATAACCAACAAAAGTATACTCAACAGTATATCTACCTACTGGCAATGCTGGAATACTATATTTACCCGATACATCTGAGCTCCCTGCTCTTGAAGTTCCAACAACGCGAACAGTGACACCGGTAATTGTTTCACCTGTTTTGCTGTTTGTAATAGTCCCCATTAACTTCCCACTATTTTGCGCATAAACTGTTGTTGACGCAGCTACTGCTAGTGTAATGACAGCAGCGATTCTTTTAAGTTGTAATTGTGGTTCCAATTTATTTGTTTTTTGTTTCTGCAAAGCTATTGGGGAGATATTATATTAACATTAACAAGTGATTACCATTACGTAAATCAGTCATTAATTTAATGTTAAGTACAAACAATATTTTCGATTATCAATAAAAAAAATGTGTCATACAGTAGTTAAAGGCAGTTTTTGCTCTCACTTAAGAATATTCATATTAAAGAAGTGTAATAAAATTATTAAGGGTATAAGCTATTAACACGATAAATTCATTTTTATACTTTATGCCTTAATAGTATTGTAGAATGGCCCTGTATTTATAAGAGGGTCACCTTATTGAGGATTTCAGTAGCTCCTCTATAAATAAATTATGCTTTAGTAATATGAAATTGCTTTTTTATATGCAATATAATTGCAATTGTATTGGATATGAAAAGCAATTTTTCTAAGTTTGAATATATTTTCAATTTCTGATTCTCATGAGCAATCCAATCGTATCCACTGAGCAATTAACATTTCAATATCCGAATTCGACCCGAATTGATTTTCCGGACATCTCTATAGAAAAAGGTCAGCACACCTTATTACTGGGAGATTCTGGATCTGGAAAAACAACATTACTCAATATGCTCGGGGGACTATCTAGGCCCCAAACAGGTCATGTTAGAATAAATAACCAGGATCTTGCTTTACTATCAAACGGCAAACTAGATCAATTCAGATCCCAATATATTGGTTTTATATTTCAGGAGGCCCATTTGATTAAAAATCTGACTTTAATGGAAAACATTAAATTAGCTCAATCTCTTGCTGGCAAAAAAGTTGATAAAAATGGAATCCACGAGGTACTTGAACAATTGCAGCTAGACCTAAAAAGCAATGCTTATCCAAGCGAATTGAGTCGAGGGCAATTGCAAAGGGCAGCTATTGCACGTAGTGTCATTAATAAACCAGCTTTATTAATAGCGGATGAACCAACAGCATCTTTAGATGACAACAATACCCATAGGGTATTAAAACTCCTTCTTTCGATAGCGGATACAGCTGGTTCAACACTACTTATCACTACACACGATAAGAGAATAAAAGATCAGTTCTCAAAAACGTATCTTTTGAAATAGTTTCTTATCCCATTTATTTATCATTTTTCTCGTTTAAAATTTTGTTATGAACACTGTACAATTGGTTTGGAAAAATTTAAGTAGACAATTCGGCTCAGTCTTTTTAAGTATTTTGCTGACGGCTTTTGGGATTTCCATCCTTGCTGTTCTGTCTATTACTGGAGAAACTTTTGAAAAACAACTAGACAACAACAGTAAAAACATTGATTTAGTTGTTGGTGCCAAAGGTAGTCCGCTACAATTGATCTTGTCCAGTGTTTATCATATTGATAATCCTACAGGCAATGTTCCCTTAAATGAGCTGGAACCTTTGCGTCAAAATCCTCTTGTTCGATTGGCTGCCCCATTGTCATTAGGAGATAATTTTAAAGGGCATCGTATCGTCGGCACCGATTCTTCCTTCCTTGCTATTTATGAAACATCTATTCATCAAGGCCGCATCTGGAAAAATAATTATGAAGTAGTCATTGGTGATGCTGTCGCAAAAAAACAACAGCTAAAAATTGGAGATCAAATCCATAGTTCACATGGCCTTAGTAAAGATGGACATCATCATGATGAACACCCTTTCACCATTGTAGGTATCTTAAAACACAACAACAACGTCACAGACAATTTGATATTGACCAACTTAGAAAGTGTTTGGGATGTCCATGGAATTGCCCATTCTCATGCTCATCATGAAACAGCAGCTCAAAGGGAGCAACGTGAACGTCAAGAAGATCGAGAGGAAACAGTCAAAGCACACCTTCACCACCATGGAGAAGATCTAGCAGTAAATAATTCCGCTCAAAATATATCTGATGCAAAAGAACAGCATGATCATGATCACGAAGAACATGNNCATGAACACGAAGAGGATGGCGTTTTTGTCAAGTCGATTGGAGCCGATATGGTGAAACAAAATGGACTCGAAATAACGTCTATTCTAATTAAATATCAATCTCCAGCGGCCATAGGTATTTTGCCGAAAATGATCGATCAGCAAACGGATATGCAAGCTGCATCCCCTGCGATGGAAAGCACACGTTTGTTTTCGCTTTTGGGTGTCGGAATAGACTCCTTGGCTATTCTAGCTTACGTTATTATGGTCATTGCGGGCCTAAGCGTATTTATTAATCTCTACAATGCATTGAAACAACGTAAATATGATCTTGCTATCATGCGTACGCTTGGAGCCTCCAAAACGAAGCTTTTTGCCATTGTTCTTTTCGAAGGACTGGCAATCACTATTCTTGGGGGTCTCATCGGATTAATACTCGCCCATTTAGCGCTTTATTATATCAGCAATCAGACAAGTCAGAGCGCTGACTTTATTGAAGCTTTTAGGCTACATCCAAAAGAATTGGTATTTTTGCTTGTTGCTTGCCTCATCGGCGTGCTAGCAGCACTGATTCCGGCTGTAAAAGCATACAGAACAAGCATAGCTGGCACTTTGTCTAACAAATAGGATAACAACATAGAATGAATCAGCAATTGAGCTAAATCTCAATANNCAATATTTAATACGATATACTCAACACGAAAACAATGAAAAAAATAATTGCCGTATTCGCATTTATAATAGCACTTAATACACAACTGCTAGCCCAAATTGGAAGTAATCCGGATGTACCTGATCACACACCCATGATGAATAAGACATGGGAAGCTATTGATAAAATGGCCTATAAAGTAACGTATAATGGGGCAAAAAAAGTTTACACTCCATTCTATCCAAAGGAGCTGAAAGCATTGGAAAATAAAGTTGTCGAACTACCGGGCTACATGGTACCGCTACATAGTGGTCGTAATCACAAAAATTTTATGATGTCGGTACTCCCGGTGATGCAATGCCAATTTTGCGGTTCTAACGGAATTCCGCCAATGCTAGAAGTGACATTAAAAGGTAGTGCGATAAAATTCTCTGAAGACCCTATCAAACTGAAAGGGAAGATGATCTTTACAAAAGACCCGCTCAAAGGAAATTCTGAAATTCAGATTGTGGATGCTGAACCCATAAAATAGATAAGGCCTCAAAGCGGTCTTATCTATGCAACAAACTGCTTATCTGTTTAAAAAAGAAACCTCTAGACAAGCAGCTAACGCTGCAGTTTCTGTACGCAGACGCGCGTCTCCCAATGAAATTGGATCAAAGCCATTTTCCAATGCCAAGTCTATTTCCTCCGTCGAAAAATCACCTTCCGGACCGATTAAGATAATATAATGTTGGGCAGGTGCCAAAAGCTGATCTAAATACTGCTTTTCCGCATCAACACAGTGTGCAATCACTTTTTGAACACCCTCCTTTGGAATATCTTTCAGAAACTGTTTAAAAGATACAGGCGGATTAAGTTTAGGTAAATAGGCTTTCAAAGATTGTTTCATAGCTGCCACAATCACCTTATTTAAGCGATCTAATTTCACCTCCTTACGCTCAGAGTGCTCGCAAATAATAGGCGTAATCTCCTGAATGCCAACCTCCGTTGCTTTTTCAAGAAACCACTCAATCCTGTCGATGTTTTTTGTTGGACCAACAGCTATATGAAGATGGTATTGCGGTTTATTGAAGTTTTCCTCAACATTTAAAATAACCAATACCGTGCGTTTAGGATGCGGATCAATAATTTGAGCTTCGTATAGACCACCACGGCCATCAATCAGGTGCAACCGATCTCCTGCATCCATACGAAGCACCCGAATAGCGTGCTTGCTTTCTTCCTCACTAAGGATAAAATTTTCTAATGAAGGATTTAGATCCGGTGAAAAAAATAACTGCATGGACTATTTTACTTTTATTCCTCTATATCATCCTCTGCCGATTCGACCAATTCCAATTTGACAAATTCAATATTCTGTTGGGCCTTACGAATAATTGTAAATACATAACCATACTCCTCTTTTCGTTCACCTACCTCAGGAATTTTATCAAATATTTCACTTACTAAACCTGACATGGTATCGTAATCTTGGCTCTCCGGTAATTCAATTGGAAGAAACTCATTCACGTCGTGAATACTAGCCCCAGCATCGACCATATATTCCGTTTCAGAAATACGCTCTACAACCGGAGTTTCTTCATCGTACTCATCCTGAATTTCACCTACCAGTTCTTCAACAATGTCTTCCAGAGTGACCATACCTGCTGTACCACCAAATTCGTCCAATACAATTGCTAATTGTATACGCTTTTGTTGAAATTCAGCCATCAAGTCATTGATCTTCTTCGTTTCAGGGATAAAATAAGGTTTTCGCATGATATTTTTCATAACTACTTCCTTTCCTTTGGCCAAAAGCGGTAAAATATCCTTTGTGTGTACTATTCCGACAATTTGATCAATATTATCTTCATAAATTGGAAGACGAGAATATCCCTCCTCGGTCATGGTTTCGATCAGTTCAGAGGCATCTGCCGTTACTTCAACAGCCACAATCTTCGTCCTCGGCACCATAATATTTTTTACGATACGTTCATTGAAATCAAAGACGTTTTTAATCAGCTCATGCTCTGAAATATCCAGTGCTCCTGATTCTTTTCCCTTATCTAAAAGATACTGTAACTCTTCAGAGGAGTGCGCAGATTCACCTTTCGTAACCTCAAAACCTAAAATCTTGAGCAGAAAATTAGCAAAACCGTTGAGAATCCAAATGAAAGGTCTAAAGATAAAGTAGAAAAACTGCAGTGGAACCGCAATCTTCATCGTCGTTGCGACGGGCTTTTGGATTGCAATTGATTTGGGAGCTAACTCACCAAATACAATGTGAAGTACTGTAATAATCGTAAAAGCCAACACATGCCCTGCATTCGTAGCTATTGATCCAGTTAATTCAACACCAAAAAAACCTAATGCCCCCTGCACAATTTGGGTCATTACAGCTTCTCCTACCCAACCTAAAGCAAGTGAAGAAAGTGTAATACCCAATTGTGTAGCGGCTAAATAACCATCCAAATGCTCCGTTATACTTTTGGCTATTGTAGCAACTTTGCTACCTGTTTTCGCCTGAACTTCAATTTGGGAGACTCGGACTTTGACAATAGCAAACTCAGCTGCAACGAAAAAACCGTTGGCTAATACTAAAAACAATGTCCAAAAAATATCGAGCGCCATGCTGGGGGTTATTTGTTAACAAATTCTTTTTTGTACAGTTCGATAGCCTCGATTAAGATTCTTTGCGCTTCCTCGCGTCCTTTCACTCCTTCCACGATAACGTGCTTCTTTTCTAAAGCTTTGTAGCTTTCAAAGAACTGCACAATTTCTTTCATCGTATGCGGCGGCAATTGATCGATATCTTTAATGTAATTGAAAATAGGATCGTTTTTGGCTACAGCAATGATCTTATCATCCTGCTCACCGCCATCAACCATATTCATTACACCGATAACTTGCGCTTCAACTAATGTCAATGGCAAAATATCGACTGAACAAATGACCAAAATATCCAAAGGATCTTTGTCATCGCAATAAGTTTGTGGGATAAAGCCATAATTAGCAGGATAAACAACAGAAGAGCTCAGTACTCTATCCAAAAGCAACAAGCCTGTCTCTTTATCTAATTCGTACTTTCCTTTAGATCCGTTTGTAATCTCAATGATAGCATTTACGGCATTTGGCACATTCTCACCTGGAGAAACCATGTGCCAAGGGTTTTGTTTACTCATTTTTTATTTTACTGTATATTTTGTTTGTTTCTTTTGTCTTTTATTCGCTTTTTCAGCAAAGTAATGGCAATAGGCAAAAATGCTATCACGATCATTCCAACCACAACATATTCAACATAGTGAATAATCCAGGGGAACTCTATCCCGAGAAAATAACCGGAAAGAGTCAATACGAAGACCCAAATTAAAGCCCCGCTGATGTTATATAAAACGAATTTTTTGAAATCTAATTTTACGACACCTGCAAAGATAGGTGCAAAAGTACGAACTATTGGAACAAATCTACCTATAATTAATGCAGTACCACCATATTTATGATAAAATTCTTCCGCCATGACCACATACTTCCGCTTAAAGATAAAGCTATCCTTTCGTTTAAACAACATTGGCCCCGCCCGATAACCAAACCAATAGCCCGTAAAATTACCTAATATACCCGCTCCTAATAAGCCCAAGCAAAGCGTATAAATGCTCACATCAATCTTATTGAGCGCACAAAATAACCCCGCTAAAAATAATAAGTAATCGCCTGGTAGAAAAAAACCAAAAAACAGACCTGTTTCGGCAAATACGATTATGATAACTAAATAAAACCCGCCCGAACTTAACAGCTCCTCAGGATTCATTAGTTGTTGAAATGACAACAAAAGTTCATGCATAACTTTCAGTAAAAATCAATGTTGTTTGCTCCATCTTAGAATTAAAATCTATTTATATCCTTGTAAAATTTAAAAACAACAAAGTACAAATATAGCATTCTTCTAAAAAACGAAGGTAAATCAAGTGTAATATAATCTTGTTATTGATTTTGTGCAGTTATACTGATAATAGATTCCCGGATAGTCTCCGCGATCTGATGAAGTTCCTCCTCACCTAAATTCAATTTAGGCCCAGCAAAATTTAAATCGCTGATTTTGTTGATCGGAACGAGATGGATGTGTGCATGCGCCACTTCAAGTCCGACCACAGCTACACCAACTTTGACACAGGGTATGACCTTTTTTATTCCTTGCGCAACAATTTTCGCAAATACCCAAAGTGCCATGTATTGATCATCTTCAATATCAAAAATGTAATCAGTTTCTTTTTTGGGAATTACCAATACATGGCCTTTTGCCAAAGGACTGATATCCAAGAAAGCTAGAAAATCATTACTCTCCGCGACTTTGTAAGCTGGTATCTCCCCAGCAACGATTTTTGAAAAAATTGTTGACATATTATCCGATGTTGAATAAGCTCTTTTTATAATAAAATATCAAATATATCCTATCTAAATTTATTTGATAAAAAAATCATCATACGTAACATACCTATGATGCTCTCAACAAATATAAACAAAAAAGGTCGCGATTACTATAACGCGACCTTCTTAATATAAAGTTAATTTGTAAGTGTGCGGTTATGGCATACCGCACATAACCGAAATATATTATCTTGAAATCTCTACGATCTCGAATTCGATTTTACCAGCAGGTACTTCGATCTCTGCCGTATCACCTTTCGACTTGCCTAATAAGCCCTGAGCAATAGGAGATTTAACCGAAATCTTCCCTGATTTGAGGTCTGCTTCAGACTCTGCAACCAGTTGATAAGTCATTTCAGCACCGTTCTTTTTATTCTTTATTTTAACAATCGATAATGCTAAAACTTTGGACGTATCCAATTTGGATTCGTCGATTAAACGCGCCGTAGCTAATGTATTCTCCAAATTGGCTATTTTTGCCTCATGGAGACCTTGAGCTTCCTTAGCAGCATCATATTCCGCATTCTCTGACAAATCACCCTTGTCCCTAAACTCTGCAATAGCATTGGCAATTTTAGACCTTCCTTCCGTCTTCAGATAAGCTAATTCCTCTTTAAGCTTACGCAATCCTTCTTCCGTAAAATAAGTTACTTCTGCCATAATTTTATCTTTTTCTTATTTTCTACATTTTAAAAAAGAAACAAGACCATATTACCCTCGTCGGGAAACATGGTCTTGCTTTCAATCTAGACGAAGATAATAATTGTTTTCAACAAAACAAATTATTATCCGTTAAATCTCATCCTCATCCACAAATTTATAACCCAAACCTCGGACCGTCTGCAAGAAGTGTGGTTTATCTGGATTAGTCTCTATTTTCTTCCTCAATCGCACAACATGCATATCCAACGTTCGCGTGTTTACATTTGAACTATAACCCCAAACAACTTCCATCAACTCTTCACGGGTAATTTCCCGACCCAAATTCTGCAGAAAGTGCAATAGGATTCTATTTTCCAAAATGGTCAATTCAACTTTTCTTCCATCACGGATTAACGAGTGAATGTTAGGGTGGTGCTCAGTCTGGCCGAATTTATAAACTTCCGGGCTGTTTTTAGGTAGAAAAAATTTCACCTTATTATCTATCATCGCAATAAGCACATCCATATTGAATGGCTTGCTAATATAGTCAGTCACACCAAAACTATAGGCTTCAATCTTATCCACATCCTGAGATTTAGCAGTCATCATAATAATGATATTCTCAAATCCGGCTTTACGGACATCTTCGCAGATTTCGTTACCTTCTTTTCCTGGAAGCATCCAATCCAACAAAACCACATCGGGTCTCTTCTCTAAAATCAAACTCTCCGCTTCATTGCCATTTCCGCTTTGGATGACTTGATAGCCCTCAGATTCTAATCGATGCTTTACCAAGAAACGTAAGTTCTCATCATCTTCAATAACAGCAACAGTGATGTCTTTATTCATATTTAAATTTATTTTTAAACCGGAAATACCAATGTAAAGGTTGTACCTTGTCCCAACTGACTTTTTACCGTAATATCACCTCCTATAAATTCCGTGATTTCTTTACAGAAGGCCAACCCTAAACCAATACTTCCTTGCTGATTATATTGACTCTTTATTCTATAAAACTTCTTGAAGATATTGCTAAATTCAGCCTTTTCTATACCAATACCTTCATCTTTAAAGGTGATAACAAAATTCTTCTTATTTTGTTGTATTACAATATCCAAGATTTTATGCCCCGCTTTAGAATATTTATAAGCATTATCTATCATATTTTGAAACACACTGCTCAATAATACCGGATCAGCCAGCATCGATGTCCTTACATCAATTTTTGTGCTAATTTTGAAATCAGCATATTTTATTCTAGACGAAGCTACTAGATTTTCAGTAAATTCCTCCAAATCCACTTCCTCTTTATTTAATTTTATAGTCTTATTCTCAATTTGGCTAAACGACAATAATTTATTCATTAAATTATTTAATCGATCCGCTTCTTGATCCAATATGTTACCATACATCTTACGCTCTTCATCAGAAAGTACCTGAGCACTCTTGATGTTATTTCCAGCGATTTTGATCACACTGACAGGAGTCTTAAACTCATGTGTAAGATTGTTAATAAAATCGTACTGCAATTTAAAAAGTCTTCCGTTAATTTCTAAATTTCTATAAATTAAATATAGAATTGCAATCAAAATAATATAAATCAATGAAACACCCCCCAATACAGGCCAAAAACTGCGGTTGATCTCCTTAGACAAAAAGCTTTTGCTTGACCTAAAAAGCAACTTATAATCAGCTAAAGCTCCCGGCAAAGGCATCTCCGTCGAAATCTCATCATTTTCTGGCGTAATCGGCGCACCAACCAAAGGTACTATTTCAACTTTCTCATAAAGATTGGAATAACTATTTTTTACCTCCAAAAACATCGGATCAATTTGAAAATTGAACATATCTTGTTCGTAACCAACAGTATGATCCAAGTCGCCTTCCATGATAGCTTTATAGACGATCAAATCATTCACTCGAGGAATGTTCAGATAAGTGATCTGACCAGGCCTTATTGTATAAAAAACTTTTAGAATATCCTTATCTGTTAACTTTGCGTTTGGCTGCAGCTTATCAATATAGGTCGCTAATTTAACTCCTATATTATTGATTTCCTCTGAATGCAAACCCATCTGCCCCCGATCCCGTATCGTATTTTTATTTAGTCCTAAACGCGAAACAGTAAAAATGGTAATAGTTTTGGGCTGGATACGTAAATTGTTAACGATAAATCCATAATTCAAATTATGATCATTATTAAATTGAAGATCAAAAAAACCGATCTCTCTCACAAATGGGTAGGAGCTCAAAATACTATAGGCAAACTTACCAGCCTGTACGGAATCTAAAAAACCCTGGTAAAAAGAAACCTCAGGTATTCTATTTTGGAAGAAATCATTGAATGGAACTAAAGTTTGGTCAAATATTTCCGATTTTCTATTGGTAAATTCATTCTTGATATGCGACTCTGTATAACTGCGAGATAAAAAAAGAGCAAAGATATACAATCCGCTGATTACGATGGAAAACATCAGTAGGAGGCCGTAGTTTTTTCGATAGCTATATTTCGCTGCTTTCATAATCGCTTGCCCCTAATCTACAAGATATTTTGCCAAAAATCGCTCCAGCTCATTGTAATAACCAAACACATTTTCATCCTTCTTAAAAGTCCTATCCTCATCTTCTTTAAGAATATATTGCACAGGAATATGATTATTTTTTAATTTCTGAACAAATTGATTCGCATCAGTCACCGAACTAAAACGATCTTTGCCTCCTTGTACCAATAACACCGGAATTCTCACTTTGTCCGAATGGAATACAGGTGAAATATTTTTGAACAATTCCGCCTCTCGGATGGGATTTCCAACGATCTGATACATCTTTTGTACGTAAGACTTAAAATATGGTGGAATATCTCTAAAATAAGTAAACAGGTTTGTGTAACCTGAATACGATACAGCGCACTTGTAAAGATCCGAATTAAAGCAGGCAGCATGCAAAGCCGAATAACCTCCAAAACCTTTTCCAACAATTGCGATACGATCACGATCCGCAATCCCCTCCTTAATCAACCACTTTACCCCGTCTGTAATATCGTCCTGAATCTTACCACCCCATTCCTTGAATCCTGCGGTCCAAAACTTCTTTCCATAGCCTGTAGATCCTCTATAGTTCATCTGGAACACGAGATACCCCCTATTTGCCAAAAACTGTGCCTCATGATCAAAACCCCATATCTCTCGCCCGTTAGGGCCATCATGCGGTAATACGATCATGGGTAAATCTTTCCGATTGGAATGAACTGGATAAGTCAAATACCCTGAAATCTGCACACCGTCCCGAGCTGTATAGGTTATGTATTCATTAGGAGAAAGCTCTTTGTCTTTTAAATCAGAATTGTTATCGGCGAGTTTTGTCAATTTCTGTGTCGAAAAATCATAAAAATAAATCCCCCCTGGATTTATATCAGTATAGGTCTTGATGATAACCCGCTCTCCGGTGATATCTGTATTCAATACCTGGAACTCAAATCCATCAATTTGCTTCGACAATTGATCATATTTCTTTTTAATGGATTTATCGAAGAAGAACCTATTTTGCCTGGAAGTTGTATAATTGACAAACAACAGCTTATTTTGCTCGGAAAAATACCCACCTGGACTCACATCAACTTCTTTGTGACTAAAAATCTCACCAAGTTCTTTATTATTTGCCAGATCATAGCTCACCAATGCAAGCTTATCTCTATCAACGTTGGACAAAGCATATATAATTGTGCGAGAACTATCTTTGAAGCCCAAAGGAGTAAAACTGCTTTCAACATCACATCGAATAATCTCTTTAAAAGGATCTTTATCAGAAGTTCTATATAGTACCGATTGTTGTACAGAATCATTCGCCACTGCAAGACGGACCTGCCCATCATTGGAGACGATCCAGGAGCTCATATTGCCCGGATTTTGTAAAATCAGCTCTCTAGGCCTGTCATCCAAATAAATCCGATAGAGGTCAAAAAAAGAGGAATCACGATCATTAATACCTGCGACAAAACTATTTCCTTCTGTTAACACAGAATGAACCCATCTAAATTTTCCACGTACAGGCTTAATTAATGGCCAAATCCTTTCTGTATTGATATCCACAGCATATAAACGTAAACTATCCTGCGAAGATTGTTCCGTTAGAAAAGAAATTTTAGAGTCGTTATTCCAAGCAAAGGACTTTACATTGATATCATTTTGATAGGTAAGCTGTTTGGAACTATCTTGATGCAATAAATCCAATAAATAGATATTTTTGCAATGATTATCGAGACCAATATATGCAATAAATCTACCGTTTGGTGATATCTTGAAACTTGATTTTTCGGGTGTAGAAAAAAACTGATTTATCGGAATAAGATCAGCCTTATGTTGCTGACAGCCCAATAGAATCAAGGTAGAAAAAAATAAACCTATCCAAAATTTCATCCTCATAATCCCAAAAACATCCTAATCATTTATTCCAAATATTGTAATTAAATACGAAATTGCACTAAATGCAACCTTATTTTTACAAGATATAGTAATTAAACGTAATATTCAAACTTATCTTCCTACTCCCATTGAAAACTTTTGTAGTGCATAAATTTCACATAAAACCGTACTTTTGTTTATGTTTTTATACAATGTATCCGTCATAGCAGAAGAAACGATCCATCAGGAGGTCGTTTCATGGATTCAAGATAATATCGTGCAATCCCAAAAATTTCAAGTTCATTTTCTGGAGATGCTTCAATCCCCACACGAAGGCATGACCTTTTGCATACAGGTTATATTACCGTCCGAAGAACATATTGCAGATTTTCAACAAGTGCACTTGATCCCATTACAACAACTCATTTCTGAATTATATCGGGACAAAGTTTTCCTTTTCGATAGTACAATGAAATACTTAAACAAATAAAGAGCTTTAAAGCTCTTTANNAGCTCTTTATTTGTTTAAGTATGCAATCAGGAGGTTTTACCTCCATTTAACTCATCATCTTTTGTACTTATTTCCATTGCTAATTCATAGCGCGGATCGTAATTGATTTTTGGCGTCAAAAAATGAAGCAAAATCAATCGTGCATATCTGAAATTAAACGGCGAAAAAATCAGTATCGTTAAAGCTAAGCCAATTAAATAAATCCAAGGAGATTCACTGCGTGTTAAAATTGCTATAGCAACCGAAACAGTAACAGTCTGGGCAACAGACAATGCATAGCTCACATACATTGCCGCATAAAAATACCCAGGCTCCACTTCATATTTGACACCACAATATGGACATATCTCGTTCATATATTGCTTACGCAAGCTATATACCTTCCCCTCAAACACATTTCCAATATGACACTTAGGACATTTGGAATGAATCATCGCATGAAATTTGGATGTGGGCATTGATCATCAATTTTACCGCGTTAACAACTTCTTTTTTACTGGACTTTTTTTACGATATTTTTTATACCATAAATACCCAAGTCCCGCAGCAGCCAAATATGGAATTACCAACAGAAATAAGATACCATCATTCAAACCTCTTCCTTGCATATTTCCTTCTTTTGTTGAATTTTCAGCATTCAATGTACACATAGCACATTGCCCATAGGAAACGGATGCGGCCGAACAACTTAAGGCAAATATTAGGAGTAAATATTTAAACCATTTCATAGGGCAAATCTACTGAAAATTTAATGATTAACCTGCCAAAGATTCAAATTTGTCCCAAAACCCGTCTTTTGGCAGAGTGGCCACAAGTTCCATCTTTTCCTTCTTAATTGGATGTACAAAAGCCAAAGATCGCGAATGCAAACAGATACTACCCATAGAACTACCTCTGGGGTAGCCATACTTGTTATCACCTACAATGGGGCACCCCATAGCCGCAAGTTGCGCCCGAATTTGATGCGTTCGACCCGTCAAAGGCTCTACACGTAACAAATAGAATCCATTTAACTCACCTATCAACGAATAATCAAGCTCAGCATAACTTCCCCCTTTGACCTCACGCGGAAAAGCCTTCGTCACTCTAGTCTGTCTATTCCTAACCAACCAATTAATCAGTTTACCTTCACTTTTTCGAGGCCGCTGCCGAACAATAGCCAAGTAAGTTTTCTTCGCAGCGCGGTCCTGAAAGAA
>DKIT01000134.1 GCA_002454415.1 Sphingobacterium sp. UBA6711
ATAAATATAAAAAGGCGGATAAATAAAATTATCCGCCTTTTTATATTTATTTCTAATTCATGTTACCGTGTTCTGCTTGAGCCTCCTGAAGAGCGACTAGAGCTACGTTCTGCCGAAGTTCCAGTTGCTTTGGATCGTGAAACTGAGGACGAATTGCTTGTGCTTGAAGAATTTGATCGTTGCATAGTCGGTGCACTTGATCTAGTTCTTGTGTTTTCGGTGCTTTGATTTTGAACGGGTTGGGAAGCTGGTTGGCTAGAACGCGTTCTGCTGTTTCCGCCGCTATTATAGCTTTCATTTCGTTGCGGTGTAGCCGCAGGCTGGGTAGAGCGTGACGAATTGCTATTACCATTATTGTTTGTACCTGTTCTTACGCGTGTATTGTAGTCGGTATTCCTGTTGTTGACTACACCACTATTTCCGCTGGTACGCTCTTGTGTACTTCGACTATTTCCGCTTCTAAAATCATAATTGTTTGAATTGGCGGGGGGTGTATTGTTTCTATTGATAGTATTGTTATCTCGCGTTCTACTATTGTTCTCCACAGAGCTACGAGTTGAGCCGCCGGTGTTTTCATTCCGAGATCTTACGGAAGCATTACCACTATTGTCGATATATAATTCCCTATTCCCCGATCTACTGTTGATATTGTCTCTATTGGAAATAACACGATTATTACGTTCTGAAATTGAACTGTTGTTATTGCGCGTTCGCGTAGCGGCATCGACAACATTGGAAGGACGTGCAGAAGAACGTGTATTACGGTCTACAGCAGGGCGATACATGCTAATTTCATTGCTTCGGCTACTGCTACTGCGCGCTGATCCTGGTCTGTCTGCACTCGTTATCCTATTGACAGTTACACTTCTTCCTGTTGAACGTTCGATATCGGATCTTCTAGGACCGCCTACATAATAGTTATTATTAATGATCGTCGTATTGTTGATGATGGTTGTCCGATTATAGATGTTATTGTAATTTCTACGATTTACATAATATCTATCCATGTTTCGGTTCATAAAATGGTTTACCGAAACAAATGTCCAAAAGTTCATTGGAATATTGACTGACACATTGATATTCATGCCTGGACCTAATGGCGCCCAGCCATAGTAATCGTTACTTTGGCGCCAGTTTACCCATGCTGGTCCCCATTCATAATCAGGTACCCATCCCCAGCCATAGCGATCGTTATAGTTCCAGCGACCATAATGGAAGGGCGCCCATCCCCAATCGTAATTCGATACCCAGGTATTACCATAATCTGTCATGGTCCAGTAACCGTTTGTAGCATAAGGTTGGAAGTCAGGACCGGCGTCCGGAATCCAGACATATCCATAATTTGGATCATTAACCCATTGACCATAAGGGGACAATTGATCGTAAAACATTTGAAATGACACTCCTGAGTTATTATAGTTGTTATATCCAATGTATCCGCCTCTTTGGGCCATTGAAGTCGTGCAGCTCGAAAAAGATGCAATACCGATTAATCCTAGTACCCAGTATTTTATGTGACCTAAACTTTTCATATCAATAATATTTAAAGTGTGACAAAACTCTATGCTGTTGTCTTTGTTATTATGACAGCATAACGTATAAAATGGTTTAATCGGTACATTTTAAATCTGATTTTTTTTGTGTAAAAGTCAAAATTGATGATCTTTTTACATAAACGACAATTTTAGATACATATTTTTTATTTACCTTTACCGCTCAAATTGCGACGAGTTTGTTCAGCATAATACGTGTTTTATGACACATTAAATTTGAAATAGACATCATTTAAATGGCTAAAAAACTTCAGACTTTTTTTCTAGAATTCGCAAACATTCACCGTTTTTTGTTGCGGTTTTGGCGCGAATTGGTCACTCCACCATATGAATTTAAAGAGATTGTCCGTCAATGCTATGAGATAGGTTATAAATCATTGCCTTTGATTAGTTTAACAGGATTTATTGTTGGATTTGTATTTACTAAGCAGTCCCGTCCTTCTTTGGAAGAGTTTGGTGCTACTTCCATGCTACCTTCATTAATTTCAATTGCCATTGTTCGTGCGCTTGCTCCCTTAGTGACAGCTTTGATTGCTGCGGGTAAAGTCGGCTCACAGATTGGTGCGGAGTTGAGTTCAATGAATGTAACCGAGCAGATCGATGCAATGGAAGTCTCGGGTACCAATCCTTACAAGTATCTTATTGTCAGTAGAATTTTAGCGACAACGATTGGGATTCCTGTGCTCTGTTTCTACGTTGCAGGCATTGGGCTATTGGGGGGATATTTAAGTATGATGAGCAAAGATGACTTGAGTTTTTTGAGCTTTTTTACGCAGGTTTTTGAGACGATAGCATTTAAGGACTTAGGAGCAATGGTTTTGCGGGCAGTTATATTTGGTTTTACAATTGGCGCTGTAAGTTGTTATTGCGGATATTTTTCTTCTAAGGGGACAGAAGGGGTTGGGAAAGCCGCCAATGCTGCTGTTGTTGCCTCTATGTTTCTCGTATTTATAGAAGAGATTATTATTGTTCAGGTTTTATCGTTCTTTGGATAGTGAGCTATGGAAAAGACTAAGTTAGTTATTGATCATTCGAAGCCTGTCATCGAAATTAGGGACGTCAGCAAATCTTTTGGTGATAATCATGTGCTGAGGGGTGTAAATCTTGATCTATATAAAGAAGAAAATCTTGTTGTATTAGGGCGTTCTGGTACGGGTAAGTCTGTACTTATTAAGCTTATTTCTGGCTTATTGAAACCTGATCAAGGGAATATAGAGGTATTAGGTGAGCCGGTAACGGAATTAAACGACCGTGAGTTGCGGGAACTTCGTTTGAAGATCGGTTTTTCATTCCAAAATAGTGCACTTTACGACAGTATGACTGTGCGTGAAAATTTAGAGTTTCCGTTGGTTCGTAATAAACGGAATTTAACGCGGTCAGAAATCAATCACAATGTGGAAGAGGTCTTAGATGGTGTAGGTCTTGCGCAAGCAATTAATCAGATGCCCTCGGAGATATCTGGTGGTCAGCGTAAACGAATAGGCATCGCGCGTACTTTAATCCTTAGGCCAGAAATTATGATGTATGATGAGCCTACTGCAGGATTGGATCCAATTACATGTTTGGAGATTAATGGATTGATAAATGAGGTTCAAGAACGCTATAAAACAGCGTCTATCATAATTACACATGACTTGGCTTGTGCAAAAGAAGTTGGAGATCGTATTGTGATGCTATTGGATGGTAAATTTGAAAGACAAGGGTCTTTTGAAGAGATTTTTGATACAGATGACGAACGTGTGAAAGCGTTTTATAATTATAATTTTATTCTATAATATATATACATGAGTAAGGCAGAAAATAAAAGAGCAATCATTGTCGGTATTTTTGTTTTTTTAGGCGTATTGATTCTATTGGCTGGTATTTTTATTCTTGGCAGTCAGCAAAAGAAATTTACTAAAAACATCGAAATTACGACTTCGTTTCCAGATGTTGCGGGATTAAAGGTCGGAAGCAATGTGTGGTTTTCTGGGGTTAAGGTGGGAATTATTAAGAATATCCATTTTAAAAGTGTACAAGATGTTGAAGTGGTTTTAACAATTGAGGAAAAATCGGCGGAGTATATCCGTAAAGATGCTGTGACAAAATTGGGGTCTGATGGATTGATCGGTAATAAGATTGTTGTTATTTCAGGAGGATCGCAGAATGCACCTACAGTTGAAACAGGCGATTTCTTGCGTTCGGCAAAGACTGCGGATATGGAGGCGATGATGGAAACATTACAGGTTAACAATGAGAACCTTGCTAAGATTACAACCGATTTCGTGGAGATATCTCGTGGTTTGGCAGATGGTAAAGGAATGGTTGGTGCCATGCTAACAGATACTTCAATGGTGAATACCCTGCGTGCAACACTACTATCGATAAGTGCTGCAATGAACAATGCAAATAAAGCGTCGGCAAATTTGGTAACGCTAACAAACTCATTGAATAGTAATAAAGGTTTGATTCATGATTTGACTACTGATACGGCTATTTTCTCTAATTTACGCCAATCAGCAGCACAGCTTCAGGGGGTTTCACAGACGGCTAACGCTTTAATCAATAATTTAAACAATGCGTCCAGCAGATTAAATGATAAAGATAATGCAGTGGGCGTTTTATTGAACGATCCTGCCTCAGCAAATCAAATCAAATCGGCTATCAATAACCTGAATTCTAGTACATCGAAGTTGGATGAGAATATGGAGGCTTTACAACATAATTTCTTGTTAAGAGGTTTCTTCAAGAAAAAGATGAAAGAGGATGCAAAAAAAGCTGAATTGCTTAAGGCTGACACGGCACAATAAGTGCGTTTAAAGAAAGATAGAAAGGCTGTACGCTTGCGTAGGGCCTTTTTTAATACATGGTAAAACCATCGAGAGTGTTCTCATTGTCAAATCGTTAAAATGCAATGCATTTGGGGACCTTATTATATGATATAAATATGAATTACAGTGAAATTACGGATAAAGACGTTATTTATGAAGATAATCATCTGATTGCTATAAATAAAAAGGCTGGTGATATTGTACAGATTGATGAAACAGGAGATCTGTCTTTGGAAGATATGGTTAAAATATACCTAAAGAAAAAATATGATAAGCCAAATGAAGCTTTTGTTGGTGTTATTCATCGATTGGATAGGCCCGTTAGTGGGATGATTCTTTTTGCGAAGACAAGCAAGGCTTTAGAACGTATGAATAAATTCTTTCAGGACCGAGCTGTGAAGAAAACTTACTTGGCTATTGTTTGGCAGCGGCCTCGAAAAAGTGAAGGTAAACTGATTAATTGGTTGGTTAGGAATAG
>DKIT01000091.1:0-38881 GCA_002454415.1 Sphingobacterium sp. UBA6711
CTTTTTAGCTAATACACTTCAAAGGCAACGACCATCTGCTCGTATTGCAATTTTATTTTTTATTTTTTCAGCTAAGGGAAAATGGGGGCTCCAATGCTATTGAAGCAATATAAAAGAGATAATTATAAGCGTGGATTTATCCAAAATACCATGTCTTTCTTTGATATATTTTGTGGCTTTTACAATATGATCGTTGATTGTAGATGTGGATATGCTCAATAAGGCACNNCTGGAGTTTATAGATCAGTCTTCGTTGTGGAGGAAGTTGTTCAATGGTCTGGGATAACCATTGTTCCTCCTGCTTTTCATACAATTGTTCCTCCACATGACTGTATAACGCTGTGCCGTGGAGACTCAAATAGGCCTGGATCTGCTTTTCCAGATTATTTTTACGGATAAAATTGTATACGGTGTATTTGGCAATCTGGAACAAATAGGAGCGAAAAGACTGTTCAGGATCGATCAATTCGCGCTTATCCCACACTTTAATAAACACTTCTTGCAATAGTTCCGTAGCATCTTGTTCAGACTTCACCATTTTAAGAATATTGAGATAAATACGTCCACTATACGCACTATAAATCTGCCGAAAAGCAGTTTGACAGCCTGAACGGAGCGAGATCAGAATGTTCCGCTCTTCCGTATGGTCATATTTTAATCTATACATGGTCAATTCCTCTTTCTTTGCGTAGCAAAAAATGCTAATCACTCATCGTATTTGGTTATCTCGGCAGCAATGAAAGGTCGGCTTTATCAAACTATTATTTTTCACGAAACAACTACGTTCGTTAGCGTACTTCATAAAGTCGGTCCTTCGCATACTGCAATACTGTTTTCATTTGCGTCTTGGTTACTTACGTCAGCAGAATACTAACAAATATATAAAAACTAAAACGGTTTTGCTTTCTTAATTAAAAANNTTAAATCATAGCGGAAGGATGATGTTTTCGGACTGCAAATTAGTCATCAGTTTTAAAAGGATATTCTGAGGCAACGATCAACGATTCTGCCAACAGCAAAAAGATTTCTTTCTTTACCTCACCCTCCATCGCTTGACCTATTGTCAACAGGTCCTGAACGATCTTCTCGTATATAACTTTGAGTGACTGAGCTTTCCGTTCCACCGCTTCCATCTTATCCGTTGAGCAGTAATAAGCCTCCACTAAACGACTTAATGGTCCTTTTTCCCTGTTATGAAACTGTTTTTTCAGGTCGGCATTCGCTTCCTGCAAGGCTAGAATCCAATAACCTATTTTATGAGCATTCTGCTTTTCAATATAGCTTTCATCTTCCCTAAAGCAATCGATCTCCATCCGTAAAAGTTGCATAAGATCGTTCGTTTCATACGCATGGTCCAAAATACGGATTTCATCACTCTTTTTAATTTCTCCACCTGGAGTGATTTCAAATTCATCAGCTTTCATTTGAACGAGCATTTGGNNACCTCCCGGGATTTTTCCTCTGCTTTACCTCTGGTGTCATGTGATAGCGGTGTGATACCCAATCGATCTTGTAAATATTGGTCTAAAATCGCTTTACTCTCTTTGCTATTGTCCAATTTTTCCAAAGGTATATTCATTTCTGGAATGAATATATTTAACAAGCGACCAAATTCTTGCATCCCGATTTCCCCTTTGTAAGGCTGTTCGGTCCATTTACTATATAACGCAAGTTGGGCTGGAGCAGGAGAGCGCAATTCGAAAGATTTGGTACAGAGTGTAATAATTGCTTTGCCAACATTTTTATGTTCAGTCTCCGTTAGCCCATATATTTCCAACTGCTTATCCAGTTTCTTGGCTATCCAAAAATAAGCCTCGGCCAATAAATTTGCCGAATCTCCCATAACCTTGGCGTAATAATTTTTTATATCCTCTATTAGTTCCCTATGATCAATCGCCTTTTTCCTACAATCAAGATAATCAAGGATGACTTCCTCCAACTTTAAAATCAAATCGTTTTTGTCGGAGAGCATTTTCAAGTCTGATAATACGCTCTTTTGATTTTCAGTGAAAACATAGTCTTTCCATTCTGAGGTAATTTGTTCATCAGTCCTTCTTATAGCTTCTGACGGCATAGGTTCGACCGTAATGGAAATTTTCATCGCGTGTAATAGCAAACATTCACAGAGATAAGTAAATCGTTGATGACTTATCTCAAATTCACTGAATTCGAGTAAGATTTGATCCACAAAATCTAACATATCATCATCCAGGCNNATAGGATATCTATCTGCCAAGGCTAAAAAATGACTGGGTCGGAAAAATAAATCGAGATGGTCAGATACTTCTCCCTGCAATTCGTAGGCAATAATCTCTTCATTTTGCCAATATAAGCGGTACTGATCAGGTGCATACTGGCTTTGACCATTTCTACTTGCATATTTGATACGAAAGCCATTGGACAGCTGAATATGAAATGAAACCACCGGCTGCGCAGGCACTGAATACATGACTTTCGTCCGTTTCATGAAACAGGAGGAGAAACGTGCTGTGATATCCTGACCATAGAGGTAATGACTTACAATTCTGCCTTCTGCAAATATATGCTCTCGGGAATTCAGGGGGACCACTTGCCCGCTTTCCGATAAACTAGAGGTGATATATACAGGCGGAACTTCTGGTTGGGTTGAAAGAAAAACGTTTAAAATTGGTTTTCGATCTGTTGTCTCTTTGTTCATATTGATAACGGTGAAAAAACCGATTTTCTCATAGTACTTCTATGAGAAACCTTATAAGCTAATAATCAGAAACATAACTCACCTCCGACCTATAATTACGGCTAAACATTTATTATATTATTAAGATAAAAAATTCAATCCAACAAATCAAGCACTATTTCGTATTAATTGATTAACACAATAAACCAACAAAAGAAAATGCAAGCTACTAAATAAAAATAAATTTACCTTACAGCAAAACAAATATCAAAAACACATATTTTACCTCACATACCACAAATGACCTGCGTATCCTATTGACTTTACAGCATTTAAACCCGGAGCAACACAAAAACGCAGCAGAGCCGAATTATTGCGCAATCGTGTGCATAAAAACAAACCGGGAATAGATTTGCGCAACTATACATTGTTTACTAATATTGTCCATTGATCATGTATAAAAAGCAAAAAATAAACGAAAAGGAGCTATTGCTGGAGCTACAAGGAGGAGATAAACTAGCTTTTCAAAAGCTCTATAACATGTATTTTGCGCTGCTATATGTTCATGCTACACGTAAACTCCAAGATCGTGAAGTCGCCAAAGACCTTGTTCACGACTTATTCTCTTCCATTTGGCAAAACAGATTTNNTCTCCATCAAGGGTGAAATCTCGGCTTATCTTTATAGCGCCATCAGACATCGTGTTATCGATTACGTCGCCAAAGAAAAATCAAAAACAAACTATTTGGCCTCATTGCCTGCATCTACAACTTACCACGCCGTTGATACAGACTACGCATTACGGGAGAAATTACTGAAAGAGCAAATCGAACGGGTGCTCAGCAAACTCTCCCCGCGGGTCAGAGAAGTTTTTGAGCTCAGCAGAGAACATTATCTAAGCCACAAAGATATTGCGAAGAAACTTAATATCTCTGAACACAGTGTCCGGAGCTATATGAAAGAAGCTTTGCGCCTATTGCGAAGCAAATTAGGAAGTCTCCTTTGGATAGGTTTACTATTTTTTTGCAAATTTTTTTAATATCCCGCCCCCCTTTCTGCTTCGTTCATCCGTCATGTAGAAGTAACCAAACTATTGTGACATGAAGAACGGAGAGCATTCGAATGGTCTAGCCCTGTTAAAGAAATACCTGGAAGGAGCATGTACAGCAGAAGAAAAAAGAAATGTTGAAGAATGGTATCTTACTATTGGCGAAGATACCCTTCCATCCGACGATGAGATAGTCAGCGATATAACGGAATTACAAAAAAGGTTAAAACAAATTCCTGAACGCTTCTCCTCTACAAAAAATTATATCACTGCTATTGCGGCAAGCCTGTTAACATTTATTACGCTTGGAACGATCGTCTATTTCCAATTTACAGCTATACAGCCGAGCAAGCAGCAACTTGTTTTGGAGGATATTGCGCCTGGGGGCAACAAAGCTTTATTATCAATAGACGGACAAGCGGCCATTACGCTAAATGGAGAGAATGGCGGTCTTGTTTCCAACAGTTCTTCGCTGGGATATAAAGATGGGACTACCATTGCTAAAACAGAAAATATAAAGACGATAACACTTTCAACTCCAGCTGCAGGTCAGTTTCAGGTCGTTCTTCCCGATGGCTCGAAAGCCTGGCTGAATGCGCTCTCCGCTATAAGCTATCCAGCAACTTTTGCCGGGAAGGAAAGACAGATCCATCTTAAAGGCGAAGTTTATCTTGAGGTAGCCAAAAATACCCATAAACCGTTTATTATTCACACGGATCAACAGCGTATTGAAGTATTAGGAACAAGCTTCAATGTCAATACCTACAATGACAATGGACGATCGTATACGACCTTAGTCAGTGGAAGCTTACGCGTCACCGACACCAAATCAAATCACGAAGTTGTACTTAGCCCAGGACAGCAAGCTATTGTCAATGGCAAGGATCATATTGAAGTCAAAACCAATGGCACCGAGGATAGCTACGCCTGGAAAGACGGTCTTTATATTCTTCATGAGGAACCACTAAGTCAGTATGCCCTTAAGATTGAACGCTGGTATGATGTTGAGATAGACATGGGGCCTTACGGTGACCGTAAACTTTCAGCAATTATCCCCAGAGATGCTAAATTATCGGAAGTTCTACAGGCCATTGAGTTAAAATCACATGTAAAATTCATCAGAGAAGGAAGGAGGATCACGGTTATGAAATAACAAAGAACGTATTCCGACCATTGGAATTAAATGAAGGAGTTCAAAAACCAATTATGACGTTAAATCCGACCAAAACCGCCGGAAAAATAACCTAAAAACTCCAATGTAAAGCTGATGTATAGAGTCACTTCAAACAACGAACGACCTTATTGACATTTACGCGCATTGTTTATTAAACTTAAAAATATGAAAAAAGATAATCCAAGGTATTATTGCAAATACTTGAAATCTTACCAGTCAAATCTGCCAATGAAACTAACTTTTGCCCTGATGCTGGTATCCATAATGGGCGCAATGGGTAATGTTCGTGCGCAACGGATCAACCTCAAACAGGATAAAGCACAACTGAAAAATATATTGATTGAAATTAGCAAACAATCGGGATACACGTTTATTTACGATGAAGAGGATCTAAAAAATATCCAACCAATTTCGATCAACACCAGCAACAAAACAATAACTGCGCTCTTAAACGAATTGTTGCATGAAAAATCTTTAGATTACCAAATTAAAGGTAGATCTATAGCGATAGAACGCAAACCTATCCAGCAGATTGCAATCAAGAATTCTGAAATCAAGATTCAAAAACGTACAGTAACCGGACGGATTACCAATGAAAATGGGCAACCTCTTGCGGGCATCAATGTATTGATCAAGGGCAGTACTATTGGAACAAGCACCAATGCCCAGGGACAATTTTCTATCGTTGTACCCGAAGCAAATAGCATATTATCAATAAGTTCCATTGGATATATATCGACGGAGATATCCTCAGCTGGAAAAAGTGAATTCAATATTGTCCTAAAAACCGCCAACAGTAATCTTGAAGAAGTTGTCGTTGTCGGATTTGGTACGCAAAAGAAAGAAAATCTAACGGGAGCGGTCTCAACTGTGAGCGCCAAGCGACTAGCAGACCGTCCAATTGCAAATTTAGGCCAAGGGTTACAAGGTTTAGTACCCAACTTAAACATTACATCTGCCAATGGGAAACCCGGAACCGGTTCTCAATTCAATATTCGCGGTACGGGATCGATCAATGGCGGTACAGCGGGTCCGCTTATCCTAGTAGACGGCGTACAACGTGACCCTAATTCTATCGATCCTTCGGATGTGGAGAATGTAACGGTGCTAAAAGATGCAGCGGCGGCAGCTATTTATGGTGGTAGAGCGGCTTATGGTGTCATCTTGATTCAGACAAAAAACCCAAAAAGTCAAAATCCTCAAATCAATTACGCTGGTGAATACACCATTTCCAGGCCTACCAAAATGGCCAAGTACATCAATTCAATTGACTACATTCGAATGCATCGCGAAGCCAACCGCAATGGACAAGATGGCGGAACCACCGCATCAGAACCCTTTACAGAGCAAGATTCCATTCTTGCCAATGCCTATTTTAATGATCCAATCAACAACCTACCTGTCTACGTTGACCCAGCCAATCCGAATAAATACCGTTATGTAGGCAATACAGACTGGATTAAAGAACAATACCCTGGTTGGGCCCCCATGCAAAGACACAATCTTTCGTTACAGGGTGGCCGTGGTGCAACTTCGGTGATCACTTCTTTAGGCTACTTACAACAAAAGGGATTATTCAAAGAGGCTGGACAGAAGTATCAACGCTTGAATCCATCCATGAAAGTAAACTCCGAAATTACAGACTGGCTAACCTTAACTGGAAATTTTGCACTCACACATATCGATGATAAGGAGACAGCAGGTGTAGTCACTGGCGGAACATCATCGGGATGGATCTCCGGAGACTTAAGACCTATCATGCCTATTCGGCATCCCGACGGTAACTTTTCAGGACAGGGTAGCTTTACCAACCCTTTTGCGGTTGCCGCCAACAATGGAAAGAGAAAACGATATTCGAACGATTTATGGTTGACCGGAGGCGTAAAAATCAAACCTATCGAACATGTTTCCGTCGTCGCTGATTATACCTGGAATGCCTACAACAACTTCCTGCAAAGCCATCAGATTCCTTTTAAAGAATATGGTGTGAATGGAATTTTGCTTGGAACATTTCCATGGACAAACCCTTCATCTGTAACGGAAACAACAGATAACCACAATTATTTCGCCTTAAATGCTTTTGCAACCTACGAAAACACTTTTGCCGAAAAGCACTACTTCAAGGCAATGGCCGGTATTAATCGAGAAAGTAGCCGTTACAAACGATTGGGCGTATTTGCGAATAATCTCGTGGATCCCACCAAACCGGCTATCAACTTAAATAGTGATTCGCGACCAAAAATTACTGGAGCCGAGAATGAGTGGGCACTCTTTGGAACGGTATTCAGATTGAACTATATTTTCGATAAGAAGTACTTGTTGGAAGTCAATGGTCGTTACGACGGCTCATCACGTTTTTCGGCTGATAAAAGATATGTTTTCACCCCGTCCATTTCGGCGGGATGGAGAATATCGGAAGAAGGTTTTATGGAGTCAATGAAAACGGTGGTCAATGACCTGAAACTAAGGGTATCCTACGGTCAACTGCCTAACCAAGGTTTCAATAGCGATGATCCGTATTCAGCAAGTAATTTCTATCCCTACCTTGCTACCTTACCTGTCAATAATAGCATAGACTATATTTTTGGCAATCAAACGGGTGTAAGTGTAGGTGCCCCCGGACTTGTCAGTACCAATTTTACCTGGGAAAAATCAGCAACAACTAATATTGGACTGGATTTCGCCTTCCTCAAGAATCGCCTCACAGGTAGCTTTGATATTTACGAAAGGAAAACAAGCGATATGCTGGTGACAGGTTTTCCACTTCCGGCTGTATTGGGGACAACAACACCAAGCCAAAATGCGGGTACACTCGTGACCAAAGGATGGGAACTCAGTGTCGGCTGGAATGATCGCATCGGTGATGATCTTTCCTATGATTTAATGCTTTCGCTAGCAGACAATCATGCCAAACTCACCAAATACCCCATGAATACAACCAAAATATTCAACAACTGGTATGAAGGTAAATTGGACGGCGAAATATGGGGATTTGAAACACAGGGGTATTTCCAAAATCAGGAGGAAATCGATACGGCACCAAAACAGACCCAAGTATGGGGTGGGACCTGGAGACCCGGAGACATCCGTTATGCAGATCTGAACAACGATGGTGAAATAGACTTTGGCAACAATACCGTAGGCAATCCTGGGGATCGAAAAATCATCGGAAACTCGACACCAAGATATTCGTTTGGTCTCAATATGGGATTAAACTATAAAAACTTTGATTTTTCAGCATTCTTACAAGGAATTGGTAAGCGAGACACCTGGATCAGCAATAGTGCTTTTTGGGGTTTTACGAGCGAATGGAATGTTCCTTTTGTTTATGCGACAGACTATTGGACTCCAGAGAACAAGGAAGCTTATTTCCCAAGACTCCGATTTGGTAACGGAGGAAACGCACAGCAACAGACGAAATACCTTCAAAATGCGGCCTACCTGCGGGTAAAACAGCTTACTCTTGGTTATTCACTACCTAAAAAATGGGCAGAGAAAGCCAAATTAGGACGTGCTCGCATCTATATTTCAGGGCAGAATCTACTCACATTTACGAGCTTATTTGATGCTTTCGACCCCGAAGTACTCAATTTTCAAGACGCTCCGCAAAGTAAATCGGTGGCATTTGGATTACAGCTTGGATTTTAATTGATAAGATTTAGATTATGAAAACTTTAAAAACACTCGTAATAATTGGTTCATTAGCATTATTGGCATCCTGCAAACACGACAGCTACCTCGATAGACTCCCGTTATCGTCGATCACAGAACCAACATTCTTTAAGAACGAAAATGACCTGATGCTATACGCTAATCAGTTTTACCCTTCCCTGCCCGCCCAAAATTTCATCCAAGACAATCAGTCANNTAGCAGCATCAATACCTTTTTAGCAGGGCAATATGTAGTCCCAAATACCGACGCAAGTTACAACTGGACAAACATCCGCAACGTCAATTATTTTTTACAACGGTGCAATAATGCCGACGCAAGTCCTGCGATTAAAAATCAATATGCGGGAGAGGTTCGCCTTTTCCGGGCACTCTTTTATTGGGGCCTTTCCAAACGTTATGGTGATGTCGCTTGGTATAGTAAAGATTTGACCGAAACAAGTGAAGAACTATATGCTCCAAGGACACCGCGCAACATCGTCATGGACTCTGTCTTAGCGGATCTAAATTTCGCTCTTGAACATATCCCTATCGCAGAAAACGTATCCGTTGGGCGCTTGCACAAATATGCTGCTGCAGCTTTAAAAGCCAGGATATGCTTATGGGAAGGAACACGAAGAAAATATTTTGGCGTTGAGGGAAGTGAAAAATATCTTCGAGAAGCACTCAGTGCGACCGAACTCATCATGGGGTCAAATAANNCTCCAAAGTATCTTAATGAATGGTATCAGCAGAACCTTGGGCGAGGCCGGAACGGGATACAGTAAAGATTTCGTTCAGAACTACCTTTGTTCGGATGGTTTACCCACAGCACTGAGTTCAAAATACAAAGGCGATAACACGCCAGAAGATGAGTTTACCGACCGAGACCCCCGAGCCAAACAAACCATTGCAACCAAAGGGTTTGTTTTATTGCAAAATAGTGATGGAACCAAGGACATTATTGATCTACCCCGAATTGGAACAAATACCGCCAATACGGGATATCAATTGATAAAAGGACGGAGTTCGGACCCTAACATGTGGCAAGCCAATCAATCGACTTTAGACTTCTTCATCTTCCGGTACGCTGAAATACTGTTGATCTATGCCGAAGCAAAAGCAGAACTGGGGAATGTCCAACAAACCGATATTGACAAAAGTATCAATCTACTAAGAAGACGTGTAGGCATGCCGGATATGGTTGTTGCTTCCTTAAAAAGAGATCCAAATTCAGTATTTCCTGATGTTCCGGTTTTAATAGACGAAATTAGAAGGGAACGAAGAGTCGAGCTGGCCGATGAAGGATTTAGGTTTGACGATCTATTACGCTGGAAGGCCGGAAAAAGGATCGAACGCCCCGAAACAATCGTGGGCATGAAACTTACTCCTGCTTTAAAAGCCAAATATCCAACGGAGCAAACCAAAGGTATAGTCGTCAATAGCGATTCTTATATTCGGATTTATACAGCAATGGAGAAAAGAACGTGGAATGATAAAATGTATTTATTCCCCATACCGTTAGAGGAAATAAGTTTAAATCCCGCTTTAGGACAGAATACGGGATGGCAATAATTAGGATAAAAATGCGAAAATATATTTTAATGATCAATCTCTTTCTGCTGGGATTCCTTTGTGACGCCCAACAAAAAGAAGTTGTCCCCTCTCCTGCCCATGTAGCATGGGCAGAGGCAGAAATAGGAGTCATTTTTCACTTTGATGTCGTGAATTATGTACCCGACTATAAATGGCAGCAATGGGGATCACACCCCCCAGCCTCGATCTTTAACCCCAGTAAATTGGATACGGATCAATGGATTAGGACAGCGAAAGCCGCAGGTGCAAAATATGCGGTGCTGGTCGCAAAGCATTGTTCGGGATTTAGCTTATGGCCCACCAAAGCGCATGATTATAACATCAGCAAATCACCTTGGAAAGATGGAAAAGGTGATATCGTAAAGGATTTTATCAAATCCTGCGAAAAATACGGTGTCAAACCGGGTATCTATGCTAGTGCTTCGGCCAACGGTTATTTACATGTAAACAATCCGGGTAAGGTTCAGCCCGGAGGGCCCCTTACACAGCAGCAATACAATGAGGTCGTGAAAACACAACTATCCGAATTATGGTCCAATTATGGCAAGCTGTTTGAAATCTGGTTTGATGGCGGAGTATTACCCATCAAAGACGGCGGACCAGATATTGCTCCACTACTAAAGAAATTACAAGCCGATGCTGTGGTTTTCCAAGGTCCAAGTGACGCTAAAAATTTAATCAGATGGATAGGAAATGAAGAAGGGAGAGCACCCTATCCCAATTGGAGTCGTTCGGAATTCACGACATCAGCTACAGGTACAATTGTTATAGACGGTTTGAATGGCGATCCCAATGGGGTAATATGGTGTCCAGGAGAAGCTGATTTCCCGATGCGAACGGGCTGGCAAGGAGGCTGGTTTTGGAAAGAAACTGGACAAAAACTTCTTTCTGTAGATCAGTTGGTAGATGCCTACTATACCAGTGTAGGCAGAAATTCCAATATGCTACTGGGTATTGTTGTCGATACTAGCGGTTTAGTTCCCACTGAAGATGTTGATCGATTGGCGGAATTTGGCAAAGCATTAACGAAAGCCATTTCACATCCTATAGCATCCGTCAAAAACAAAGCTGAAAAAGAATTTACGCTTGATCTGAAAACATCACAGGATATCAATCAGATTATTTTTGGGGAGATGATCCAAAAAGGCGAACGAATTCGCAAATACAAAATAACAGCATGGCTGGACGGTCGATGGATAGAAATAGCCTCCGGAGAATCTGTTGGACATAAAAGAATCCATAAGCTCAAAACGATCAAAACAACGAAAATCCGGTTTAGTGTGACCGAGTCTGTTGGAACTCCAATCATCAGTAGTTTTTCCGTCTTCAAAATTTAGATCCTATTGGTTCAGCCACCTGGATGACGAAAGTAGATCTATTTTGCTCAAAGGGGATAGCTACTTCAAAATACCGTATGTCATCGTACTTTTCAATATAAAAGCTACGTCTTCGATGTGGCTTTTATATTGAATTATCGAAATTAAGCTCGCTGTTCAAAATCTTAAGCTCAACTGTGCTGCAAACTACACGCTTCCACCATCTTTTACACTTTTACCATACGATCATTATTTCTTTTTTGTATGTTTGATGTATAGCATTTTGTCTCCAAATACTAATCCAATTGGAAGAATTAAATCGGATATTAACCTATAATAAAGAATGAAACCAAGAATAATAATTCACAAATCATGATGTGGATATCCCTCGCCTTTCCATCAGCGGCCTGTGTCCAGCAACTATCTCAGCATACGGGGCTACTGAACTTTACATGTTCAACACATGGAAACGATGTAAAGTGCGTGTACGCAATTAAATAACTACAAAGCCATATTTTAAAAAGTAATTTCACTCTGTAAATATACATTTGTTCGATCTTATGAAATCAATACAGTCTATACGCTCACTATTTATTCTTTCATATCTTGTATTAATGGCCTATGCCACACGTGCGCAAGAAATAAAGTACCCAAGTTTTCTGTGGGAAATCACAGGGAACGGAATGACAAAACCATCATATTTATTGGGTTCGGTTCATTTAAAAGATAGACGTTTGATCAATAGTAACGATTCTATCTTTGTCGCTATAGCCAACACACAAGCTTTTGCGATGGAACTACACCCAGATACAGTGTATAAGAAACTATTGGATATTCGATATAACAAAGCTCCTTTAGCGAAAAAGATGGAACTTACTTTGTCTCAAAAAAATGAATTTGTACGTCGCTATCAAAAGGAATATGGCAAAGCACCTGATTCTATCCAAATGGAAGACCCTTATCTCATTGGGTATATCATGAACCCTAGCCATAAAAAATCAGACAATATCTCATCCATCCTTGATTCCTACCTTTATGGTTTGGCTAAATCTCAAAAAAAAGAGATTATAGGTTTGGAACCTATAGAGAATCAGCTCAATGAAGATATGGATATCAGTCTAACGGATCTGCAGAGCCAAAAAGATAGTGTGAAATATTACAAGCAATTTGAAAATCTGATGAAACGTTACGTCAATGGGGATCTTGATGGGCTCTGGAAAATGATTTCTCCCAAAATTGATCGAGAGGAATTGAAAAGAAGAAATGACACCATGTTGAATAGAATAACAGAACAGCTTAGGTACCGATCGATATGCGCAGTAGTTGGAGCTGCTCACCTCCCTGGTGACCTGGGGCTTATCCATCTTCTAGCCGGCAAAGGATACACATTACGTCCTGTTGGAACAAAAAAATCAAATTTAGGTTCCAAGTATAAAATTGACTACAGTACAATGGATTGGACACTGCATCAGGATTCGACCTTTGGATATACAATATCCTTACCGAAGGGATATACGTATAAAACCAATACATTACTTGAAACAAGTATATCCTACGGTGACCTTAGTACCGAAACAGAACTCATGATAACCGCAAAATATGTAGGGGATCTCCATGGCCTTACGGCTAAAGAATTCTTGAAAAAAGAATTTGAAAAAAGGACAGAAAAAATCAAGTATCAACAGGTCTTACAGCAGCCGATAGAAAAAGATGGTACCGAAGGCCTACAGTTTATCTGTTCGCAAAATAAGATCATTGTTAAATGGGAATTTTGGTTAAAAAATAACACGTTATATACATTGTTAGGCTATACCAGCAACGGACATCTAGATCATTATCTAGCGAACAGGTTTTTTAACCAATTTCAAATAATCCAGCTCGCGGATAACGAGCCAACGAAGGAATCTGTTTATGATGTTGCCGCTTTTGCTATAAAGACCCCTTCCGCACCCAGGTATCTATACCAAAAAACAGAAGAGACTATAGCGGACAAAAAGGTACAGTATAGTATGCATAATTATTTTTCCATGGATAGATCANNAATTACATGATTCAGTATTATGACTACCCGATAGGTTATACCGTAACTAATAGAGCCTTGCTTTTGCAGGGAATGGCCAAGAGGATTGCTCAAAATCCAGCACTTAATTTAACGAACACGAAAGTACTTGAAAAGGAAGACATGGGCGGAATATCCCTGACAGCTAACCTCGAAAAGTCCAATCTGTTTGTTGAAACCTGGGTGAGAGGAAACAGAATCTATCAAATCATGCAAGAGAATTTGGATAAGGATAATCAGGTCAGAGATGAAGCTTTCTTCCACTCCTTCCGAACTATTCCATTTAAAAAAATGATGGGGAAAACCTACACGCTAAATACATTAGAAATTGAATTACCTGTTTCCGCATTGCAATCTCTAACCTTATCTGATTCAACTGAACAAGACAATAATGAAACAAAAACTTATGCTGCACTAGACAGTAATTCATCAACGACATTTCTCTTGGAAGAAACAAAACTTTCAAAATATTTTCGATTGATTAAAAGTGATACCTTATACAATGAACTCTACAAGACGCTGAAATCTTCATCGAGCCAATTGATCCAATACGATTCGTTAAAGATCAACAATACTATAAATGCCATCTATACCTATCGCGATACATCAACAGCAAACTACATCAAAAAAATAGCTTGGACGCAAGGTGGCACTTTATATGCCTTAAATGCCATCGGTGCAAAAGATGCTGTAGAAGACATTGATCTGCATCGGATTCTCAAATCAATCCGCTACACCGTCAAACCGCAAGAATTTGATATTTATGGCTCGAAGGCTGCATTGCTATTTGAAGATGTCAATAGCCCCGATACACTGGTCGCCAAGGAAGCAAAAAACACAATAAGTACACATTATAAGTTTACGAAGGATGAACTTCCCCTTGTTTATAAGAAATTGCTTAAAAGGCATGCCGACGACAATATGGATGACGGCATCAGGGTGACCTTGATCAATAGCTTGGAGGACAATCATGATAAACAAAGTGTCACTTTCTTAAAAAATATGCTGCTCGAGTCTTCGCTAACGGACCAAATCAAAACTGCAATCCTTTCTACGGTATGGGAAATAGATTCAACACAAATAGATTGGTATCTCAAGGAATTAAACAAGCATAAACCTGAAGCTAGCAATAAGGTTTGGTTATTGCTTCGCCCATTACGCAGCTCAAAGAAGTTTGCCTTAGATAATTTAGATAAAGTCATGCCACTACTTGCGGTTGATAGCTATCGTTCGAGCTTGTTAAATCTATGCCTAACTATCGCACAAGACAGTACGTTACCCGTCGCAAAAAAATCCGTACTTAGTTCACTTCCCATTATTAATCGATATATGGAGAGTGACCTTGAAAATCTAACCGGAGATGGGCTTCAAGCTGAATTTATCGACGAATACGGCATGGCTGACTACGTTGAACTATTGACTTTTTATCGACAAAAAAATCAACTTCAAAAACTTGCGAACAAACTACTAGCGCATCAGGAGATGAACTATCTGCGTGCCACAACGGCAGCCTCTTTTTTAGTATTGGATCTTCCTTTTGACCAGTCATTGATGGATAGTATTTATAAAAACATTTCTCAGCGATCTGTGGTTATGAGCTATTTAAAGAAGGAAAAACGAGAAAACTTAGTACCGGAAATTTTTAAAACACAAGCAGAAATTGGCAAAATCGTGATCAATGAATACTTGGAGGCAGACTGGGATTCTCCTTATCAAATTGAGTATCTGGATAAACTGGTAGAAAACGACCAGCTATACTATATCTATTCCTATAAAAATGAGGATGAAAAGGAGAGTTATTTAGCGGTATATATTCCCGATCCGGATCATGATGAGTGGAGCTATAATTATGAAAATTGCTATTCAGATTTCGAGCCAAGTACGACAAACTGGAAGGATCATGCACTAAAAATAATCAAGGAGTTAAATGGTGATTGACATAGAGGCCATTAGAGTTGCGGAAATATGATTTTTAAATTGGATTTAAATCAATGAATACACAAATTTCTTTTAGGGATCTTGAAATAATGTTTGTTTTTTTTTACCCCTTGATATCTTCAATGTCTTTTGTCGTCAACCACTCTTTAAAGTGTTCAGGGTCTTCCGGCGTAAAATGAACGACCTCTCCGTTCTTCAATAACAGGGAAAATATTCCACAAGATGCGACAAACTTTACAATTTCATCAGAAGGGTGCCCAAGAAGCGAAGAATATGCCATTGTTTTCAATACTAAAATTTCTATACTTTCAGGTGTGATATTAATCTATACATATTGATATCCACCATGAAAAAAGCATGTTAATATTTGTTTTCTCTCAGTTTTATAATTGATTCAAATATCGTAAATAATTTTAAATATTTCACCAATAAGACGATTAATTTCCCTACTATCTCCACAAATTAAACGACGAATTAATGATTATTTCGAATGCAGCAGAAACAACCAAAATCGACACCTAAAAAACTATGGGCAGTAAACACAAAAACACGAATGCACAGGATGCATATTCCAAATTAATTACGGATAGTAGGACAACACACTTAATCATTTAGATAACAATGCACTAACCTACAGGTAAACACGACTACTCTACCGTCTAATTAAAATGTTTTCGGGAACATTTTCTTAAAAGCATTATAAACAGCCTGGTGGATTACTGTAGCATGTAATAACATAGGTAGGCGCGGACCTTTTAATCGTGGACAATTTAAGAAAACAAGATAAAACTTAAAGACTATTTTCTAGCAAAAATCAGAACCTCTCTCATTAGATCAAAAGAAAAATGGACATCCTCCTCCTTATTGGGAAATTCTTTCGAAAAATTGAACGAATCAGGAGTATTCCCGACATCTGCTCTATTTGATTCAAATCCATAATCATTTTTATACCGTTCCTGACCATCAAGCAGATCATCCGCCATGATTATATTCTCCTGAAAAATATCGGGGGAGCGGAGTTCTTCGACACTAAACTGCCCCTCAGCGGAAGGTATATTTGTACAAATAGCAATCACAGCCATGATAGATAGAATTACCAATGAATTAAAGAAATGTACCATACGATGAAAGTCCAGTTATATTATGAGCTGCTAATTTCTAAAGACAGGAACAAAAGAACCATATCTTTTCGGTGAAGGATTAGTTTTAATCGGTGAACAAACTATTTTTACCCATTAATATAAAAATCCCGCAAGAATGCGGCGAACAGCTCAAACGAGATTGCCAATCTCGGAAAGATTAACTTTTCTTCAGAATACCTTTTGCAACACCATCATCAATCAGACGTTCAGCATATTCCCATAATGTATTCGAACCGTGTTTGATAACACTTTTTTTCGCATAGACTTTACTGTAATTTACGCCAGGCTCATGCCAGGTTCCACCGTTATTTGAACTATTCTGTAACAGTGGTTCCAATCTATCCATGGCCCGGGCAAATTTTGATTCCGGTGTACACCCTGCTTCAAATTCTTCCCAAATCGCAATTAATTCTTCGGACTGTTCTTGAGGTAAAATTCCAAAAATCCGATTAGCGGCCAAACGTTCTGTCTCCGTATTCGAATGATTTTTTTGTAAATCATAAATAAAAGTATCGCCAGCATCTATCTCAACAATATCATGTATAAGCACCATCTTGACGACTTTTAATAGATCTAAGGATTCGTTGGCATATTCAGAAAGCACAATAGCCATGAGAGCCAAATGCCAGCTGTGCTCAGCATCATTCTCCGGCCGATCACTATTGAAAAGCTTTGTTTTTCGTTGAATATATTTAATCTTGTCGATCTCCTTAATGAAGTCAATCTGCTTAAGTAATTTTTCAGGAAACATAACAATAAATTTGATCTCATATAAAATGATATACAAAGTTAGCTTTTTTAGACCACAGCATATTTGCCATTTGGCAATGAATTCAAACAGTCTATAAACATCCATATTATTGCATCTAACGGACAATTCGTAGCAATAAGATACCCCGAACATTTATTAAATTTGGCTGACATCAAATCCTGTCGTGATTTATGAAAAAAATAGGTTTTTTATCATTCGGACACTGGTCCAAACACCCTGCGTATAGCACGCAGACCGCTAGCGATACGCTATTGCAGTCCATAGATTTGGCCGTCGCCGCAGAAGAAATCGGCATAGATGGCGCTTATTTTCGGGTACATCACTTTGCCAATCAACTCGCATCTCCCTTTCCGTTATTATCTGCTATTGGAGCTAAGACAAGTAAGATTGAGATTGGTACGGGAGTAATAGACATGCGTTATGAGAACCCTCTTTATATGGTTGAAGATGCTGGAGCCGCGGATTTAATTTCCGAAGGTCGATTACAGCTAGGAATAAGCAGAGGTTCACCTGAGCAAGTTATTGATGGGTGGCGCTATTTTGGCTACGATCTATCTGAAGGTGAAACTGACGCCGATATGGGACGACGTAAAGCGCTGGAATTTTTGGAGAAGCTTNNGTGCGATTGGAGCCCCATGCTGAAGGATTGCGCGACCGTATCTGGTGGGGAGCAGCCTCGAACGCGACAGCGATATGGGCCGCTCAAAATAGGATGCACCTCCAAAGTTCTACCTTGAAATACGATGAAAATGGCAAACCATTTCACATTCAACAAGCTGAACAAATACGCCTCTACAAAGAAGCTTGGCGAGAAGCAGGGCATTCAGGGGAGCCCCGGGTTTCGGTCAGTCGATCTATTTTCGCATTGGTAAACGATCTGGACCGCTATTATTTTGGACAGGAAGCTGAGAGAGCTGACAAAATTGGAATTATTGAATCAGACAAGCGTACTATTTTTGGAAGAAGTTATGCCGCCGAACCCGATCAACTTGTAAAAGAGCTAGCGCAGGACGAAGCCATACAGGAAGCGGACACACTGCTTCTAACTATTCCAAATACCTTGGGCGTCGACTACAACATACATGTTCTTTCTGCTATTTTGGAGCATGTCGCCCCCGCGTTAGGTTGGCGTTAATTTTGTCTTTATGATCAAGAACATTCGTTACAAAACAAAAATTGCGGTAATCGGCGCAGGTCAAGCGGGTCTTTCCGCAGCCTATCATCTGAAAAAACTGGGACTTCAGATCGGACAAGATTTTATGATCTTGGACAAAGCATCCGCTCCAGGTGGAGCCTGGCAATTTCGCTGGGATTCACTCACCTTGAGTACTGTCAATAAAATCCATGATCTACCAGGAATGTCATTTGAAGAGACTTTAGCAACTCAAGAAACGGAAGTGCAAGCAAACATTGCCGTACCACATTATTTCGACCTCTATGAAAAGAAATTTGGGTTACAGGTTTACCGACCAACAGTAGTCGACAATGTTTATGAATATCAAAACCGTTTTCATATAGATACTTCAGAGACTCTATTTTCGACACTGGGCATCATCAATGCGACAGGAACATGGGAAAGCCCGTACATCCCACCCTATCCAGGAGCCGAATTATTTCAAGGGGAACAACTCCATACAAAGGATTTCAAAACAGCCGATTATTTTCGGGGTAAGCATGTCGTGATTGTCGGTGGAGGAATTTCTGCGATTCAACTCCTGGATCAAATATCCGCAGTGACAACGACTACCTGGGTCACACGCCGACCGCCACTTTTTAGAGAAGGTCCTTTTGATGATATGGCAGGACATAATGCAGTAGCCATGGTCGAAGAACGTGTTAGACAGGGCCTTCCCCCTTTATCTGTGGTTTCAGTTACGGGCCTACCCTACTCAAACGAAGTCCAAGCGATGGAAAGACGAGGAGTGCTCAAGCGGTTTCCAATGTTTAGTGAAATTACTGCCCAAGGGATCAAATGGAATGACGGAAAAGAAGAAAGAGCAGATGTCATATTGTGGAACACCGGCTTCAAAAGTTCGTTAAGTCATTTGGATTCTGTATTACCAAAAGAAGAAAATGGTGGTATTTTAATGGCGGGAAGACTAGCTACCATGGTTGCAAAGGAACATAGAATCCACCTTGTCGGGTATGGACCGTCAGCGTCGACTATTGGGGCAAATCGCGCTGGGGCTGCAGCTGCCCGGGAACTTCTAAAGACTATTACAACAGAAAATTAACATCAAATTCCAACATAAAAAAACAGTTATAATTATCTTGATTATAACTATAAAAATGATGGTTCATACCTCATAAAGTAGCCATATTAAATATCGACACAAGGTATACCAAACTCTTAACGATTTAATGAGTAGACGTTGCTATTTTACAAAAACCGCAAAAAGATGCCTTTCTTCCTTTATGACAAGCTAATCGGGAGCTATCGCTAAAAAAACTATACGTGAATTTAAAAAGCCCATTCGCAAAAATAATATATCACCAAGCGAATTTAAATTCATTCACCACGAATTTAAATCAACGCTAAATCCATTCTATCAACGTATTACCTTTATAACAGAGAATATGAAAAGATAGCATAAGATGAGACACAATATCGTCAATCGCTATCGAACAATAAGTCAATTTAAAAAGATATAGAATATAATTTAAATCATTTCAGTTATGAAGACAAAACACATTATCCCGATTTTATTGTTGACCGCCATTAGCTCAACATCTTTCATTTCCTGTAACGGCACTTCTGTCGATACAGTAAAAGCGCTGGACTCAAACTACGAAAATGAAAACAAAACAATTGAATTAGTCGGCGAATTTGACGCTCCTTCTTTCACCTTTTCATCAGGCAACTCAAAATCTATTTCCATGAATTTTGTAGTCAAATCTCATCCATTCAGCTCTGAAAAATTTACCGCATTTAGTGTTATTCTACCGACAGGAACAGAAAAAAACAGTGTACTATTCGATCTCCCTGCAGATCAAAAAAATTATACGTTAAAGAATTTTTATGTGTTTGATAAAAACGGTGAAAAAATTAATTTGGACTCTCACACGACATTTAAAATGAATGGCACAGTACATTATAGCGAATTGGAGAAACCTGAAAGTGATAGAGAAAAGGATAACTTTTCCTACCAAATAACCGACGTTAGCTTTGAAAAGAATTAAAAATAGGCCAGATCTTATCCTCTGGCCTTCAAACAAACATATGATGAGTCGTAAATGGCTTTTTAGTATATCACACCATCGTATGATAAACAAATTGAATGTAACGAACAAGCAAAAATATCGAGCAACCAATATCTTATATGCATTGTCTCTTACCATAATGACATTTTATATATACTAGGAACATTTGGCACAATGCAAAGACATATTCGCTAGCATTCAATCTGCCTTCAAATATATAAATAAAAAACTAATACAATTAGCTTTTTTGACTATTTTTTTTAGTTATTTATTGATGTATCAGTAATAATCATCCTCATTTTATAAATTATCTCCACGAGGAACAATTTAAAGCGACCGACTAATATCTACAACATTGAAAATCTGATCCACATCATCCAAATTCACTTCAAAATCAGGATACTTTGTTTTATCAGCATTTAAGGACCGAAGCGTAAGTATCCCATTACTCACATCATGATTTGCAATTTCCTTAATGATTACTCCTTCGTATCGATGCACGACCACCCAGTAACGATATTTGTGTGTATGAAATTTTGACTGCCAAAGCTCCCTCTTTATCAGACGACCCGTCACGATATCGCCGTCTAAAACACTCGCATCCGTACCATCTGTCATACTATCCCCACTGACTTCAAAGGAACGATAAGCTCCTTTGTGAAATTCATTTACAGTAATAAAATGGGCCGGCAAATCATCCATATACTCTTCATCCGAAAAACCAGATAAGTAACCCGCTTTTGCCTTTTCTGTTACAAGTTTAGTTTGCATCAAATACCGTCCTGGAGAGACTTCAAAAAAGATGTTGTTCTTATTTTCGTCAATAAATTTAACATCATCTGAAAAATATCCGATCGATCGACCATTACCCATATGAACCGTTGACACTGTCTCTGATTGAATTCGTGTACCAGTATCCGTTCGCTCGCCTCGGCCATATAACAACCAATCATATTTTATATGAGGAAAAGCCTTCTGAATACGTGTCTTCATCATTAAACCTAATGGATACTCGCCTTTCTTTATACGCGAATATACTTGCTCACGCACCCCCAATAAGCTCGCAAACTCCCTATTGGTGACACTCAATTCCAAGCGTAAAACTTCAAAATTATTATTTGGATAAGTTTCCATGTTTAATAAAAATTTAACAAATGTCACCCTAATTGTATAACATCCTGACACTAAGTTACACAACTTGTGAAACCTAAACAAAAAATATCACAAAATAACATACAAAACATTCATTTACAGATTTTTAAATTTAAACAATTAAGTTTAACAAATGCATTTAAAATTGGATATAATTTTTCGATAAGCTTGTAAAATTAACAATATTGTTTAACTTTGTTTAACACGTAAAAAAGGAAACCATGACATGGGCCAGGCGATGTAGTTATAAACAAATCTGGAGACTCTCAGGCTTCTAATTAGCAAAATAGAAATTGGTTAAAACTTAATTAAATGCAAAAAATGGAACAACTCACAACACGGTATATTCAACAAAACAGTTTATATAGATTCGATCATAATCGGTCTCAAAAACAAGAAATTACTTTAAAACAAGAAAAGAACATCCTACAAGCCAAGGCAAATAATTCCGTACGCATGAATACATTATATTATTCCTTCATCATGAGTTTCTTAAAAGAAAATTATCCTGAGATATTGAAGTCAATCGATAAGATATATGAGCCCGATTTATCAAAAATTAGTCAAGTCATCGATTGTTATTGTGAATTTGTGAATATCCCCTCACAGCAGATCATGGGCGAATATATCAATTATAAGGACATTCAACACCGCTATAAAGCAATAGCAGTAGTGCTACGTATTTTTCAACCAGAAAAATTAGATAATCTTAAAACAAAAGTAAAAAGCAGCATATATAAGGAACTGGGACCATACTTAAAAATCAACAGTGACACCCTGCAAAAGTCAATCATTTGCGCTTGTAATCAATTCGATCTCTATCGTGAATTTAAAAAGGAAATTAAACAAGTTGCAAACTATTATCTCATTAATGCGCGTTTGAATAATGCATAGGAAGATTTCACACAAATTAATGGGTACAGCTGCAATAGCCAAACAAGCATCCTTTTCGAAAAAATAGTCCTTGAATATAAAGATCCAAGGACTATTTTTTTCATCGCATGGCTTATAAGTACATTTTTCGACCTCCGTCGCCCCAAACTGGAATCGATAGGCTTTTCCGCTTGTATTTCATCTAAATAATGATACATTCTTCTACTGACCTTAACCTTACCAAGCTGAATCCCCCATCCTGCGTAATCTTGACCTCCTCACCCTAAATTTGTATAAATTCCCTATCTTCAAGATCTAAGTTCTAATTTCCAGCATTTGCAATGTATTTTTCATCTTTAATCCTCTTCAATTCTAATTGCAATACATTGTATAATTTCATTAAATCATCATATTTTCCCTGCAGGTCAGACAGCGTCTTTGTACAGGCTACACGGTCATCATTCGCTAATCGAAGCCCCTCGTTAAGATCCTCGATAATCGCGCGAAGTTGTTCAATATCCTTTTCCAATCTGTTAACATACCCCTCCCATTTCTCGATAACTTTTCCAGCATTTTCCACATTTGTTGCTTCCACCTCCGCCTGCTGCTTCGGTCTACCCACAAAATATCCCGCAAGAGCTGTCGCAACTGGGATGATCAATTTCTCTAAAACCTCAAGTAATTCCATTATAACCTCCTTTTAATAACAGTTTGAATTTCTCCCAGGGAAACTGTATTCCCGGATCCTCTTTTCTTCCTGGTGCAATATCTGAGTGCCCCAATATTTCTTCAATTGGATAAAGCGCTATAATCAACGAACAGACTTCAATTGCTGTATTGATCTGTTTTTCGGTATAGAACTCTTTACCGGTATTCTGCAATTCAATCCCAATACTACAATTGTTTAGATCGCTGCGGCTACCCCAAAAACTAATCCCCGCATGCCAACACTTTATATTAAAAGGAGCTAATTGCGTTATAATTCCGTCGCGGCTAATATGCAAATGCGCAGAAACCTTACTCTTAACGTCTGTCAGCCAATCAATCGCACTCGTTGCATTCGATGCTCCATCGTAATGCATGATGATAAAATTAGGCTTGATAGTACCGCCTTTGTTCGGGGTATTTCTATAGGATACACCTACCAGTCTGTGCTCTTTAATTTCCATGTCTTTTCTTGTTTTGTGATTAAATCTTATTTCATTTTTGTGCATGCACCTTTCCCATATACCAAGTGCCATAAACTGGTATAACCTTTTTACAATACAAAGTTAACCTTGCTCTCGCTCCAGAATAAGGAATATAGCTCATATGTAGGCGGTATCTCACCTGTACCGAAAATATAGCAGCGTGTCCGATGAAAGGCCTCTTTAAGAATAATCAATCGACCAGCCATATGCGAAAAATTCCTTTCCAACAGGCATTGGATCGATATCAAAAATTTATATCTTTAGTCAAAGATTTGACATATAGAATCGCTAACAGGAAGCTATAAGACCACTAACTCCTAACAATGAACAATCGCATAGACGAGCAAGTAAAAAGACAAAGAGATCACCTGGAAAAAGAAGGGTTCACAATTATCGAGGATATTTTTAATCAAAAAGAGATCTCACAACTGATCGCGGTGATTGAGAGGGAAGACACTTCGCGAGATACTTTTAGACAATCTTCTGATCTTTTTGCCATACGTCAGGTTCTCAAAGAGATTCCAGGTTTAAATACTATCATTTTCAACCAGAACTTCAGCATGCTGATCCGCCGTTTGTTTGGAATGGATTATTTTGTCGTAAAAAGTATTTATTTCGACAAACCCTCAACATCAAACTGGTACGTATCCTATCATCAAGATCTCACCATATCCGTAGATAAAAAAGTAGATACAGCAGGATTTAACAATTGGACTATAAAGCAAAATCAATATGCCGTACAGCCTCCGCTAGAAATTCTCGAAAATATATTTACAATTAGAATCCACCTCGATGACACCAGTGTAGAAAACGGTGCATTAAATATCATTGCAGGATCACACAATGTCGGATTATACCGACCTGAAACTATCGACTGGAGCAAAGAGCGTGAAAGAAGCTGCCCAGTTTCTGCCGGGGGGATAATGATTATGAAACCGCTTCTTTTACACAGTTCCAAACGAACGAGCAATAATAAACGCCGACGTGTCATCCATATTGAATTCTCAAACATTGAATTACCAGACAATCTGCAGTGGGCCGAAAGGACCTAGAAGATACAACAGAAAAAACTAGCGTTCTGATATTATTTTTTTTCGATGCCGCTCACCCCATTGTTCCATTTCAATTAGAACAGGCTCCAAAGTTTTGCTATATGCTGTCAATTCATACTGTACCGTTATGGGTTTTGTATCGCAAACCATACGCTTTACCAAACCATTCATCTCCAATTCCTGAAGTTCTTTCGACAGTATTCTGGGAGAAATATTCGCTTCACGGGACAATTCATTAAAACCACGTTTTCCACTTCTCAAAACCGAAAGCAAAACCAGCTTCCATTTCCCTCCCACTACATCTAAAGTATCCCGAATGGCCAAATTCGCTTTACGGCAACTCTCCGCTGTGTGATTCTCCATATACTATTCTTTTTGTAAGTACTATCCTTTTTGTAACAGATAACAAAACTATAGTAATTATCTGGAAATTTGTTGGAAAGAAACAAAAATAAAACAATGAAAATATTACATCTAATTTCAAGTCTAAGAGGAGAGGCTTCATTCAGCAATAAATTAGGAAATTCCATTATTGAACAATTAGCGACGAGATATCCTATAGAGGTCAAAGAACGCAATTTAGCATCAGCACCTTTAGCTCATCTTTCTGATGCCCATGTAACAGCATTCTTTACACCAGAGCATGAGAGGACGGCTGCACAAATTGAAATTATACGCCCTTCTGATGAAGCCATCGCAGAACTTCTTAATGCGGACATATTAATCATTGATGTCCCAATGTACAATTTTACTATCCCTTCAACTATAAAGGCCTGGATTGATCAAATTGCTAGAGCTGGTATTACATTTAGATACGGAGAAAATGGCGTTGAAGGACTTGTCACCAACAAAAAAGCATATTTAGCGATCTCTACAGGAGGTATCTACTCAGAAGGTTATATGAAAGACTTTGATCATACCGAACAATATCTCCGACACGTCCTGGGATTTTTGGGTATTACAAACATGGAGGTCTTCAGAGTAGAAGGCGTCAATTTATCCGAAGCTAAAGAAGATGTGTTATCAAAAGCAAAACANNAAACAGCATGTTGAAGAATTCGATTTTTAATATGAGATCCGCCACAATTTATGTATCAATTGAATTACTATTCGTTTGAGCTTTGTTCGGAATCGATGGGTTAAAATAATAGCAGGCTATCAAAAAAAGGCTAAAACTTTTTCCCAAATTCTATTGTTATTTGTTCGTTATAGCATAGGATGAGTTATACAATTAAGGCTAGGGTGTTGGTTCACCTAGCCTTTTTTCTTACCGTTCCAATCAATCTCTATATATGCCTCATTTTTTATAGCCGAAGATTCTTCTATAAACTGATTTCAGCAAGCAATTTGATAAAGTTAGGTTCAGGTAATGATACGCAGAGAATCGAGGCAATACTTAGACTAAACAATTATTTTCACTACATTAGTACACAGCGATTAATAATTCACAAGCTATTCCTTACGAATAAAGGTATATGTATTTTCGTCAATAGCTTCATACTGGCTTTTTGGTTTTATCACGATGAATCAATTCACTTTATTGGTCGGAAACGACATTAATAATATTTCTCCAGGAATTAGCTGGAGTGATTTACTTCACAATATAAAAAACAAGTATAATGTCAACTCATTAGAGAATGGACAAAAACCATTTCCTATGTTATATGAGGAAATATTCCTACATGCGATCAGGGCGAAACATATTCATGAGAGAGAACTCAAAACCTATATATCTGATTGCGTATCTCAAATCAACCAGAATGAAATACACCAGCTGATCAGAGAGATACCAATTGAAAATATCATTACCACAAATTATGATTTTAGCTTAGAGGGTAAAGCCGCCACCAGTAATACAGGCTTAATCCGCGAAACAACCTATAGTGTATTCCGTAGACACGAGATCGCAAACAAAACCTATTGGCACATTCATGGAGATTGTCAAAACCCCTCTTCCATTAATCTTGGTTATGAGCACTACTGCGGGCAACTTCAGAAAATGAGAGATTATGTCGTCAATGGAACGAATTACAGTTCGGAAACCGTTTATAAATCAGCTTTAATCAAGAGATTAAGTCAAAAAAAAGACTTCAACCTTCAATCATGGATTGATCTATTTTTCACACAAGATATTCACATATTCGGTCTATCTTTGGATTTTGTAGAGATAGATCTTTGGTGGTTACTGACTTATAGGGCAAGAAATAGATACTACAAAAAAAGTAACTTTATTGTGAACAAATTATTTTATTACACCACAAAAAAGTGGCACGATCTATCCCGGGATAAAATGCAGCTGCTTCAGGCAAATGATGTTGAGATTGTGGTGATTGACGAAAATGATAAAACTAAATATTATAAAAAAGTGATCAATGCAATAAACAAAAGATACTTAATAACGAAAAAAATCCACCATTTGTAACAGTGCAGTTTCGGAATGCATCTTATCACTATTTTCCAGCGTATCACGTGTTGCCTCGGCTCCACGTTGTATCATATCTTTTTCAAAATATGTGAATGCAAGCTGTACAGTTTCATATTTACCATTTGTCAAATATTCAGCAAGTTCAAAAGCATCTTGCATCGCTACATTTGCACCCTCTCCGGCAAATGGTGGCATACGATGGGCAGCGTCGCCGATCATGGTAAGGTTGGACCGTGTTTCCCAGTGTTGATCAAGTGGAAAATAATATTGGGGACGTAATACAAAATGGACATGATCATTTATAAAAAACTCATCCCACCCAGAAGACCATCCATTGAAATGATTTTTGAACCATTTAAAAATTTGTTTTTTATCTTGAAAATCGAGCACGATCTCCCTGAGGTCGCTTTCTGGCAGTTTTGTGCTCGCAACAAACAGAATTGAACCATCCCCTTTTGTGCCATATCCAATAAATTGCTCATCACCAAAAGCCATCACCTTCCCGCCTTTCGTAAATTCAAGGAGTTTAGGGGCATTTTTTTGAGCACCATAGATATTTCCTTCAACCAATGTAGTACCCGAATACACAGGATCTATATTGCTCAGATAAGGACGAACTCTTGAATTTGCGCCATCTGCAGCAATAACAATATCTGCATAGGCATTCTGGCCATTCTTAAAGTGTAACAGCCAACCTGATCCATATTTTTCCATGGCTACAAATTGACAATTCCAACAAACAGTTCCTTCTACCAGCGAATTCAACAGAATATCCCGTAATGGACCACGATCAATTTCCGGACGGTTTTCGGCAACCGCTTCATGATCATCGTGATCATCAAATTTTACGACTAAATCTTTATCGACAATGCGAAGTTTACTTGCGGTGGGGCGATGGTATTTATAGAATTCATCCAAAAGTCCAGCACGTTTCATTGCTTCAAGACCGGTCCCTTCATGAAGATCTAAGGTGGAGCCCTGAACACGAACATCACGATTTAAATCTCTTTCGTAAACAGTTACGGCTGCCCCATGTAATTGCAGTAAGCGAGCTAGCGTCAAACCTCCCATACCTCCACCAACAATAGCTATTTTCTTATTTTGAATCAACATATTATTATCTTAAAATTTATAAGACAAAATTATGGAGCCTTCAAGGAGGATAATAGTATAAATCGGTCGTTTTCATTTTTTAACAATTCTTTGGGTACGACGCCAGAAAACTTCTTGACTTCTTTAATAAAATGAGTTTGATCAAAAAAATGTTCCTGAGGAAATAGTTTTCCTTGTGCGATATGATCCAGGGACGACCTAAAGCGTAGGATATTACAATATGCCTTTAGAGACAGTCCAAATTGACGTCTAAAATATCGATTGATCTGCCTACTCTCCCAACAGATTCTTTCCGCGACCTCCGAAACGGAAATAGAACCATTGGTTGCATAAATCAATGCGAACAATTTTCGTTTTCGCTCATCGATGTCCATTTCGAGTAGTGATTTTAATTTATGCATGGATTTGTTGACAAATAAATCAAAATCGTGCAGATCTTCTTCGGAAAAGCCCCAAAAATCCACTGCCAACAGCCGTNNAGCATATCAGCTATGGGTTCATGCAAAAGATATTCCACGCCCAACAGTTTAAAACTGATACAAAATATTTGTGCATCGACAGGAATAGAAGCCACCTCATGTGGCAATGTTCCTAAACCGAGAAGAATAACTCGAAAATCGTCTTTCTGAGATTTAAAAAGAAACAAGTCCACACGTCCGTCTGGTAAACCAACAGTCTCCTTTGCAATCCCAGATTTATTACGCAGACACCAAAAACTATCCACAAAATCGGATAGTATGTAGTCAGGTTTTACAAGAGTATAGTCCAGACCTTGTTCCATTTTTTTTACCTAAAATAGGGAGCTGTCAACACTATAACGGCAACAACTCTATATTTACCTCTACTACGCGCGCTATCCCTGCATTGTTGCTTTTATTGGACTTCAAATCGATATACTTTACCTTTTACTGTATTCATATCATAAACTATAGTTTCCGGCAACTGAAATATCCCTTTCTGCGCGCGAACAGTTGGTACTTTTATCGTATTGACAAGATAAAAAGAATTTGGATTTTCTTCTTTCGCCTCTTCCAATTTTTTACCGTTTATGGACAATGCGATCTTATTGCTAATTCTTAAGCGGCAATTCCCCCCTAGTGTAGACTTGATCGTCAGGGCAGTCAATTGCTTATTTTCCCAACTCATGTCAACGATAAAACCACCTCTTGCTACTAGTCCTTTAATTTCTCCATTAGGCAGTTCGTCTGGCCATGCCGGCATTAAATAGATATAACCATCATACGACTGAAGTAACATTTCAGCAATACCGGAAGTACAACCAAAGTTACCGTCAATCTGAAAAGGAGGGTGAGCATCAAGCAGATTGGGATAAGTTCCTCCATTTTGACCATTTTGTTCCTCAGGCGCTGGGCTCAGTTGATCCATAATCAATTTGTAAGCTCTGTTTCCATCCAACAATCTCGCCCACCAATTAACCTTCCATCCCATTGACCAGCCAGTAGATTTATCCCCCCGGTATACAAGAGAATTTTTTGCAGCCTGTGCCAGTTCGGGATTTCTAAAAGGAGAGATCTGTCCCGATGGAAAAAGACCATATAAATGCGAAATATGCCGATGCCGATCAGTTGTTTTATCCAGATCTTGAAGCCACTCCTGCAATTGCCCATGCTGACCGACCTGCATTGGAGGAAGCTGTTTGAGCAGCTGAATAACGGAATCCCGCAATGGCACATCTCTTTTCAAATCATTCGATGCACGAATAAAATTATGAAATACATCAAATACCAACTGATTATCCATTGTCGTACCGGCAGAGACGCCCACACCCCCTGCTTCATAAGAATTTTCAGGACTTATAGACGGACTCACAACAAGCCATTTTCCAGAAGGGTCTTTAGTCAAAACATCTAAATAAAACAGGGCACAACCTTTGAGCACATCATAATATTCCCGCAGAAATGAAACATCGCCATTGTAAAGATAATGTTGCCAGATATGCTGTGTCAACCAAGCTCCTCCCATGGGCCACATGCCATAAAAGCCACCGTCAACTACACCCGAAATACGCCACAAATCTGTGTTATGATGCATATTCCACCCTCTAGCGTGATACATTTCCCTAGCACTCTCTTGTCCTGTCACAGAAAGATCCTTTAACATCTTGAACAAGGGTTGATGCATTTCCTTTAAATTACCGACTTCTGCAGGCCAATAATTCATCTCTGTATTGATATTTACGGTGTATTTGCTATCCCAGGGCGGAGAGAGCTTATCATTCCAGATCCCCTGCAGATTAGCCGGTTGCCCCCCCGGTTGTGAAGAAGAAATCAGGAGATATCTACCGAATTGGAAATAAAGCGCAACCAATTGTGGATCAAATTTTTTCCCAAATTCACGGATACGTATATCGGTTGTTTTCTTTGCCTGATCGTTGCTTCCTAGATCCAATTTAACACGATTGAAAAACTTTTGATATTGTACAATGTGCTTATTTAAGCCATTTTGATAATCGACCCTCTTCGCTTTATGATAAAGTAATTCAGCACGCCGTGATGGATTACCAGAAATATCCTGATAATTCTGGAAGTTTGTCGCGATGGCGACATACAGGATAACCTCATTTGCATTCTTTATCTCTATATTTCTTTTCAAATGCTTAACCTCTCCCCCTTTGATATCCGGATAGACAAAACCATAGAATTGAACCATACCTTCTTTTGCATCTACTGTACTTGACTTACCGCTCATGAATAATCTTTTGTTGGCTACGCCGACCTTCACATCCGAATGTGGACTTTTCCAGCCAACATTTAGAGAAATCTTATTGGGCTGATCAGCCGTAATCCGTACCCGCATGGTATGATCAACCAGTGAGGTAAAAATCTCTCGCTTATAGGTCACCCCATTCACCTCATATGAAACTGAACTCACAGCTTTATTCAGATCTAAATCACGCTGATAATGTTTAAAAACTTGATGATCGGGAAAGTCCAGCAACAGACTTCCAAATGTTTGATAGGGCATACCATAATCCAGGCCCTTTGGGGCTGCCCTAGGAAAAGCCTCATTCGACAATGCTTGCGCCGCTTTGTTTTTCCCCTCTGTTAGCAGTTTTCTAATCTTAACGATATCTTCATATTTACCTTTAGGCACATTATTCCCAGGCCTACCCGCCCAGATGGTTTCTTCGTTTAATTGAATTTCCTCCGCTGAAACACCGCCATAAACCATGGCTCCCATATTGCCACTTCCCAAAGGCAGCGCTTCATTCCAATTGGCGGCTGGTTTATCGTAAAATAATCTCAACTCTTGAGAAGATACAAACTGACATTGTAATACAGCAAAACAAAAAATAATAACACTTAACAATCGGATAAATGAGGGTTTCATCGAATAATTTATTTTAGGTTAACACTTTGTAAAAAATGATCTATCTTCTCAATGCAAGTATCTACCCATGGATGAAACAACCAAAAAGGATGCACCTGCACATCTATAGTATGTATTTCATGGGGGGTGTTCCAACGTTTCAACATGCCGACAAGCTCGTCCTGTCCTGCATGAAACCTAGGAAATCCACTATTGATAAACAACATTGGAATTTTGTCCTGTTCACTTGCCCAAAATATAGGCGATGCTTCTTTCCAGACGCTCGGTTTTTCATTAAAAGTTCCGCCCAACCAAAATACATCTGGAGCATCTGCCTTCCGTTCCAAATTCAAAGACAGCGGAGCCATAAAGTCGACGACACCATCCAAGTTGACAATAGCTTGGATCTTCGTGCTTTGTTTTGAATCATGGTCAGGTTCAAAACGTGCTATCCCTCCCGTAAGACCGACCAAGCTAGCAAGCTGTCCCCCTGCTGAACTACCCGCAATAACAATCCTGTTGCTATCAATGCGATACTCATCGGCATGTTCTTTAACCCATAGAATAGCTGATTTAATGTTCAATACAGCCTGTGGATATTTCGCCTCCAAAGACAATTGGTGTTCAATGGGAATACAAACATATCCTTTTCTAGCCAACAACTGAGCCATTGGAATATCCATTGCTTTATTTCCTGAGCGCCATCCCCCACCATGGATCCACAAAATAGCGGTACGCCTCGCTTCGTCGTTTGGCCGAAAGATATCCAGATGTAAGTTTCTTGGTCCATATAGTGTATTCGGAATATGCAGATAAACAAGTTGCCTGAAAGATTTTAGATCTGCACCGATACTATCCGAAGCTGGATAGGCATAAGGGAACTTCGTTTTGATTTGTCGCCATACGCGCAATGTATTATAAGTTGTATCGACTGGAACAGCACTATTTTGTCCCTTTGTAGAGAAGCAATAAAACAATAAACTTCCTAATAACAAAAATTTCGCAACCATAGCCAGCCTTATTTATTCATGTCATCAACCATTTTTTTGACATCCCAATTTCCCATAATCAATGAAATCTTATAATCCTTACGGCTACTACTTGGAAGCTGATGCGACCAAGCTACGCGTTTTGACAGATCGTAAGCCCCTTCGCCCTTCGATTTCAATTCGGCGTAGTAGACTGTTTTCTCTTTTTCTGGAAACAGCTTATCCCCTTTCCATTCATTCCAGCCTTCGGGAACAATATGCTTTCCTAAATTACAATCCACCAATACAGTTTTCGCATAAGGGCGCCAAGGACGACCAAGAAAGACTTTATTTACACCTGTATCACCAGCAATAAAATCACATTGCTCAAATACATAACCATAGGTCTGCCCCTTGGGTGTCGAAGCTGCTGTCACATAAGAATTACGAAGTGAGATAAGTTTACATTTTGAAAAGAAGGAACATCCAGGCCCAAATATAAAGTCAGTTGTTCCATTGATTTTACAATTTAGGAAAACACTCCTACTACCTTCACGGCCTAAATATAGTGTATCCTGATAACCTAATAGTATACAATCTACCAAAGCTATCCTATCGCCTTCTATATGAAGGGCCACTGCCTGTCCAACAGGTCCTGCGTCATTTTCAATTGTTAGGTTTTTTATCACTACATGATTGGCGCGCACCAAAAGTGTATAGCTTGTAAATGTGCCAAGCTTTGTCTGCCCAGTTTCATCAGCGTACTGTTTTTCCTTTCCGGCATAGTCATTATAGACAATCTTTGTTTCAGCTGCACTTTCACCTACCAATTGAACATTTTCCAAATAACTTGGGATAACCACCTTTTCTCTATAGATTCCTTTTTTAATCCATATACGAACCGTATGCTCACCACGAAATGCTCTAACCGAATTAATGGCCTCTTGTATGCTCGTAAAATCGCCTTTCCCCTGAAGATCAACTGTGATAAGATCCATCGCCTTGACACCTTGTTGTAGACAAACCAAAAGCAGCCCCATCAGTAGTCTTAAAAAGTTTCTTTTTATTAGCAAATCATGTTTTTTCATAAAATTGATTGTTTGAAATGTTAAATACTGATTTACTTGGTAATACGAAACCAATCAACTTCTGCATAACCGCTGTCATTAATCTGTTTTTGCTTGTCAGCATAGATTCCTAAGGTTGCCCCTATCCATTTACCGGGTTTTGCCTCAAAGGTCTCAGCTACATTTTTAAATTCTTTTCCGTCGATACTGTAAGACCAATAACAATGCTTTCCGTCCTTGACCCGCACACTTAAATAAACGAACTCATCTGGCAATGAAGCGATCGCTTTCACTTGTTCTTCTTTTCCGCTATAGGACTTTTTGCAATCTCCATAAAAAAGTTGAAAATTTCCGTTAATCCTTCGGATAAAGAGCTGGCTATAATCCTCGCCAACTACAACAAAGCCAGTTCGTTCCCCGAGCTCCTTTTCGTTTGGATGCAAACGTATTCTAACTGTAGCATTAAAATCGTCTGCAGGAAATTTTTGAGTTAAAATATTAGGCAGAGCCATCAGATTTTTGCTACCTTCTGGAACGAGTTGGCTATATAGTCGAAGTTTTCCATCTTGAGATGGCATCAGCCAAGTCCCGTCCGGATTGGCTTGCCATTGCCATTGTAGTCCCAGCTGTGGACTATCAAATTCATCCGACTCCTGTGGATTGATAGGTTGAACAATTTTACTACCGACATTCGGCTTTTGATAAGTTAACACCGGAGTACCGACTCCGTCACCATCGGTATCCAACCCTATAATCGGCCAGTCAGCCTTCCATGTCATCGGTTGCAAGTGCACCACCCGCCCCATGGCATCTTTATCCTGAAAATGAAAAAACCAGTTCTCACCTGAAGGCGTTTCTACCCAGGCTCCCTGATGTGGCCCATTAATCGGTGAGTCATGTTGTGCCATCACAACTTTCCGTTCATAAGGTCCGAAAATATTTTTCGACCTGAGGACCAACTGCCAGCCTGTTGCTACTCCACCTGCAGGAGCAAAAAGGTAATAATAGCCATTTCTTTTATACACTTTAGGTCCCTCTATGGTCGGGTCCAATTCATGTCCATCATAAACAATGGTCCCGCGGTCTAATACTTTCGTTCCTTCAACATTCATATTGGCAATACCCAATACACTTTTCAGCCCAGCCCGACTGCCAGCATAAGCATAAGCGAGGTAGGCTTTGCCACCTTCGTCCCAAAAAGGACAAGGGTCTATCAGGCCCTTTCCTGCAAAGACTAATACTGGGGAAGACCATGGTCCTTTGATATCTTTAGCCTTGATTTGGTAAATACCAAAATCAGGATCTGGGTAATAAATATAAAATTCATTGTTATGATAGCGTATAGAGGGTGCCCAAACCCCACCACCATGCTGTACATGACTAAAAGTCGATTCTGGTATTTGACGATCCAGCGCATGTCCGATAATGGTCCAGTTGACCATATCTTTAGAATACAGAATTGGAAGCCCTGGACTATGATTAAAACTCGAAGCAATCATATAGTAATCATTGCCGACCCGTATGGCATCTGGATCCGAATAGTCCGCATTAATAATTGGATTTTTATATTTCCCATTCCCTAAATCAGGACTCCAGACTTGGGATGTATATTTTTGCCCAAAAGCTAGCGGAGTTCCACCCAAAGCTAGCCATCCTAATAAAGCAGTGTTCTTCCAGAATTTCCCCCAATTTTTTGACATAATTTATTTATAAATGGTATTTTTGTTACTTGGTTATTTTTTCAGCTGTCCTAATAAGCAACCGGTTGCAATTTTGAATTTAAAGCTTTTTAACTAATCTTTGTCATATAAGTTACGCAATCGTTGCCAATTAACTTAAATTGTCTTACTGAAATAATTTCTAAGCTTATTGACATTATCACAGAGGGGTTCTTTTTCATTCTGTTTTCATTCCGCTTCGTCTACATTGGATAGAACCATGAAAATAGCTACCTATAGCAAAGCTTCAAGTTTTTCATGTTTAATTTGGATTGCAATACTTATTTTTATCTTTCAATCTCAATCCAAAAAAATGGCGATAAAAAATATTGAAATTCTAAAAACTGAAATTCTATCAGACAATTGGTATACCCTGAAAAAAGTTACATATCAATACACAAAACCTGACGGGACCATACAACAACAGAGCAGAGAAGCCTATGATCGTGGTAATGGAGCCGTCATTTTACTCTATAATACCATCACTCAAACAGTCATATTAACAAGACAATTTCGGATTCCGACCTACATCAACGGGAATGCATCGGGCATGCTCATAGAGGCATGTGCCGGTTTACTTGATCAAGATTCTCCTCAAGACTGTATACGAAGGGAAACAGAAGAAGAAACAGGCTATCAGATCAAGGAAGCAAAAAAAATATTTGAAGCTTATATGTCACCAGGTTCGGTAACTGAAATTCTACATTTCTTTATTGCAGAGTACAGTAATAACATGAAAGTTGGCGACGGCGGTGGCTTAGAAGAAGAGGAAGAACATATAGAAATTCTAGAGGTAAATATTGAAGAAGCGCTGCACATGATTGATAAAGGTGAAATCAAAGATGGAAAAACCATCATGCTGCTACAATATATTAGAATGAAAAATATCCTATAGACGTATGCTGCACCCGAGGAAGATTAGTGATTGACTTTGTCAAAAATAAATTTTGCGTCTTCAAAATTTACCGTTGATGGTATGTAGTGTGGAATTCCCATATACACTTGTTCGGTTCCTGTGCCTAAAATATATTGAGACCCTTTTTTCAATAAAATTAAGGGTCTCCTCTTTTTCTGCCCCCAGCCAAATGGTGTGTAATAATAATCGCCCAGCAGTGTGTCTTTTTGAATATTACCCTGAATATTTCCAGAATCGACCTCACCTCCAGGTCTATAGAACCACAACTTCCCATGAAAACGGCTCTCGAAAAGATTAAGATCCAAACGGGCACTATCACGTTTATTATACGCGATATAGGTTAACGATTGAGTATCCTGCTTATGTTCTTCACAGCTTGACAGTAACCCAACCGACAAAATAAAACAAATAATAGCCGATACTAAACGCATTTTTTTATTTCGATCTGGGAAATTTGATCCCATTTCTAATTTACTTTTCTCCATTTAATATAGTTCGTTTTTAAGCAATGCCCGCATGGACGATAATGATGTTGTAGCGCTTCTTCCTCGGTTTTAAAAAAAACTCTGTTCTCCCGCTTCATCCGTTTTCCAGAAATACAATGAAGTAATCCGTAAATTTTTAGCTTTTCATTGCCCCCTAAGCGAATTTCTCCCGCTCTAATCTTAGCGTACAAGGAAGCATCAGTTATATTTTTATGCCATTCCATTCTGCCGTATTATTTTTCGGCGTCGTGAAAGATTATCCCCAACGCATGGCGTTCGCCTGAAGTAACCTCACTCACCCCATGCTTCATATTAACCCTAAAGTATCCCATTCGTCCTTTTTCGGGCCTGAAATTCGTAGCAAACAGGACAAGATCACCTTTTTTTGGTTTCAAAACAATTGCCTTTGATTGAGCTCTCGGAGTTTGTTGCGTCAACACAAACTCTCCACCCTGGAAATCGACATCTGGTTCATTTAACATCAAAACAAGCTGCATGGGAAAGTAAACTGTTCCATATAAATCTTGATGTAACGTATTGAAACCGCCTTTACCATATTTCAAAATCAACACGGTAGACATTTCCTGACCTTGCTGTCGGCAAACAGCCAAAAGATCCTCATGTTTCGTCGAAAATGACAGGTCGATTTTAAGCGCACGAAACCAAGCATTGGCAATATAAGCCAAACAAGGATACAGCTCAGATCGGATCGTTTGAATCAGCTCAGGTAGTGGGTAGTTAAAATATTTGTACTCACCTAACCCAAATCGATGTTTTGCCATCACGACAGTTTTACGGTATAGCGATTCATCACTATACCCTTTTTTTAATAGCTCGCATTGTAAGTCTGTCAAAAACTTTGGAATGGTCACATATCCATGTTTATGCATTTCCTCTGCAATCGCAGTCCAATTTAGATCTTTTATCTTTTGAATGAAATTTTCCATACCACGAATTTCAACATTCCAATTCTGCCTAAAAATCCGAAATATGCTAATCTGCTCTATTAAAAAAGAAATGTGAGCCTTTACTCCACATTAGTATCTCCAGCGTTATTCACGATTTTCTCGGCCAAAGATTTAAGTTGAACCATATCGGTACGGTCAAGCTTAAGAGCTTCAAAAATCTGCATGGGAATACAGCTCGCCTTTTCTTTTAATTGCACACCTTGCGCTGTTAACTGTATTTTCACTACGCGTTCATCTTCTTTGCTCCGCGTTCGCGTTAGTAAAGATTTTCCTTCCAAACGCTTTAGTAATGGTGTAAGGGTCCCATTATCTAAATATAATTTTCCCCCTAGCTGATTTACTGTCTGCCCGTCGTTCTCCCATAAAGCCATCATTGTAATATATTGTGGATAGGTCAAATCAATCTCTTCAAGAATAGCACGATAACGCTGCATAATTNNATATACTGAAAAGCAAAGCTGTTTATCTAATTTTAACAAATCGTCCATCTTGCAAAGATATTGAGTTTATTGGAATGGCCATATCGCTTAGTTTAAGAAAATCACGGCTAATAATGCCAACAATGCAGGCAATCCCTGTACAAAAAATATTTTTTTACTCGCTGTAATTCCGCCAAAGATACCTGCGACAAGCACGCATCCTAAAAAGAAAAGACGCACGTTGTCACTCCAGGTAGGATCATTGATCAAAAAAGACCATGCCAAACCAGCAACTAAAAAACCATTGTAGAGTCCTTGATTTGCGGCAAGACCTTTCGTTGGTCTAAATAGTTCAGCCGGGAGAGCTTTTCCGAAGCTGCGTTTTCCAGCCGTTTCCCACGCAAACATTTCCATCCATACAATGTAGACATGTTCTAAAAGTACAAGTGCCGTAAGCACGTTGGCAACGTAATTCATATATTATTCGTTAGTTGATACCGTTAATTTGACATCCATATTGCCTCTTGTTGCATTCGAGTATGGACAAACCTGATGTGCTTTCTCGATCAATTGTTCCGCCAATTCCAGGTTCACGCCAGGAATATTTGCATGTAACGCTGCCGCAAGCCCGAAACCACCATTATCCAATTGTCCG
>DKIT01000091.1:38894-78218 GCA_002454415.1 Sphingobacterium sp. UBA6711
TATTGTGCAAAATATAATATGACGATTTACATTTAAATGAGAATAGCGAAATGACTTTCCTACACACAATCATCATGAATATAAAGATAATTTATTTAAGTTTGATTATTGCAAATCATGTTTTATATGAATACAACTTCCATCGAACAGTTCTATCAGGAGATCAATGCAAGTATCCCAAAGGAAATAGCCCAAGAAATCGGTCATTTTAATGTGTTCAGTTATGAAGAGCTGGCTAAAAAATTGAAAGAAAAGCCGCTCATGCCCTATAACAAGCGTACTTATTACAAAATCAGCCTAATCACGGGGAGAAACACAGCCGAATACGCCGATAAAGTAATCGAAATAGCTGAATCTGCACTTGTGTTTGCCACCCCAAAAGTACCTTACCACTGGATACCAAAAGATGAGCATCAAAAAGGCTATTTTTNNTTGTTATAGACGATCTTCCCATCTTCCAACCCGGAGGTCTTCCTATTTTTCAGCTATCTATAGAACAACGAATGGAAATTGAGAAGATCTTTCTGAAAATGAATAAAGAACTATCTTCTGAGTATGCATTTAAATACGACCTTTTGCGCAATTATGTATTGGAAATCATCCATTATGGACAAAAATTACAACCGAAAAGTATCTCAAACCCAGCACACAATGCTTCCAATAGAATTACGTCGCTATTTGTCGAGCTACTGGAAAGACAATTTCCAATTGAATCTCCACTACAGCGGGTACAGCTGCGTACAGCAAATGATTTTGCTGACCGCCTGGCCATACATGTCAATCATTTAAATAAAACCCTGAAAGAAAATACAAGTAAAACAACCAGTCACATCATTGCCGCTAGAATAACACAGGAAGCTAAAATTTTATTAAAGCAAACTGACTGGAATATATCCGAAATAGCTTATTCGCTTGGTTTTGAAGAAATAGCACACTTTTCAAATTTTTTCAAAAAACAGACCAGCCTTGCACCAAACAATTTTCGTTCCCAAGCGTTATGATTTGAATTTTGCAAACATCCATTTGTTTTTCGCAAAGGACGGTTTATTTTTTAACGGATCTTTGTGTCATTGAATCTTAAAAACAAATCAGAAATGGCTACAAACAAAATAGCGTTGGTAACAGGCGGAAGCCGAGGCTTAGGTCGAAATATGGCGATTGGCCTAGCAAAAAAAGGAATTGATGTCATTCTAACCTACAACAGTAATCAAGAAGAAGCTAATCATGTGGTATCCATGATTCAGGCTATGGGACAACATGCGGCAGCCTTCCAATTGAACGCAGGTGATACCACATCCTTTGATTATTTTATACAGCAGGTAACTGATCATTTAAAAACTCAAACAGGTCAATCAAATTTTGATTTTCTAATTAATAATGCTGGAACAGCATTATATGCTCCTTTTGCGGAAACGACCGAAGAACAGTTTGATAACGCCTATAATATTCACTATAAAGGTGTTTTTTTTCTCACACAGAAAGCGCTTCCTTATTTGAATGATGGCGGTCGCATTATTAATATCTCCTCCGGTCTTGCACGTTTTGCATTTCCAGGATCATCTGCCTACGGTTCTATGAAGGGAGCTATTGAGGTATTGACAAGGTATCTTGCCAAAGAACTTGGTCCTCGTGGCATTGCGGCAAATGTCGTCGCTCCCGGAGCTATCGAAACAGATTTTGGCGGTGGCCATGTACGCGATAACAAGGAAACAAATGCGCATATTGCAGCTGTTACAGCATTAGGACGTGCTGGCGTACCTGACGATATCGGTGGTGTCGTTGCCTTCCTCTGTACGGAAGAAGCACGGTGGATCAACGGGCAACGGATCGAAGTATCTGGCGGAATGAATCTTTAATAACCACAAAAAATATCCCCGAGACAAAACTGAATCGGGGATATAAAATCAAAAACTACGATAAAATTTATTTAAAGAAAATCTTACGTATAGCTAGATTTCCGTGATCTGCTACATAAACATTTCCTTCCTTATCAATGCATATATTGGTTACCGTATTAAAGTTAGCTTGCTGAAAACTGCCGTCGACAGAACCAAATAAACCCGAAGCATTTGCTAAGGTGGTCACGATCCCATTTTCCAGTTTACGCAAGGTACGGCCTCCATCCATAAAATAAAGTACCCCCTCCTTATTCATTGCCATACCCGCGATTCCTCTTAACGAAGCTTTTAAAGCCGGACCATCCTCCACGCCGCCAATACCATCTCCAAAATAGGTACTTTTGACATTATTTATCATCGAAAAAGCTTTCATATAATCCGTATCTCCAGGGGCATAATAGATTTCATTTGGGCTAATGGGGACAATATAGTCACCAGACTCGTACATAGCCTGTCCCAACTTGGTTAAACCACCTGTTGCTTTATTCAATAAATAGACACCGTTGTATAATTGGCCGACATAGATATTGCCTTGTTTGTCCGCAGCCATTGCTATTGGATTAAAGGAAATCCGTCCAACGGTACTCACCATACCCTGTGGGGTCACTTTACGGATTCTTGCGTTAAACCGATCGGCAACAAATAAGTTATCGTTTTCATCCATAGCCAATCCACCGATAGAATTAAATCTAGCCGATACTCCTTCGCCGTCTGCGGTACCCGATTCTGAAGCGCCGGCAAAAGTAGTTATCACGCCGCTTGGCGTAATCTTATGAATACGATTCAAGGATCCAACGTACACATTCCCTTTAGAATCTACCGTAATTCCACTACCCTGTAAATTAGCGAATACGCCCGTTCCGGCTCCACCAGCCAGTGTAATAACACCTGCTCGTTTAAACGTTTGGGGTGATACTGCATCCTGATCACCAACAACAACACGAACTAAGCCGGTACTTAAAGTTGCCGGAGCATCCAATACCAGCTTGTTTTCAGTAGCCGTTTTTACAGCTGTCAGCACGCCATTAAAAAACACTTTATTTTCACTCAGATTGGTACTAAATCCCGTTCCATTGATAGTCACTGTAGTTCCCGCAAGACCATTATCAGGAGTCAATGAAACGATTCCTAGATTTTGATCCTTGAACCTCGGACCATTGGTTACTTGGTCATTTACAACCACACGCACCTCACCGGAGCCCGTCCCACCCGGAATCGTCAATTTCAACTGACTTTCGCTAGCCGATTCTACAGGGATCAAAACATTGTTGATGTAGACCTTATTTTCATCCAACTCTTTACTAAACAAAGAACCAGAAATGGTCATTACAGACCCTTTGGGTCCGCTCAATGGAGTGACCCCAATAATTACGGGTTTACCAATAACAGTAAAGGTTGGTCCTGTCGTTTTTTGATTGTTGATTTTCAACGCCAATGGTCCTGTTTCTACTTCACTCGGAGCTTGTACCACCAAACGCTGCGCACTTGCTTCAATGACAAGCCCTGCTTTACCATTAAATTCCACAATATTATTTTGCCCAAGCTCCTCAAAACCTTCTCCAGTAATGACCACGCGCGTACCTGATCCTCCCGATAATGGTTTAATGGCCCGGATGGCTTGATAAGTAAATTGTTGCCCCTTCGCTTCTTTTCCTTCTACCTTTACCATGACCGCTCCCGATCCTGCTTCTTCTGGAATCTCCGCGATAATAAGGGTATCACTCGCACTGACGACCAAGGCTTTTTTATCATTTATATATACCTGCGCAGGATTTTCGGTGCTTCCAAATCCCGCTCCAGAAATACGAATTTGAGAGCCTGCTGGTCCATTCGCTGGAAATACTTTTGCTACACTGAGATCTTGATAGGTATACGTACCGATTTCAACTATTTTACCATCAGCCTTCAGCTCCAATTTTCCACTTACTCCCCCCTCGGGGATACGGATCACGAGCTTTTTTAGTGTCGCACTGATCACCTCTGCGGCAGTGCCACCCACTGTAGCTTGATAAGCGTCGACTGAAGTATTAAATCCCTCACCTTCTATTGTAACTAAGGTACCTGCGTTTCCGGAATTTGGATAGTAACTATTTACCTTAAAGATGCTCTGCCCACCTAGTTCCTCGTTTTTCTTACATGCCGAAATCCCCAGAACTAGCAGCAAAAAAAAGATATGTATGTTTGCTATTGTTTTAATTTTCATCCGTTTAATTATTTATAAGTGTTTACTCATCTGTATCCGTGAGCGCATTTCACTCGGTTTGTTCTTTTGTAATGAAGTGATCAGATTTATCTCCTGAGCTTACGACCTCTGTTTTCATCACGCGTATGTTTTAGCGTTAGTTTAAGATCACTAGCACCATTTATTCATTCTCTTATGTGATTATTCATTCACAATTGGCTCCTTCGTTGTATTCATGAACTCGTTGCACTCGGTCTGAATCAATCATGGCGGTTTCATTGTGTAAATTATTTATCCTGATGTATTTTCGCCGAATTCGGCAAATCCTACTAAAAAGTATACCGCAGCCCTAGCTGAACCTGTGCCCGTGAATTGAAATAATCAATACTATAAAGTTTTCCTGGATCTTTAAATTCGAATACTGGCCAATTTTCAGCATTTTGTTGTGGCGGAAACAGTGTTGGGGTCAACCCTACCGAACTTGTCGAATTAAACGTATTTGGTGAGAAATACTGTACCCCCCACTTCCGATAAATCAAATTGGTTAAGTTGACCACGTCAGCAGAAATAGTTATAAATTGCTTTTTCTTACTTGTTACAAAAACATCGTGTGCAATCCGCAGATCTGCCTGCACATTCCAGGGCGTACGGCCCATATTACGTTCAGTAAATTGCCCACGTCTCGATCGTAAGTATTCGTTTCCATCAATAAAGCGGTTGAACGCCTCGGCCTGTTGTGTCGCAGTCTGTCCCCCTGCAATATCTTTGAAATAGCGTATTGCCTCAGCTGATTCCGGAATATAAACAAGTGAAACTTGTTGTGGTAATCCTTGGATGCTGTTATTAACAATACCATAACTGAATGGAGATCCTGATTGCGCAGAAAAGAACAAAGTGAAATTGGTACGACCAGCCCGATTCCAGTCCTGTTCATAGCTTACACTGGCTATAATACGGTGACGGATATCAAAATTACTATAAGCAAGTTTCGGATTATTCGGGATCAATGATTGATTCAACTGCCAATTACTCTCCATTGAATTACGCACACCATTTGACAAATCTTTCGATTGACCATAGGTATAACTTGCCGTCGCATTGAGCTGTCTGTACTTTTTTGCGATGGTTCCCGTAATGCTATACCTGTACCCTTGACTCGTATTCGATAACAGATAAATATTCGAAAAACGATTGTCTACCGTACCACTGTATACAGGTTGTTGCTTATCCCGGTCATAACCATACCAGTGTGGGTTATCCTTCGTATTTAGCTGTTGAAATAGTACATCACTGACGTTTTTGGTATACATCCCTTCGATTGTAAATTTCCAATCACTTTCCAGTTCGTAATCTAAAGCCAAACTACCACGGAGCACCTGTGGTAAAGTAAAACCATTGTCCACGAGGTCTACTTGCGTACGTCCACTATTGGGGTCATTGATAACAGCCCCATTTTGTGCAATAAAATCACCTAAGCCATTTTCACTTGGACGAATCGCATCGCTACCTGGAGTGAAAGGTTTTTGATCAGCACGCTGATCGAAAGCACCATAGCTATTACCTGTATTATAGTAGGCGTATGCCAGCCACGCAAACGGTATGCGCCCTGTAAACAGACCTGCCCCACCCCGCAGTACCAATTTGCGGTCTTCCGTTATTTCCCAGCGAAAGCCTACACGTGGAGAAAGCTGTACGCGGTTCAAAAAATCATTTTTAATACGTGATAATGGTGTATAGCTATAAGTTGTCCCAAAATTTGGATCAGCCTGTATTTCCTTTACTTTATTACTCAAAGTCGGCATCTCGGGTAGCTGAGCAAAATCTGCGCGAAGTCCCGGCGTTATACGTAAACGATCGTGAATACGGATTTCATCCTGCACATAAAGGCTGTACATGTTTACCGAAAAGTCTGCTGCCGGGTGATCAAGTAGATAATCACGCGTATTGTTCATGTAACTGTAACTCCCCCGTACACGATAAGGGTTATTGCTTAAAAAGTCATCGATACTGTTGTAATCTACACGACCGTTCCATCCATTAACAAAACCATAGCGAATACCATAAAACTCATTATGCGTACCGAAAAGCAATTTATGCCGGCCTAGATTCCAGTTCAAATTTGCGGTGAGTTCCCAGGTACGTTGCCGCATATTAAAGACACTTGCCTCACGGTCCGTTCCAAGGTATATTGTCGTGCCTGGAGTTCTTCCCTGAATCTGCACCTGCGGCAATGTCGGATCTGAAAGTGGATCCCGGCGATCGTTTACAACGGTATATCCCAATACCGCATTGGCGGAAAGATTGTTAGAAAATCGACTTTTCAATTCCGCAACAGTAGAGCTCTGATTGTTTGTTTGCTTAAAAGCCATACTCGAAAAACGAAAATCCTGCTGATCACGATCCATGTGTGTCGCACTGCTCCTAATGGTATTATTACGAATCGCGAGCTGGTGCTTATCGTTAATATTCCAGTCCAAACGATTAAAAAATTTCAATGATTTAGACCAATTTGTATAGACCCCAGCTGTACCGGCATCGAAAATATCGCCATAACGACTGCGTACAGCGGAAGATATCGCATCCGCATCTGCAACATTCAAGATATGAGCCGTTTCTGATGTACCGATATAAAGTTGTGTTGGATCCTGACGCCGGGTCATTTCCTCATTTGAAAAGAAAAACAATTTGTCTTTTATAATTGGGAAGCCCACACGGAAACCTGTTTGATAATCGTAAAAATCAGTATTCATTTTACCTAATGTACCCACACGGTCTTTTCCGGTAATGGCCGCAAAACGTCCAACCCCATATACAGATCCTTCTACTTTATTTGTTCCGGAACGGGTAACGGCGTTCACCGATCCACCGGTAAAATTTCCTATTTTCACATCGTAAGGTGCCAGATACACCTGCATATCCTGTATTGCATCAATAGAAATGGGATTCGTACGCGTCGAACTTCCGGCCATTCCCGAAGTTCCCGTCTGCCCGCCCAGCGAAGGTGAGAAACCGATTGCATCATTGTTGACCGCACCATCTACAGTGACGTTGTTGTATCGAAAGTTGGTACCACCGAAGCTGTTATCCCGACTCCCTTGGGGTGTTAGCCGTGTTACATCAGTAATCGACCGAGAAATAGTTGGCATATTGCGCACCTGATCAGCACTGATGGTTTTGCCAGCACCGTAGGTATCCGCACGTTGTTTAATCGCACGTGCCGACACCACAACTTCTGCGAGTGCCTGGTTCCCGTCGGTCAATACCAAATCCAATTGTTGCGCCCCGCCGAGACGTACCTGAATACCATCCCGGGTATCTGTCTGCATGCCAATCATGCTTGCTGTGAGCTTGTAAGGTCCACCTATACGTAAATTATCCAGTGTATAACGTCCATCTTTGTCCGTTGAGAGGCTATAACGTGGGCCAGACGGTGTGTGAACTGCTGTAATAGATACGCCGGGCAGTCCTTGACCGGTGCCATTGCGAACTTGTCCGGTCAATGCACCAGAAGTTTCCTGAGCAAGACCTTCTGTGCCAACCAAAAGTAACGCACAAAAGATCATTATTTTTATATGTGTCAGCCAAACGGGACATTTCCATTGTCCGCGACCAGCTTCCACCAATAGATGCTTAATCATCAGTTTTTCTTTTTAAACTATTTTGAATTGGTTATTGTGTAATGCGTAGACCTCCATTAATCACATGCAAAATGCCATTACCGGTCAACATATCCTGTTTGACCAAAGTCACATCGCTTGTATTTCCCGTACCACGGAGCGCAATACCACTAAAAGATCCCGGAGAACTACTATTGGGCAGCAATTTGATTGTTACGCTATTCCCGTCCATCATTCCCTGTTGGGCTATGTTTGAAGTACCTGTACTTAAGATATAATCGTAAATAAATCGCCTATCTTCTACAATGTGGTAGGTCAACATTGCTTTTAATACCATGGGATCTGTTCTCTGGATTTGTTGAACACTCGTGTAACCAAGCGCTGTCATCGCGGCATTCGTTGGTGCAAAAACAGTATATGGTCCTCCCTTACGCATGGTCTCCAATAGACCAGATACTTTTAATGCTTGAGCAAATAAAGTGATATCACTATCGGCGGAAATAGCCTCGCTGATTACATCATGTACATAAGGGATCAACATGCGGTCAAGCACCTGTACTAAACCATTGGATGCCGGTAAATTAACAGACAACACACGAGCCCCATTGAGGGTCAATACTGTATCTACGCCTTTTATCCAATGTGTAGCATACATTTTCCCTCCACGGGAAATCAGCTCCTGGTTAAACAGATAAGGTAGTTTATTGAGTTCATACTTGCCATCCAATGTATGATAATTTGCGATGGACGATATAATCGCGTTGCCGGCACCTAGTACCACGGCAGGCCCACTATAACCGGCATTTGCAAAAGCCGCATCTGAAGGTGCCAACATGGTAAATGGCCCTTTTTCGTCTTGCAACACCCTATCTAATCCACTTTTACGCAATACAGCATTAAAACTTGAAAGATTAAAATTGTCTGCAATAACCAAATTGATCTTATTGTTATCGAAAGTAGTTGTCGTCTCATCTTTTTTACAGGACACCATGACAAATGCCATAAGCAATAGGTAACCTACTTGTAAATAGTATTTTGTTAATCGTTTCATCTTCTATTTCAAATTAAATCCCTTGGGTAAGAACAGATTATCTACCACATGAATAGGCCCATTGAGACTAATGATATCTCCGCCGATTATATTAACCGGGGGCTGTTCAGCCTCCTTGATCTTCATTTGCAGCTGTCCGTTATTTTGAGAAAAAAGAAAGGGCATTCGATAGGCATACTCCAATGAAGCGGTCCCCCCTAGGTTGACATAGTAATTGTTTATTTCGGCCGAACGGAGATCATTGCTAAAGAACACCGTCGAGTTAGGTGCACCAAGCCCATAACTGGGATCTCTAGGACCAAACATACGTCCCCAATCACGATGGTAATTAAAAATTGTATCCATCGGATAACTCCCAGCCGGCCCAAATGTATCCATATCGAAACGCACATCTCCACGGCGCTCATTAAAAGCTAGAATATCCGTGACAGAAGTAAAACCAGCATGTTTAAATGCATCATTTGTAGGGGCAAATAAGGTAGAAATATTGATGTTAAGCCGGGCATATTCTGGATTAGGCATGGGGACTATCGTCCACAAAGTTCTATACCGTTCACGCAAATAAGCATAGCTAGCCCAAAAATCTTCTGGTGTAAACTCCATACCGAACAAGTCGCGATAAGCAACAATCGTAGGTTCAGCATATTGATCATCCAATTTTTTCATCACTTCGACAAACCAGCTGAATCGATCATCCTCCTCAAGCACTTCGATAGCCGTTTTCGTCGGCTTTTCAATGGTAGCCGTCATGAAATAAATCCCGCCATCTACTGCTATTTTATAATTCAAATTACCTTTGGATTTTCCATTGACCAACAATTCATTCCCGCTTACAGCGAGATAGTGCTTAAATTGGTACAGGTCAAAAAAACTTGAATTTGGGTTTTCGTAATGATTGACAAAGAGTCCAGGTTTGTCCAACATACTTTTAACCGGTAGGCTTTCGGGTTTTAACTGATCTGCACGTAATTGTCCTAACATGGTGTAAAACAAAACCAGGCTATCAATATCCGCTCCTTTCATCTGTTCGAGAATCGGTGCTGTCAGTCCACTGGCGGTCATCGCCGCATCGTTTGGGATAAGCAGTGTATAACGGGTATTGGCACCTATTTCAGCCAAACGTTCTTTCATGGTACTCTTTTCCCATGCATACTTAAATAAACTGGATTCTGTTGATTTTTCCAGCAATTGGACTACCGTTTCAGTGGTCTCCGGCTCATAAGCGACCTGATCGCCTTCAGCTGCCGGCATAAATTCTGTCTTTTTACAGGCCGAAAACATAAAAAGCACTGTAAAAACGCTTAATAGATTCAAAAAATATCTTTTTTTCATTTTTTCGTATTTATTGCGATGCATCTTTTTTGGCTAGATCAAGTGTTATAAAACCCTGTTCCAGGTTATGAATTACTCCATTGCTACATAAATAATCCATTTTTGCTTCCACATCATACTCTACCTTTGCTTCAATTCGTCCAGCACTGATTGATGGAACGCTATATAGCGTAAGGGTATAGGTAATCTTATTAAAAAACACCGTGGAACCGAATTGGATACCGCGCACTCCGTCTCCTGCCAGGCGCATATAGCCCCCGTCTGTGGCAATCGTAGCAAAGGCATCTGAATCCGAAACAAAGAAATGCTTCCTNNCAAAATTTCTTGAGGCCCGCGATAAAAACACCATACTCTTTATGCGCCATGAGCCAATCCTGTACTGAAATTTCAAATTGCGGCTTCATCAGCTTCCTTACGCTATACAACACGCCATTCGAGAGCGTCACGTCTTTGCGCGTAGCTTGTGCCCCCGAGAAAAAAAGTTTGTTGGCCACATTATTGCCGTCGGGGCTATAATTTGCGTATGTAGCATACAGTTCCGACCCTTCCAGTGTTTTGTATCGGATATCCGCGGAGTTGATAGGGATATCCTGATCCCGTAAGCGCCTCGGCAAAATATGGTAGCTCATCAAACGTTTTAAACTATCCTGGTCCATGCTGTCAAAATCCGAAGCCCGAAAAACACCGACCTCGTTAAAAGCATTATCAGTGGGCACCAATAGTGTATACGGCCCCGCACCATTTAACTCTTCATAAAGACCCACTTTTTTAAGTGCGGCACTAAACAAAGTCATTTCAAAGTTGTTGTTAACAAAATCCGCAGCTGGGCGAAGATTTTCATTCGGTTTCTCCACCGTCAGATCAGGTTTATCGCAAGAGAGCATTGATAGGCAACCTGCAATCGCAAAGAACAGTACTATCTTGCTTGAAAATTTGCCCAAATAAAATATCCTAGTTATCATATCTATCATTTATATAAAAGAAACCGCTACTAATAAATCGGCGCTGGGTATTTACGCTGTATCGTGGTCAGGTATACCCTGCCATTGACGACCTCAATCGTATTTACTGTGGCGAAGGTCTGCGGATTGTTTATCCCCGAGTGCACATTGACCAACAAATTCGGCAAGATGGTTCCATTGTCCCTACTCTGCAATTCGATGCGCCCATTTCGCAGGCAATTGACAACTGCCCAGTTCCCGCCGGTCTCTGACTCGGAAGGAAATATCGGATTAGCAGTAATATCGATTCCCGGAGCTAGAAATTCAAATCGTTGCCAAATAGGTGTATAAATCCGATTACCAAGCATACTGGCCCAGAGTGGGAAGCTCATATATGGGCTAACGGCAGCCGAATTGGTTTCGCGTTTAAGTTTCGTTAAATACCTTCCCTTAAAACCTGGAATAGTGGCTCCGTTATGGGTTAAATTTGCTTCAGTTTCATATAAAGAAAAATAGACGTTCATTTCATCCTGGATACCACCTTTAAAACTGCGCAGACGATAATCATTGTCTTTCAGGCTTGCGTCCGCATCCACAAAGCCCTTCGCGCTCATGTTATAGAAATTCACATAAACCAAAGAGTCCGAAAGCGGTAGCTTATGAAAATTTTCCTGACGAACGACAAGACCGTGTGCTTTCGTATTAAAATCAGTCTGTAGCAAATGCATGGTATAGACCTCTTTGCTACCCAAATTCAAAACCGTATCGATCAATATATCCTGTCTGAGGTGCTTCTCAAGCTTTAAAAAAGGGATTTCGTTTTTAGGACGATAAGCGAATACGACGCGTACGTCACCCGATGGCACCTGAGCCCAGCTACTTAAATCAAAGCCATTCAGTACCGGCGCGACCAACACATTTTGTTTTCCCGGAAATTCGGGATTATCCACCGTTGTGCTATTTCCGATATGCGAGGGATAGGGCGGCGCATAGGCATCTCGTTTATTGAGGAAATCGCCGACGATCTCCCCACCTGTAATTGTACCATCGGCCTCTACCGTCGGATTGATCAATAGACAGAAATAAGGTAGTTTTTCATCCTTATTGCCCATCGTCTGTAAATAATTCAAGTTGTTAAATACACGCAGATAAGCCGGATCCTTAATTTCTGTATAATCGACTTTCGTACAAGATGAGCAGCACAGTATAAAAAGTAAAAAGAAAAGAACAGCTTTAGATTGTATCAATTCACGCATCATGGCTTTCGTTTATTTATTATGTTTAACAATGATCATTTTTGCCTTATCATTTTGACCGGCACTACTGGCACTTTTACCAATCAAAGCAACCGTATATACACCAGCTTCCTGCACTGGTCGAGGTCTGTTGACATGATCATATAGATTTTTATTGGCTATAAATACCTCACTCGATAATACAGGGATATCATCGGCCCAAACACCAGGAATCATATTTGGTGTAGATCGATAAGCTAGAATTTCGAACGGATTCCGGTATTCACCCATCAGCAAGTAAGGGCGATCTATCTTCGGAACGCCAGGTTGTAAGTTTTGCGCAGCTTCCACGTTATCAAAAGACTGTCCAGCCCCCTGTCCATTTCCCAAGGTAAAGGTGACATAGGGGTTCCCGACCGAAAGATTTAAAAAACGTTTAAAAAAATAAAAGTTATTTTCATAGCGACTGAAAGTAGCATCATCCCCAGAACCTCGAGGCAATACACCACTCAAATCATTTGCGACGGCCAATATATTTGGATTGCCCTGCCCCGTTGGGTGCAACCAAAACGTATAATTCTGCGCAGCACGCAAAGACTGCTTTGTGGTCGCTAGCACTTTACCCGTAGCATCCTTCGCTTCAATGGTATACTCCCCTTGAACCAGATTGATATAGCTGGAGGCATTTCCAAATGACACATTATTGCCCATGGAATTTCCTGCAATACTAAAGTTTACAGCCTGAGTTTGATACGCATTGACTGCCTGCGCTCGAAAATAAGTACGGTTGGCTTCAGGGGTAACGTCAGTGATGATCTGAAAAGAATTTTGGAAGACATCAGCCGTATTATCCACTTCATCCATAAAGTAACCAAAACGCCGAGGAGAAACGACAATAGTATAGACTCCTCCCGGCTGGTATGTCATGATAGGAGCATAATGTAAATGACTTACTTTATCATAAGAAATTGGAATCGTAGAACTTGCCGGATCAATCAACGTATAATTATGCGATTCGCTGCCCAAAGATGGGATTTGACGTCCATCGGCTAAAAGCAGCTTAAATTGGTATGTCCCGTAAGGCAATTCAATGTAATCCGATGCGATCGCTTGACTACTTATGTTATTGGTCTTACTATTGACTAAAGTTCCATCAGCATAGGCTAAAGAAACGGGTCCGCTAATATCCTCGCTTACACCGTTGGGAGCAAAAATGACTTCAGAAATTTTTACACCAAGATTGACGACCCTAATTTTAAAATGATCTGGTTTGGACGGGAGTGAAACCCCACGAGGCACCGCTACCACATCGTTCATGCCAGCCACAAAATTACTGGGCAGTAGAAAATAGTCAGTCGGCTTCGTATAATCATCCACAGCAACCAGTTTCAAATCTCGATCCCCTACTCCTTGATAATTCCGCGTACCGATCGATAGGCTAACCTGACTGTTCTTGTCAAATAGGTCCTGGGGTAATGTCCACATTTTCCCTAAACGTCCATCCGTTGGAAAATAACTTGTCCCTGGATACTTGTAGTGGTCTGGATCGGAAGAATTTCGTGTGATAAAATTAGTTAGACTATCAGCCTCGGCGATGACCTGATTATATTCACCAAAATTAATGATTCTCGCTTGTGATAAAGTCCTATTTTCCGTCAGGGCTCGATTATCAACCTTCATATCCAGCTTATCCTTTTTACAAGCCGTAAAAGTTAACACGGTTAAAGTGATCCCACACAATAGGAGAGAGTTATAAATAACGTTNNCATCTTATATCTCATAGCTACAATATATTATATGTAAAACCTACCATCACTTCAGATCCTCGTTTGAAGCTACGGTTGATGTATTCATTTCCATACCATTTACCACCTGTTTCGGGGTTTGCATACACAGTTTTAATAGCTGGGTTCATGATATTTTTTGCATATCCTTTAAAGAGGATACGCTTGTTGATACGTTGGGAAAACACAAAATCAAGATAAGGGACAGGCTGCGTATACAGATCAGGTTCCCCTGTGAGGTTGATCTGAACCAAGCGCTCACCGACCATATTAAACGTCAAGGTCAAATCAGTCCCTGATTTATCATTGTCAAAATTCAGCCAGGCATTGACCGAATAAGGGGCCTGCTCAAATAATGGACTATTTTTTGGCGAATGGCGGTCTAGCGATCGGTTAGCTTCATAGCGTTCCTCGGATTTCTTGATTTCACTCTGTGCAAGCAATAAATTTGTTCCCAAGAAAAAATTACCCATTGGGTCACCGATAATTCCCAAATTTTTCACGAGTTCCAATTCCACTCCCCATACCTTACCGATGTTTGGATCGTTTTGGAACTGAATCGTCGGAAACTCCGGATAAGTGGCCGCTAGTCCAGCTGTTTTCAAATTAAAGACTTTGACCAATTGATTTTCGATCCGTTTCCCAAAAGCAGAGACAGCGATTACCTCGCCTTTCGCCGGGAACCATTCCCAACGGAAATCCGCATTCTGCGTATATTGATTTTTTAGGTTAGGATTACCGACGACAAGCCCCATCTGGAAGGCGTCAAATTCAAATACATTGGTAATCTCCCGAAGTTCCGGACGAGCCAATGTCGTATTGAAAGCAGCCCGAAAATTCATATTTTTATTCAATGTAAACGTAGCATTGACCGAATAGAATGGTTTATAGCCAGTTTTATAAACAGAATTTGGATTGATGGGATTTAAAGGAATTGCTGCCTCGCCATTCGCTCCAGTTGTCAAAGACGGATCTAAGAAAACACCGGCGGTATCCACGGAAGAGCCGATATTGGTCATTTCAAAACGCACACCACCAGCCATTCTGAATCGCTCTGCCAATTTTAGATCCAGCATGCCATAAAGTGCATTGGTCTCAAAATAGCCGGTATAATTATTTGGTGATTTTTGACTGTTATACAAAAATCCACCAATCGGCATCATACCTTCCCCTTGAGCCGGGGCAGGTACTTTAATCCCCACAAATTCATTGCTGACCAATCGATCCAAATTACCTTCAGCATCATACAGCGTAACAGATTTGTTGGTCGTAAAATTTGAGCCAGGTAGAAACAGCTGATTTTCCGTAAAATTGCGATCCCGGAACAAATAGTTTACCCCAGTTTTAAACTCTTGCTTTTCTCCCAAAAAACGGAAAGGAATGCTGATATCGGCTTTATAATTATAGTTTTTCTCATCCAGGTTCCGCCATCTACGGCCATTCGGTTCGGCTTGCATCACACCATAGGTTCCGAAGCCATTTACATATCCCGACATCAAGGCATACAAATGCTCCGAAAACACTTTTTGAGTGCTTTCGCCGTTAATGGCTCCAGGTATAGGGCGATCATACCAACCACCACCTCGGGGTGTATAATTCACCAGGCTCGCGAAACGAAAATCAGGATCATTTTGTTTTGACCGCGATGAAGCAACATTATAACTTAAACGCGGCGAATAGGTTCCTTTAAGAAACTTGTGCTCCCCTTGTAAATTAAAGGTATTCAAGTTACGGAAAGTCTGCTTTAAAGAATAGGTGGTATTACGTACCTCGCCCGGTAAGCCCGTATAATCGTAACGACCTGATAGATTGGATGCTGTGGATTCACCCCCCCAACTTCCCAAGTATTGCATACTGATTTCATGTTGCGGATTAAAACGGTAGGTTAATCCCGCTAGTGTCCCATAGTTAAGCGTTTCCGTCCCTGTATTCTCCTTATAGGTTTGGTATTTACCCATAAACAAACTGTTCGGGGTAATATAATTGGGAATATTTCGCGGACTAAAAATATCGGGATTGCCTGTTACTACACCTTGATAAATGCTATATTGGGTTAAATCGCCACCGCTAATATCAGTCGTACGGCGGTAATAATTACCACCCAAAATAACGCCCAGCCGATGTTTTCCACCAAATAATCCGTAGCTATTGCCAAATGTTGCCGAATACAATTGATTCAGTGGAGCGCGCTTATACGAACTCGTCATTACAGGGTCAAAGCCCTGCATAATACCGTTTATTCGGTTAACCTCTTGATGAGCTTCAGGACTGTAATTACTGTTTGCAATCAGACGTTGAATAGAAGAGAGACCTCCAGGATATTGCTTGGAGAGATTTAAAAAATCTGACGAGAGATTTTTCCCATTTATTTTCGTTCCCAAAACGCCCATTTCGCTATTCCAAAAACTATTATAGTGACCGCCAAGCCCGATATTGGAATTTAGTCCCGTCTGTGCGATCACTTCGAAAGTCATTTTATCAGGGACGGACTTTGTTTTCAATTCGACGATACCAGAAGCAGCGTCCGCCGGCTTGTCGGGTGTTACGGTTTTGTATACGGTAATATTGTCGAGTAAAGAGGCCGGTACTAGATCCAATGGGATCGTGCTTCGATCCGGGTCAGAAGACGCTAAACGAACACCGTTCAATTGCCCAATGACGGAGCGGTCGCCAAGACCGCGCACCGCTACATACTTATCATCCGTCACCGTTACTCCTGTTACCCGCTGCAGTGCCTGTGTCGTCGTGATACTTCCTGTGCGTTCGATCAGTTCAGCAGAGATCGCATCTTGCAGAATGGCCGCTTTTCTGCGCTCATCCAATACTGCGGTCTCTGTATTAGCCTTTACGCGTGCCTGCACTTTTACCTCCACCTCTTCCAGGGCTGTCGAAGTTGCCCGCAACTGGATGATTACGTTTTTATCTGCCACATGAATAGTCTGTTGCTTTAGTTCATGGCCAATAAGGCTAAAAATTAACAAGACACTATTTTCGGAAACTGCTATTGAAAAATTTCCTGAAGCATCCGTTGTCGTCCCGGATGGAGACCCTTTTAATTTTACCGACACACCGACCAAAGGAGCTTTACTCAGTGCGTCAACTACCCTACCTTTTATTTGCAGTTGTTGCCGCGTAACGAAGCTACTTCTATTAGAAGCAGGCTCCTCGGTTACGACAACCAGCTTATTTTTAATAACATAACGAAAAGGAAGCCCTGTAAAACAAGCATGCAGAGCCTCCTCAATGGAAGCATTAGACAGGTTGATACTGACGACATTACTTTTCTTAAAAAGATCCGCGTCATAAAAAAAGTCATAGCCACTCTGTTGCCTAATTTCTCTTAAAACAGTAGGGATATTGCTATTTTGTTTGTGGAGTGTAATCCGTTGACCATAAGTAAACGCACTGACTTTCACCAACAAACAAGTTAATAATATCATGGTGATTTTCATAACACGCATGCATTGATAAAAACTCATATATTTGTTGTTGTTAATATTATTTGATGATTAGTGAATCGCAACATTATCGATAAGCTTGACACATTGACCAAAGGTGTTACCAGCACCTTTGGTTGTTTTTATCCAACTTATCGCAGATCAGATAGGTCAATCTATCACGATAAGCCTCCTTCCATTTAGTATTAATTTTACTTTTCCTGTCGTTTGCAACATATCGATGATTGTGCTCAGCGGTTGTGAACGGGACACCATACCATCAAATTTTAGTTTATCAAGTTTTTCTGGACATTCAATTTCAACATTGTACCATCTTGAAATCTTACGCAGCAGACTTCCTAATTCCTCTCCTTTAAAGATGAAGTCACCATTTATCCAGGCAACTTCCTGAGAAACATCCACATCCTCCACACGTAAAGTTTCATTTAACAACGCTCTTTCCCCAGGCTTCAAAAGCACAGATTCGCTCCTTTTTTTCGAAATAACCCGCACACTTCCTTCCAGTAAAGTCGTTGTTGTAGCAGGCTCATCTTCGTAGGCATTGACATTAAAATGTGTTCCAAGGACCTCTATCTTTTGATTTTCGGTCTCTACATAGAAGGGTATACGTTTTTGTCTTCCTGACGTACCTGATTCCACTTTGGCAATTTCAAAGTAAATTTCTCCCGTCATACGCACACTTCGTGCATCTTTGAAGAACCGCAATGGATAAGTTAATGTGGAATTTGCATTCAGAAAAGCTTTGGAACCGTCAGGTAAAATAACCTGATATTGATTGCCCTTATTTGTTGCAATGGTATTGATTGCTGGATTGGTCGCGTCACCCTGCTCGATAGCACGATAAACCAGTTCACCATCTTTGTTCTTTTGTATTTCCACACCGCCTTGGAGCGCTACAACACTTCCGTTCTTTATATCAGCTAAAGAAACAACCGAACCATCCTTCAGCGTTAACAGGGCGGCATCCTTGCCCGGAGCCCCCACATGCTGGACAATTTCGGTGGATTCTTTTGGTGTTTGTTGTCGAAATAAGAACAAAGAAATCGCACTTACGGCAATGATAGCTGCGGCAACTTTAAACCAGACTGTTGTACCAATTGTAGCAAAACGGTGCTGGTTAGAACGCTTTTTTATCTGAGACTGTAAACGCGCATAGTTTGTTTGGACAGCTAGCTCACCCGCATGATATCCCATCGTCACAATAGTCTCCTTCAGTTCCGCGACAGATTCCTTATGTTCAGGATATTTTTGCAACCATTTTTCCCATTTTTCTATATCCGCTTTATTGGTTCTCTTGCAATAGTTTATAAAAGACTCATCCAATAATAACGCTTGTAAATTAAGTTCGTCCATACTACTCTAATCGTAATTTATACAATAGAGCACGGGACATCATTTTTTCACTACTCGTTTTTAAGAAAAAATCAATAAAAATGAAGAAAGTAGGCCTACGGCGACTTTAAGAAAGATTTCTTGTTCACTAGAAAGATTATTTTTTATTTTTTCCAGCGATTTATAGATGGTATTGTAGATCGTATGGATCGAAACCTGATTCGCGTCAGCGATCTCTTGATAAGAAAGATCCAGAAAAAACCGTTGATAAATTATTAACCGCTGCTTGTTTCCCAATTGCTCCATATGTTCTTGGACCAGCTGAGCAACAGCATTTGTTGTGACTTTATGAATATACTGTTCTTCAACGGATTGATGAATAGCCGGATCATGCGTCTCCTCCACAAAATCCAAATCTGCCAACTGCAATGATTCTTTGCGGAATAGCTTTCGGAAGAAAACCGTAATAATATAATTGTGATGATTATGTATGTGTCGATTGCTGTTTTTTTTCTCCCAGAGATGTAAAAACACATCATTTACACTATCCTGGACACGCTGAACCGACATTTTCTTTTTCAGTCCTAAATAAGAAAGGTAATGGTGATAATGTTTATATAAAGTATAAAACGATTCTTCACTCTTATCTTCTACAAACTGGTCCCAAACATTTCTCAAATCTTTTCCGGTTAGTGCAAACATGGTATCTTGGTAACGATGACTTTATACAAAAAAAGAAAAGTCTTATTAACAAGAGGTTAACCAAAGATGAAGATTAGGCTCAGGCGATGTGCTTTATGAGCATCTCAAAAAAAAACACAAAGCATTACTTTTTGCCAAATGGCAATTGTCCCCTGCTCCCCAAACGCTAGCTTTGAATATAAATTCAAGAAAAAGCAACATGGACATTTTAATTGGGCTCCAATGGGGAGATGAGGGCAAAGGAAAATTTATCGATCTGATCGGGCGCGACTATGACATTATCGCAAGGTTCAATGGTGGAGCGAATGCTGGACACAGTATTTATTACCAAGGCAATAAGATTACGCTAAAACTAGTCCCTTCGGGGATTTTTTGTCCACATATCAAAAATCTCATAGGTACAGGAGTCGTGATTGATCCAGTTGCGTTCAAAGCAGAAATTGAAGAGTTAGCTCATATTATCCCACGGCAAGATCTCATCGATAGAATTTTGATATCCAAAAAGTCACATCTTGTATTGCCTACCTATCGTTATTGGGACATCTACATGGAGCATTCCCCCGTGTATAGGACGATAGGAACAACCAAGAATGGTATTGCTCCCAGCTATTCAAACAAAATTCTACGCCAGAATCTACGCGTTGGGGACATTTATTCCGACAATTTTAAGGACGACACCTATAAAATTTTGAACCGTCAATATACCGAACTACAGCTTTTGGGGCAAGATATGCCAGCATTAGAAGAACTGTATGCCGACTTTTTAAAAGGATGTAATTTCTTAAAGCAGTTAGCGATCACTGATACAGAAATCTTTCTAAATCAAGCTCTCCATGACAGTAAAAAAGTGCTCGCAGAAGGGGCGCAAGCCACCCTGCTCGATATTGACCACGGAAGCTATTCTTATCCTACCTCTTCCAATACGATTGCTGCTGCCGCATGTGTCAGCCTAGGTGTATCACCAAAACTTGTCAATAAGATTTATGGCGTGACAAAAGCCTATTGTACACGTGTTGGCCACGGTATATTTCCAACGGAGATTACTGATCAAATTGCTGATGAATTACGTGAAAAAGGAGGTGAATTTGGTTCCAATACCAAGCGTCCCCGTCGTGTTGGTTGGTTGGATTTACCCGCGCTAAAATATGCCATCATGTTAAATGGCGTGACCGATCTTGTATTAACAAAGGCTGACATCTTAAGTGGTATGTCCGAAGTACCAGTTTGTACAGCCTATGAAATAAATAGTGAGACAAGGGACTTAACCGCACCAACATCTGTTGATGATTCCGTACGACCTGTTTGGAAATTCCTAGACGGGTGGGATTTCCCATTCAGCAAAATCAACCAGCAATCACAAGTTCCGAAAGAACTGAAATTATTTATCTCTTTTTTGGAAGAGGAATTAAAGATCCCGGTAAAATACCTCTCCACTGGTCCGCAACGAGAAGAATTAATTATCTTAGGTAATTAATACGAGCATATGGAGCAGCTTTTAGCGTATATCCGAAAATTCGGCCAGCTTGATCAGCGGGAGGAAGGACTAATCAGACAAGCCTTTGAGAAGAAACACATTCCAAAAGCAAGCTATTTCGTTACCTGTGGCAAGGTTACCGATCGTATAGCCTTTATTGAAAACGGGGTATTTCGTTCCCTTTATTATAATAATAAAGGTGACGATTTTACAAGATACTTTATCTACGAAGGTCGCTTTATTGGGGATTTTCAAAGTTTTTTGGACCGTACTCCATCCAATGATTATATTGAATCCGTAACAGATGCGCAGTTATGGAGTCTTACTATCCATAATTTTTTACTGTTAGAAAAAGAGATCAAAATCTGGCCCCTTTTAATGGCTAAGCTATACGGATTTGTGATTGAAAGCAAATTAAAAACAGCAAATACCATGATGAATCTCGGCGCTAGCGAACGTTATCTGCTGTTTCTAAAACTTTACCCCGGACTGGCCAACCGCGTTCCTCTCGCCATGTTGGCCTCGTATTTAGGTATTACTGCATCTTCATTGAGCCGCATCCGAAAAAATATCTAGGTTATTTTTTTAAAAAAATCGTGTTAAATGTAGCCTAATAAGCGATCGCTATACTAAACAAAACTGCAATTGATCATCGATCTAATTTGATGCATCCCTTATAATTGGTGTATTATTCTCACAATCCGTTTCTTTCTGTCCTAAAATCAAATTTCCACACTTAAAGTCATTCGAATTTAATTGCAACAGTCTTTTTAACAACGATTCATGTTGTTCATATAGTTTTCTGAAAGCTTTAGTATCCGCACTATGATCGTCCAAAAATAATACATATTTTAATTTACAATCTTTAATAATTGGTAAACCGATCCAACGATTGACTTCACTGCACCTTGGGCTGGAATAAAATGTCTCTAATGATACTATATTTTCGCTTAATAACGCTTTTGTCCTTTCCAGATTAAAGTCAGAAGATAATAATACTTTTGGGTGGCCACTTACGCATTCTATTCCAAAATGAGGTTCAAACCTTATTGGCACTGCCAATACAGGTCTTTGATCCAACTTTATCGCTTGCTCCAGTAAAGAAGAATATTCAGATTTCAAATCATAGTATTTCTTTTTAATCGCATTTCCCACTGGCAGGTATATATATCCTATTCTTAACCCTCTGAAAACAGTATCAATTTGCCAATCCGATAGATTACCACAATCGGCAGTTTCTATTAAACGCTCCATTTCCGCGAGTTTTTTATCCGCTTTTTCATACAGCTCCGCGTCTAAAGTTTCTTTATCTTTTCCACAGGAAGCGCAGAAAATAATTAGTACAAATAATCTGATCACTTTCATAATTTTTAATTCCAAATAAGGTTAGCTTAACTTTATACGTAAAAAATAAACGTTATGCTACAATAGAAATAAAAAATTAGTAGATCATATGGTTACCATCTATATAACAATCTTGTTGTGAAAACGTTGTCTTTCAGATCATCAGAAAAATTAGCTAAGCTTGTCTTTTCATTGGCCACATGTTCATTATAGACGGTAAGTTTCAAGCGATTGCTAATTTGATAAGCAACACCATATCCCAAAGTACTGAATTTGACATCACCGTCTGCGGTAAAATTATCTGGCATGCCGATGGTCATTCCATTTGCCTTTGTATTAGGGTCATACACATCGTAAGCTAACAAAGCTGTAACACCTGTTTTTGCGATTTCCTGTGTAAACCAAAGGTAATAACCGTTAAATTTTCGTTGGTATAGATCCGTTGCGGGTTGTGCCGTAAAACTTCTACTTGCATAAGGTCCTTTAATATCTGCACCACCTGCTACGCCGGGTTGGTCACCCGCCACATACTCCGTTTTGAAACTTGTTTTCCCAAAACTATTGTCAAGCTCTACCTGCAGATTGGCACCATAATAATTTCGCCCAATTGCTTTGCCTTCATTTTCATCGCTTGTATGCGCTATATAACCACTTCCATTGGTTGTATAATATGTTTTGGTATCATTTCGCACAGAGCCTTTATAAAAAGAACCGCCAAATCCTAAATGAAGCTTTTTATCGGCCAAACTATCAAATTTAAAAGCGAGGTTACCAATAAGATCTTTTTTCGAATCATAATCCTTGGCCGAATGCCCACTTCCGTTCACCAAGGCCAAGTCTAAATTCAAAAATTTCACTTTCCCGCCTGGGTGGTAGCTCACCATTCCACCTAGATCACGTTCTCTTGGCATAAGGGTTTGGAAGACACGTGCCCGCTCTGGAAAATCCCGATAGCCTGAGGAATATACGATAGAGTATCCAAATGGTCTATTAAAAAGACCTGCTGTCAGACTCAATCCTTTTTGGCTCGGATGGCGTAATTGAATGAAGGCATCCATCAACTGCACACCATCTTGCGTCGCGTCCAATTGAAATACAATACTGGAATACGTATCTACTCGGTCAATTTTAAGTCGACCTCTTCGGATCATGAATCTGTTATCTGAATTTTTTGAAAAATCTCCACCAGAGAAAGAAGTTATCCCTGGAGATTGTGCCTTTTGAAACTGCGTCTGAAGATATCCAGTAATCTTGATATCGTGTGGATCATAACTAGATGGCGCATTGTTATTTTGTGCAACAGCTGCTAGAGGGCCAATCAGAGCTAAGAGTAAAAGTACTTTTTTCATTATAATTTAGAATATTTTATCATTTCCCACTTATTGATGAAATCATAGCTGAAGTTTTATTTTTTACCAGTACCCCTCTGCTGAATTCAACGCCGTAAAATTAGAATCTCAATATTAAGTTAATATTAATAAATTGTTAGTCTATTAATTTATATACATAAAATTAATGATTTGATAACAAACACTAAAGATCAACGTATTCGTTTCTAACTTTTTATCATAAAAAATAAGGGCCGAAAATAATTTTTCGGCCCTTATTTTTTTGAATGGATCAATAATATTATTCTAGTCCTTTATTGTAATCGCTTTCACGAAGCGGGATAGACCAAGTCCATTTATTTTTTTCTTGAGGGTTTATTGTCACGGCCAATGAGGTCAAGAAATTACCTCCATTTGCATTTGCGTTACGGATGATAGGATCGCCCCAGCGTTTCATATCAAACCAATCAAATCCTTCACCCCAAAGCTCAATCGCACGGTATAGTTTAATTTCCTTCAGTAATGCAGTACCTGTTTTTGTACAATTATAATTAGCATCTCGGCCAGACGTAGCATTCAAAGCATTCAAAGTTGTCTGCACTTCTGCAGCTGTCTTATTTTGGAAATATTTTGCTTCAGCTTCAATTAAATACATCTCAGCAGCTCTAAAATGATTTAGATTTCCTACACCCGGGAGGTCTTTCGCTTTAAATTTAAAGTTCATGTAAGCATAAGGAACTGCGGTAGACTGCAAGTCGGGGAATGTCTGAAAAGCTCTAGCTTTCATGACTGCGCCAGCAATACCAGTAGCGGTCGTATACGTTTCACCTTTAGGATCCAAAAACAGATCCCTTCTGATATCTGTCGCCGGAATCTGGTTAAATAATTCCCTGCTAATACATTTTGGAGTTGTTCTTGCTGCACTAGCTGTCGAATTATAAGCTATATACGATTGGAAAGAATAAAAGAATAGCGTCTCGTCAGCTGCCCCATAACTGCTCCAAATCCATTCACCATTAGGGTCATAAAATCCGCTGATATAAAGGAAAAACTCTATTTGGACTTAGCTAGAAAAGAAAAGTGGAAACTCTCAAACAAATAACTCATTAAAAAGAATGATGAGCTCTCAAAGGTGCAAAACGGTGCTTTTCAATTTCATTACATAGATATTAAAATAAAAAAAGCCTGGTCGATGACTCGACCAGGCTTCTAACTTTTTTTTAATTGAACCACCCTTATCTTTGATCCTCCGGCCATTGTGTACGGCGGTGACCTTTTATCAAGTAAGTTTTTCCGTCTACACCGGTTTTGTATTTCACTACTATACTATCAGCCACAACTCCACTAGGTTGCTTTGATGCTTCTTTTAGGATTTTAGCCTCGATAAGATTAATAGATTTATTTGTAACGGGTAGTGTATTAACATATTCACCAGACTTAATAGTTACTGAAGGTACGTCAACATTTACTTTTGTCAAGATGCCAAATGGGTAAGCGACAGTGCTAAATCTCATCCAGGCAATATCTGTATCATTATTTGCTGTATTATATGTGCTTAATGCTGCTACTGACAATGAAAAAGACTTTGCAGTAGCAGGGTTAATGGTACTTACGTTTGTTCCGTCTTCATTAAAGACATGTGTATGCCATTCACCTGATATCGGGAAAATGGGAGAATATTCTACTTCTGGCTGATCCTTTTTACAGGCTACAACACCTAGCACCAGAAATCCTAAAAAGTATTTAAATATATGTTTCATATTTCTTTCAATTAAAATTATATTTATTGTTTGTGCCACCACATCTTTGTACCAATTGGAACTGCTTTAGGTGTATTGGCGTTGTTATCCGAAGAGTTTTTAGGATAAGGGAGACGTCTAGGAAGAGTATTTCCCGTTAAAACTGATGTAATTGATTTCGTATACTGTCCTGGTATATAAGAAGGATCATCTGAGTCCAAAGCACTCATCACTGGGTATCCTGTTCTATTTTGATCATAAAAAGAATCCCAAGCCTGACATCTTGTAGCTGCAACCCATTTTTGCATAATAATTTGTTCTACCATTTTCTCTACAGTACCAGTTTTAAACTCATAAACACCGCCAGAAATAAAAGAAGCTGCTGATTTACCCCAGCGAGAGAATGCTTCGGTTACTGCCAAATCATAATGAGTTTTAGCTTTTGCAGAATTATTTAATCTAGCCCAAGCTTCAGCTTGTAAAAACTCACACTCTGCATAGGACATAAAATAAACTGGATCAGTTGCCCCTAGTTTTGCTCTTGAAGTAGAACCAGGAGGATAATCTGTTGTAGATGCATTGTAATCACCCTGCCTTAAAGCGGCGTAAACGGCAGGCTTATCCTTTTCAGTAGTCAATTCAAAAAAATCTTCAATACGAGGATCATTATTCTTTTGAAGGTACGACATTAATGTTTTACTAGCTCTTATATTGACAAAGGTATTCAATGCTCTTCTATCTGATTCGTACAACGGATTAGATTTGTTCACTGCATCTAAAAAAGCTGTCATTTTCGCATCGGACTCCAAAAGATCATTAGAATTCAACAGCGTTGTAATGGCTGCAGAATTCGTTGCAAAATCACGCATGAATACCTTCAGTTTTAATGTGTTTGCAAACTTACGCCAATTATCTAAGTCTCCCTCAAAAACAAAGTCTTGAGCACCCATAGATTTCAATGCCTTAGCGTCATTGATTTTAGCAATCGCATTATCTAGTTGAGTTATTATCAACTGATTTACAGTTTTACCATCATCCCATTTTGGAGTATATACTCCTTTATCACCCTGCAAACCTTCCTTCACGGGTAAATCTCCATATAAATCTACTAGCACATGATTATCAAATGCTAGCATAATCTCTGAAGCTACATAATAATTCCACAAACCAGATGCAGAAGCTTTTTCTTTTGAAATCACTAGATCTTTCATTCCACCACCCATTAAGTTCGACCAGATCCCATTGTAGGATGCTATTGTCAAATTATATGAATCGATTCCGGTGTACTGATTAGATGAATTATTTTGAGTATAATGTTGAGACCAAAATGCACCTATTAACTGTAAATCACCACCAATTTTAGCAGCACTATAGGCAACCCCCGAAGGAAAAAGCAATTCGGGTGTGGCATCATTTTCTGTTGGATTATATGGACTCCTATTGATATCCAAATCTTTAGTACAGGATGCGAACGTTAACGCCGTCGCAACCAATATATATCCTAATTTCTTAATATTTTTCATTTTAAATTTTCTAAATATGTTTAGAATCTTACTTTAACACTACCACCATAAGATCTGAAAGTTGGTCCAGCAGCAAATTCACCAAAATTCGATGAAATATCATTTCCATAATTGGTTGCCTCTGGATCTACAAAATTGTTGCTTTTAGGTGTCCATATAAATAAGTTACGCCCCACTAAACTAAAGTCGACTCCTTTAATCTTAGATCCCAAAATGCTTTTAGGTAGAGAATAGGTCAATACCAATTCCCGAAGCTTAATGAAATCTCTTTTCAATACAGCTTTTTCATACTGGGAATTATTAGTATTAGAATACCAATACGCATATTGATTATTCACTGAAATTTGCGTATCATTTTCTACATAACTACCGTCTGCTAATTGCTTCACCGAATTTGGCACCAACCAAGGTTGTCTTTCATTAAATGTAGTCTCTGTTGCATTACCGACAAAATAGTTCAATTGAGCAGTATATGAATAGAAGAATCCACCCTTACGCCAATCTAGAACTCCACCTAAACTCCAATCTTTATATCTAAATTTAGTTGAGAATCCCATTTGAAAATCGGGCTCGTACTTTCCAATAGTTTTTTTGGTATTAGGTTCAGTAATAGGAACACCAGTAGAGTTAACAACTGTTCTTCCTGCAAATTCACCTTCTTTTACAGTTAAGACTTGGGGAACTTTATAAATACCCAAAGGCTGGCCTATTTCTGCTACGAAATCTACAGAATATGCATTTTCAATAATTGTTTCTTTGGTATCATCATATAAGGCCATAACTTTACTAGTATTTTTTGTAAAGTTAACCCCTAAATCCCACTGGAAATCGCTGAATTTTAAAGGAGTGGTATTCAATCCGATTTCAACACCTTTGTTTCTAATATCCCCCATATTCCGCGTTCTTCTTGTATATCCTGTTTCTGGGGAAAGATTAATAGCAAAAATTTGATCTACAGTTTTTCTATTATAATAAGATGCATCCAAGCTAATTCTATTTTTCAAAAATTTCATTTCAGCACCAAATTCAAATTCAGTAGTAATTTCCGGTTTAAGATTGTCATTTCCTAATGTTTTAGCGTGTTGCAATCCAGCTATTCCACCTAATGGTAAAATGGTATTACCAAAACCCAAACCGATTTGAGCTGCTTGATAATAATTTTCAGTCAAATATGCTCCTGCGTCAGCACCCGTCTTTCCCCAAGCAGCTCTTAATTTCAAATAATTGAAATTGTCAGATTTTAAATCTTGGAAAGCATCAGTAATAATCAAAGAAGTATTAATACCACCATAGATATAATTATTATTCTTCACCGGTAGCGTAGATGACCAATCAGATCTAAATGATCCATTGACGAACCAATAATTCTTATAACTAAAAGTAGCATCGGCAAATGCTCCCATTAACCTCTGTCTTACAAATACATTATTAACAATAGGAGCTTCGCTTGTATTCTTTAAGCTGTACCATCCTGGGACATTGAGTCCACTAACAACTGCGTCTAAGTAAGTGTAACCACGTTGATTAAAATTATAACCAACTGACCCTGATAGATTTATATCCTCTGTAATATTTTTATCTGCTTGAAACATTAAAGTTGCATCGAGTTGATTAGTCTTGCGATAATTTTCGCCGTACCTCCCTGTCACAGGAGCTTTTGCATTATCTGCAGAAGTGGACCCCTCGCTATAAGATATCTTTTGAGCAAAATCAATTGTTCTGGTATTAGCAAAATCCCCGCCCAATTTACCTACTGCAGTTAGCCAAGGAAGAATTTTATAAGAAAGATCGATATTTCCATAAAAACGATCGTCTTGTAATCTTGACCCATTATCCCTTAAAGCCTTATATGGATTAGAAGCATATGCTGTGAAATAATTATCGTCATTATTATAAGGGTTATTATAATCTTTTAAGGAGCCTATATTAATGTCTACGGGTATTTGGATTAATTCCTGAAAAGTAGTGTTTCCACCATCGGAAGTCCCTTGTCCCTGATAAACAGCATTTAAATCTCTACGTACATAATTAACCCCATAATTAAAGGTAAATTTATCCAAATTGGTATTACCTCTAAATGAAAAATTGTTCCTTTTCAATTTATCAGGGTGACCAGGTAGCACACCTTGTTGAAAGAAATTTCCGTAGGAAAACATATAGGAAGATTTTTCTCCACCACCAGACATAGACAAGACATTCGTCGCATCTAATCCAGTTACATAAAAATCCTTAATATTATCTTTAACATAAGAATATGGTTTAGTTTGCCGAACTCCATCTACTTCAGATCCCCATGGCCTAGTTACACCATCCAACTTTGGTCCCCAAGATCCATTTTCGATAAAGCTAAAATCAGGCCACCCCTGTCCAAAAAGATTCTGTGTTTGAGGAACCATCAAAACCTTGCTAGCATTGATTGCTCCAGTATAAGAAACTTCGAATTTCTGTCCTAGCTTACCTTTCTTTGTTGTAATCATTACAACACCATGCGCTGCGCGAGAACCATAAAGTGCTGTAGCAGAAGCACCTTTTAACACGGTCATTGATTCGATATCATCTGGATTAATATCGTTCGCCTGATTACCCAAATCAACAGATCTAGAAAATGACACATCCGCCTGATAACCATTACTGATTGGTACTCCATCTACGACGTATAACGGGTTATTACCAGTAAAAGAAGAAACACCACGAATGATTACCTTTGTAGATCCTCCTGTAGTTCCCGAATTAGAAATACTGACACCTGCCATTTTACCTTGGAGACCAGTCATGGCATTCATATTATTCGCTGCAGTGATATCCTCCGCTTTAATTGTTGATGCGGCATAACCAAGTGCTTTACTTTGCTTAGATACTCCCATCGCTGTTACAACAACTTCTTCCAATGCATTGTCAGAGTTGTCTAATGTTACATTAAAAGCTGACTGCCCTTCTTTAACGATTAAGGTTTTATCAGCAAAACCTACAGAACGAAATACGATAACTTTTCCTGTTGGTACAGATAACGAATAGTTACCATTCGCATCCGTTTGCGTGGCGACGTTAGACCCTTGTACAGCAATCGTTACACCTGCCAACGGCTTACCATCCGCTCCAGTTACGCGACCGCTTACTTTTTTCTCTTGCGCAAAAGCAACAGAAGTAAGAATCATACTACCCACGAAAAAACTGAGTAATTTGTGTTTCATATGTTTATGTTTATTAAAAAAATGTTTATTATCGACAAAATACTTTGGTTAGCAATATACTCTCCAATAATTTATATATGTGTTATAGTTAGTAACATTTTTTCAAACAGATTGTTTCCACATGTTAAAAAATGTTAAAGACAAAATTATAACTTTTTTTAACTTTTACAATGCAAGCATAACTTTGTGATAACAATTAATTCACAAACAATCATAAAATACTGATAAAGAGTGTATTATTTTTTAAAAAAATCCTCATTAAAGTAACATATTTGACGACCGAACTAATTCAATAACTGAAGAATATATAACTTCTAACCACCCAAGGTTACAAATTTCTCCTTTCTTTTATTATCTTTCTTTCATTACCATCTAATGACTTCATTGCAACTCTGTCACGCCTAACCTCGGTAAAGAAAATGATCGTTGGAATGAAGGCCCATTTTTTTTCGTTACCCCTTCCCAGCGGCCCATTTCATAAATAAAGAGATATACCACGGAATTTAGATAAGGACGAGCTGACGGCGTTGTTTCCAACCAAAAATAAATTTTCAGTATTCCAAATGCTTCGTGAACCTCGTCATCCGCCTGTATGGCTTGACACTAGCGGCGTTTTTTCCGATTCATCGCAGCGGGGAGAACAATAATCTGCGAGGTTTAAGCAGCTGTTAAAGCCTACCAGAGCAGCTGTTCTGCGGGTCGTCTGAGCAGATAAACTAAAAATAGAAGTTTTGCCGACTCTACTACAGCCGTATCTTATTTGTACATAAAATCCACCTAGCGAGCTACTGACAGCTCGTATCTGTTTAGTACATCTTTGGTATATCTCCAGTAGCTCTTTAGTACATTCACAGTACCTTTTTAGTACCCTTTCGGTACGCCGATGGTAGCTTAACGGTGAATTAATAGTACCTTTCGCGCCGAGGAATAGACCATTTAAGTACCTACCGACTCCTGACCAACTTCTGCCTTTCTCCCAGCGTTGCTCGGAATTTCTTCGGGTGGGCTTCGGGTCNNCGAAGCACTCCCGAAGAAGGGGCGACGTTGGTACGGAGCAAGCCCGAAGGCCAGCCGAACAAAGCCCGAATATCGGTCGAAGAAATATCCTGTATAGTTACTCTTAGACCGCTACTCTCCCAGCGCTTTTCCAGTACCCGAAAAGCACCGTTGTAATCACTAAGATTTTGTCACCATTGACATTCGCATAGAATATACTCTATTGCAATCATAACATAACGATATGAGACAGGATCTAACTATAACCGTACCGGAATAGTATAACTTACAGCGACAGGTTCCCCCTGCAGTCGCCCTGGCTCCCAGGATCCAATACCTTGAATGGCAGTAGTGATCTCGCTTCTAATTTTCATAGGAACATCCTTATCATATGTAAACTTACTTAGATGACCATCTTTGTTGACAACAAATTTTACAAGGGTAGCTTCAGACTTCAATTGATTCACTAAATCATTAGGTATTTTTATATTTTTATAGATAGCCTTCATATACTGATCCATTTTAAGAGGGGGCATAGGTGCTATCTCCTTTGTCTCAGCATCGTAAGAAATCACTTCACCAGTAGCACGAAATCTTTTACCACTTTGAAGGGTACCATCCAAATATAGCTCTTCATACTGGCTGCCCATATTCCAGCCATTCCATTTTCCTTCCCTTTCATTATCTTTTAACACACCTTCGATATAGGTACCATCGTCATAATCCAGTCGAAGGAATCCATTTCCTCTCTTTAAAAGATAATTCCCTATAGAATCCAAATATAACAGGTAATATGGCTTGGTCATTGGAATACCGACAAATGGACTTTGTCCTGATTCTACCTGTGTAACCAGCATTTTCAGTTTTCCTGTAGGGTAATAATAATAAGATGAATCAATGGGTAAGGCGTGGATATCGAATGTCTCCAAGCTTTTTAACTGTCCATTAGGATAGTAGGTAGTGAAGTCTCCTATATATTTCCAGCCTATCCGCGACGCGGTACTGTCACGGCTGTACCCAAAAGATTTCATGGAATCTGTATCCGCGTAATAACTGACGATATTAAATAGTTTTTCGGAGTTATTTCCAATCGAAACAATATACTGATAAGATCGAGATTCAGCTTTCGTAGAAAAAGAATTCCCTAGGTTATCGAAATAGTTTATGATCGTATCAGTAACAGATTCTAGTCCTCTTTCCTCTCTAGAAGCGGCGTGGACATTCCATCCTGTCAAAATATAACAAGCAATAATAAAGTCGATCTTTTCATAAAATATAGTAGCATTAATACGCGCAAAAATAGATTTTTTCAAACAAACGCATACAAAACAAGAGCGGCAATTTCTTTCGAAATCGCCGCTCTTCAAGTAATATATAATCTAATTTAAAAGATTACTTAACGTCCCACCATACAGGTGTATAGATCACAACGTTACCTGGGTAATTATTATTAGTCGTAGCTTCACTATTTGCATATGGCATGCGCAAAGGCATTCTACCTTCTCCTAAAGTGGAAGCAACAGATGTTGTAAAGAAAGTAGGATAACCAGTTCTTCTCCACTCGGTCCATGATTCAAAACCTTGGAAACCACACATTGCATAATATTTTTGTGTGATAATAGCTTTGACTTTCGCTTCTACATCACCTTCAAATTTTGCATCTGGAGCATCTGCAATATATTTTTTTGCATCATTAGCGTTACCGGTCGCTGTGAAACTTGCTGTAATACCTGTCTCAAACAATGTTTTAGCATCTCCCGTACCCCAACCTTTGACCACTGCCTCAGCTTGCAAGAATTTACTCTCAGCAGCTGAGAACAATTTCACTGGTGCTGTTGCTGATGTCGGATCTACCGCACGGCCACCGACAAGTGGAGATGGTGATGATACTAGTTTAGTAGAAATCTCCTTGTTATTATATTCACCTTGATAAATATACGCAATGGTATCTTGAAGTTTATTTTCCTTTGTAATAGGATCCACATAATCAACCCGCTGGTATAGAGAGAACCTTCTTGGATCATTATTGCGCACAAAGGCTTTAACAACAGTTGCGCTTGCTACCACATTCTGAGTTTTGCCTAATCCAACCATCTCATTATAAAATGGGTTTTCGTTACCTCCAGTTGTCGTATAAGTAATGGTCGCATCTTGATTTAAGAACGTCGCATTACTTGCATAAAGTGCTTTTATACCAGCAGCAGCTTTATTCGCATCAACATTTGAAATACGCAAATAGGCTCTCAATTTCAATGTATTGGCAAAAGCTTTCCATTTATCCAGATCACCATTGAAAATCATATCTTGACTTGAAACGGGTACGGCTTGTTTTGTTGCCAATAAAGCCAATCCTTTATCAATATAATTGAAAATAGAATCATAAACAACCTCCTGAGCTTCGTATTTAGGATTAAGATTTCCATTAGCCTTTAGCGCATCCGACAAAGGTATATCTCCAAACGCATCTGTCGCTACCTGAAATGTATAAGCCTTCAATAAGTAGGCAATACCTTTATAATTATCGTTCGCTGCCACATTTGAATTAATGATCAATTCTGCATTATTCAATGCACTACGATACAAAGTCAACCATGGTCTATCCATCGCAGTATTTAATATTTGATACTTATCGATGGATTGATATTGCGAAGAGGTGGGATTTTGTGTCCAATATTGACCCCAGATATTTCCATATACCTGAAATCCATTACCTACAGCTTGGCTTATTGCCGCTTCTACAGTCGGCAAAAGCAAGCTTGGGGTCGCTGTTTCCGGATTGTTTGGATTCTCATTGACATCCAAAAATTTATTACATCCGGTCAAGCCAATTGTGCCAATAAAAGCTAGACCTAAAAGCTTCTTAGCATTTTTAAAATTTATAGTTTTCATACTTTATCTGCTCTTAAAATGAAACTTTAACATTGATACCGTAGTTACGTAAAGAAGGCTGAGCTGTAAAGTCAAAACCTTGTGCATTACCGGCACCTGATGAATTTACCTCTGGGTCAGCATATTTATTCTCGCTCGGTGTCCAGATAAATAGATTATTTCCAAATATGCCGATAGAAGCCGCTCCAAATGGTGTGTTTTTTAACATTTCCTTAGATAATTTATAGGTGAAAGTTAAGTTGCGCAATTTAACGTAAGTGGCGTCCACCACATTTACACCAGCTTCCATAGAAGGATAGTAATCTATCTTATCATACGTCGCAGTCGTATTAACGACAGAATTTCCAGCTGCATCCAAATAAACTGAATTAGGGAAAATCTGTGCAATTCGATCACCACCTGATTCAGCAGATGTGCCAACAAATCCCATGATATCCTTTGTTCTAGAATAGAATACACCACCTTGCTTCGTATCGAACAATGCACTCATTGACCAGTTTTTATAACTCAAACTTGTACCTAAAGAAGCCTGAAAATCTGGATTATAAGTTCCTAAATATTCTGGTTTAGATGATGCAATTGGCAATCCTGATTTCTGATCAACAATAGTGCGACCCTGGTCGTCTGTCGCATTGGTAACACCATAAAACTCTCCATATGGACGTCCTACGGCAGCCACAATACTCATTCCTGAAAAACCACCATCAGAAACTTGTTGTACCCCATCCATCAACTCAACTACTTTACTATTGTTTTTTGTGAATGTTCCAAATAGTTCCCATGTCAAGTTTTCTGTTTTCACAGGCGTTCCTCTCAATGTCAATTCTACACCACTATTTTGAACTTTACCCGCGTTTACTAAGTTAAGTCCATATCCTGTCGAAAGTGGAATTGGAATACTTAAAATTTGATTTTTTGAATTGTTTTTGTAGTACGTAAAATCAGCAGATAAACGATTACTAAAGAAACCTAATTCTGTACCAACTTCAAATGAAGTCGTAATTTCAGGCTTCAAGTTTAAATTTCCGATAGTATTACCTGACATTAATGCAGAGACATTACCAAATGGAAAGTTAGTTGAACCAAAACTGCCTGAAATTACACTTCTGGAAAAAGTTGAAATCAATTGATATGGATCTGTATCCGAACCTACTTGTGCCCAGTTCGCACGTATTTTTGCATAACTAAACTTGCTCTTCAATTCTGGAGAGAACAATTCAGATGCAACAAATGATCCGCTTACACTTGGATAGAAAAATGAGTTATTCTTCTTAGGTAAAGTAGATGACCAATCGTTACGTGCTGTTGCTTGTAGATAAGCGATATTTTTATAGGAAACATTCAAATCGCCATAAACCCCTACCAGACGACGGTTTGTCCAGGTATCTTCAATTAAATCTAGTGGACCATTAGAGTTAGCTAGATTGTACCATCCTGGGACAACAAGACCGCCACTCGAATTTGTTGCAGTGCTATTGGAGGTTGTTTTGCGTTGACGGATATTATTACCAACCATAAATGAAGCATCCCAATCGTCATTGAACTTATGAGTAGCAGTTGCCATGAAATCATGCACAATCTCATTCACATTAAATTGATCAATACGATATTGTCCTGGATCAGTTTGAATGTTATTTGAAGCATAATTACCTGAGGTATTATCAGCCGGTAAATAACTATATTTTGGAGATTCCGAACGTCTGCGGTCGCTATAGTTATCCAAGCCTATACGCTCTTGAAATGTTAACCATTCTGTCGGCTTATAATTTACATTAAAGTTCCCCATAATACGGTTCACATCATTGAAATTATTATAGTTAGCCAACACCCAGTATGGATTCATGGTGTAAGCACCATAATAACCATAGACATCATTATGGGCTACACCGGCTTCATCCGTATAACCATATCCGTTATAAGGATTGGATAAATCTTTTAAGCCTTTAATATCAATGTCTCTTGGAGTTTGTAATAAGTTGTTATAAACAGAACCACCACCTTGTCCACCACCAACATTGTTACTGTTGATTCGGCTATAATTTACAGCGATCCCAGCGCTAAATTTATTTGAGAACTCTGTTGTTCCGTTAAATCTAACACCATATTTGTTATAGTTGTCCTTCTTACCAGGATAAACACCATTGGAATTCAAAGCGTTTAATCCTAAATAAAAAGTTGATTTATCCGAACCACCAGAGAAGCTCAGGTTGTTATCAGAAGCAATACCAAGATCAAAGAAATCGCGTACATTGTCCTTTACAGCAGAATAGGCCTTTTTCTGACGGACACCATTTACGGCTTGTCCCCATTCTTGAATTTCACCGGTGAATGGTGCGCCCCAAGACCAGTTTTCTTTTGGATCATTTGAATAAATTAGATCACCTGCTGCATTATAACCAGAAGAACCTTGTCCATATTGATTTTGGAATTCAGGTAATTTCAAAATAGAAGACAATGTATTGGTAGAGCTAAAAGTAATTTCATTTTTTGCTCCTTTTTTACCACTCTTTGTCGTGATAATCAATGCACCGTTGGATGCTCTTGAACCATACAATGCAGCAGCTGCAGGGCCTTTTAGAACAGTTACAGAAGCGATATCGTCCGGATTGATGTCATTACCGCGGTTACCAAAATCTACGCTTGATAAATCGCTGGCTCCTCCCATTTTACTTGTATTATCAATAGGTGTACCATCAACAACAATTAAGGCTTGGTTATTTCCTGAGATAGATGAACCACCACGGAGTACTACCCGAGATGAGCTACCAGGCGAATTCGATGTTGATGTGATATTTACACCCGCAACTTTACCAGCTAAGGAATTGATCGCACTTGAATTACGTCCTTCTGTCAATTCATCGCTCTTAATTGTTGGAGCAGAATATCCCAAAGAACGCTTTTCACGTTTAATCGCATTCGCGGTGACAACAACCTCTTCCAAGGCATTGTCATGATTCTCTAAAGAGACATTGAACACAGTACTGTTGTTATTTACGATGATTGTTTTATCATCAAAACCAACTGAACGGAATACGACAACCTTGCCTGCAGGCACATTCAATGAATAATTACCATCAGTATCAGTCTGAGTAGCCTGATTAGTACCTTGTACAACTACTGTTACCCCGGGTATTGCTTTACCATCAGCAGATGTAACACGACCACTAATCTTTTTTTCTTGAGCGAATGCAACCGAAGTTAGAATCATACCGCCAACAAGAAAACTTAGTAATGTTTGTTTCATGTTTTAGTTAGTTAATTTTATTATTTTTCTAATCCTATATATTGATATAAATTATATCCGTTAACATAACCGTCTAAACATAAATTGTCTAGACAATAAACAGCAATAAACAAATAGTCTATTGCCATTTTTATTGTAACAGTTGAAAATATTATTGGGAAAGTGTACTCTTGGTAGATGTAGAGTCTGTCCTTAGATAAATATCCAGCTGTAAATTTGCTCTTTTCAGCATTTACAGTAAATAATAGTTAGTGCGATTTTTATTAGCGGTTTCAAATATAGAAAGCCAAAGTTGCTTTTACAAGTTTTTTAACATAATCTCCTAAAAGCGAAAAATACCGCAACAAAGACACCACTATCTTACAAATTAGAACACAAGAATCATTTTAGAATAAAAACTCCTCAAACAAATAACATACAGAATTTTATACGGAAACCAATACACTTAACAAAACATTAACAATGCTATAAGCAAACGTTAACACAATCATATGCTTATTTTTTGTAATCAAACAAAATGCAATTTATAATGATTCTAAAAACATTGAGAAGGAAAATTTATAAAAAAAAGACGCTCTACCTTCTTAGGTAGAGCGTCTTCCGTGGTCGAATTCTGTCGACTTACCGACTGATTTCTATTGACGCTTAATCGATATATTCGAATTTCGTATAAGGCACCAAAACTGTCGGAATTTTAATTCCTTTGTCTGTTTGGTTATTCTCCAATATTGCTGCCACAATACGTGGCAAAGCCAATGCAGAACCATTTAACGTGTGTGCCAATTGCATCTTGCCGTCGGCATTTTTAAAACGTACTTTCAAACGATTTGCTTGGTAAGTTTCAAAATTGGAAACGGAAGACACCTCCAACCAGCGCTTCTGAGCAGAGCTATATACCTCCATATCATAGGTCATCGCGGAAGTAAAACTCATATCTCCACCACATAAACGCAATACACGATAAGGCAACTCTAATTTCTGCAATAGTCCTTGCACATATAAACTCATCTCTTCAAGCACTTCATAGGACTTTTCCGGATGTACAATTTGTACTGTCTCCACTTTGTCAAATTGATGTAAACGGTTTAATCCGCGTACATGCGCTCCATAGGAACCTGCCTCACGACGGAAACATGGTGTATATGCACAGTGTTTGATTGGGAACTGCCCTTCTTTCACAATTTCATCTCGATAAATGTTGGTGACCGGAACCTCAGCTGTAGGAATTAAATACAGGTTATCGTTGCCCACATAGTACATCTGTCCTTCTTTGTCCGGTAATTGTCCAGTAGCAAATGCAGAATCTTCATTGACCAAAATTGGTACTTGTACTTCTTCGTATCCCTCTTCTGCAGCCTGATCTAAAAAGAAATTAATCAATGCGCGCTGTAATTTAGCGCCTTTGCCTTTATAGATAGGGAAACCCGCTCCAACAACTTTTACGCCAAGCTCTAAATCAACAATATCATATTTGTTCAACAATTCCCAATGGGGCAATGCATCTTCCGACAAAGCAGGAATTTCGCCATGGGTCAAAACAACTTCGTTGTCGTCCGCACTCACACCAGCCGGAACGGACTGATGCGGCAAGTTAGGTAATTGTACGATCTTCTCATTCAATTCGGCCTCAATCGTGCCCAATTGATCCAAAAGTTGCTTCACTTGCTCTTTATATCCCGAGGATTTGGATTTAACGGTCTCAGCTTCTTCTTTTTTACCTTGGCGCATCAGATCTCCAATCTGTTTCGCTGCCGCATTAGCCTCCGCCGAAAGTGCGTCTGATTCCGATTGAATCTTTCGGCGCTCTTCATCTAAACTGATGATTTCGTCGACCAATCCAATTTCCTTGAAATGCTTGACAGCCAATCTTTCGATTACCGTATCCCTGTTCTCACGGATATAATTTAATTGCAACATAATATAAATGTGTTATTTAAAATAGTGAACAAACTTAGATAAATTTGCCTTCATTTACAAGCAATTTTATTCCTAAACCATCATCCAATAGGCTTTTTAGCTGCTTTATGGCGCTCTATTTTCACTTCACCGTGTCGGTCCACACCC
>DKIT01000006.1 GCA_002454415.1 Sphingobacterium sp. UBA6711
GTAGATCACCCTATGGGTGGTGGTGAAGGCCGTACTTCAGGAGGTCACCCACGCTCACGTACAGGTGTATTAGCTAAAGGCTTCAAAACACGTTACAAGAAGAAAACATCGAATCGTTACATCATTGAGAGAAGGAAAAAATAATGGCTCGTTCAATTAAAAAAGGTCCTTATATCGATCACAACTTAGAAAGAAAAGTTCTTTCTATGAATGAAACTAACAAAAAGTCAGTTATCAAAACATGGTCTCGTAGATCAATGATTTCACCTGATTTTGTTGGCCATACCTTCGCAGTGCACAACGGGAATAAATTTATCCCTGTTTATGTAACAGAAAATATGGTAGGTCACAAGCTTGGTGAATTCGCGCCTACGCGTACATTCAGAGGCCACGCAGAAAAGAAAAAATAATAGGTAATGGAAGCAACAAAAAAACTTAAAAAGTCTGTCTTAATTAGACAACGCAAAGAGCAAGAGAAAGCTCAACAAGGAGGAGCTTAGGATGCCAAATTATTGAACTGCCCGACTTCGCCTCGTAAGATGCGTTTAGTGGTAGATCTAATTCGTGGTCAACGTGTTGAAAATGCATTATACATTTTAAAACACTCAAGTAAAGAAGCTGCTGCTCGTGTAGAAAAATTATTATTATCTGCAATCAAAAACTGGGAAGCCAAAAACGAAGGTAAATCAGTGGAAGAAAGCGAACTAATTGTAAAAGAAGTATCAGTAGGTGGAGGTCGTCAATTGAAAAGATTACGCCCAGCTCCTCAAGGTCGCGGATACAGAGTTCGTAAACGTTCAAATCACGTTACGTTGGTAGTTGATAGCAAATTAAACGTTGAACAAAACTAATTTATTGAGAAATGGGACAAAAAGCAAATCCAATAGGTAGCAGATTAGGAATCATCAAAGGTTGGGATTCTAACTGGTTCGGAGGTAAAAACTATTCCGATAAATTAGTTGAAGACGAAAAAATCAGAAAATATCTTTCTGTTCGTATCGCAAAAGGTGGTGTAGCTAAAGTTGTTATCGAAAGAACTTTAAAACGTATCACTGTTACAATTCACACTGCTCGTCCAGGTATCGTTATCGGAAAAGGTGGTCAAGAAGTTGACAAGATCAAAGAAGAGTTGAAAAAACTGACTAAAAAGGATGTTCAAATCAACATTTTCGAGATCAAACGCCCTGAGTTAGATGCTAAGTTAGTAGCTGAAGGTGTCGCTAAACAATTAGAGGCACGTATTTCATTCCGTCGTGCAATGAAAACTTCAATCGCTTCTACCATGCGTATGGGTGCAGAAGGTATCAAAATCATGTGTTCTGGTCGTTTAGGTGGTGCTGAAATGGCGCGTACTGAACAATACAAAGAAGGAAGAACTCCTTTACACACATTGCGTGCTGATATCGACTACGCTTTAGCTGAAGCATTGACTACATACGGTAAAATTGGTATCAAAGTTTGGATCTGTAAAGGTGAGGTTTACGGTAAACGTGACTTATCTCCAAACATCGGCCAAGCATCTGGTGTAAAATCACGTGGCAACCACGAAGGTGGTGGCGAACGTCGTGACAACCGTAACAATAAAGGTGGTCGCGGTGGAAATAACCGTGGTGGAAACAACCGTGGTGGAAATAACCGTGGTCCGAAAAAAGATTAATAGAGTTTATTTAGATTACAACAAAAACCTGCTGAAGAAGCAGATTTAAAAAGTATACGAACATGTTACAGCCAAAAAGAACGAAGTTCAGAAAGATGCAGAAAGGCCGCATGAAAGGTAACGCTTCTCGTGGAGCGGAATTAGCTTTCGGTTCTTTCGGTATCAAAACAATGGAGCAAGCATGGATCACTAGTCGTCAAATCGAGGCAGCTCGTATTGCGGTTACACGTTATATGAAACGTGAAGGTCAAGTTTGGATTCGTATTTTCCCTGACAAACCTGTTACGAAAAAACCTGCAGAGGTACGTATGGGTAAAGGTAAGGGTGCTCCAGAATACTGGGTAGCAGTAGTACGCCCAGGCCGTATGTTATTTGAAGCAGAAGGTGTGCCTTTGGAAATTGCCAAAGAAGCTTTACGCCTTGCAGCTCAAAAACTTCCGGTTCAAACTAAGTTTGTGATTCGTAGAGACTACGTTGAAGCATAAAAATCTTGGTAATGTCATCATTTAAGCGTTAGGGCCGTTACCCCTAACGCTATATATAAACGGATGATAACCCAAATAACAACTGAAAAAACATGAAAAATTCAGAAATTTTAGAATTATCTAATGAGGACTTAAAAGCTCGTCTTGCAGAAGAGAAAACAGCCCTTACAAAATTGAAATTTGCACATGCTGTTTCAGCTATTGAGAACCCTAACGTGATCAAAGCAGCACGCAAAACTATCGCTCGTATCAGTACAGAGATCAGTGCACGCAAAGCTGCAGCTAAAAATGAAACAGCCTCTGAGGCGTAAAATTTAAAGTCGAAATGGAAAGAAATTTAAGAAAAACAAGAATCGGCTTAGTAGTTAGCAACAAGATGGACAAATCTATCGTGGTATCAGTGGAACGTAAAGTGAAACACCCGATCTATGGTAAGTTCGTTAAAAAAACTACTAAATTTAAAGCTCATGACGAAACTAATACCTGCGGTATCGGCGATACGGTATTAATTATGGAAACTCGTCCGCTGAGTAAAACAAAAAACTGGAGATTAGTTGAAATTATAGAAAGAGCTAAATAACATGGTACAACAAGAATCAAGACTTAATGTAGCTGACAATAGCGGTGCTAAACAAGTTTTAGTAATCCGTGTATTGGGCGGTACGCGCAAGCGTTATGCATCAATCGGAGATAAGATTGTTGTATCGGTGAAAAGCGCTATGCCTTCAGGAAACGTGAAAAAAGGTTCCGTTTCTAAAGCAGTAGTCGTTAGAACGAAAAAGGAAATCCGTCGTAAAGATGGTTCATATATCCGTTTCGATGACAACGCCGCTGTATTATTAAATAATAATGATGAACCACGTGGTACACGTATCTTTGGCCCTGTTGCTAGAGAGTTGCGTGAGAAACAGTTCATGAAAATTGTATCATTAGCACCGGAGGTTTTATAATTATGGCACAGAAAACAAAAACAACTACGCACAAAATCAAAATTAAAAAAGGTGATTTAGTGAAAGTTATCGCTGGTAACTCTAAAGGTGTTCAAGGAAAAGTATTGACTGTTTTAGTGGATAAAAATAGAGCTATCGTTGAGGGCGCTAACATCGTAAAAAAACACACTAAACCAAGTGCAGCTAATCCTAATGGTGGTATCATTGAGAAAGAAGCTGGTATTCACATCTCTAATTTAGCTGTTATCGATCCTAAAACAGGTGCAACTACACGTGTTGGTCGTAAGTTAAATGCAGATGGTAAATTAGTTCGTTACGCTAAAAAATCAGGGGAGGAAATTAAATAATGACTTACGTACCAAGATTAAAAGTGAAATATGCGGAAGAAATCCGTAAAGCACTTCAAGAAAAATTTCAGTATAAAAGTATTATGCAGGTTCCTAAACTTGAGAAAATCGTTGTTTCACAAGGCGTAGGAGCTGCAACAGCTGACAAAAAATTAATCGATAACGCTATCGCTGAGTTGACTTTAATCACAGGTCAACAAGCCGTTGCTACAAAATCGAAAAAAGATATTTCAAACTTTAAATTACGTAAAGGTATGCCTGTAGGGGCACGTGTTACTTTACGTGACAATAACATGTTTGAATTCTTGGATCGTTTGGTAGCAGTATCGCTTCCACGTATTCGTGACTTCCGCGGTATCAACGATAAAGGTTTTGACGGACGTGGTAACTACAACTTAGGTATCACTGAACAAATCATTTTCCCTGAGATCAACATTGACAAAATCAACAAGATCCAAGGTATGGATATCACTTTCGTGACTTCTGCTCAAAATGATGTTGAAGCTTTAGAATTGTTGAAACAATTCGGTTTACCATTTAAAAATCAAAATACTAATAACAATGGCTAAAGAAGGATTAAAAGCACGCGAAGTAAAACGCGCTAAATTGGTAGCTAAATATGCAGCAAAACGTGCAGAATTAAAAGCTGCTGGCGATTACGTTGCATTAGATAAATTGCCTAAAAATGCTTCTCCAGTACGTTTACACAATCGTTGTAAATTGACTGGTCGTCCTAAAGGATATATGCGTCAATTCGGTATCTCTCGTGTAACTTTCCGTGAGATGGCCCTAGATGGCAAGATCCCAGGGGTGAAAAAAGCTTCTTGGTAATTTAAAAAAAAGTACTTAATTTTGCCCGGGCAATTCTTTTGGGATTGCCAGGGTTTTTGCATTTTAAAATTATTTAACAGATAGCAGGTCTCATACCAACGGTTGGGAGGGAAACCGCTGTCACAAATTTTCATATATAATGACTACAGATCCAATTGCGGATTACCTTACACGAGTAAGGAATGCCATCAAGGCCAACCACAGGGTTGTTGAAATTCCTGCATCGAACCTAAAAAAAGAAATCACTAAAGTTCTTTTTGATAAAGGTTACATTGCTAATTATAAATTCGATGAGAATGGCGTACAGGGTACGATCAAAATCGCATTGAAATATAATCCAATTAGCAAAATTCCGGCTATTCGTACGTTGACACGTGTGAGTAAACCTGGTTTAAGAAAGTATGCAAGCGTTGATACTATGCCTCGTGTTTTGAATGGTTTAGGTATTGCTATCTTGTCAACATCTAAAGGTGTAATGACAGATAAAGAAGCTAGACTTCAAAATGTTGGTGGTGAAGTTTTATGTTACGTTTATTAATCTAGGTAAAAGCACAAAGAAATGTCAAGAATTGGAAAAGCGCCTATCGCTATCCCTGCTGGGGTAACTGTTACTATTTCGGACAAAAACTTAGTTTCAGTAAAAGGTCCTAAAGGCGAATTAACACAACAGGTTGACCGTGACATCACTATTGCTCAAGAAGAAGGCAATATTGTTGTAACACGTCCAACTGATCAAAAGAAACACAAAGCATTACACGGTCTATACCGTTCCCTGTTGAACAACATGGTTCAAGGTGTGACTGAAGGTTACAAAACTACGCAAGAGTTAGTCGGTGTAGGTTACCGTGCTTCAAGTAATGGTAACGTATTGGAGTTAACTTTAGGTTTCTCTCACCAGATTGTTTTTGTATTGCCAAATGAGGTTAAAGTATCAACTACTGCTGACAAAGGTAAAAACCCTACAATCACTTTAGAATGTGCTGACAAACAATTGATCGGTCAGATAGCGGCTAAAATCCGTGGCTTCCGTAAACCAGAACCTTACAAAGGAAAAGGTATCAAGTTTGAAGGCGAAGTATTGAGAAGAAAAGCAGGTAAATCAGCTAAAAAATAATAATCATGGCAGGACAAAAAGCATCTCGTAGAGAGAGAATCAAAAAAGGAATCAGAAAAAACCTTGCTGGAACGTCTGAACGTCCACGTTTATCGGTTTTTAGAAGTAACAAAGGTATCTATGCGCAAATCATTGATGACAATGCAGGTAAAACATTAGTTGCTGCATCTAGCTTGTCAAAAGATTTTGTTGCATCTGGTAACAAAGTTGATCAGTCTAAAGCTGTAGGTAAATTGGTTGCTGAAAAAGCAGTAGCAGCAGGTATTAATAAAGTAGTTTTTGACCGTAATGGGTACTTATACCATGGCCGTATCAAATCTTTGGCTGAAGGTGCTCGCGAAGGCGGTTTAGACTTTTAATCATAGAAAGAAATGGCATTAAGCAATATAAAAAGAGTAAAATCAAGCGAGATTGAATTGAAAGATCGCTTAGTAAGTATCCAACGTGTAGCGAAAGTTACTAAAGGTGGTCGTACTTTCAGCTTCTCTGCAATTGTTGTAGTAGGTGATGAAAACGGCATCGTTGGTTACGGGTTAGGTAAAGCTAAAGAGGTAACTGAAGCGATTACTAAGGGTATCGATGACGCAAAGAAAAATTTAGTAAAAGTTCCTATTATCAAAGGTACTGTTCCTCACGCACAATATGGTAAATATTCTGGTGGTTCAGTTTTGATTAAACCAGCTGTTGGTGGTACGGGAGTTTTGGCTGGTGGTGCAATGCGTGCGGTATTGGAGTCTGCTGGTATCAAAGACGTATTGGCTAAATCATTAGGTTCTTCTAACCCACACAACGTGGTTAAAGCAACTGTAGCAGCTTTGGCAGATATGCGTGATGCATATACAGTGGCACAACACCGCGGTGTCGATTTGAATAAAGTGNNAAGAGCGTTATCGACAGAAGCGAGCGCCAAAAGAAAACTATTGAGGCTTTGGGTTTGAAAAGAATCAACCACTCAGTAGAAGTTGAAGCTACTCCATCAATCATTGGAATGGTACGTAAAGTAAACCATTTAGTAGCTATCGAAACTATTTAATATAAGCATATGGAAAGGGTTTTTGGACTCTTTCCATTACTTGTTATTAGTAATAATTATTTTTTAATCGCTAGTACCTGTTTAGTGAGAGCGAAGGGCTAGCACAATTTAGTTTAAAAATGAACTTAAGTAATTTAAAACCTGCAAAAGGTGCAGTAAAAAGTAGCAAACGTATTGGTCGTGGTACTGGTTCTGGTCGTGGTGGTACATCTACCCGCGGTCACAAAGGTGCTGGATCTCGTTCAGGTCACTCGACGAAAATCGGTTTCGAAGGTGGTCAAATGCCTTTGCAACGTCGCGTACCTAAATTTGGTTTCAAAAACATCAACCGCGTAGAGTACAACGGTGTCAACTTAGATACTTTGCAAGCGTTGATCGAGAAACACAATTTGACAGCTGTAGATTTCGATGCGTTGAAAGCTCATGGATTAGTGTCAAAAAATGACAAAGTAAAAATCTTGGGTCGCGGTGAATTGACAGCTAAAGTTGAAGTAACAGCGCACGCGTTTACTGCTTCTGCTCAAAAAGCTATTGAAGCTGCAGGCGGTTCTATCGTTAAAATTTAATAAATGAAGAAACTAATCACAACCTTAACCAATATTTGGAAAATCGATGATTTACGTACGCGTATTCTAAATACCTTACTTTTTCTTTTGATTTACCGTATTGGATGTCACGTGGTATTACCAGGTGTAAATCCTCACGCTTTGGCTTCTGGTCAAAAAGAGGGTTTATTGGGCTTATTGGATATGTTCGCCGGGGGATCATTCTCTCGCTCGGCTATCTTTGCTTTAGGGGTAATGCCATATATCTCGGCATCCATTGTTGTTCAATTGCTGGGCATCGCGGTTCCTTACTTCCAAAAGATGCAGAAAGAAGGGGAAAGTGGTCGTCAAAAAATGAATCAGATTACTCGCTATTTAACATTAGGGATTACTTTGCTTCAGGCTTTTGCTTATGTACGCACTCAAATTGAGCCAAGTGCTAAGACAATCGCGGATCCATTATTCACTATTCTGACTGCCATAGTTTTGACAGGCGGTACGTTATTTGTGATGTGGTTAGGAGAGAAAATTACTGATAAAGGTATCGGTAATGGTATTTCTTTGATCATCATGACGGGTATTATCGCTCAATTACCAAGTGGTATCACTGCGGAATGGGTTTCTAGAATGGCTAAAGGTGGTGGTGGTCCTATTCCATTATTGCTTGAATTTGTGGCGCTGTTTTTCGTTGTGATCTTTACGATTTTGATTGTACAGGGGGTTCGTAAGATTCCGGTACAATATGCGAAGAAAATTGTTGGAAACAAGCAAGTAGGTGGAGTACGTCAGTATATACCGCTAAAGGTAAATGCAGCGGGTGTAATGCCGATCATTTTCGCACAGGCAATTATGTTTGTGCCAATGAGTTTGGGACAGTTCTTCCCGAATCTTCAATCTGAATTTTTGACTTCGTTGAGTAACTATACTTCTGTAGCGTACAACGTGACTTTTGCGGTTTTAATTATCGCATTTACGTTCTTCTATACAGCGATCATGGTGAACCCACAACAGATGTCAGACGACATGAAGAAAAACGGAGGTTTTGTACCGGGTATAAAACCAGGATTGGAGACTAGTAATTTTATAGACCGCGTAATATCAAATATTACATTTCCAGGTGCAATTTTCTTAGCGATCATTGCTATTTTACCTGCTATTGCAAGTTTGTTTGGTATTAATAATCAATTTGCGCACTTCTACGGAGGTACGTCCTTATTGATTTTAGTAGGTGTGGTGTTGGATACTTTGCAACAGATCGAATCTCATTTGTTAATGCGTCATTATGATGGGTTAATGAAGACAGGACGTATTAAAGGCCGTTCGGCAGCGTCTGTTGAGGGAATGGATCATTCGGCAATTTAATTTCTTTAGATGTCTAAAGTATTTTATAAGTCAGCAGAAGATATAGAGCAATTGCGGAAGTCAGCAGATGTGCTTTCGCAATTGCTTGGTGAAATCGCAAAAGTGATTAAACCTGGAGTAAAAACTATAGCTCTTGATAAATTAGCTTATGAGTATATCCATGATAACGGCGGAACGCCCGCGTTTCTAAATTATCAGGGATTTCCATATTCTTTGTGCATATCTGTCAATGATCAAATTGTACACGGCTTTCCAAGTGATTACGAAATTAAAGATGGTGATCTTGTTTCGGTCGATGGGGGTGTCAATTTGAACGGTTTTATCAGCGATTCAGCTTACACTTTTGGTGTAGGAGAAATTTCTGAAGAGGCGCAATTGTTATTGGATGTGACCAAAGAGTCATTGTATAAAGGTGTTGAACAGGCTGTGGCCGGTAAACGTGTTGGAGACATCTCTTCGGCCGTGCAAGAATACGTCAACAAATTCGGTTTCGGAATTGTTCGTGAGCTCGTAGGCCATGGAGTGGGTTATCACTTACATGAGAAACCAGAAGTTCCTAATTATGGAAAACGCGGCGCTGGCCCTAAATTGGAAGAAGGTTTGGTGATTTGTATCGAACCAATGATCAATGCAGGTCGTGCGGGTGTTCGTTTTTGGGACGACGGTTGGACAGTAAGTACAGTGGATGGAAAATTATCGGCGCACTTCGAACAAATGGTTGCCATTCGAAAAGGTGAGCCAGATGTGTTGCTGACATTCGAACACGTGGAGAAAGTTTTGAATAAAAAGTAGTTGGTTTCCAATTATTTTTATTTATCTTTGCACTCCTGTTCGCAGGCTTTTAAATTAAATTTAATCGAGAATATATGGCTAAACAAGCCTCAATAGAACAAGACGGTATAATTAGAGAGGCACTTTCTAATGCTATGTTTAGGGTAGAATTGGAAAATGGACATGAAATCATTGCCCATATTTCTGGTAAAATGCGTATGCACTATATCAAAATTTTACCTGGGGATAAAGTTAAATTGGAAATGTCTCCGTATGATTTGACTAAGGGAAGGATTACTTATCGCTATAAATAGTAGTAAGGCCTTTTAAATTAGCGCAAGCTTTTGAAAAAATAAATATCATGAAAGTAAGAGCATCAATAAAAAAACGTAGCGCGGACTGTAAGATCATCCGTCGTAAAGGTAAAGTTTTTGTAATCAACAAAAAGAACCCGAAGTTTAAACAACGTCAGGGTTAATTCATTAAAAAAAATAATAGCTTAATATTATATGGCAAGGATAGCAGGTATTGATTTACCTAAAAACAAAAGAGGTGTGATCGGCCTTACCTATATTTTTGGTATCGGTCGTACAAGAGCTGAATATATCTTGGAAAAAGCTGGTATCAGCGAAGATGTGAAGGTACAAGAATGGAATGATGAACAATTGGCAGCAATTCGTACCATCATTAACGACGAATTGAAAGTTGAAGGTGCATTGCGTTCAGAAGTTCAATTAAACATCAAACGTTTAATGGANNAAAATGGGTTTCCGTGGTTCTAAAAAGAACACGCCATATGCTGCTGGTCAGGCTGCGCAAGACTGTGGAAAAGTTGCTCATGACTTGGGTCTACGTAAAGTTGAAGTGTTTGTTAAAGGACCTGGTGCTGGTCGTGAATCTGCAATCAGAACATTACAAACTGTGGGAATTGATGTGACTACTATCAAAGATATCACTCCACTTCCGCACAACGGTTGTCGTCCTCCAAAACGTAGAAGAGTTTAATTAATTTAAAGATAAGATTCATTGGCTATAGGCTGATAGATACTTTAATTGTAAAAGAAAATGGCTAGATATACAGGACCTAAGTCCAAAATTGCCCGTAAATTTAGAGAGCCGATCTTCGGCCCAGATAAAGCGTTAGAAAAGAAAAATTACCCTCCTGGACAACATGGAGCTTCTAAACGCAGAGGTAAACAATCTGAATACGCTATTCAGTTGTTAGAAAAACAAAAAGCAAAATACACTTATGGTGTGTTAGAGCGTCAATTCGCAAACTTATTTGCTAAAGCTTCCTCTAAACAAGGTATTACAGGTGAGATCTTCTTGAAATTGTTAGAAGCTCGCTTAGATAACGTAGTTTACCGTTTAGGTATTGCTACTTCTCGTGCTGCTGCTCGTCAGTTAGTATCCCACAAACACGTTACTGTTAACGGCGAAGTTGTTAACATTCCATCATATAGCTTGCGTCCTGGTGACGTTGTAGCAGTTCGTGAACGTTCTCAAACACTTGAAGCCATCACAAATTCAGTTGCAGGTCGTACTGTAAATAAATTTTCTTGGTTAGAGTGGAATGCGAAAGAATTGACAGGTACTTTCTTAAGCTATCCAGAAAGAGCTGACATTCCTGAAAACATTAAAGAGAACTTAATCGTTGAGTTATACTCTAAATAATAAATAAAGTAGCGATATGCATAGTCCAGTTTTTGGGGTATGCATATTGCTATTGTATTACAATTATTATTACAAATAAAACATTAAAAGAAAATAAATGGCAATTTTAGCATTTCAAAGACCGGATAAAGTTATCATGCAAAAATCTACGGATTTTGATGGTACGTTTGAATTTCGTCCATTGGAGCCTGGTTTTGGTGTAACCATTGGTAATGCTTTGCGCCGTATTCTATTGTCCTCGTTAGAAGGATATGCAATTACGTCGATAAGGTTTTCTGGCGTTTCGCACGAATTTTCAACGATCAAAGGTGTTGTTGAAGACGTAACTGAAATTATCTTAAATTTGAAACAAGTTCGTTTCAAAAAAACAGGTGAGATTGGCGACAACGAAAAGGTATTTGTAGTAATCAATGGTCAAGAACAATTCTTAGCTGGTGATATCACAAAATTCTCTAATAACTTTACTGTCTTAAATCCAGACTTGGTAATCTGTAACATGGATAACGCAGTGACAATTGAATTGGAATTGAGTATTGCTAAAGGTCGTGGATATGTAAATGCAGATGAGAATAAGGTGACTGATGCCCCGGTAGGTGTTATCGCAATCGATTCGATCTTTACTCCGATCAAGAATGTTAAATATACCATTGAGAATTACCGTGTAGAGCAAAAAACTGACTACGAGAAATTGTTGTTGGATATCTCTACTGATGGCTCAATTCATCCCGAAGAGGCTTTGAAAGAGGCTGCTAAGATCTTAATTCAACACTTTATCTTATTCTCTGATGAGAATATGCTTCTTGAGTCACAAACTAAGGAAGAAACTAAGGTTGTTGACGAAGAAATCTTACACATGCGTAAGATCTTGAAAACAGAATTAGTAGATCTTGATCTTTCAGTTCGTGCATTGAACTGTTTGAAAGCTGCGGATATTCGCACATTAGCTGAGTTAGTAACTTATGACGTAGCTGATATGTTGAAATTCAGAAACTTCGGTAAAAAATCGTTGAGTGAAATCCAAGAATTGGTTAAATCGAAAGGTTTATCATTCGGAATGAACTTGGCAAAATACAAATTAGACGAAGAATAATAATTTATTAAGCGACCGCTATATGTAATTCCTCTTGAAGTCGATTGCTGAAGATGATGCGCTAATGGGCACTGAAAATTTAGTAATTAAGTCATACAAGAACGGTATATATAGTATAATAAAATCAAAATGAGACACGGAAAAAAAGTAAATCACTTAGGCCGTACGGATAGCCATAGAAAAGCAATGTTGGCTAACATGGCAACATCATTAATCCTACACAAACGTATTACAACTACTTTGGCTAAAGCTAAAGCATTACGTACGTATGTTGAGCCTTTGATTACTAAATCTAAAAACGACACGACACACTCTCGTCGTACAGTATTCGCTTATTTGAAAGATAAAGACGCAGTTTCTATCTTGTTCCGCGAAATTTCTGAAAAAGTAGCTAACCGTCCAGGTGGTTATACACGTATCATCAAAATGGAAAATCGTTTAGGTGATAACGCGGAAATGGCTTTCATCGAGTTAGTTGATTACAACGAAATCTACGGTAAAAAAGCTGCTGCTGCTGAGAAAAAAGCTACTCGTCGTCGTGGTGGCGCTAAAAAAGCTGCTGCTGAAACAGAAGCTCCTGCAGAAGTGAAAGCTGAGGTAGAAGGTGAAGAAAAAGTTGACGGAGAATAGTATTCTTCTGATCTAGCATAAAAAAGTCCTCTTTTTAAGGGGACTTTTTTTATTTTATAACCATTCCTACGGTTATAACTGATATATTTGTAATGCTAAAATCTGATAGCTTTTTCTATTACTAGCTATTTCGTTTATCAATCTATAATTCATTAAGATGAAACCATTTGATGTTTATCCCATTAATCCCATTAACATAGTAAAGGCTAATGGATCAACGGTGTGGGATGCCGAAGGAAATGCTTACTTGGACTTGTATGGTGGTCATGCTGTGATATCGATCGGACACACGCACCCACATTATGTACAACGTATAACAGAGCAATTGGACCGTATTGGGTTCTATTCTAATTCTGTTGAAATTCCAATTCAGCGTGAACTTGCTCGATTATTGGGCGAAGTTTCGGGTAAGGTTGATTACGATTTATTTCTTTGCAATTCGGGTGCCGAGGCTAACGAAAATGCCTTGAAATTGGCTTCGTTTTATAACAAGCGTAAAAAGGTGATTGCATTTTCAAAAGCTTTTCACGGTAGAACTTCTTTAGCTGTAGCAGCGACGGACAATCCAACTATCGTCGCTCCCGTTAACGAAACAGAGCATGTAGTTTTTCTTCCCTTCAATGATGAGAATGCACTTAAAGAGGCTTTTAGCGCATACGGTGAAGAGATCTCTTCTGTTATTGTAGAAAGTATCCAAGGTGTAGGGGGGATCCGCGAAGCTTCTGTGTCTTTTCTTCGATTGATTCGCTCTCTTTGTGATCAACACAATGCTGTTTTTATCGCTGATGAGGTTCAATGTGGTTATGGTAGAACAGGACTGTTCTATGCGCAAGATTATTCTGGCGTTGAGGCTGACATCTATACCATGGCAAAAGGTATGGGCAATGGCTTCCCTATTGGAGCGATAAGCATATCACCGAAATTTAAAGCTAGTTACGGCAGTTTAGGGACTACTTTTGGAGGTAACCATCTGGCATGTGCGGCGGCTTTGGCGGTCTTAGAGGTTATTCAACAGGATAACTTGATGGAGAATGCAGCTCAAGTAGGCGAATACCTTATCAATGAATTGAAGCAAATCGAGGAGATTGTAGAGGTTAGAGGTCGAGGATTGATGATTGGTATTGAACTTCCAGAATCTTTAGGGCATCTCAAAAAGGATCTTCTGCTGAAGAACCGTATCTTTACAGGAGAGGCTAAACCGTATGTTATTCGTTTGCTACCAGCTTTGAATATCACGAAAGAACATGCTGATCAGTTTTTATCAGCACTAAAGGAACATATCCAGGCGGTAACAGTAGCATAAAGGTAGAACCGTCGATTTGATTAATCAATAGCGTTTTGGTTCGGAATAAATTGAATGTACTGTAATAATTAAAGTATATACAGAGCGTCGGTAGGCTTTTTAATGGCATTATGACACTCGAATAAATATTATATAGATGAAAAAGTTTTTCTCTGTCAAAGATGTATCTAGTGTAGCAGACGTTGTTCAAGAGGCGTTAAGTCTTAAAGCTGCACCATATGACAATCAGGACCTTGGTAAACATAGAACGCTGGGGCCCGTATTTTTGAACCCAAGTTTGCGTACGCGTTTGAGTACACAAAAAGCAGCGATGAATTTGGGTATGAATGTGATGGTCATGAATATGGATAAAGATGGTTGGGCGCTTGAAACACAGGATGGTGTTGTTATGAACGGGACAACTGTTGAACATATTCGCGAGGCCGCGGCCGTGATGGGCGAGTATTGTGATATTTTAGGACTTCGTTCATTTCCAAAATTAAAAGATCGAGAAGAGGATTATAGTGAAGATTTGTTCAATAAATTTATTAAGTATTGCGGTGTTCCTGTAGTGTCTTTGGAAAGCGCAACGCGCCATCCTTTGCAAAGTCTGACAGATATGATTACCATAACTGAATATAAGAAGACTGAAAAGCCAAAGGTTGTCTTGGCATGGGCTCCACATGTGAAGGCTTTGCCTCAGGCAGTGCCAAACTCTTTTGCAGAATGGATGTGTAAAGCGCAAGAGGAGGGATTGGTAGATTTTACTATTGCACAGCCGATGGGTTACGAGTTAAGTGAGGAATTTACCAGCGGTGCCAAGATATCCAACGATCTTGAGGAAAGCTTAAAAGATGCCGATTTTGTGTATGTGAAAAATTGGTCTTCTTATCAGGAATATGGCGAGGTATATAGCGTTGACGAGGATTGGATGATGAATAATGAAAAACTTTCTTTGACAAATGATGCTAAAATAATGCATTGTTTACCTGTAAGGAGAGATTTGGAATTGTCGTCTGAGATTTTGGACGGACCAAACTCGCTGGTTATTAAAGAAGCTAGTAATCGTGTTTGGGCAGCTCAGGTGGTCCTAAAGCGCATGCTTGAAAATCTAGCGTAATACTGGTCTTGTTTGATTATTGAGAAACTATTTTTATAGGGAAAAGTTGCGTAATGGCTAATAGTGTATTAAATATTATAAAAATTGGTGGGAACATTATAGATGATGAGCGCCAATTGGATTCTTTTTTAGAGAAATTTTCCGCATTGTCAGGGAAGAAAATCCTTGTACATGGTGGAGGCAAAATTGCGACGCGTTTGGCTAGCGAGCTAGGAATACAAGCTCAGATGGTTGAAGGAAGACGTGTGACAAATGAAGAAATGCTGCGTATCGTAACGATGGTATATGCCGGCCTGACTAACAAGACTATTGTTGCTAAATTACAAAAGTTAAAGTGCGACGCAGTTGGTTTGACAGGTGCGGATGGCGATGTTATCAAAGCGATAAAGCGGCCTGTTAAAGACATAGATTACGGTTTTGTAGGCGATTTACTGCATGATTCAGTAAATACATTAGCCATCAAGAAATTCCTGGAAGCGGGATTTGTACCGGTGTTTTCGGCGATTACACACAATGGTCTTGGACAATTGCTGAATACAAATGCGGATACGATTGCTTCGTCATTGGCTGTCTCTTTGGCATCTTTATATGAAACTTCGTTAGTGTATTGTTTTGAAAAAAATGGTGTTCTACGCGACGTAACAGATGAAAGCTCTGTTATACCAACAATTAAATCTGAAGAATTTGAACATCTGAAGGAATCAGGTGTCGTGAATGAGGGGATGATTCCGAAGTTACAAAATGCCTTTAATGCGATAAACAAAGGAGTTCAAGAGGTCTATATTGGAAATGCAAATAACTTACACTTGTTTCAGCAAGGCCAATTCGGTACCTGTTTAACTTTAAAATAAACGTAAAATCTAACCTAAACCCAACCCAATGAAAAAGGTCACCATTATCGGAAGCGGCAATATTGGTCTTTCTTTAGCAAAAGGACTCGTGAAGAGTGAATTTGCGGAAGCTTCGAATATTACATTAACAAGGAGAAATTTGAATGCTCTGGCCGAGGAATCCAGCCAAGGCTTTTCGGTAAGCAGCGACAATAAATCTGCTGTTAAAGGAGCAGATATCGTTGTATTTGCCATACTGCCGCAACAATTGAAAAAAGTACTGGTTGAGGTTGCGCCCGTTATCGATAAGGAGAGTCAGATTTTTGTCTCCATCGTTTCTGGAGTTTCTTGTGCAGATCTAAAAGCAGAGTTGGGGGCAGATGCTACCGTAGTGCGTGCCATGCCTAATACAGCAATCGCAATAGCGCAGTCGATGACTTGTATTGCAAGTGATAACGCTTCAGCGGATAGTTTAAGTGAAGTTGAAAAGATGTTTGAGACAGTGGGGTCGGTTGTTGTCATTAATGAAGACCTCATGACTTCTGCTACAGCATTATGTGCCTGCGGTATCGCATTTTTCTTACGTGCTATTCGTGCGGCTTCGCAGGGAGGGGTAGAAATTGGGTTTCATGCGCATGATGCCTTAAAAATGGCTGTTCAGACGGCCAAGGGAGCTGCCGATTTGCTGTTGCATACGAATGCACATCCGGAAGGTGAGATTGATAAGGTAACTTCTCCAAAAGGATGTACTATCGCTGGTTTGAATGAAATGGAGCACAATGGCTTTAGTTCAGCTTTTATAAAAGGAATAAAATTGTCTGCGGATAAAGCAGGAGGGTTATATCATGAAGGATAAGGAGATCCTATTTGGAGATGCTCTAGCACTTTTAAAACAATTAATCGGACTATCGTCTTTAAGTAAAGAAGAAGAGTTAACCGCCAATTTAATTGATGGCTTCTTTCGAGAGCGTGATATCAAGACACATCGGAAAGGCCATAGTGTTTGGTTATATAATGCCTATTATGATACCAATAAACCAACGATACTGCTTAATTCACACCACGATACCGTAAAACCAAATACGGGTTATACGAGAGATCCTTTAGCCGCAACTGTAGAGGATGGAAAGCTTTATGGCTTGGGTAGCAATGATGCTGGTGGATGTTTGGTATCATTAATTGCAACATTTCTATACTTCTATGAACGGAAAGATCTGAAGTATAACTTTTGCCTGGTTGCTAGTGCCGAGGAGGAGATCTCTGGTAAAAATGGTATAGAATATGTGCTGAGAGATATTGGGCCAATGGACTTTGCTATCGTAGGTGAACCTACTTTAATGAATTTGGCTATCGCCGAAAAAGGATTAATGGTACTGGATTGCAATGCTACGGGAAAAGCGGGGCACGCTGCACGAGACGAAGGCGATAATGCCATTTATAAAGCGCTTAAGGATGTTGAATGGTTTAAGAATTATGCCTTTGAAAAAACTTCAGGGACTTTGGGGCCGATTAAAATGTCCGTGACAGTTATTCAGGCGGGTTCGCAACATAACGTTGTGCCTGCAAACTGTAGTTTTGTTGTTGATGTTCGAACTACAGATGCCTATTCTAACGAAGAAACATTAGCCATTATTAAATCGCATGTAGCATCAGAGGTAACCGCAAGGTCGACTCGTCTTAAATCATCTTCCATTCCTGAATCCCATCCTATCGTACAGGCAGGGATTGCTCTTGGCCGTCAGGTTTATGGTTCGCCGACGATGAGTGACCAAGCTCTTATTCCAGTAACATCGTTAAAATTGGGCCCGGGGGACAGTGCAAGATCGCATATGGCAGATGAATTTATTTACATCGATGAGATTAGGGAAGGGATTAACTTGTATATAGAAATTTTAAATAAGATCGTATAAAAAAAGCTTCCACATATTTGGAAGCTTTTTTTATACTAGACTAAGCTAATTTGGCGCTTAATACTTTCTTCAAGGGAGATGATCGTCTCTGTACGTTGAATTCCGGGAACAGATTGGATATCTTCATTCAATACTTTTCTGAGATGAACAGTATCCCTACAGATAATCTTTGCGAAGATACTGTATTGACCAGTACAATAATGTAATTCGACAACTTCTTTGATTTCTTTCAATTTATCTACTGCATCTGCATATTGTGAACCCTTCTCCAGATAGATACCCAAAAAGGCCGTAATATCAAATCCTACTTTTTGAGGATTAATAATGAGATTTGAACCTCTAATGATACCTAGCTCTTCCATCTTCTTCATTCTAACGTGGATTGTGCCTCCTGATACGATTAGCTTCTTCGCTATTTCAGTATAAGGAATAGAGGCATCGTTCATTAGAATAGACAAGATTTGGATATCCAAATTGTCTAGATCATAGTTTGCATATTGATTTTCCATTAACAATGGGTTTTGTGATTCATTAATTGGTCATTAGATCAAAATCAGACCAATAGCTAAAATAATTAAATTTATTTCAAAATTACTAAGAATTTTCGGTTTATAGATGTAAATTTAATAAAAAATACTTATTGATATTGATAATGTTATATATTACTAAAAATATTTCTCATTTTCATTAATAGATAGCTTTTTGTTCATAAATAATACAATTTAAAGACCATGTATGCCTGATCCCAGGGATATGGGGATGCTTTCAGGGATATAAAATGGAAGCGGGTGTATCCATTTGGTTTTTAGCGTAGCGTTGGGCATATTGTTTAAATTGATGATCCGATTTGATATTCGGTTTTAAAAATAAAAGGAGGTAGAAGTGGAAGTTCAAGATGTAAAAATTTCGAAAAAAAAGCCAATTTTTGAGGTTGGAGATGGCCTTCATAAATATCTCAAGATGTATCAAAGGGATGAGAAACTCCCTATTGGATATAAAGATCTGTTGAATTTTACAGAAACCGTACCTGTAATGGACAAATTTGGCAATGATACTTTTTGGGAGACACCATTGTACCCTCAGTATTTGATGGATCAACTCTATGATGGATTAAAGGTGATTTATGCGAAGCTTAAAGCTTCTGGCAATACGCGCATAGTACAACATAAATATATTGATCGGGTGGAATACTGCAGTTTTGGTAATACGAAGCCATTTCGTATCCGTATTGTCAACCGCCTAAACGACGTGTATGACTATTTTTATATTAAACAGGCAGATGCATCCCGCATTTATGGATTGGAACTGGAAGAGATATTGTCGCCTAATCAGGTAAATTATATGGTCGATCACGATACATTGGTGGAAGAACATATCGTTGGTATCCCGGGAGATACATTCTCTAAAACCAGGATGTTTTCTCCAGATTATAATTTAACACGTATTTCCAAGGAGTTTGTGAAATTCAATGAACGCTGCATTATTACCTTACTGGGCGACATGCGTGCTTATAATTTTGTTATGCAGATCACGCCTGATTTTGATGATTTTCAGTTTAGGATTAGAGCAATAGACTTCGACCAGCAGTTTTACGAGGGAAATCCGAAGGGTTATATGCCCCAATTTTTCAAAGAGAATTTTCCATATGTCAAACTTGCGATGGAACATTTAAATGAAAAAACTGTCCTTCAATATCAGCAAGAAGAACGTTCTTCCATCGTACATAGAGTTCGTAGTGAACGGCATCGGATTGCTGACCTTCGTGACGCATCCCAAACGCAGGTTCTTTCGACACTGGAAAATATTAAACAATTACGTGAGGGGTATGCAGAGTTTTACCAAAATAACTCTTATCTCAAATGTAAAACAATGACAGACATCGTGGAGCTGAACGTAAAAAATGTTATTCGACAAGTACAGATGTAGTTACTTGATTCGATCCTTATTATCTTGAATGAATGCCGACCATCCGGAGTATGACTTGCTGCTGCCAGATACCGCATTCTTTTGAAAAGAATGGCAAACAGCGATGGCCAAGCCGTCCGTAGCATCCAGAAATTGAGGAGTTTCCTCAAATTTCAATAGGTTTTTTAGCATTGCAGAAACCTGCTCTTTCGTGGCGTTGCCATTTCCCGTGACGGATTGTTTTATTTTTCTTGGCGAATACTCGAAGATTGGAATATCTTGAGCCAAAGCCGCCGCCATGGCGACTCCTTGAGCCCGGCCAAGTTTGAGCATGACCTGAATGTTTTTGCCATAAAATGGTGATTCTAGGGCTACACAGTCGGGATTATATTCTTGCATTAAAGCAGAAGTTTTCTTGAAAATGCGCTGCAATTTTAACGCGTGATCATCCAGATGCCCCATCTTTATAACACCCATTGAAATTAACGATAGGGTATTGCCAACTTCTTTGATAATGCCATACCCTAGGATTACTGTACCTGGATCAATTCCTAAAATAATTCTTTCTTTCGCCTTTTCCTTCTGCATGTACAATATTACAAATTTTGTATTTTATATGTGGATTGCAGTCGACAAAACTTAATCATTTGGCTAAAATTTAGTAACATTGCTCTCTTAATTATCAAAAGTTGACTGCAAGACAAAAAAAATACGTCAGCCTTTTACTAAAGATACTTGTGTTCGCCTTGGCGACATGGTACATTGTAATAAAGGTATCCGATAAGAGTAATATCGATAAGTTTAAAACGCTAATCACTGGTTTAGAGCAGCATTCAGTTGCATGGACAATGGTTTTGATTGTGGTTTTAATGCTTATAAACTGGTTGTTGGAAGTGGTCAAATGGCGGTATTTAGCTTCTAAGCTACAGTATATTTCATTTTGGAAAGCTTTCCAATCTGTTTTTTGTGGACTTACTTGGGCCATTTTTACGCCAAATCGGATTGGTGAGTACGGGGGGCGGGTTCTTTTCCTTGATCCTCAAAATAGAGCGAGAGGTGCAGTAGCCATGGGCGTTGGATTATTTGCTCAATTGGTGCTCACAAGTGTTGCGGGATCATTAAGTATCGCTTGGTTTATCTGTAAGTTTCTTTCCACTCCACTTTCAGTTCAATTTGGTGTTTGGGTGCTTGCTATTATTTATGCCACTGGATTTGTGATTTTATATTTCAATGTGAGATGGGTTGATCTCCTGGTTGGCAGGATTAAATTCTTAGCGAAGATTAAGCCCTTTTTTGAAGTTTTAGAACATTATTCAATACGTGAATTAAGCATTGTTCTTTTAAATTCCTTAGCAAGATTCGTCATTTTTACTTCCCAATATATTATATTAATGAAATTGACATTGCCTGAGCTTCCGCTCCTGTCGATGGTTTTAATGATCTTTATTTTATTTTTTGTCCAAGCGGCATTGCCTACTTTGGATATTTTTGATTTTAGTGTCCGGAGTTTTGTGGCAAGTAATCTCTATAGCTATATTACAACGCAAGAAATTGCTGTCATGGCGATTGTATCGTGTATCTGGTTTGTGAATCTAATTCTTCCAGCTGTATTTGGTTCTATTTTTGTTTTTAAGATTAATTTTTTTGGTGATACAAATTCTTAACTATTTATTGATCATTTTCGCATGTGTATATGCTATTCTAGTATTATGGATGCGCAGAGGTTGGCTAATGCTGCAGACACCGAGGAATCTGCCGATACCGACAAAGACAGTATCCGTGATTATCGCAGCACGTAACGAGGAGTTAAATATCAGGAGAACCATTGAGTCGATACTTGGGCAGAACTTTCCAATTGAACTTTTGGAACTTATTATCATTGATGACCATTCGGACGATAATACCTCTACCATAGTTAGGGAATATGCCGAAAAAGGTGTGAAACTTATTCAATTAAATGAAAATGGCCGCTTGAATTCCTATAAGAAACTGGCGATTTCCAGGGCTATTGATTGTTGCAAAGGCGAAATTATTATAACAACCGACGCAGATTGTCGTATGGGCCCCAATTGGTTGTGTACCGTAATGGGAACCTTCGAGCGCGAGGACGCTTATTTACAATCTTCGCCTGTTATATATTCGGAAGAAAGAAGTTTTTTTGAGCGGTTGCAGACCTTAGAATTTCTGTATTTGATAGGCTTAGGTGCTGCTGGTATCGGAAACAGAAAACCAACTACCTGTAATGGTGCAAATTTGGCTTACAGGAAAGACATTTTTAAGCAAATGGGTGGATTTAAGGGAATTGATGAACTTGCTTCTGGAGATGATGAATTATTGCTACATAAGGTGGCCGAACGGTATCCAGAAAGAATCACTTTCTGTAAATCTGCTGAGGCAGTTGTCTATACAGATGCGAAGCCGAATTTAAAATCATTCATTAGCCAGCGAAGGCGCTGGGCATCGAAAAGTACAAAATACAAAAACAAAGGAGTAATTGCACTGGGGATTTCTATCTGGTTTTTTAATCTTTTGCTATTGATAGCTTCAATCCTCGGACTGTTGGGAGTAAAATTAGTCGGCTTGGCCGCAATTTTTGCTCTGCTGTTGAAAATGCTCGTGGAAAGTTTTTTTATCCAGCCAATGACCTCTTTTGCGAAGCGAAATGAACTATTAATGTATCTCCCCATACTGAGCTTAGCGCACATCGTTTATCTCGTTTACATTGGTATTTTAGGAAATGTTGGCAAATACGATTGGAAAGGGAGGCAGGTAAAATAGTCAGATTTTATTCCTATCATTTTACCTTATTTTTCAACCTTCAGTTTGATGGTTTCTTCCGCTAGTTTTACAATTTCTTCGATACCTTTTCCCTCGGTGTCCAAAGGGTCCAGAACTTCCCATGTCATGTGAAGAAATGGGGTCAACGGGTACATACCGTATTGGACCATTTCATAAGATCCGGTTATAGCAACGGGAACGACCAGGGCGTTTGGGTTTTTCTTAATTAAAGTTGCGATTCCACCGACATGAAAAGCTTTCATTTTACCTGTTTTGGATCTTGTTCCTTCTGGAAAAATAAATGCCGACCAATTCTTGGTTTTCATATTATTGGCGAGTTTAAGAATCTCAGCGATTGATTGTTTAGGATCGTTACGGTCAATGTTGGCTGCACCGCCATGTTTTAAGTTAAATGAGATACTAGGGATACCACTGGCGAGCTCGATTTTGGAAATGAACTTGCCATGAAATCTACGTAAAAAATAGATCATTGGAGGAATATCAAATGTACTTTGATGGTTTGCAACAAAAACAATGGGCTGTCCTGTCGGGATGGATTTGTTATCGATAAACGTTACCCGATTAAAAAGAGTATAATAAGAAGCAACTAAACAAGCATTCAATATGTCCACACTTTTTTTATGGGCATCATATCCGCCTAGTTTTAAACATAGCCACTGTATAGGGTGGAATATAATTAGGGAGAGACCAAAACAGAACCAAAATATAATAGATAGGATATAGCCTAAAAACTTCTTCATAAATTTTATTTGATGGTACAAACTTAGATAAATTGCCTTTCATATAAAAGCAATTTATTTCTTCGCATCTATTCTTTGGTACTTATGATTGTCTCACAATTATTCATATATCCACTGCCATGGAGAAACTCTTTTTGACTGGGATAGGTTTTGGATTATCTGGCGTTTCAAATATTAATTTTATTCTGTTTTATTTTAATAATGTTAATATTATTTTTAATTTTATTAAAATGTATTTGTTTAATGAAAAAAATACCCATTGATTGTCCCTGCTGTGAAGCGAAGTTAAAAGTTTCTAAGTTGGTGTGCGACTCCTGTGAGACTGAGGTAGTGGGTAAATTTTCATTGCCCTTGCTGATGCAGCTTACTGTCGAGGAACAAGAATTTGTGCTGAATTTTTTGATGCACTCGGGAAGTTTAAAAGAAATGGCAAATCAGATGGGCAAATCCTATCCGACGGTCCGTAATATTCTCGATGATCTGATTCACAAATTGAAATTCCTTGCTCATACAAACAATGTGGTTGCAAACAGAAGTATGTAGTCCCTGTGGAATCGAAGAATTGATAAATAGAAGAAATAAATCAATCAAGATGAAAAGTAACACGCTTTATACCGAAAGCCAATCTTTTTTTAGCTGGTGGCTTTGTATGATCCTTTTAACTGTCAGTGTAGCCAGCTTTTCTGGGCACTGGCATGATCTCTTGCGGTTGAATTTTGTTCCATTATTTCAATTGCCGGGCTTTTGGATAAATTTAGTATTGTGGGGACTCTTTGCTGTGTTGCGATTAAAAACGACGATTTATGAAGACGGGATTGAAGTTCATTTTTTTCCTTTCAATTTTTATCGAAAAAGAGTGCAGTGGTCAGCTATACAATCAGTTGAAGTGCGGAAATATAATCCTATCGGTGAATTTGGTGGATGGGGGCTACGGATAGGGCAGAAGGGCCAGGCATTTTCAGCTCGCGGCAATAGGGGCCTCCAATTAACATTGGAAAATAATAAGATATTGCTTATAGGAACCCAAGATCCGGCTGGGATTGAACAGCTGAACTTACCTCAATTTTTAAAAAATGAAAGTTAAACAGATTCTTCAGAATCCATTTGCCGAATTTACGGAGTGGAAATTATTCATTGCTGGTATTATCGGGTTCTTGTTATCAAGCTATATTATTTATTTATCGGGTCAGCAGTTCAATGGATTTATGCATTTTTTTAAACCAGAAATGGCAGTTTCCCTATGGGCTGTGTTGCGCGTTCATGCCTATATGGTTTTGGCTCCTTTCGTACTACTCTACGGTATAGGGGTGTTATTAAACAGAAAGACCAGGATCATTGATGTCATGAATGTCGTTTTGATTATGCCATTTCCGCTTTATCTTGTATTATTTGTGGGGAAACTTCTAAATCAGGACAAATTCACGGATCAAGTCTTAAAGGCTGTACAAAACGGCGATCGTGCGTTGGCCGGAGTCGATAAAGCGGACATGCTCTTGTTTGGCATGTTTGGAGTCATCAGTTTATTGTTGCTGTTTTATCAGTTTTATTTATTGGTCAAGGGCATGAAGGTAGCAGTAAACAATAAGAAGGTTGGGGTCAGTATACTATTTGTGGCATTATATTTTATACTGGATGTATGTATACAGTTTAATTTCTAGCAAAAAACGACAATGAGAAAAATTTTATACCTATTTATCATTTGCGTCCATTTTTCATGTTCTCATGCACAGACATTTGATGGTTCATGGAAGGGTGAGGTTGAGGTTTCAGGGCAGAAATTATTTTTGATATTTAATCTTGAAAAGGATAGTAACAATAATTGGAATGGGACATTTGAAAGTCCGATGCAGACTTCCCAAAAGTTTCTAATCAACCAAATAAGAACGAAGCAGGATTCAATTTGGATCGATGTTAAAAATATAGGATTAGTCTATGCTGGATTTTTGGATCGGGACAAAGACGTAATGAAAGGAGTGATGAAACAGGGGGGATTTGAATCGGCGATGGTTCTTGTCAGAAGCGAGAACGAGCAAAGCGGACTTTCTCGTAAACAGGATGTCTTCCCTCCATATCATTATATTGAAGAAGAGGTTTCGTTTAAAAATATAAAGGGGAATGCTATTCTTACGGGAACTTTAACTTATCCTAAAAATGGAGGGGCATTTCCTGCGGTCGTATTGGTCAATGGTAGTGGTCAGCAAAATCGGGATTCGGAAGTCTTTGGACATAGGCCATTTAAGGTGCTTGCAGATCATTTGAGCAAAAATGGTTTTGCGGTTTTACGTTATGACGACCGTGGAATTGGTGGATCTAAAGGGGAAGTTAACTTAGCAACAACGACCGATTTCGCTTCTGATGCAAATGCGGCTGTTGACTTTCTAAGACAAAGGAAGATTGTCCAGTCAAACAAAATAGGTATAATAGGGCACAGTGAGGGGGCTTAAATTGCTGCAATGGTAGCCGCAGAAAATAGTAACGTAAATTATATTGCTTTGTTATCTGGCCCAGTAATTAAGGGTGACTCGCTGCTTATTTTACAAAGTTATGCATTAGGAAAGGCGGGAGGATTGTCCGTATCTCAACTCGATATTAATAAGTCGAACAACCGGAAACTCTATAACATATTATTACAGGACGAACCAACTCAAACGTTAGCAGCATCTTTGGAAAAGGAGCTTGTTCGCCAAAATAGTGGTAATGCACTAACATCAGATATGAAGATTAAACTTAGCCCGATGATGAGTCCTTGGTTTAGAAGTTTTCTTCGTATAGATCCCGGATATTATTTAAAACAGGTAAAGGTTCCGATTTTTGCTTCTTTCGGTGGTAAGGATGTCCAAGTACCGGCAAATGAAAATATTTATGCACTTCAACGGCTGCATTTGCAGACGACAGATGTAACCATTAAGGAATATCCTAACTTAAATCACTTATTTCAGCAGGCAGAGACAGGAAAAATAGAAGAATATTTTGAGAACTCGGAGAGTTTTAATGAGCAGCTAATGGATGATCTGACAAAATGGCTCAGACAAAAAACAAAATAGTCTTCATATGGAGTAGACTATTTTGTCAAGATGATTTTTTATCGAAATATCGATTTTTGCAACAAGGTTATGTCAATATATCCTAGACAGGAGCGTTCTTACGGTGTTGTATTGGCAACGGGAAGTATTTTTCCATTGAAATAACGATGTCCATTCTGTGCGAAATCAGCTATATACCTACCCATTTCGAAAGCTAATGTCCCCGCTTCAACGCCCGGAAAGGCTGCTTCAAACATTTCTGTTTGCGAGGATCCTAATGCAAGACAGTTAACTTTGATTCCTTTTTCTTTGAATTCTTCGGCTAGACACTCGGTTAATATGGCCAATGCACCCTTGCTGGTAGAGTATGCGGAAAGCCCCGAAAATTTCATGGATCCTTGAAAGCCTCCCATGCTGCTTATATTGACGATATGGGCACCTTCTCTCATAAATGGGACTACGTTTTGTATCATATTTATATGGCCCATGAGATTTGTCTGTAGCATCTCAGCAAAGTCCTTTCCATCAGTTTCCATAAAAGGTTTGTTGATCAATGCTCCAGCATTATTTATGAGAATGTCTACCGTGTCAAATTTCGATTGAATAAATGGAATGAGCGTGGCATAATCATCGTATACGATATCGAACTGTGCTGGATAAAGTGTGCCACCATCATAATTGAGTTGACTGGCGATTTCATGGAGTTTTCGCAGCTTGTCCGCAGATCTAGCCAGTGCAATCACTTTGTTGTCCTTTTTAGAGGTCAAATCCAATACTGCTTCAAATCCGATTCCGCTGCTTTCGCCGGTTATAATGATATTTGACATAATTATTCTTCTAGTTTTTGACTTTGTTCAACTTCTTCTGCCGACGGTAGTTTATCTTCTCCAATTGCTTTCGGATGGAATATAAAATAAATTCCCGAGAGCGCAACCAATGCAGAAATAATATAAAACAACAATGTGATTAATACCGCATTGTGCGAATCCACATGGAAAATGCTCGCCCCCCACATAATCACAAGTTCGCGCATCCCTAAACCACCTACTGAAAATGGAATGATGGAAACCAAGGAAGAAGCTAAAAATAGAAAAAGATAGGGGGAAAACTTACCGTTAAAACCTAGAGCATAGAGAATTAATATTGCTGCAAGAACTTGCATTGATTGTACTCCGATAGCTTTAAGATGAGCTTTTAAAAATGTCGGTTTATATTCTTTGAAAAATTTGGTCACAATAAAGTAGTATACAATACTCCCGAGTACAAATAAAAGGATCGTTAGGAAATTAGGGATTCCGAGCTGTGGCATATAGGTGACTAGCGCTGAGATAATTAAGCAAAGTGCCCATAAACCACTTAATCGGTCGAGAAATAAAGCTGTAAATAGCTTTCTTCCTTTAATACTAAATCTTTTTCTGAGGAAAAATATCTTATAACCGTCACCGCCGACACCACCTGGTAAAATCAAGTTGTAAAACAAGCCCAATTGGTATAGTTTTAAATTGTATTTTTCGGTAACATCCAATCCGATCGCCTTTAAAAATGTCAATAAACGAGAAGACGAGATGAAGATAGAAATACTGTAGGCCACCAATGCTAAAAATAGGTACAGTGGGTTTGAATTGATGACAGCTTCTTTAAGATCTTTTACAGATACCTTACTAAACACCCAGTATAAAGCACCTGCCGTAACAACAATCTTCAATATATTTTTGGCTATTTTTAGCCCCTTTTTTTTATCCATAGCAATTATGCTTCCAATCTTATTCGGCCGTATTAACGATTTTGGAGAATCCAAAGTTAGAAACTTTGTGGAATTCTGCAATTGTGCTTATACGATCGTTGGGTAAATTCTTGAATACAATAATATCAAATATAAAATACCGAAGATAGTAGCAAGTGAAAATAGCCAATTTAAGTCAATTCTATTATATTTGTGTTTTAGCACTGCGATCATTAATCCAATAATAAAACAAAAGAGTAAAATAGGCGCAATGAGTGCTACTTTATTTGTGAAAGCGAGGTTAATTTGACCTAGTTTGCTGTTGGCTTCTTTACCTAAGAAAAGTGGGTATGAGGCAAAAGCCAATAGAATAATAAATAGCCTTAAAAGAGTTTTTGCGATTATTTTGCTTATGGTATGATTTTTGGCTGAGAACTTCATGATATTTGTGGATTAATTTTCCCCAAAAATACAATTTGAAATTAAAATTTATACATATGAATCGATTCGTTTTATCATTAGCAACTATTTTTGCTACGGTGACCTTATTTTCTTGTGGAGCACAAAAGCAAGGTACATCATCTGGAAATCCGTCGTCCAACACGAGCGCAGCTTCAGGCCCTAGCGCTTCAGATTGGAAATCCGCTGTGAAAGGAACTTGGACATTGAATACAATCGATAGAGAAAATTTGCCTTCAACATTTACAATTAAAAGCGTTTTTGAAGAGGCGCCGGCCGAGTGTTTTGTTGGTAGTACATGGAACTTTATAGGCAACGGTAAAGGATCTATTACGTTTAATGCACAGGGAACATTATGTGCTCCAGGTGCTTCTCGTGAGATTTTTTGGTCAATCTATAACCCAGGAAAAGGGTTAGGGGAGCCACAATTTCAGTTTAAAAAGATATATGCAGGAGACAAAGCAAAGAATGTAACTACAGGTTATCGTCTAGATTTGTCGTATTCAGATGGTAATAAATTGGTCATGCGCATGCCATTGACGGTAGCTAATGGAGAGGCCTATCTGGTATTTAACTTTACCCGCTCAAACTAATCTTAGAAGAAAAAGAATAATAATGAAAGCTATAGGATTTCCTATGGCTTTTTTTGTTTAAAATTTAATACTTTTACAATCCGAAATTATAATGATATTTTTCATGGTAACTGATTGGCTTACGAATGTAATTCATCATAGGTTATAGATGAATTATTCATGTAATAGGGTAAATCATTGCCTTTGAAAGACAGATTTATAAAAGACAAAAATAGCTTAGTATCGAACGGCTTCGTTGGGTATCGCTTAATATAGAGAAATATGGCTGAACAAAACACGAAAACTGCTTTAATAACAGGTATTACAGGACAAGACGGTGCCTATTTAGCAGAATTCCTATTGAAAAAAGGGTACAAAGTTCACGGTTTAAAACGCCGAAGTTCTTTATTCAATACAGATCGTATTGACCATCTTTACCAAGATCCTCATCTTGACAATAGAAATTTTACCTTGCATTTTGGTGATTTGACCGATTCAACCAATTTGATCCGTATTATTCAAGAAACACAGCCAGACGAAATCTATAATTTGGCGGCACAATCTCACGTTAAGGTGAGCTTTGATACGCCCGAGTATACGGCCAACGCGGACGGTATTGGTACCTTACGTATTTTGGAGGCTGTAAGATTGCTTGGGATGATTGAGAAAACACGTATTTATCAAGCCTCAACATCGGAGCTATATGGCTTGGTGCAAGCGGTTCCACAAAGTGAAACGACACCTTTTTATCCCAGAAGTCCTTATGCCGTAGCAAAAATGTATGGCTACTGGATTACTGTCAATTATCGTGAGGCCTATAAAATGTATGCCTGTAATGGGATTTTATTCAATCATGAAAGTCCTGTTAGAGGGGAAACATTTGTGACACGTAAAATCACTAGAGCAGTTGCTAAAATCGCATTGGGACTGCAAGATAAATTATATCTTGGAAACTTATCTGCTCAGCGGGATTGGGGACATGCTAAAGATTATGTGGAGGCCATGTGGTTGATCCTTCAGCAAGAGAAACCCGAAGATTTTGTCATTGCAACAGGCGTAACGACAACCGTCAGAGATTTTGTTCGGATGGCTTTCGCAGAATTAGGTATTGAGGTTGAATTCAGTGGCAAAGGTGAGCAAGAAAAAGGTGTAGNNGCTTGGCACAGTTAAATATAGATAAGTCTCTTATTAAATTTGGCCAGACAGTTGTCAAAGTCGATCCTGCTTATTATAGACCTACCGAAGTAGATTTGTTAATTGGTGATCCAACAAAAGCAAATACAAAACTTGGATGGATACCGAAATATGACCTACAAATGTTAGTAACAGATATGGTACAATCAGATCTTCACTTGATGAGAAAGGAAGAATACCTGAAACAAGGCGGTTTTGAAACCTTGAATTATTTTGAATAATTCATAATTGATAAAAAAAATAAAACTGGAATAATTTTTGTTTAAACATTTAATAGTATAACTTTATGAGTTTATACTAAGGAATATGACAGTATATTATGATGAATTCAGAGGTTGTTTCAAGTAAAAAGGAAGAAGAAAAGAAGAAAGATTCTTCAAAGATTTACTTCTTTATTATTGCTATTGCAGCATTACTTGCAACGAATATATATTTTTATGTCAAGTTTAAGACCAACGGTGAGAAGGTGTATGCTTTGACGGTAGAAAAAGAAAATCTTCAGGTGCAAATTGATCGTATTGAGGCGGAGTTGGATAAAATTGATATCGAGAATGTTCAATTGACGCCAGAAATGACTGTGCAAAAGCAAGATTCAAGAGCAGAGATCGCCGAACTTCGTAGAAAGCTTGAAAATAAAAGTATCACGCCCAAAGATATAGATGATGCTCAACATAAAATCAATCAATTGAAAAAGCAGGTTGATTCTTATCGTGTCAATGTTCAACGATTGATTCAGGAAAATCAAATTTTATCCAAACAAAATTCTAATCTCAACGAATCTGTAGTCGAAAAGGAAAAACAAATAACTTCTTTAGTTACTTCGAATTCTGAGTTGAAAGAAAAGGTAGCCACAGCATCCGCTTTAAAGGTATCTAGCATAAGTCTGAATGGTTTGGAAGTAAAAAAGAACGGTAAAGAGTCTGTTGAAGAACGTGCGAAGCGAGTAGATAAATTAAAAATTAATTTTACGATTGCTGATAATGCATTGGCTAAAATTGGGGAGCGTGATATATTTGTTAGAATCATCGATCCACAGGGTAACTTAGTAGTTCAGGGAGATAATATCTTCTTTGTACACGGCGAAAAACTACAATATACATTTAAACATAATATTCTTTTTACCAATAAAGGTGAAGATTATATTGTTTATTGGGCAGCCGAAGAAGGATTTAACAAAGGGGCCTATACGGTTTTATTATATGAGGATAATGCAATCATGGGACGGTCTACGATTGTGTTGCGATAAAAATCTAAGTCCTTCATAAAAAAGCCCTTTGATTATTTCAAAGGGCTTTTTTATGAAGGGCTCTCTGTAAAATAGTGTATTTCTAATTTCTTTGTCCCTGTTTATGCTATAGTTTAACGATTACTGCGTCAACACTAGCTGCAGTTTTTGATATTGCTAATTAAAAATGGAAGTGTGAATTCCACATATAAACGATAGAAATGTACTAGGATTCTATTTGTTCTAGCGGAAGTAATATATGAAAGGTTGTTCCTTCCCCCTCTACAGTTTCAAAATAGATCTGTCCGTTGCTTGCCTCTATCGTTCTCTTGACGAGTACCAATCCTAACCCATTACCAGAGCTTTTTGTCGTAAAATTGATTTGGAATATCTTATCTTTCATACCATCCGGTATTCCATAGCCATTATCCTTTACATCTATTTTCACAAACTTATCGGAGTAGCGTTCAATAGCTATTTCTATTTTCATGTTTTTCCGACCATAACCTCCTTCGATAGCGTTTTTTATCAGGTTATTGAAAGTTCTCAATAATTCATTACCATCGGCTTTAACGAACATTGTTTTTTGGTCTGCGTTATTAATTAACCGAATGCTAACATGAGGTGTGTTACTGTATAAAGAGATAGATTTTGTTATTTTTTCTACAATATTGATGTTTTCCATGATCGTATTCGGAAATTTCGCAAAATGCGAAAACTCTGAAGCGATATGCGTCAGCGCATCGATCTGTTCAATGAATGAGGTAGAGAATTTATTGAAACGATCCGGAAATTTAGGGTCGTCATCTTTGTACGATCTACGGAGTTGCTGAATACCCAATTTCATAGGTGTCAATGGATTTTTGATCTCATGAGCGATCTGTTGTGCCATCTCCCGCCAAGTCGACTCCCGCTCCGTATCTTTAATCTTGTTGGCATAGTCTTCCAGTTTGATGATCATCAGATTATACTCCTTTATTAACGTGCCTATTTCGTCATTTCGTTGCCAGAATAAAGGTTCATTGGGTTGTCCCAGACGTAGCTGTGAAATCTTTTTACTGATGATGCTTAATGGATTGGTGACACTATTGGCGACGAACGTCGCATAAAAACCAAAACCGATGATAATAAGTGAATAAATATTCACGATCGTATTGAGAAGAAGGTTTTTATTGATATTTTCTTCCTTTTGCAGAGAGAAGTTTGGTATTCCGATATAGGCTAAAGTATTGTAGTTTTTATCTCTGATGGTGGCATAGCTTGTTTCGAATTGAAAGGTGCCTATGCGTTCATCCTCTATTGTCTCTGATTTTTTTAATATAGCGAGATTTTTGAGTGCTGCTGGATTGATAAAGGTTGAGAAGAGTTCCAGATCATAAATGCGTCGCTGTGAACTATATAATAATCTACCCGATTTGGAATAGAGATTGAAATCTTTGGATATTGTTTCCGATAAAGTCTTTAAGATACTGATGAGCTGTGTCTCATTCGAAGTTTCATCTGTATAGGTGAGCATATTCTCCATGCGTTTCCCAAGCTCTATGATAAAACGTTCCTTGCTCGTCTTATTATTGTTATAGAGTTGTTTATTTATGCTTATATATGAGATAACAGCAGATATCAGAATCGCAAGAATTACGGAAGAGATAATTGACGTTTGGATACGTGTAGAGTATTGTATTTTATTGATTATTTTATAAAATTGATACTTTAAGTTTCGAAAAGTCAGTTTGGTATTCTTTAGGAAAATATACGACGATTTTATGAAATGGAAAATCATGAAAATCATGAAGAAGGTCAAAAATAAGAATGACGTGGTGGCTAGATAATCCCAAAAAGATGGTTTTTGCTTACTAATGACGTAGGTGGAAAATTTATTTGCAACATAAGCCATATGCAGGTAGGCATCTTTATCCAATATTTCAATGTATTCTCCAGAGGCACCTTTTAGACCTCTGAGATTGTTTTCATAGGTATATTTCCCAAATTGTGTTATTAGAGAACCGCCTTTGTACAATGCAATCGAGTAATCACCTTTATTGTAATACTGCGAATTATTGATTCGCATATCGGTAAGGATTTCAGGATAGGGAACAGTATAGCTAAAGTCTTTATTGGATAGGTTGACAATAACATTCACAATTCTGTTTTGATCAATAGTAACTGGAATGATAGAGAAGTAATCGTGTGTCCCTAATTCCGCGCTGGCACGATAAAAGTTTTGTGTTACTTTAATGGATTTGTTAATTACTTTCTCTCTATATTCATTGATTCTGTTTTGACTAGTTGGATTGAGCGGCACATTATTTTGGTTGTAATAATAGGCCTTGAATTCGTATTTGGAGAGATATCCGCTAAAGTATTTTTTCTTTATGAAGTCAGTAATCCCCTCTGTATTTGTATTGGGAAGGCTTATATTAAATAAGTGTTTCAATTCCTTATCATTAGCTATACTACTCTCGATATCCGAAAATAAGGAGACTGCATTTACATCATCTTCGGATTGGAGGTTACCGAGTAGTATTTTCATGTCAATAAGATTCCGTTCCTGGTAGAAGCGGGCATGTGTAATCGCACTTATGATCGCCCAGAGTATTAATACTGCAATATAATTTGTCAGTATATGTCTATCGAAATACTTTTCGCCAAATGATTTGATCAAGATAATAATAGCTAAAAGCAAGTTCACCAAGCTATTTTTCTCTATATAAAAGGATATGATTAAGATGACAAAAATAACGCAGGCTAGTTGAATGTTTAACAGCTGTGTCGGTTTCAACTCCAGTTTTTTAAGAAAAAATAGAATAAGATCAATGTAGATACTCAGAGCCAAAATACCCAAACCAACAATGCCGAGATCTACCCAACTTAAAAAATGCAAATCAACCAGTTTCGTGAAATCAAAATAGATGTTATTTGAGTGCGTTATCAAGGTTCCTGCAATATCGTATAGGAAAGCAAATGATACATATATACTCAATATCAAAACTACTGCAATAGAAATTCTAAAAAGACGGATATTTTTAATCTTGTCGAAATTGAGTTCTTTCCGAATTGTGTATACGAATAGGACTAACCACAATATCAGTATCGTCATGGACATCACAGACCATATATTAGGAAAAAAGCTGTTGTAAGCATAATTGCGTGAATCGAAAATTGAAAATGTTGCATTTTCTGATAACAAATTCCATTTGAGGTCAGCGAATTTGACAAGGCCTAAGACAGATAGGAGAAGTAGGATAGACCACCATGGTCTACCTGTCTTAGCGATGTGGAGGCAAAGGCTGTTGAAAAAGATCAGTAATGCGATCCACGCAAGCAACCAGCAGAAGAATTGTAAAATCGTATAAGTATTTTCATGTTCTCCTTCTTTAAGTTTTACCGAGAATAGATAAGAGCCCTCATTGCTGTAAATATTTTTAATAGTTACGGTATCCGTATAGGATGCAATATCTATATTTCGTGAGTCGAAGAAATTTCTTCTCAATGAAGTGTTTAGGTAGGGATTATTGTTGTTCGTATAGCCTTTGACAATGATATAGGCTAGAATACTGATATTACCAATTGTTTTTTTACGGACAACATAGGAGCGGTTATCATCCTGAATGAAGTTGGACTTTTCTAAAAAACCTTGATCAGTGATGGGTACAAATAGATGGGTACTCCACATTTTTGGCTCGTGGTCCTTGAACAGAAATAGAAAAACTTTCTCATTATTTTTATACTTTTCAAAGGCCTGATAGACAGCTATTGGGTATTGGTCATAGTTTTTGAAAGTTTTGAGAAGTAAAGAATCATTGAAAATCCGATCTACCTTTTTCTCTTGTTGAGTGATATACTCGTTGAGTGATTTTGTATCAATGTCCAATATTTCCTTATCGGTAACAGATTCTTTGATGGTAATAGCTGTTCCTATAAAGCATAAAGTTAAGATGAGCAGGAGTAATCGAATTTTTATACCAGAATTCACGTTAATCAATTTACATTATTGTAAATATAAAAAAAAAGTCCTTGCTTTCTTGGCGCAAGGACTTTTATATTATTTATTAAACACGCTTATTAAACATGTGGTTCTTCTTGTCTGAAGATTTTAGCAGTCAAATACTCGCGGTTTAAGCGAGCGATATTTGTTAACTTGATACCTACAGGACATTCAGCTTCACAAGCACCAGTATTGGTACAGTTACCGAAACCTTCCGCATCCATTTGATCTACCATTGCCTGCGCACGTTCGTAACGTTCAGTTTGACCTTGAGGTAACAAAGCAAATTGAGATACCTTTGCAGATACGAATAACATGGCAGAAGCGTTTTTACATGCAGCAACACAAGCACCACAACCGATACATGTAGCCGATTCGAAAGCTTCGTCAGCAATACGTTTAGGAATAGGAATCACGTTTGCATCGGGAACACCACCTGTATTGATATTTACATATCCACCTGCTTGCTGGATACGGTCAAAAGCAGTACGGTCTGTTGCAAGGTCTTTCAATACTGGGAATGCCGCAGCTCTCCAAGGTTCAATCACGATAGTTTGTCCGTCGTGGAAGCTACGCATGTGCAATTGACAAGTTGTTGTACCTTCTTTAGGACCGTGAGGGCGACCGTTGATTACTAATGAGCACATCCCACAGATACCTTCACGACAGTCGTGATCGAAATATACAGGATCTTCTCCTTTACGAGTCAATTCTTCATTGACAATATCAAGCATCTCTAAGAAAGACATATCATCAGCGATATCGTTTGCCTGATAAGTTACAAATTGACCTTTATCTTTATCATTTTTTTGACGCCAAACTTTCAGCGTTAAATTCATATGTTGTGCCATGATAATTTTCCTTCTTATTTATAACTTCTTTGTGTTAACTGAACGTTTTCGAATACCAAGTCTTCCTTGTGCAATTCCTCAGGTACATTGTCTCCTTTGTATTCCCAAGCAGATACATAAGCGAATTCCTCGTCATTACGTTTTGCTTCACCTTCCTCAGTTTGGCTTTCCAGGCGAAAGTGACCACCACAAGACTCAGCGCGTTGCAATGCATCAACAACCATTAGTTCACCCAATTCCAAGAAATCAGCTACGCGACCAGCTTTCTCTAAAGAAAGATTTAATTCTTCGTTCTCTCCAAGAACTCTAACGTTTGTCCAGAATTCTTTTTTCAATTCTTGGATCAAACCTTGTGCTTTTTGCAGTCCTTCAGCAGTACGAGCCATACCACAATATTCCCACATGATGAGACCTAGTTTTTTGTGGATATCATCAACAGTTTCTGTACCATTTAACGATAACAATTTGTTGATTTTGTCTTCAACTTCTTTACGTGTCGCTTCGAAAGCTGGATGGCTATGATCTACTGGTGCGAATGAACCTAATTTAGCTAAGTAATCACCTACAGTGTAAGGGATCACGAAATAACCATCAGCAAGACCTTGCATCAACGCCGAAGCACCTAAACGGTTTGCACCGTGGTCGGAGAAGTTACACTCACCTAATGCATACAAGCCAGGGATTGTCGTCATCAAGTTATAATCAACCCAAACACCACCCATTGTATAGTGAACAGCAGGGTAGATACGCATTGGCTGTTTGTAAGGGTTCTCGTCAGTGATTTGGTAGTACATGTCAAATAAGTTACCATATTTAGCACGTACAGCATCTTCGCCTAAACGGCCAATAGCTTCTTTGAAATCCAAGAACACGGCGAAACCAGTCTTACCCACACCGCGACCATCATCAACAGCTTCTTTGGCATTACGGGATGCCACGTCACGTGGTACCAAGTTACCGAATGAAGGGTATTTACGCTCCAAGAAGTAATCTCTGTCCTCTTCTTTGATATCGTTGGCTTTGATCTCACCTTTACGCAATCTTTCAGCCATCTCTTGCGTTTTAGGAACCCACACACGACCGTCATTACGTAATGACTCTGACATCAATGTCAATTTAGATTGGTGATCTCCTGTTACCGGGATACAAGTTGGGTGAATTTGTGTATAACAAGGGTTAGCGAAGTAAGCACCACGTTTGTGTGCTCTCCAAGCTGCTGTAACGTTACAACCCATTGCATTTGTAGACAAGAAAAATACGTTACCGTAACCACCTGTACACATCAATACTGCATGTGCAGCATGCGTTTCAATTTTACCTGAAACTAAGTCACGCGTTACGATACCTTTTGCATGACCATCGATCATAACAAGGTCCAACATCTCATGACGCGTATAAGATTTTACTTTTCCTTTTTTAATCTGGCGGTTTAATGCTGAATACGCACCCAACAACAATTGTTGTCCAGTTTGACCACGTGCATAGAATGTACGGCTTACCTGTGCACCACCGAAAGAACGGTTGTCTAATAAACCTCCGTATTCACGTGCAAATGGAACCCCTTGAGCGACACATTGGTCGATGATGTTGACAGATACTTCGGCCAAACGGTAAACGTTTGCTTCGCGTGAACGGTAGTCACCACCTTTGATGGTGTCGTAGAATAAACGGAAAACAGAGTCACCATCATTCTGGTAGCTCTTTGCTGCATTGATACCACCTTGCGCTGCAATAGAGTGTGCACGGCGAGGTGAATCTTGATAACAGAATGTAATTACATTATATCCAAGTTCAGCTAAAGATGCTGCTGCAGATGCACCAGCAAGACCTGTACCAACAACAATAACGGTAAATTTACGTTTGTTAGCAGGGTTAACCAACTTAAGATTAAATTTATGATTTGACCACTTTTGGGCTAATGGACCCGCTGGTACTTTTGAATCTAACATATCTCTTAATTTTATATTGATCGATAAAACCGAAGCTTTATCTTAAAAGATTCCGAATTATTTAAAGAAGAAAAACAATGGCATTATTGCAAAGCCGATTGGAATTAATACCCCAAATACCCAAACACCAATTGCTCTGATGATTCCAATGTATCTTCTGTGGTTAAAACCTAAAGTTTGGAATGCAGATTGGAAACCATGAATTAAGTGGAATGCCAAAGCCGCCATAGCAATCACATATAAAGCTACCAATGCAACATTTTTGAATGCAAAGTCAACTTGTTTGTACAAATCTCTCGCTTTTAAGATTTGAACATTGTTTTCTACCGTTTCTTGGTAGTCGTGGAATTCTGAAGCTTGAAGTTCTCTCGCTGTGGTTTGTCCAGTTGCCAAATCAGTACGGTATTCGATGTACGGTACTTCATCATTGTGAAACTTCCACCAAAAATTAGACATGTGCGTAGCTAAGAATACTAAAATGACAGTACCTAAGATACCCATGTTACGTGAATTCCACTTGCTGTTTGCTTGACCATCATATTTGGCATAACCAATAGGACGAGCGGCCTTGTTTTTCATCGACAATGTGATAGCGTAGATGACGTGAACAATTACCGAAGCATACAATAAGTAAGAAACAACTTTGATTGGTGTAAAGTGAGTCATAAAATAGGCGTACTTGTTGAACGCTAGACCCGCATCATCTTTAAATAATTGCAAGTTACCAACCAAGTGAACAACTAGGAATAAACATAGGAAGATTCCTGTTAAGCTCATGATTAGCTTCTTCCCAATCGAAGAACTGAAAACTGGCTTTGATTTACTCATTATCCTTGTAATTTAATTTTAATTAGGCAAATCTACTATTTGCTATTAAATATGATATCATTTTGACAAGAAAAAGCAACAATTTAGAACGGTTCTAAATTTTCTTAAAATAAAAAGTCCGTTTTGGATAAAAACGGACTTTCTAACGGTATATGAATAGTGGTTAAAGTACTAGAGAATACTGAATAATCTATAGCCTAAACCGATACTCCACATGTTGATTTTTGGATTTGCCTGACTCTCGTTGTTGACTTTGTTTAGCCCCATTTCATATCTTACGTCAACACGTAAGCTTGAAATGTCAGCACCGACACCGAAAGCCCATGAAGTGCCACTTTTTTTGTAGTTATTGGGGTTCAATTGGTCAATGACTTTATCTTGTTTGTCATCGACTTTAAATGAAAATATCGGACCCGTTTGAATCCGTGCGCCAATAGGGCCTAAACCAAAACGTTTGCCCAACAATACAGGGACATCAACTGTTGTAAATTTAACATCTGTCGATTGACCATCAGGATTGGTTACTTTCGTGTTTTTACCTGTTAAATAAACCTCCGGTTGAATATGGAATCCCAATACACCAACACGTCCATACAGACCCGCCTGATAGCCCGCTTTCGTGTCTGAATTGAAATACTTGCCATCGCTTTTAAGCTTTGAGAAGTTTAGACCTCCTTTTACACCGACCTCAAATCCAGGCAAAAGCTGCGCCTGTGCCGTTGCTACGCTACCACAAATCAAAAGTAATGCTGGTAAAATCTTTTTCATAATCTTTTATTTATGTATATATTGTATCTTTAAACAAACTTTTACAGTTCAGTAAAGATATACAAATTTTATACCTAAATCTGAGTTATGCTGAAAATTAACGAAGAACAGTGGCAAGTGGCCAAAGAAAAACTCCGTCGCAAGTACAACCACTTGAGTGACGAAGATTTAGCTTTTCAAGCTGGAGAAGAAGATAAATTGATCAGTAGATTGTCTTTACGCCTGAGACGGAAACCTTCCTATATTTTATTTACGATAGGTAAAGAGATTCAGGATATTAGCAGCAACCGATTATGAGTGATCCCATTAGCTGGAGCGATTTTGAGAAAGTGGATTTACGCGTAGCGACTATTCTGGATGTACAGGATTTTCCAAAAGCGAAGAAACCAGCCTATCAATTGAAACTCGATTTTGGTGATGAGATCGGGATATTGCAAAGCAGTGCCCAGATTACGGTACACTACAGCAAAGAAGAACTGGTCGGAAAACAAGTCGTCGCAGTCGTGAACTTCCCCAAGAAACAGATCGCTAATTTTTTTTCGGAATGCCTGGTGACAGGTTTCCCCGATGAAAATGGGGATATTGTTTTGACGTCTGTTGATAAAAAATTACCAAATGGATCTAAACTTAGCTAAGTTTGTGTCATGACATTTATAGATTTTGAAGGAACACAACTGATCGATAGCGATGAGTCTTTTATGCGTATGGCACTGAACGAAGCAAAGATGGCATATGAGGAAGGAGAAGTGCCTATTGGAGCAGTTATTGTCCATCGCGGGCGTGTTATAGGGAGGGGGCATAATTTGACACAACGATTGAATGATGTGACAGCTCACGCAGAGATGCAGGCATTTACAGCCGCAGCAAATTATCTCGGCGGCAAATACCTTAATGAATGTACCTTATATGTCACTATAGAGCCCTGTATTATGTGCGCTGGAGCTGCCTATTGGACACATATTGGTAAGATAGTGTATGGAGCAAAAGATGAAAAACGGGGCTATTCCCATTTTCACGACAAAATATTGCATCCAAAAACTGTTATTAACCATGGCATTTTGCAGGAAGAATGTGCCGATTTGGTTAAATCATTTTTTCGTCAAAAACGGTAGAGAAATAATGAATTTATTGTAACACATAAAAACATAACCGTGTATATTGTGTTATATTTGTATATAATAACGAAGTAATTAACATTTAAATTAAAATAGATATGGCATTTGAATTAGAAGCGTTACCATACGCAGCCGACGCATTGGAACCACATATTGATAAGACTACAATGGAAATCCACCATGACAGACACCATCAGGCCTATGTGGATAACTTAAATAAAGCTATTGCAGGAACAGACGCAGAGAATCTATCTTTATTGGATATCATCAAAAACGTAAGTAAATATTCAGCAGCAGTACGTAACAATGGTGGTGGTCACTATAACCACTCTTTATTCTGGAAAGTTTTAGGTCCAAATGCTGGTGGCACTCCAACAGGTGAGTTAGCGGATGCAATTAATGCTACTTTTGGTTCATTTGATGAGTTGAAAAAGCAACTTCAAGCAGCAGGTGCAACTCGCTTTGGATCGGGATGGGCTTGGTTAATCGTTGGTGCTGACGGTAAATTAGCGGTAACTTCTACACCAAACCAAGACAATCCATTGATGGATGTTGCTGAAGTAAAAGGAACTCCTATCTTAGGGATCGACGTGTGGGAGCATGCATATTATTTGAAGTTCCAAAACAAGCGTCCAGCATATTTAGAAGAAATCTTCAATGTTATCAATTGGGATGCCGTAGCACAAAACTATGCTGCTGCAAAATAATTGATCATTTGATAGCAAATCAGAAAAGCGACAATTATTTATTGTCGCTTTTTTTTTGAAAGTGTCTGATGTTATTAGCCAGTAAGAACATTCAGTTCGATTTCATTACTGTTGGTATCTGCAAAATCATGAGAGTTTTGCTTCAGTGAACTCAGTTCATTTTTGTATTTCTTGCATTAGTGGGGCGTCTCATTGAAAGCAAGAATGGTTTGTAGCCGGACAAGCAAATTGACAATTAAATACATGAAAAATCTATATATAATTTTAGTGGCAATTCTTGTCTTTACTTCCTGTCAAGGGCAGGAAAAGCAAGCAAAGAAAACAGACTTCTCAAAATTGCCTGCAAAAAATATGGCAAAGCTGGATACGGCAACCTTTGGTGCAGGCTGTTTTTGGTGCACCGAAGCACAGTTTAAAGAACTGAAAGGTGTTGTAAATGTTGTCTCTGGATATACTGGAGGATGGATCAAAAATCCGACCTATGCGCAAGTTTGTACTGGAAGTACAGGGCATGCCGAAGCGACTAATATTATTTTTGATCCCCATGTGATCAGTTACGATCAGCTATTGGAAGCTTTTTTCGTAGCACATGATCCTACCGAACTCAATCGACAAGGAAATGATGTCAGCACGCAATATCGTTAAGCTATTTTTGTGTACAATAAAGAACAGCTTGACAAGACACAGTATTATCTTTCGGCTTTAGAAAAAGAGAAGGTTTACAATAAACCTATTGTAACCGAAGTAGTTCCGGCAACGGTATTTTATCCAGCAGAAGACTATCATCAAGATTATTATCGGTTGAATGGAAAAGAACCATACTGCCAATTGGTGATTAAACCGAAATTGGAAAAATTTAAACGTATCTTTTCCAAGGTGCTCAAAGAGGGACAGTAACTTTGGGTATTCATAAAATTTGAGGTAATTTTACTTCTATTAGCGCTATTTAGTATCCTGCTAATAAGTTGAAATCCTGGTTTCTCATGCCTGATAATGGAATGAACAAACTTGATCGCTTCATGATTCATAAATAGCATTTTTGGATGAATAATAAATAATTGTAATATGTCTAAAGGATTTTTTACAGTTCCAGTTCCTACCAATGAACCGGTGTACACTTACGCTGTCGGAACGAAAGAACGCAAATTGTTGAAAGCAGCAATTGATGAGGCACGTTCAAAACAGATTGATATCCCCATGTATATTGGCGGTAAAGAAATCACTACTTCTAAAAAAGTAACAATAGCTCCTCCACATGACCATCAACATATTTTAGGTCAATACAACCAAGGTGATAAATCTCACGTAACAGATGCAATCAATGCCGCTTTAGCCGCAAAAAAAGATTGGGAAAATCTTACATGGGAAGATCGTGCGGCGATATTCTTAAAAGCTGCTGAATTGATTTCAGGAAAATACCGTTACGAGCTGAATGCTGCGACTATGTTGGGCCAATCTAAAAACCCCTATCAGGCAGAAATTGACTCGGCATGTGAGATTACAGACTTTTTGCGCTTTAATGTGCAGTACATGACTGAAATCTATAAGCAACAGCCTCCTATTTCTGGAAAAGGTGTTTGGAACCGTGTGGAGCAACGCCCTCTGGAGGGTTTCGTATTTGCATTGACTCCATTCAATTTTACAGCTATTGCAGGTAATTTACCTTCATGTGTTGCCATGATGGGTAATGTTGTGGTATGGAAACCATCCAACACACAAATCTATTCAGCAAATGTATTGATGAAAATCTTCCGTGAAGCTGGACTTCCGGATGGTGTTATCAACTTGGTCTATGTTTCTGGTCCTGATGCAGGTGATGTGATTTTCCAACACCCTGATTTTGCGGGTATCCACTTCACAGGTTCAACTGGCGTATTCCAGGACATCTGGAAAACGATTGGTAACAATATTCACCGTTATAAAACGTACCCACGTATCGTTGGTGAAACAGGTGGTAAGGATTTCATCGTTGTTCATCCTTCCGCGGATTTGAAAGCGGCTAATACAGCACTGGTACGTGGTGCCTTTGAATACCAAGGTCAAAAATGTTCTGCAGCATCGCGCGCCTATATTCCTAAATCATTGTGGCCAGCATTGAAAGAATCTATGACCAATGATGTGAAGTCATTTACGATCGGTGGAACAGAAGATTTTACAAACTTTATCAATGCTGTTATTGATGAGAAATCATTTGATAAGTTGGCAAAATACATCGATAGAGCCAAAGAATCTAATGATGCGGAAATTGTAGTCGGTGGTACTTACGATAAATCTAAGGGTTATTTCATTCACCCAACAATCATTGAAGCATCAAAGCCTGATTACGAAACAATGGTTGAAGAGTTGTTCGGACCAGTATTGACCATCTATGTTTACGAGGATGCTAAGTTTGAAGAAACATTGGATATCGTTGACAGGACTTCGATTTATGCGCTGACAGGTTCAATTATTGCGCAAGACCGTTATGCTATTAATTTAGCGACAGATAAACTGAGACATGCTGCGGGTAACTTCTATGTGAACGATAAGTGTACCGGTGCTGTTGTAGGTCAGCAGCCATTTGGTGGTGCTAGAGGTTCTGGTACCAATGACAAGGCAGGTTCAATGATCAACTTGCTTCGTTGGGTGTCTCCACGTACAATCAAAGAGACATTTAATCCAGATACAGATTATAGATATCCTTTTTTAGAAAAAGGAGAATAAGGGAGCGCATGTAGCTACCTTGTGGAATATACGAAAGGGCGCTTATAATAAAGCGCCCTTTTCTATTTTTTAAATAACCCCAATTCTGTTCCGTCGTCTCTGGTCATCCGTATGGCCAATGATTTATTGGTACCAGTTACATCAATGATCGTTCTTTTGCCGGCTTTTGGACCGCCACCTATAAATACAGGGTAATTGTGGTCTTTATCTGCGGGATAGTATCCGTATTGGTGTGTGTGACCAGAAATCATGGCATCAATTTTATATTTCTGAAACAGGGGATGGAAACGCGCTCTGTTATCCAAGGTGCCGTGCCAATCATCTGAATGGAAAATTGGTATATGGCTAATCACAACAGTATGTTGGGCCGCCTTTCTTTCTTTAGACTGCAGGACTTTTTCCAGCCATTTAGCCTGTTCTTTTCTGTAGTTGTCGTAGTCAACAGTTCCGGCGTATACCTCATGATTATCGGGTTTGTCCTCGCCGCTGTCCAGCATGATCCAAAAAATAGGCCCCCTTTTAAAAGCTTGATAATATTTATTGTCCGGATAACCAAAATACCGCTTGAAATTGCGAGCGAAAGATCCCCTTGTTTCGTGATTCCCCCGGTTCATAATGAATGGTTTACTGGTCGCAAAAAACTCAATTGGCTTTAGGAGCTTCTCTGTAATATCTTGCTGATTGGTGACATAATGAAAGGAGTCTCCATTCAACACAAAGAAATCGTAAGGCGAAATATCCTGATTTGGGATAAGGTCGCGGTAGCTGCTTTTTTCTTCATGGACATCGTTGTATACGAGGCAGCGAATCTGCTCCTGATTGTTATTGGCTAATTTAGCCTCGAAAATAGCTGTTTCTATTTCCTGACCGTACACAATTTTATAAGGGTCGAACTTTTGAATTTCTTTCGCCTTGATGCGGTAACGGAAGGATCGAGGAGTGTCGTCTATAGCGAAGTGAAAAGAATCGGTATTTGCGTTGATCATCCCATCTTCGGATTGGTAGATTTTTCTCTGGATATTTCCCGCATTATCGAGAATTTCGAGCCAAGCAAAAGCCTCTTTGCTTAAAATGGTGAAAATACTGACGCCTGTTTCCGTTTGATTTTGCAAATAGGCAGGTACGACAAAACTGAACTCGCCCTCCGTATTGTCTGCAGTTTTCTCTTTTGCGGTGCTTATAGTGGGCAGTGTGATCCCAGCCAGTGCCAGGGCTTCCAAAAATCTTCTTCTATTAAAATTCATAATAATTGGTTCAATAAATTATTTGATATCGACTTCTACATATAAGGGTCTATGATCACTAGCGTATTTTTCGTCCAGAATTCGATGATTGGCGAATTTTGCATTAGCCGTTTTATTGATCATAATATAATCGATTTCGGTATTGGGTTTGTCTTGGGGAAAAGTGAATCCATTGGCAATATTGCTTTTTGTGAATACTTTGCCAAGTTCGGTAATTGCGGGATCTTTGGGTTCAGCGTTTAAATCGCCAACAAGGATAACGGGTAATTTTTCATTCTTGAAACGATTGGTGATAAATTTTGCCTGTTCAATTTTGTTTCTATCCCTGAGATCAAGGTGCGTATTGGCAAATAGAAGTTTCTTTTTATGAATCGTCACTTCGATCACAGCTAAACTGCGTCTTTCACTCTCCACTGGAGACGGTAAAAAATGTTTCTCTATGCGTTCAATTGGCTGCTTAGATAAAATTGCAGTGCCATATTCGCCTTTCTCAAGGTCTATTCCTTTGGAAAATATATAGTGCATGCCTGTTAGCTCTGCAAGTTTTTTAGCTTGGTTTTCAAAATAGGATCGGCCAAGATTGACATCAATTTCTTGAAGTCCAACGAGGTCAGCCTTTGAATTTTTAATAATCGTGGCAATCGTGTCAAGATTGATCACAGACTCTTTTTCCGCTGGTGGATTCCCATGATGGATATTGAAGGAGAGTACTCGTATTGTCTGTGCGTGGAGATGAAATACTGATCCTAGCAGTATCAAAAGGAATGGAATAAGTTTACAATTCATGGTTTATATTAAGTTTAACATTTGGATGTCAGGCGGTTTTAGTTTGCCATGCTAAAAATAATAAAATCTATGTGTACAAATTGAAAACTTTGGACATGTAACAAAATAATCATTTAAGCGTAGTATGCTTTGAACTTTATCGCAAAAAAATAGCCATCTTATACAAGATGGCTACCTACATTATACTAATTTTTACAGGAACTAGTCTTCATTTTCCTCCATGCTAAGCATTGGATCTTCTCCTGTTACTTCAGCACGGATTTTAGCCTCAAGTTCATCCATTAAATCTGGATTGTCGAATAATAAGGCTTTAACGGCATCTCTACCTTGTCCTAATTTCGTTTCGCCATAGCTAAACCAAGAACCAGCTTTTTTGACGATGCCATATTCAACACCTAAATCGATGATTTCGCCTACTTTAGAAATACCTTCACCGAATATAATATCAAATTCTGCGATACGGAATGGAGGCGCTACTTTATTTTTTACAATTTTCACTTTGACGCGGTTACCCGATACTTCGTCAGAGTCTTTGATTTGTGATGTACGGCGGATATCTAAACGTACGGAAGCATAGAATTTTAATGCATTACCACCGGTTGTTGTTTCTGGGTTACCGAACATCACACCAATTTTTTCGCGCAATTGGTTGATGAAAATACAACAGCAGTTTGTTTTTGCAATCGTACCTGTTAATTTACGCAAAGCCTGAGACATCAAACGAGCCTGAAGACCCATTTTAGAATCCCCCATTTCGCCTTCGATTTCACCTTTTGGTACTAAGGCTGCAACAGAGTCAATAACGATAACGTCGATTGCACCTGAACGGATAAGATTATCTGCAATTTCTAGGCCCTGCTCGCCATTATCTGGTTGAGAAATCAATAAGTTTTCGACATCCACACCTAACTTTTGAGCGTAATATTTATCAAAAGCATGTTCAGCATCAATGATCGCAGCAATACCACCTTTTTTTTGTGCTTCTGCAACAATATGTGTTGCTAAAGTAGTTTTACCTGAAGATTCAGGACCATAGATTTCAATAATACGGCCTTTTGGCACACCGCCAATTCCTAAAGCAATATCCAAACCTAAAGATCCTGTGGAAATCGCCTCGATTGGCTCAACAGCAGTATCTCCTAACTTCATAATTGAACCTTTTCCAAAGTTCTTTTCCAATTTATCTAACGTCAGCTGTAAAGCTTTTAGTTTATCTGTGTTGCTCATATTTTTAGTATATATTTCTCAAAATTAAAAATAAAAAATCATAAACCAAGTATTCTTCACTAAAAAAATTAGTTTTTTATTTCATGGATCTCTGAAACACTTTTTATATGGTGATTTTTCTCGAAGTATTTGCACATATAGGTGATGGGGCATTTCTCACAAAGGGGTTTTCGGGCCAGGCATATATAACGCCCGTGTAAGATAAGCCAGTGATGGGCAATGGCAATGGTATCCTTGGGCAGATTTTTTACCAGTTGTTTTTCCACCGCCAATGGTGTCGTTGCACGATAGGTTAGCCCAAGACGGTTTGCAACCCGAAAAACATGTGTATCTACAGCCATTGCAGGATTATGATAAACTACAGAAGAGATCACATTGGCAGTTTTTCTGCCTACACCGGGAAGTTTCACAAGCTCCTCAATTTTTTCGGGTACAATGTTGTCAAATTTTTCTATCAGCATCTGGGCCATTCCAACAAGGTGTTTGGCCTTGTTATTCGGATAGCTTACGGACCGTATATAGCTAAAGACCTCGTCCACGCTGGAAGCGGCCAAAGTAGGTGCATCCGGGTAGCGCGCAAACAATTTGGGCGTGACCTGGTTGATCCTTTTATCGGTGCATTGGGCCGATAAAATAACAGCGACCAGTAATTCAAACGGATTACTATAGTTGAGTTCTGTCTGTGCGTCAGGACTATTTTTGGAGAAATAGTCTACAAAAGCTTTGTATCGTTCTTGTTTTAACATTGGTTCAAAACTACCCAAAATTTCCATCAAAAAAGAAATTTTGAGGTACAGTGAAAAGAGTTGCTTTCCGTAACCGCGACAATTTAAATGGAGCGATGAAAGATGTCAATAGCCGGTACATCGTGAATAATGGGATTTTATATCGCAAAGCGCATGACAAGTGATAACCATTTCAGGTTCCAGTTGAGTAGGGGGTAAGTTAGTCTTAAAAAATAAGGCCTAATCGCTAGACTAGGCCTTTCTTTTTTCCATTTGTTTGGAATATGCTAAGATATTCTCAATACTTCTTTTGCTTGGATTAAGCAACATTTTTGGTAATTGAAGTTTCAATTCATTTTCTATGTCCTCGTCTGTCATTACCTTCTCGTTTTGGGTTAGCAAATTTTGAACTTCATTTTCTGATTGGGTAAAGTTTTCTACCATAAGCATCCTGTGTTTTGTCTCTGTAAGTTAATTAATTAAACGGACAAAAGATAGTTTTGGTATAAAAAACGAGAAAATATTTATTTTTTCTTTTTGTTGGTATATTCTTCAGCTTTTATGATGGCATTATACGCATTGACAATTCCCCCGGTGACCGAAATGTCTGCTAGCCGTACAGGTTTTGTGCTGTCTTCCCCGACTTTTACCTTTACGAGCTGATCCGGTTTTTCCACTGATTCCAGAATAATCTGTTTGGTTTCAACAGCGCTCAAATTTGGATAATAAGAGCGGATCATTGCGGCTAAACCGGCAACAACTGGTGCAGCCATACTGGTGCCTTGTTCTTCTTTGTACTTAGAATCTGGTACTGTGGAGTTGATATGGACACCAGGAGCGAAAACATCCACCGTTTTTTTGCCATAATTGGAAAAATCGGCCAGCAGCTCATTGTCCAGATGAAGGCCCGTTGCGCCTACGGTGATCCAGGCCTGAGCAACCCCAGTCGTATCACCTTTTGCGTCCGTATAATATTTCATCGGAAAATTAGGCTCTATATCGTTATCTTCACTGTCATTTCCTGCAGCATGGATCATTAATACATCTTTTGATTCCGCATATTTGATCGCATCATCTACCGTTTGTTTGTTATAGGCATACCCTTTTCCAAAGCTCATGTTAAGCACTTTGGCTCCGTTGTCAGTGGCATAACGAATTGCATTTGCCACATCTTTATCGCGCTCGTCACCATCAGGGACGAGTCTAACGGTGAGTATCTTCACATTGTCTGCTACACCATTGATACCTATATTATTATTGCGTTTTGCACCTATGATTCCGGCTACATGGCTGCCATGCAAAGCATCTGGACCCTTTACATCGGCATTGCCATAGTGTCGTTCTGAAGCATCCTCGTAGTTGTCTCCAACGATAGGACGCGAGTCGTAGTCTTTATTTAAATGATAATCAACTTGGTTGTTGAAATATTTTGCACCTTCTGTGATGTCTTCAAAGAATTTAGCAAAACCATTATTTTGTATTTCTTCTTTTGCATAACCAAGCGCAATGCGTTGTGTATTTGATGTCGCTTTAAACTTTTCGATATCATCCAGTGTAATATCCTCGGGCTTTTTGCCAATCTCACGGACGACAGCGTCGATATTGCGCTTGAGTGCATCGTAAGAAAATTGGCCCATCCGAGCTTCTTCCAGTTTGTTTTTATATTCAACCACCATCTTTTGATAGCTAGTGAAAGTTTTTTGAGTTGTCTCATTGAGCTCTGTACCGGCGGTAATGTTTGCAAACTTTTTGTCCAATATCCGAAGCTGTCGTGTCAATTCCAGGTTGTCGAACTGCACATTTTTTCCATCAGCGTTTCCAATAAAGTTCCAGCCGTATTTATCATTGATATAGCCATTACCATCGTTATCTATACCATTTGCAAGACTATCTTTCGCATTGATCCAGACGACGTCTTTGAGATCCTCGTGATAGACATCAACGCCGCCATCCAGTACCCCCACAATGACAGGGGTAGATTTTCGGCCTTTCAATAAGGTTTTATATGTTTTTTCGGTGCTGATGCCCATTACTCCATCCGTTTTATAATCCAAGTTAAACCAGTTTGCTGGAATGGTATCGGATTGCCCGAAAGAGATGAGCGGCAATGAGCCCAAAGCGATTAGATATAATGATTTCTTTAAATTCATATGTAAATAGTTATTCACTTGTGTTTATTTTAAATTGTGTTCATGAGCTCNNCACTCGGTTATTCACCTGTGTTCATGCGTGTGCAAGCTCGGTTATTCCCGGCTATAAAGAATAGCAAAGATAATGCTAATGACTCTTCTGAACTGTTAATTTTTATTAAAAGTGTTTATAATGCACATACCTAGTCAAACTTTTGACGAAATATCTTAAATTGAAAGCATTTCTAAAAATGATCTTGTTTTTTGGATGATCCAAATAACAGGATGTCAAAAATAGTATGAATAGAATAGCGTAAAAGAAAGCGAATGCAACAACATAGGAAGATAAATTGGCCTAAAGTGATGGCCCCAAAGGCAGCTGTCTATCCTCATATCAGAACGATACACAATGACACTGTTCAAGATGATTATTACTGGATGATTGATTACTTTAAGCAAGGCGAAAAATCGCAGGAGGTTATCGATTATCTAGAAAAGGAAAATACGTATACCAGCTCGATGCTTGAAGATACTGCCAACCTGCAGGAAAATCTATTTCAGGAATTAAAATCCCGTATTAAAGAAAAGGACGAGTCGGTGCCTTATTACAAAAATGGCTACTACTATTATAGCCGAACTGAAGAGGGAAATCAATATTTCAAGTTTTGTCGTAAAAAAGGTACGCTTGAGGCGGAGGAAGAATTGTTATTGGATATTGACCGACTCGCCGATGGACATGCATACTATACAGCAAAAGGATTTTCGGTCAGTCCGGACAATCGTTTGCTTGCTTTTAGTGTGGATACCGTTTCCCGAAGAGAATATACCATTTATATAAAGAATCTGGAGACGGGAGAAATCTATCCCGATCAAATAAGGAATACCGAAGGTGCTGCAATCTGGGGAAATGACAACCTTACACTTTTTTATACCGCCAAGAATCCTGTCACCTTGCTTAGTGAAAAGATCATGCGGCATATATTGGGCAGTGATCCGGCAACCGATGTGTTGGTCTATGAGGAAAAAGATAACACAAATTACATCGCAGTCGGTAAATCGAAAAATGGAAAATATATTATCATCAATTCGGAAGGAACCATGTCCTCGGAAATTTGGTTCTTGAACGCTGATTTTCCGCAGACTGAATTTCGCGTCTTTCAGCCAAGGATGCAGGATATACTTTATTCTATCGTTCCCTTGGAAGACAGGTTCTTAATTCTGACTAATGACGAGGCTATCAATTTCCGCATCATGCAATGTCCTTTAGATCAGACGGAGCGTAGCAACTGGCAGATATTTATGGATCACCGCCCAGATGTGCTGGTCAGTGATATCGAAGAGTTTAAGGACTTTCTGGCGATTGCTCAACGGAAAAATGGACTAACTCAATTGGCCATTTATGACCTAAATACTCAGCAGCAACATTACTTGGATTTTGGCGAAGTGGCCTATACGGTATATCCAGCTATCAATGTGGAGTATAATAGCCGGAAGTTGCGGTACGGTTACACCTCCTTAGTGACGCCGAGTTCGGTTTATGAGTATGATATGGGCGACCAGCATAAAGTATTATTAAAGCAACAGGAGGTTTTAGGTGGATATGACCAAACAGCCTATATCACGGAACGTCTCTTTGCCACGGCAAGAGATGGTGTTCAGGTGCCGATATCTATTGTCTACAAGAAAGGAACCAAACTTGATGGTACAGCACCGTTGCTGCAATATGCGTATGGTTCCTATGGAGCTTCGATGGATCCTACTTTTTCAAGCAATCGGCTGAGCTTGCTAGATCGCGGGTTTATCTATGCTTTGACACATATTAGAGGTGGAGAGGAAATGGGCCGCCAATGGTATGAAGATGGAAAAATGATGCGTAAGATGAATACCTTCTACGATTTTGTGGATTGTGGTAAATATCTGATAGAAAATCATTATTGTACATCGGAACATCTCTATGCGCAGGGAGGTAGTGCTGGAGGTCTGCTAATGGGCGTCGTTGCTAATATTGCGCCGGAGCAATATCATGGCATCATCGCTCAGGTGCCGTTTGTGGATGTCGTGAATACCATGTTGGATGACACAATACCATTGACCACAAATGAGTATGATGAATGGGGAAATCCGAATGAAAGTGAGGCTTATTTTTACATGAAAACATATTCTCCATATGAAAATATTGAGGCAAAGGAATATCCCAATTTATTGGTGACAACTGGGCTTCACGATAGCCAAGTACAATATTTTGAACCGGCAAAATGGGTGGCGAAATTGAGGGCAACCAAAACTGGAGACACGGTCTTATTGCTGAAAACAGATATGGACTACGGGCATGGTGGAGCATCCGGTAGATTTGATTATTTAAAAGAGATCGCTTTGGAATATGCTTTTCTCTTTAAATTAGAAGGAATCGTCCCGAGTCATACAAGCGAACAATAAAAAAGCGGCATTAGCCGCTTTTTTATTGTTGAGCATGATTAATGCTATCCTGCTGTTTTTGTAAACGCTCCTCCCGCTCGATCTCTCTTGAATCGATCTGGTGTTGTTGATAATTGTCCATGGCTACTTTGCTAGCTTTTTGTGACACGTAAATTGCCAATAGGGCAACGACGGTAATAATTGCTAGCCCCCAGGCATATTTATGTTTATCCTGTTTGACGAGCCAATACATAAAGATAATGTAAGGGACAGCAAAAATAATATAGAAAATTAAACTCGGTGACATACTATTCTCCATTAAATGATCTGTACAAAAGTATCGTTTTTGACTAGAAATAACGAACGGAGAAAGAAAACCGCTCTCTTCAATTGATAAAGCCTTAAACCTTTATCCGTTTTATTGTCAAATTAATATCGCCAATAGGGTCGGCTTATGGCCAAATTGTTAAGGATTAATTGCTTGAAAATGAACTGTACATGAAGATTTTAATAGCGTATTGTAAATTTTTAATTTTTGCAAAAAATCGATAAGAATATTGTGGAAAAGAAAAAAATATTTTTATACATTTGCATCGTCAGAAACAATTGGCAGAGAATAAAAAAAATGAAACAGAACAAAAAAAACGATTATTCTTACACGCAAACTTTTGAGAAGTTTATGAGGAAAGTTTTTTGTTCTTTCATTTTCGTAGAAATGCCGGTTTTACGCCTCCGACGACCCATACTACCTCGGGCTTGATTTGAGGTAGTGAATCTTTCCAAGCAAGACCATGATTGTCCGATGGTTTTGAATCCATTATTTTAATTTATTTAGTAACAAAACACCACAGTAGTTGTTGTTTTATTATTAGGGTCGTAAGTCAATGACTATATCAGATTTTTTAATTATCCCGGCTAAACCTGAGCATGCACATTATGCAGAGGTTATTTGCGACGAAATGTTCGAGTCTGCAAAGGCTCGTGGTACTGGTATTGCGCGTCGTAAACCAGAATACGTTGCCAACAAGATGAATGAAGGTAAAGCAGTGATTGCTTTACATAGAGATGGCCGATGGGCGGGTTTCTGTTATATAGAAACCTGGGGACATGGTGATTATGTCGCTAACTCAGGTTTGATTGTCAATCCCGAATTCAGAAAGGTGGGTCTGGCAAAGGCGATCAAAAAGAGAGTCTTTGATCTTTCCCGTGAAAAATATCCAAAAGCAAAGATTTTTGGTTTAACAACTGGATTTGCGGTGATGAAAATCAATTCAGAATTGGGTTATGAACCCGTTCCATATTCCGAATTGACGACAGATGACGAATTTTGGAAGGGCTGCCAAAGCTGTGTGAATTATGAGATCCTCATGAGTAAGGACCGTAAAAACTGTATGTGTACAGCAATGCTTTGGGATCCTGAAGAGAAAGAGCGCGAACTGAGAGAGAAGATCCAGCGTAAGCATGAAGCAAAGGAACGTTTGGAAAGAATCACCCAAAAACAGTCGTTGTTAAAGCGGATTCAGGCGAAGTTTTGGAAATCGGCCAATAAGTTTATTGCGGTCAACTTTCCCAAACATAATAAAGTCGCAAAAGGATATTAAGCGAAGGCTTAAAAGATTAAATTAAATATAGACGTAGCATGTAAGTGAATATGTTCGTAACAATACGATCTGTTCATGGTCCGCTCGACATAAAAATAAAAACCGAGTGAAACGAGCTTAAATCAGCCGTTGAAAATAGACACTCATAAAATAACATTCTAATGAAAAAAGTAGTTTTAGCATTTAGTGGCGGATTGGATACTTCATTTTGTTGTATCTATCTTACACAAGATTTAGGTTTAGAAGTTCATTCCGTAGTTGTAAATACAGGTGGTTTTTCGGATGAAGAATTAAAAAATATTGAAGAACGCGCTTATGCATTAGGTGTGAAATCTCATACAGCTATAGACGAGACCGCAGACTATTACCGCGAAACTATTAAATTTTTGATTTTCGGCAACGTGCTGAAAAATGCAACCTATCCGTTGTCAGTATCTGCTGAGCGTGTATGCCAGGCAACAGCAATTGCAAATTACGCAAAGAAAATAGGTGCTGAATGTGTTGCCCATGGCTCTACGGGTGCTGGAAATGACCAGGTACGTTTCGATATGATTTTCCAAACCTTGATTCCTGGGGTCGAAATTATCACACCGATCCGTGATCTGCAATTATCGCGTGAAGCGGAAATCGAGTATTTGAATAAACATGGAGTAGAATACTCTGCGGAAAAAGCAAAATACTCAATCAACAAAGGCCTTTGGGGTACTTCTGTTGGTGGAGCAGAAACATTGACTTCCAATCAATATTTGCCTGAATCGGCTTGGCCGACTCCAGTGACTTCATCAGAGCCACAACAAATTACAATAGATTTTGAAAAAGGAGAGCCTGTTGCATTAAATGGTGAGAAAATGGCTTCCGTTAAAGTTATCCAAGAACTACAAGCGATTGCACAGCCTTATGGTATAGGTCGTGATATCCACGTCGGTGACACCATCATTGGTATCAAAGGACGTGTAGGTTTTGAAGCAGCAGCTTCTGTCATTTTAATTAAGGCACACCATACCCTGGAAAAACATACCTTAACGAAATGGCAGCTGTCATGGAAAGATCAGATCGCTGCTTTTTATGGAAATTATATGCACGAAGGTCAGATGCACGATCCTGTTATGCGCGATATTGAGGCATTCTTGCAATCTTCACAAGAAACGGTTACTGGCCGCGTGATTGTAGAGCTTCATCCGTACCGTTTTGTGGTTATTGGTGTGGAGTCTGAGCATGATTTGATGTCCAATAAATTTGGTAGCTATGGTGAAATGAATAAAGGCTACACGGGTGATGATGTGAAAGGTTTCTCTAAGATTTTTGGAAATCAAACCATTATTTGGCACAAAGTGAATAAGAAATAATTGACATGTGTTTACGCAATGTGTTTTTTCCTACGGTAAAATTCGTTGGGAAAAATACATCGCACAACATTTGATGAAGCATACCTAAATACTAAATTCAAGAAAATGATCAGAGTAGGAATAATTGGTTCGGCAGGATATACTGGTGGTGAGTTATTACGTGTATTGATTTATCATCCTGAGGTGGAAATCGTATTTGCCAATAGCGCTTCCAATGCAGGAAATAAGTTATATGAAGTGCACAATGATTTATTTGGAGATACTGAATTGACCTTCTCTTCTGATTTTCATTCGGATGTTGATGTCTTGTTTTTATGTGTCGGCCATGGTGACGCGCGTAAATTTTTGGAAGCAAATACTGTCGATGCTTCCGTGAAAATTATTGATCTCTCGCAGGATTATCGTCTTCGTGCAAATACTGCGTATCAAGAACAACAATTTGTATACGGGCTACCAGAGCTAAACAAAGAAGCAATCAAAACGGCACAATATATTGCTAATCCAGGATGTTTTGCAACAAACATACAATTGGCGCTATTGCCACTGGCTAGTAAAGGTTTGTTGCCAAATCAGATTCATGTCAATGCAACGACTGGATCAACGGGAGCAGGACAGAAACCGGGAGCGACGACACATTTCTCCTGGCGTAACAATAATCTTTCTGCCTATAAATCATTTGAACACCAGCATTTGCAGGAAATTTCAGAGTCTTTGGATCAGCTGCAAACAGGTTTTCTACCTGTTTCCGAAAATTCATTGCTTGAACGTGCTGCTGAAAGAATTAATTTTGTTCCGCAACGTGGCGATTTTGCCCGCGGAATTTTCTCGACAATTTATGTTGATACAGACTTGTCTGAAGAGCAGGCTTACGAATTATATGAGACGTATTATGCAGCTCACCCTTTTACGCATGTCAGCAAAAAAAATATCGACCTTAAGCAGGTTGTCAATACAAATAAGAGTATTATCCACCTCGAAAAGCACGGGAATAAGCTGCTTATTTTAAATGCAACAGACAATCTGCTGAAAGGGGCATCTGGACAGGCGGTACAAAATATGAACTTAATGTTCGGTTTGGATGAACGTATAGGATTGAATTTGAAAAGCGTTGGTTTTTAAATCTTTGTTGGTTTTCGACACCGGTCTCAACATGGCCCATCCATTGAGGAAGTCCCGCTTGTTCTTTTCATTTCTTTGGGCTATATTTAGTTTTTATGGGTCAGTAGTCCAGCCTGTGTATGAGCATCCAAGGCCGCATATTCGCTAGGCGATTTTCCAAAATAATTTAATGCTTTTTTTATCAATTCAGGGGAATATTATCATTATTAAAATTCGCTTTCAATATTGACAACTCATGTAGGGGGAGATCAGGATATACCGGATTTCCCTTATGTGTACATCCATATTGGCACAAGTCTGGCGATACGGCAGATTGCCTGCTTGTGGGATTTGAGCAAAAGTACATGAAAGAGAATATGGAGTATGAAGCTCATCATTGATAACACTTAAACTCTGGTAACTGAATTGCTATATGATGAATGGAAATTTATTGTGGCAAGTGCTTGAATACGAAAACCGTTATCCTTTTGGGGCGCAAAATTAAGCATTTATTTTTATAGCTTATAGCTCCCGGGTAAAAAATGAGATATACGACTGTGAAAATAGGCGTAAGTATTTAATTAATAGTTTTTTACATTTGTATCCAGTTTTGAAGAAATGAGCTCAAACAGTGTGAAGTATGTGTGTCGTATGGATTTAAATTTACTGATAATCAGTCTGCTAAAAATTTAGTTTTCTCATTTTTTTTATCTTTATTTATTGGTAAGTTATTTAATATTAGAGTTTTGTGGATTTTCGTGTCCACTTTTTTTATGAGCTGATTTTCATACCGGCCGGATTTCGGATATACCTCGTAATTTTGGTTATGTAGCTATTGCATNNTGCATAATAGCTTGGTTAGTAACCGCCCGAAATATAAGCCATGTTATGAAAAGAATATTTTTGCTCCTACTGTGGACATCGTTATGCGCCACAGGTTATTGTCAGATAGCTGTCAGCTATAACAAACCTACGGCTGTTCTTCCGCAGGTCTCCGACATGATGAAATTTGTTGACTACCGGACCGACCTGTTCAACGGCCTGGTCGATATGGAGATCCCCTTGTATACCATTGTGGACGGGGACATCAGCCTGCCCATCAGTGTCAGTTACCACGCTTCGGGACTTAAGGTAAAGGAAAAGACGGGCAAGATAGGCCTTGGCTGGGCGCTGAAAGCGGAACCCAGTGTCACTCGAGCTGTAAGGGGCAAAGCCGACGACAGGGGCGGGTACCTTAGTCTCTCCAATCTCCAGCAGGGCCAGGGACCACCATATTACTATGATGAACAGGTCGCAAAAGGAGCATATGACCTGGAACCGGATGCATTTTATTACCAGCTAGCGGAGAAATCCGGCAAGTTCTACTTCAGCCGCAACGTGAGTTCAGCATCACCGACCAACCAGATCGTGGTCCATCCCTATGAACCGATAAAGATCGTGCCCGGTTCGACGTCCTTTATCAGTTCGTTCAGTATTACAGACGATGACGGTCTTCTTTATACCTTTGGCGCCGGTCTCGGCATCGTGGACCAGATAACGACGCAATGGCAGGTGTCCGGGATCACCTCGCCCAATGGAAGCNNAGAATTGAGTTTTTCGTATGGAAGCCCCGTTACGGTATATGACCTTTATAACTCCCGGCTGAACCCATACTACATCGCTGTCGAGGAACTGCTGCAGGGCAGTATTTACGGCAGTAGCGTATTCTCATTGCCCTGCTACGGACTGAACTGGCCCTTTATCTCGCAATTCGGGGCCCAGGATGGTTATACTGCGCACAACATCATCGGGCGGACAGATCTTGTTCCCACTCAGGAAAACGGAAACCTGATCGTCGAGGCCCAGCGCGGGACCAGCCTCAGCGGATACCAGTGCGGTCCCATTACCTATCAGGACAATCCGGCACCAGTGGCCACGAACCAGTATATTCAGACCATTGAATCCCGTACGGTCACGGTCAGTTTTTTCTACGACCCGAACTCCGAGGACAGAGAACTGCTCAAGCGTATCGAGGTGAGGAACAAGCTCGACAACCAGATCATCCGCAAGGTCTATTTTACCCAGACACCTTATTTTTTCTCCGACGGCACCCGGCTGAAGCTGGANNACGCTCCCCTCACGTACGGCCTCGGGAGCGGACCACTGGGGGTTTGCTAACCGGATCGCGGGCGGTTACCCTACCGAAGTGCCCCAGCAGCGCATCCGGGTGTTCAACTCGGAGCCCACTAATCTTTCCTGGCTGCCGGAATACTTTACCCTTGATATCGGCGATGCGGACAAGACACCGAACGACATCGTACAGGCGGGTATATTGAAGAGTATCACCTATCCGACAGGCCGCAGGACGAGTTTCTATTATGAGAGTAATAAATATCACCATGACAACGTGCAGCAGGCCTATCTGGAGGAGCGCGTCCTGCCGCCGGGTACGCCCCCGAGCGAGGTCCGGTCGGCGGGCGGGCTGCGCATAGCCCGGATCGAAGAACTGGATCCCGTCAGCGGCAAAAAACACCTGCGGTCGTTCAGCTACGGAAAGGACGAAAACGGGGTCGGCCATGTTGCCCACCAGCCCTCGCTGAAAGATTATATGTACGAATATAACATGGCCAACGGTACAGGTGCCACCATTGAGTACACTGGATACAGGATGTCCAGGGTCAGGATGTACGTCCCCAATCCGCTGGCCGAGATGAGCTTTGACGGTGGGAGTCCTGTTGTGTACGAAGAGGTCGCGGAATACCTTTCCACGGTACCCTCCAATGGACAGGCCACGCTTGACGGGAAAAACGTGTACAAATACGGCTATGCGAACCCGTTTCTGGAGCATGTTGGGGGAACCACGCTCAACAGGAGCAGCGACGATGGCTGGTCACAGGGCAGGCTATGGGAAAAAACGAGCTATAAGATCCACAGTTACGGGCGCACGCTGCCCGTCATGCGGGACACGTATACCTATTCCGCCTTCCGCACCCAGCAGCTGGGCTACTATAAGGTCTATTCCGTCCTGCAGGGACGCGGAACAAATGACCTGCCGCTGTTCAAGACCACAAGGGATAATTATGGCGCTTTTTCGGTGCTGTATGGTTCCATTTCCACAGGCTGCCTGCGGCCTGTGTCCCAGCAGAACGAGGTCTTCAATGAAAACGGGCGGGTGGTCCGGACTACGGTATCCACTTATGGGAACACGGACCATCTGTTTGCTACAAAAGTAGAGACCAGGCAGGCCGGGCTCACGGTCAAGACGGAGGAATACCAGTATCCGTCCGACATATCCTCACCGGGGCCGGGCGAACAGCTCCTGGTCGCCGGCAACCAGCTTCGCCTTCCCTTGGTGAAAAAAACGTCCATGGGAGGCCGTGTCTGGGTCAATAGGACACAGTACGCGATATCCTCGAACATTGCGGTACCCTCGGCGGTCTGGTCCGGCGTGGCGGGCAATGAGGAAAAGCGGGTAGATATCGTGCAGAGTGACGCTTACGGTAATCCCCTGGAGGTCCGCTCGGACGGGGCCACCACGATTTATCTATGGGGCTACTATGGAACCAGCCTTATGGCGGAAATCCGCGGTGCCAGCTATGCGCAGGTCGCGGCGGCACTCGGTACGGACCCGCGCACCGTATCGGGTTCCACTGTTCCGGGATCCTACCCGGGCCCACTTCGCGGCGGACTGTCCAATGCCCAGATCAGCAGCTATACCTATACGCCGCTTGTGGGGATATCCAGCAGTACCGACCCCTCGGGCCTGACCACGTATTATGGCTATGACAGGGCCGGGCGTCTCAAGGAGACCTATATCATGGAGGACGGCGACAAAAAGATCGTTGAATCGGTCCTCTACAATCTGGTAAACCCTTAATCGCACTATCATGAAAAAGACATTGTATATCCTAGTTTTATTGCTGGCCTTTATTGTCGGGAAGTTGTATGCGCAGCATACCACCCTGATGCTAAGACACAACCAGTCTGATTATATAGGTACGTTTCCTGCGGACTTTTCACTGACGGTAAATTATGAGGCCAATGATGTCGGCTGGACGAGCGGCCTCCAGTTCGTGCTGACCCAGCCCACCAACCTGATCCTTTATATCCCCGATGCCTATCAGCGCGAAGTTATGATCCAGGCCAATGACGACGTGGTGACTACCGAACCTTTTTATCCGAGTACGTATAATATGCCCCAGTACACTCAGGGTGGTCCTGTGACGATACAGGGCATCAACCTGCAGCCGGGATCCTACGATATGCTTGTCCGGCCCAATGGGCGTGGTACGATCTATATCACGGGGATGGCCGTCGCGCGTCCTAATGGTGATCCGGAGGTGGCACCGCTGGCCGAACCCGCGGCCCTGATGGATCCTTCGGCCATCAAGCTGGCGAGTACACTGAATTACACGGCGGTGATC
>DKIT01000152.1 GCA_002454415.1 Sphingobacterium sp. UBA6711
GTAGCTGCTTTTACCCATATTCAGCGCTTGGAAACCACCATTCAATTCGGGGAGTTTCTGCTTAATAATATCTGCTTTTATTGTTACACCCAAATGATTTGCCTGTCCGGTTAGATCTGCTGCCAAATGGTAATCTTTATCACCAATCTTGAAAGCCGAGTTACGCAAATAACACCATAATACCGTCGCCATCCCCAAAGAGTGTGCTTCCTCAAATGCTTTTGCTACTTCAATAATCTGTCGGTCTGATTCCGCAGATCCAAAATAGATGGTCGCACCCACCGCAACAGCCCCCATATTCCAGGCTTCGCGAATTGTTCCGTACAAGATTTGGTCGGCTCGGTTGGGATAGGTCAACAGTTCATTATGATTGATTTTAACCAAAAAAGGAATCTTGTGTGCATACTGCCGGGCAACAGCTCCTAAAACACCAAAGGTAGAGGCCACGGCATTGCAATTCCCTTCCAAAGCTAGCTTGACAATATTTTCTGGATCAAAATACTGTGGATTTGGTGCAAAAGAAGCTCCGGCACTGTGCTCAATTCCTTGATCCACAGGCAATATCGAAAGATAACCGGTATTGGCTAATCGGCCCGTTCCAAAAAGTTGCCCCAAACTCCGCAAGACCTGAGGGCTACGATCACTTGAACTATACACTTGGTCAATAAATGCTGCTTGTGGAAGATGAAGCATTGTTTTGGAAACTGCGGGTTGATCAAACTCTAACAAATAACTCGCTTCAGCACCTAAATGTGCTTGTATTTTTTCAATGTATTGCATAATGTATTTAAAATAAAGTGATGGAGTTTACCATAATCCTTAAAATAAAACTCTAAAAGGCACAGAATGTTTTATCGCATATTATATAGTAAAAAAAACTTAACTTTGACCATGTTATATTTAGTTCCAACACCTATTGGCAATCTGGAAGACATGACGTTCCGTGCGATTAATGTCTTGAAAGAAGTGGACCTCATCTTAGCAGAGGATACCAGGACCAGTGCTCCGCTTTTAAAACATTTTGGAATAGACAAAAAAGTATTTGCGCATCATCAGCACAATGAGCATAAAGCTGTCTCGGAAATCATCAAATTCCTGAAAGAAGGACAAAACATTGCTTTGATTTCGGACGCGGGAACACCAGCAATCTCGGATCCGGGATTTTTGCTGGTACGCGAGGCCATCAAAGAAGGACTGGAAGTGCAATGCTTACCGGGAGCAACAGCTTTCGTGCCGGCACTTGTTAATTCGGGGCTTCCCAACGACCGTTTTTGCTTTGAAGGTTTTCTACCCGTAAAAAAAGGAAGGCAAACACGCTTAAAAGCTTTAGCAGAAGAAAAACGAACGATGATCTTTTATGAGTCACCGCATCGTATTCTCAAAACCATAGAAGAATTTATCACAGTTTTTGGAGCTGAAAGACAAGCTTCGATATCACGAGAATTGAGTAAGCTCTATGAAGAAAATGTTCGCGGAACATTAACTGATTTAAAATTACACTTTGAAAACAATCCGATTAAAGGAGAATTTGTATTTTGTGTAGCGGGATTGGAATAAATTTTGACAATCTTTATGTATTAAAAAGTATTTGACATGAACATGGAACAATTTGCACAGGACGGGCAGGACATAAAAATCATTGAAAAATTGGTTACTAAAGTCCAGGATATGCTTACTCCAGGGGAAAAAATAGATTATATTGCAGTTCAAAAGAAACCTGCGGTAACCATTTTACCAGATAGTATCACCATCAGTAATAAACGCATTTTTATGTGCGAATTTACCAAACTGGGCTTGGCTACTGATTTTGAAATCTTCGGTTGGCAAGATATCAAGGATATTGCCTTTAAGGAGGAAATATTTGGCTCTAAAGTTACGGTTATACCATTTACTGGCGAAAATTTAAGCATAGACTATATCCCTAAAGTTCAGGCCAGAAAATTGTATCAATATATTAAAGCCGCGCTTGAAAACTATAAAAAAGCAGAATTGGCCGCTGAAAAGGAAAAAATAGTCATTGCTCCAACTGTGGCAAAAGAAGTGGTTATCGAACGGCCAGAAAGTAATATACCGGTTCAGCCAGCAGTTACTGCGCCTGCCCCATCGGCACCACAATCTTATGGTTCGGCTCAGCCAACTCCGCCTGCACCAACGGGAACAAACATCACCCCCGCTCCATCTGTTAAAGAAGAGGAAGATGATGAAATTACCTTAAAGCTCAAAAAATTAAAAACACTCTTCGACAAACAATTGATTACCCAAGAGGAATACGAGAGTAAAAAGAGAGAAGTTTTATCCAGTTTATAATCATAAATGGAAGAAAATATATTGTGAAAAACAACTATCTTCTGGCACTTTTAAGTGCCTTTTTATTGTGGTTGGGCTGGCCTCCGATCCCTTATTCTAGCCCCTTGTTATTTATTGGATTTGTGCCTTTGCTGATTGCTGTAGAAAACATAATCCGTAGTGAAACATTCAAAAAGAAAGGNNCTCCTTACTGCAGGACTTACAGCAATCGTTTGGAACACCGCATCCATTTATTGGGTATATAATTCGATTTCGGCAGTTATGCCATCTTTTGCGGCTATCCTGATCAGTCTGATCCCCTTCTGTCTAGGAGCTGTTTTAATGGCTCTTGCATTTTGGCTCTACTATCAATTGCGCCGTAAAGCGAACGTCCAATTATCCCTTTTCGGATTGATGGGATTCTGGATAAGCTACGAATTTCTGCATGAATCCTGGGATTTAGCATTCCCTTGGATGACTTTAGGCAATGGTTTTGCAAGTTTTCACCAATTGATCCAATGGTACGATATCACAGGGATTTATGGCGGTACAATATGGATCTGGCTGGTCAATATCCTGGTCTTTACACTTTACCTGGACCGAAAAGGGATCTACCCGCTCAAACGAAAGGTGATTACTTTTGCTTCTTTAGCCATCGTATTGATTATTCCAAGCGCCTACTCCCTGACACGTTACTTCAACTACGAAGAACATCAAAACCCCGCGCAGATTGTAGTCGTTCAGCCCAATATCGACCCTTATATTAAATTCCACCTAAGTCCTGAGGAACAATTAAACACGTTGTTTTCTTTATCGGCTTCGGTAGCGAAACCTAATACAGAGTTTTTTATCTGGCCCGAGACAGCTCTTTCACAGAGCGGCGATTTTGATGAGGAAAGTTTTCGTGAAACCTATTCTTACCAGCGCATTTTAAAATTTTTGGATCAATATAAAAATGGGAACGTCCTTTCCGGCATCGAAAGCTATCAGTTGTACAACTCTGCGAAAACACCAACTGCGCGCGAAATAGCGCCTCATGTTTACCAGGATAATTTCAACGCCGCGACATTGATCGATTATTCATCCAAGCTTCAGTTTTACCACAAGTCCAAACTCGTACCGGGCGTAGAACAAATGCCTTTTGGCGCAGCGATGAATTTCCTTAAACCATTGTTCAAAGCCTTTGGTGGTACTACTGGCGGATATGGAAAACAAGCAGAGCCTTCGGTATTCTATGCGCAAAGTGGCATTGGTGCTGCTCCTGTCATTTGTTATGAATCTATTTGGGGGAATTATGTTTCCGCCTATGTAAAAAAAGGAGCGCAGTTTATTGCTATCATCACCAACGATGGCTGGTGGGGAAATACATCTGGTAAAGATCAACATTTACAATACGCAAAATTGAGAGCCATTGAAAATCGACGTTGGGTAGCGCGCTCCGCAAACACCGGAGTTTCGGGCTTTATCAATCAACGTGGCGACATTGTACAACATACAAAATGGTGGGAACCAGCTGCTTTAAACCAAGAAATCAATCTAAACGAGGAGATCACNNCAGTCACTATTTATACGAAGACAGGGGATCTAGCCGCCTATTTGGGTTTAGCTATCGCATGTGGTGGATTGATACTTTTAGTTGTGCGCAAGCCTAATAATAATTTAGCATAATATAGAACACACTCAAATTTTAGATCGGCATATGGGCGTGAAAAAACGACTCCATTTTTTCAGTTCGCTAGACGGTACAAATCGGAGATCGCGATTTCGGAATCCGAAAAAACAAGTTTGGAAACTATTGAAGTAAATCCGATCCTTTGTCTCCGCAAAAAAATCAAAATAAAATGATAAAAATAAGTCATTTAATGCCTTTAATTTACTTTAGAGATTTGTAATTTTGCAGCATGCAAGTATATTTTGATAATGCAGCGACTACAGCCTTAGATCCTGAAGTAATAAAAGTAATGGTTGATGTGATGGACAATAATTTTGGAAATCCATCTTCTATCCATAGTCACGGAAGACAAGTAAAAACAATTGTAGAAAAAGCCCGTAAAACGATTGCCAATCTACTTCATGTATCTCCAGCGGAGATTTTTTTCACATCTGGAGGGACGGAGGCCGACAATATGGCCATCGTCAGGTCAATCGCCGACTTTGGAATAACCCATGCAATCACCTCTCCTATCGAACACCATGCGGTGTTACATACCCTAGAGGAGCTTGAAAAAGCTGGTAAAGTGCANNTTTAAGCAGTAATCCCCGCACTTTTGTATCCATTATGCACGCGAATAATGAGATCGGCAACCTGAATGATATCCACCGAATAGCTGAGCTATGTCAGAAGTATAAGGCAATATTCCATTCGGATACTGTACAGACTATGGGACATTATCCACATGATCTGAGCAGCCTCAAAATAGATTTTATTACAGGTGCAGCACATAAATTCCATGGTCCAAAGGGTGTTGGATTCCTGTACATCAATGCAAACAATAAAATTAAACCATTGATTTACGGTGGGGCGCAAGAGCGCAATATGCGCGGCGGAACCGAGAACGTGTATGGTATTGCGGGTCTTGCGAAAGCTTTGGAACTAGCTTACGAACACATGGAAGAGCACCACACTTATATTCAGAATCTTAAATCTTATATGATTGAAGAACTGCAAAAAGCAATTCCAGCTATAGATTTTAACGGTGTTATCGAGCCAGAAAAATCACTTTACACTGTACTGAACGTATCGTTTCCTTGCAGTGATCTCGCAGACATGCTCCTATTCAATATGGATATTGCGGGTATATCCTGCTCTGGCGGTAGTGCATGCAGTTCGGGGACCGATATTGGCTCTCATGTTCTCGGCGCCATCAAGTCTAGTACAGAACGTCCATCAGTACGATTCTCCTTCTGTAAACACAATACGAAGGAAGAAGTCGATTTCGTTGTTTCTACCTTGAAAGAACTTTGCGCAAAAAGTGTTTAATAGGGTATAAATAAAGGTAGTATCGAATAAAGAGAACTAGAGGGATATACGACTAACATAAGGTCATAAAAACACAAAAACGCCGCAGTATACTGCGGCGTNNATTAAGATATTTGGATGAATATTGATAGGTATTATCAGCATGCAAGGATATTAATGTTTCAATACCGTCGCAATCGGCACAAGGCATAACACCTCTATATTCTCCGATCACAACTTCCGCCCGATCTCTTCCTTTCAGTTCTTGCATATTGTCTTTATAGACAGCCACGCTCTGTTTGGGATTATCGCATCCCATCACTCCCATTATCAACAACACCACCACAATCCAAATATACCTTTTCATCGCATTCCAAATTCAAAAAATCAGCATCTAACAGTTACACCATTTATTTCATAACAAATTAAATACCAAAAATTTATAAAAGATCAAAAATCATCATCATCATCGTCTGTTAAGAATGACAAAGCGCCTTGTAACTCACCCAAAGCATGGAAATTACGGCTTTTACGAGCTATTTCCATTCCACTTCTATATGTATTAATTGCTAACTCCGGATTATTTAATTTCTCGTACAATTTACCTAAATGGTAGTAGGTTCCTACATAATCTGGATGAGTCTGTACCAAACTTTCGAACCTCACCATGGCTTCCCGCTCATCTTCCTGTTTCAGGTATTCGGCAGCAATCGCATATTTTAAAAAAGGATCTTCAGGGCTCTCTTTCAAAAATTCGTTGAGTTGATCCAATCGTGTCGACATATCTTTTTTTATTTCAAACTTAGATAAATTGCTCTTTATATGCAATTAAATTGTATCCCCAAAAACGCAATTATTCAACGCTCTTTTATTGTTTCTAGGAGATCGTTATCACTAATTGTACGCTTAGCATAGGTATATTCCCTTTAAAGTTTAACCCTGCGCACGCCCCTCTTTTTCGAACAGACAAGCCTCAGATTGGTATTGACATCTAAAAAAATACTATGCTAGCATATAAAAATGACAATTTACTGACGTAATAACTTTATTATTGAAAGACCATAACTTTAAGCTTGCAATTATTAAAAAAGCAATATAAAGATGGATAACGAAAGAAATTTTTAAAAATAAAACGTTTAAACGATAAAAAATTCAAAAGTGAATAATAACATAAGGTGCAAGAGAAGCTGATTTTTAAACTCCATAGCTCTTTTTAATTGAAAGAAAATATGGTAAGTTTGAGTAAAACCAATCGTATATGAAAATATTAGTTTGTATAAGTAATGTCCCTGACACTACATCCAAGATCACTTTTACAAATGACAACACCACGTTTAACACAACTGGTGTACAGTTCATTATAAATCCTTATGATGAAATCGCCTTGTCTAAAGCAGTTGAGCTAGCGGAGGGTGGAAAAGGAACAGTAACGGTCATCAATGTAGGCGATGGATCAACAGATGCTACCATTCGAAAAGCATTAGCAATTGGCGCAGACAATGCTGTACGGATCGATGCAGCACCGCGAGATGCATGGTTTGTTGCTAATCAAATAGCAAACTATGCGAAAGACAATGCTTTCGATTTAATTTTAACAGGGCGGGAATCAATAGATTATAATGGTACGCAAATAGCTGCCATCTTAGGCGAATTATTACATATTCCGTCAATCTCTATCGCAAAAAAAATGGATATTGCAGGTGACTCTGTTAGTATCGAGCGAGAAATCGAAGGCGGAAAAGAAGTATTGACGGCGAAATTACCGATCGTTGTGGGTACAGCCGAAGGTATTGCTGAACCTAAAATACCGAATATGCGTGGCATCATGAGTGCGCGAACAAAACCTTTAGAGGTATTGGAACCATCTTCCGTAGATACACTTTCGCATATTGTCAAATATGAGACGCCAGCACCACGAGGTACAGTAAAACTGGTTGATGCTACCGAAGTAGAAAAATTAGTTTCTCTTCTTCATGATGAAGCTAAAGTTATTTAATCTTTAAACGCTAAAAACACTATGTCGATACTTGTATATGTAGAAAATACCGATGGGAACTTTAAAAAATCTGCTTTTGAAGTTGTTTCTTACGCTAAATCCATCGCTGATAACGTGCAGTCTGATCTCGTCGCAATTTCGATCGGGAACGTTGCCCAAGGCGAGCTCGAAGCTCTGGGCAAATTTGGTGCGACCAAAGTATTAAATGTCAATAACGAGCAACTGGCTTCTTTTGTCAATCAAGCTTATGCGAGCATCATTGCTGAAGCCGTTAAAAGCACAGGTTCAAAATTACTTATCCTTTCTAACTCGTTCTCTGGTAAAGGTCTTGCGCCGCGCATTGCAGCTAAACTGCAGGCGGGGCTTGCCGATGGTGCGCTCGAATTACCAACAATCGATGGCGACAAACTAACCGTTAAAAAAACAGCTTTTTCCAACAAGGCTTTCGCAACACTCGAGCTTACTTCAGCGATAAAAGTCATCGCTTTAAGTCCCAATGCTTATGAAACGAAAGAAGTCGGCGGCATAGCGACTGTCGAGGCTTTTGCTCCGAATATCGATCAGCATGATTTTACAACGTTGGTCAACGAGATCGTCCGTGCAACAGATAAGGTATCTCTGCCCGAGGCTGAGATTGTCGTTTCGGCCGGCCGTGGCCTTAAAGGTCCCGAGAACTGGGGAATCATTGAAGAACTCGCCGATGTTCTTGGCGCGGCAACAGCCTGTTCTAAGCCGGTGTCTGATGCAGGATGGCGTCCGCACTCAG